>CAVRLT010000020.1:0-434808 GCA_963721795.1 uncultured Actinomycetes bacterium
GCAACCACCGCGCAGAAGATCGTCGACTACCGGCCCTCCAGCGGCGAGGAAGGCGAGCTTCCGCCCGTCGGGCGACCACGCAAGATTGGGCATCCGCCCCGGCTGCAGGGTCGTCAGGGGCCGGTGCTCGCTCCCGTCGGCGTTCATGAGGTAGATCTTGGAGCCGCTGAAGAAGGCGATCGTCCGCCCGTCGGGCGACCAGGCGGGAGTGCGCCCGTTGCGCGCCAGCCTCAGCCGAAAGCTTCCGTCGGCGTTCACAACATAGATGCCGGGGCCTTCGAAGGCAATCCTCCGCCCGTCGGGCGACCACTCAGGAGTACGGGCCAACACATTGCCCGTCAGCCTCCGCTGCCCGCTCCCGTCCGCGCTCACGACGTAGAGCCCGGGTCTTCGTTGCAGACCGCGGCTGATGAAGGCGATCTTCGACTTGCCTTGCGCAGCGTCCGCGGCAAGCCGAGACCCCGTGGCCGGCGCGGACGCGGCCCAGGAGGTAGCGGCTAGCCCGACGGTCACGACAAGGCCGGCACCGAGAAGTTGGATTGGACTCGGGGGCATCTCGCCCATCCCCTTTCGCTGAGGTTCGACTGTCGAACCCGAGGGTCGACCCGGCGCATTTCAGGTCCGTTTCAGACCCGTAACAGCCGTCGGCGCACCGGCCGCGAGACGCCCGTCGCTCTGAGAATGACGAGGAGCTCGTCAAGCACGCGACGAGCTCTTCGTAGCGGGCTTCGTAGGCAGGTGCAGACGCCGACGAGCTCCTTCCGGTCTAGGTCCCGCGGGTGACTCTCCGATTGGCCTTGATCCAGCGCGCCTTGGCTCGCTTGACGAGCGACTTGAGGCGACGAGCCTCGGCCTCGTCCCCTTCGAGCCTGGCCGCGTCGATCTGCCCCTCGAGCGTGAGGTACTTCTGGTGAAGTGCAATTTCCTCCGCCCGTGGCTCGTGACCATGGTGGAACTCACTCATGGCTCGAAGCGGATCGATGCGACGATCTGCTGGACTTCCTTTTCGATGCCCCCGGCCTTTGTCGCGGCTGCGATGAAGAGGCGCTTGCCGCTCACGGCGACGATCCAGACACGGATCGTGTCGCCCACGTCCGTCGTATGCCAAAATGCACCGAGCCTTTGCGGTCGCCAGGTGTAGAAGAACCCCGGATCGCAGCCGACGTTCTCGCGAACCGTGAGCACGACGTGCTTCGCTGGGCGCCCGCCCACGCTGACGTCCGAAGGCCCCTTGACGAGCTTGGTGCCGGGCGCTCTCGACACTGCAGCCGCGAGATCGGCCGCTGATCGACCGACTCGCGGGCTCAGCACACGACCACACGGATCGGCGTGGTCGCCGCGGGGATAGCTCGTCCAGTAGATGATCGCCTCTGCGTCCTGCGGGCCCACGACGGTCTTGTTGAGCGACATCGGCCTTCCGCTGGGCTTGCCGGCCGCAGAGCCGCTGTGCCTTTCCCAGCCGGCCGACCGCGGTGCCAGTAACGAGAAGCGAACTCCGTTCTCCGTCACCGTCAGCCGTGCGTTGTGCGAATCCGAGGCCAGACCGACCCTCGCAGTGGTCGGCGAGGAACCGGGTTGCGCTGGCGCTGATGCCGAAGGCGGGGGCAAGAGCATGCCGACGCCCGCGACGATCACAACGGCGGCAGCAGCGATCGCTGGCTTGGCGACGTTCATCTCGGCGAATTTCTGCACGGTGCTCCTCCTTTGTGCGGTGCGATCTCTCGCTGCGGAGGCTGCCTTCCGCGTGTTTCTGATCCGTTTCAGGC
This sequence comes from uncultured Actinomycetes bacterium, assembly GCA_963721795.1. GTDB lineage: Bacteria > Actinomycetota > Thermoleophilia > Gaiellales > Gaiellaceae > GMQP-bins7. The sequence goes on from CAVRLT010000020.1 coordinate 1,767, forward strand.
GAGCAACAGCTGTTAGCGTCCCGGGCCGGCAGGGAGGCGAGATGGAGTTCCGGATCCTGGGACCGCTCGAGGTGTGGGACGGAGGTGGCGAGGTCTCCCTGGGCGGGCCCAAGCCGCGTGCGCTCCTCGCCGTGCTCCTCCTCCACGCGAACGAGGTCGTTCCTGCCGACCGGCTGATCGACGAGCTCTGGGGCGAGGACTCACCCGAGGATGCCGCCGCTGCGCTGCGCGTCAACGTCTCGCGACTGCGCAAGGCGCTTGCGCAGGACGTGCTGACGACGAGATCGCCCGGCTATGTCATCCGGGCCAAGCCCGACGAGCTCGATCTCCACCGCTTCGAGCGCCTCGTGGACGAGGGGAGGAGCTTGCTTGCTCGCGGCCTCGCAGCCGACGCGTCCGCGCGGCTTCGCGCCGCGTTGTCACTGTGGAGGGGCCCGGCACTCGCGGACTTCGTCTACGAGAGCTTCGCCCAGGCGGCGATCGCCCGGCTCGAGGAGATCAGGCTGGCAGCGCTGGAGCTGCGGATTGACGCAGACCTTGCACTCGGGCGGCAGGACGAGCTGATCGGGGAGCTCGAGGCGCTCGTCACCGAGCACCCACTCCGTGAGCGCCTCGCGGATGTGTCTCATGACGGCGCTCTATCGGTCGGGTCGGCAAGCCGAAGCGCTGGACGCCTACCAGGATGCGCGCCGGGCCCTCGTCGACGAGCTCGGGATCGATCCGAGCCCGGCGCTCCAGGAGCTGGAGCGGGCGATCCTGCGGCAGGATCCCTCGCTGGATGCCGAAGCACCGGCGCTCGCAGGTGTGCCCAACTCATCGGAGCGCTCGATTCTCGTCGCCATCACGCACGAGGCACACATCGATGCGCTGCTCGCCGTGGCCGAGCCGCTCGCTCGAGATCCGTCGCGTGTTCTGATTCTGGCCAGGCTCGTGTCGGAGGCAGCCGAGCTACGGGCCGCGTCGGCCTGGCTCGAAGAGCGGCGGTCTGGTCTCGAGGCGCGCGGTGTCGTTGCCCGTGCGGCCTCCTTCACGTCGACGGCGCCAGGTGCGGAGCTGGCTAGGCTCGCCACCGAGCTCGACGTCGATCTCCTGCTCGCCGGCGCCCCGGACGAGCTGTTGGCCGAAGGAGCTCCCGACGAGCAGCTCACCGTCCTGCTCGAGGAGACGCCCTGCGACGTCGCGCTGCTCGTTCTTCGAGACTCGGCGGCCGAAGGCCCGGTGCTCGTCCCGTTCGGAGGGGCCGAGCACGACTGGGCGGCGGTCGAGCTCGGCGCCTGGTTCGCGCGTGCCGCCGGTGTGCCGCTCCGGCTCGCCGGTGCCGCGGCAGTGCCGGAGCAAGGCAGGCGCGATGCGAGCCGCCTGCTCTCGCATGGCGCGCTCGCGGTCCAACGCGTGCTGGGCATCTCGGCCGAACCGCTGCTGACTCCGCCGGGTGAGGAGGGCATGCTGGAGGCGAGCCACGACGCCTGCCTGCTCGTCGTCGGGCTGTCGACAAGATGGCACCGCGAGGGTCTCGGCGAAGCGCGCCTCAGGCTCGCCCGAGACGCCACTCCGCCGACGCTGCTCGTGCGGCGGGGTCTACGTCCCGGTGGCCTCGCGCCGCCGGCCACGCTCACGCGCTTCACCTGGTCGATCCGCGTCTAGCCGAGACTCAGCTCGCGCAGGCCGGCTCGTAGGGCCGCCCCGGCAGGAATTCCTTCCACTCCTCTTGGGTGAGCGTGCGGTTGGCAAGCGCGCACGCGCGCCTCGCCCAGGATTCCGGATCGATGTCCCAGACAGCTCCCTCCCCGCTGCCGTGCGTCTGCAACAGGGAGCGCCCGTCAGGGGACACATCGACCATCGCGGCATCTCTGCCGGCCGTGAGCCTCGGGCCGAGCTGCGCCCCCGTCGCGACATCGAGGAGCGCCGCATACGGCTCTCCGTACCCCCCGACCGCCAAGGTACGACCGTCCAGGCTGAACTCGAGCGAGTGCACGCCGCCCACGTTCTGCTCGAGCTCGCGGAGCAGCTTTCCCTTCTCGACGTCCCAGAGGTGAACGAACCGGTCGCCGAGCCCGCCGCTGGCAAGCACCCGGCCGTCCGGGGTGAAGGCGAGCGCGTAACCGATGACGTCCGGGGCAAGATCGGGTCGCAGCCTCATGACCAGCGAGCGTCGGGTCACGTTCCAGACCTCGACGACTCCTGCTTGCTCGTCCGGGTCCGGATACCCGGCGACCACGATCGCGACGAGCGGGGCCGCCGGGCTGAAGGCGACGGCGCCGACGGAGCTGTCGTCCCCGACCCGGCCGCGCGCCGCCCCTGTCGCAACGTCCCAGAGCCTCGCGCCGCCCTGGCCGGCTGTGGCGAGCATCGTCCCATCCGCGCTGAGGCTCAGGCCCTCCACCGGCTTCTTCGAGACGCTGAACGGCCCCAGCCGGAGCGACCGTGAAGCGACGTCCCAGAGCACCACCCTGCCGGCTCGGGTGCCGGCCGCGAGCATTCGCCCGTCTGGATCGGACGCGAGCGCATTCACCTCACCGCCGGTCTTCAGCATGGGCGCGCCGGCTCGGGCCAGCGTCTCGCTGTCTCGGAGCCCAATCCCTCGTCCCTTGAGGCCAACGGCGATCAGCCGTCCGTCGAGGACGTAGGCACCGGGGTGCCGATAGTCCCGGGCCGCCCGGCCGGGCGTGAACTCGAACGGCCGCCCGAGCCCGCGGTCGCCCCCGATGCGCCAGGCGATCGCCGTTCCGTCGTGGCTTGTCGTGTAGAGCGTCTTCCCGTCTAGACTGAATTCCGGCTGCGAGGCGGAGGCCGAGTGGCCGCGCAGGGTCTCGCGGACCGTCGCCGACCGGACGTCCCACAGGGTCACAGCTCCGTCGAGGCCCGTCGACACGACGGTCCTCCCGTCAGAGCTGAATGCCAACCAGTTCGGTGCGTCGGTGAGAACGCCGGCGGATGACCGCACGGCTCCGCTTCGCGTGTCGACCAGCTGGATGCCTCGGTCAATGCCGACGGCGGCAGTGTTGCCGTCGGAGCTCAGTGCGAGCGCATGGTGACCCGTACCGATCTTCACGCGTCTGGTCGCGGAGCGGCTCCGGAGATCCCACCAGACGAGCTCGTCCTCGTTCGAGGCGGTGAGGACGGAGCTACCGTCGGGCGTCAATGCGAGACCGGGCGCCCCCCAGAGCTGGGCTCGATATGCACCGGCATAGCCCTCAGGCTCGATCGGTGCGCCGATCGGCGCCAGGGTGGCAGGGTCACGGATGCTGATCGAATCGGGAACGCTCTCGCCGGTCGCGACAACGAGCCTCGATCCGTCTCGGCTGAAGATCAACCTCGTGACGAGGCCGTCCATGAGTGTCTCCGCGAGCTGCTCGTGGGAACGAGCGTCGAGCAGGCGAATGGAGCCGTCCCCGCCGACCGCAAGCGTGTCTCCCTGCGGGCTGTACGCGACGCTCTCCACGTAGCCGGTCACCGGCGACGTTCCGCCGATCCGCGCGTACGTCCGGGTGTCGAAGAAGAGAAGACCGTCGCGGTAGCTGGCAACCGCGAGCGTCCTGCCGTCGCGGCTGACAGCGATAGCGCGGAGGAACCCGTTCTCGCCATGCATGATCCCGACCGCTTTCGGCGAGCGCAAGAGGGCTTCGAGCAGATAGCTCCGGGTCTGCGGCGAACGGTCGATCGCGACCGCCTGACGGGCGAGCAGGAGCGAGCGGTCGAGGTCATCCTCGACGAGCGCCTGGGCGCCGAGGCGCTGCGCGAGCTGGGCCGTCTCCGCGTCGCGCGCCTCTCCGCGCTGGACGGCGGCGAAGATCCCGCCGGCGACGGCGGCTGCCAGCAGGACCGCAACCCCGACGAGCAGGCCGCGCAGGCGGCGGTTGGTGCGCCTGACGCGCTTGGTCTCCTTCTCGGACGCCTCGCGGCTCTCGGTGACGAACTCGCGCTCGAGCTCGTTGACGTCGAGCGAGTGGTCAGCTGTCCAGTCGAGGGCGGCGGCGAGCCGGGCACCGCGGTAGAGCTCGCCCTGATCGCGCCCTGCCGATTCCCACTCCGTCGCCGCCTGGGTGATGTGGCGGCGCAGCTTGCGCCCTTCGGTGTCCTCTTCGATCCACTCGCGTAGGCGTGGCCATTCACGCAGCAGCGCCTCGTGGGCGACCTCGACGTTTCCTTCCGACAGGGTGACCAGGCGGCTGTCGGCCAGCGTCGCGAGCACGTCGGCCACGTCCTCGTTGCGCTCGAGGTCGAGCTCGGCGAGCGGAGCGCGGCGGCGCACTGCATCGCTCTCGCCCTCACCGACCAGGCGCAGCATGACGGCGCGCACGAGCTGCCTGCGCTCGCCGGGGATGCGGGCATACGTGCCTTCGGCCAGTCGCGCGACCGCCCCGTGAACGCCGCCGGACTCGCGGTAGGCAGCAAGTGTGAGGGCCTTGTCCTCCCGCTTCTGCCAGAGCTCGAGGAGGGCGGTCGACAGCAACGGCAGCGCGCCGGGCTCGCCCTCCACATCGTCGACCAGCGCGTCCGCCAGCTCGGGCTCGACGCGCAGTCCCACCCGGCCTGCGGGCAGCTCCACGGCACGCCGTAGCTCCGACGCCTGCATAGGCCCGACCAGCACCTGGTTACCGCCCAAGAGCTCGGCAAGTCCCGGATAGGCGGCGAAGCGCCCGTAGAAGTCGGCGCGTAGGGCAACCACGACGACCGCTCGACCCTCGGGATCGGCGGCCGCGCGAACGAGAGTGTCGGAGAAAGCCGCGCGCTCGGCGTCGGAGCGACAAGCGGTGAACAGTTCTTCGAACTGGTCGACGGCGAGGAGGAGTCGCGCATTGCCGGGCAGGGCGTCGAGTGCTTCGGCGAGAGGGTCCTTCGCTCCGGTCACGAGCACGCGGCGGAGCTCGTCGAGCGGCCGCTCTCCGGGGCGCAGCAGCAGACGCCGCCAGCCCTCGCTGCCCGGCAGGACTCCTCCGGCGAGGGCCGGGAGGAGACCGGCACGGAGGACCGACGACTTGCCGCTGCCCGACGGCCCAACGATGCCGAGGAAGCGCGCGCCGACGAGGCGGGCGACAAGCTCGGCGACCAGCCGCTCGCGGCCGAAGAAGTAGTCGGCATCGACCGGCTCGAAGCTTGCGAGACCCTTGAACGGGCAGATCCCCTCGGAGGCCACGCGGGCGGGGGTGGTGTGCGGGACTGAGAGAGCGCGCGCCTGCTCGCGCGCTTGTTGAAGATCGACCACCTTGCCCGTCAGCTCGGCCTCGACCTCGCTCAGATCGCTTCTGCCGGCGGCGGCACGGGAGGCGACGTCGACGAGGCGGCGGCTCGCCTCGTCGACCGCAACAGCGAGGGCGGCCCGCGCGAGCTCTCGGCAAGTCGAATAGCGCTCTTCCGGCTCCTTCGCCAGCGCAGCTGCGATTACGGCGTCGAGAGCGACGGGCAAGTCGGGCCGTTGGGCGCTCGGCGGGGGAGCTTCCGCCTCCAGATGAGCGAACACGATCGCCAGTTCCGAGTCACGCTGGAACGGTGGCTGCCCGACGAGGCACTCGTAGAGCACGCAGCCGAGCGAGTAGACGTCTGCCCGTCCGTCGATCTCTTCACCGGCAATCTGCTCGGGTGCGAGATAGTCGATCGTGCCGAGCAAGTGGCTGTCGTCGCCGATTCCGGACTCTTCGGAAACCCGCTTCGTAATGCCGAAGTCGGCCAGGTAGACGTGGTCGGAGCCGTCCGGGCGTGCGCCTATGTCGAGCAGCACGTTGGAGGGCTTCACGTCGCGATGCACGAGGCCGCGGGCATGGGCCGCATCGAGCGCGCTCGCCACCTGCGCGACGATGCCGACCGCGTCCGCGGGGTCCAGTCGGCCAAGTTGGAGGCGCTCTTTCAGGTCACGCCCCTCGACGTAGCGCATGGCGATGAAGAGGAGGTCGTCGTCGGTCGTCCCGGCCTCGTAGATCGGGACGATGTTCGGGTGGTCGATCGACGCGGCCAGCTCCGACTCGTCCAGGAAGCGGTCACGAAACGACTCGTCCTCGGCCAGGTGGGAGGCGAGGAGCTTGAGCGCAACTCTCCGCTTGAGCGTCAGATCCTCGGCGAGGTAGACGACACTCATGCCACCCCAGCCGAGCAGCGACTCGATCCGGTAGCCGGCGAGCTCGGTTCCGACGCGCGGGTCGTCGCTCACTTGCACGTGCGCATCCTCACTTTCGGAGGCCTCGAGGAACGATACGGCGACTCCGGAGCGAGTTGTAAGGAGCCGGCGTTACAGAACCGTTTCAGCGCCCGACCCGTGACCCAGTCGGGATGGTTGGGTCAATCCTCGCCGTCCCAGTAGTCGAGGATCGGGCCTGGGCGGCTGAGAAGCACGCGCTCGCCCTTCACGTCCCGCGCGCCGAACTTGCCGCTGTCCGGGTAGTGGACGAGGTCGGGCTTGACGAGGGTGGACAGCATGAGGACGCGGATCGGGGCGTCCGTCCGGTTGCTCACCTGGTGCAGACCTTCGTCGCCACGCGGAAATGCGACGACGTCGCCCTCGCGGAGATCGGTCTCTCCCTCGGGCGTCCGTAGCGTCGGCTGACCCCGCACGACGAGGAGCCATTCCTCGTTCGCATGGTGGGTGTGGTACGGCCAGAGCCGGTTGCCTGGCTCGAGCTCGTACATGCTTCCCCCGAGCAGCTCACTCCCGATGTGGTGCCCTACCCAGGCGTCCTTGCTCTTCCAGCCGGGCCGGTCCTCGGTGCGATCCCACTCCACATCGCCGTGCAGGTTGAAGACCTTCGGCACGGTGCGAGCCTACGTCTTGAGGCCCCCGAGCGCGAGCTCGACCGCGGCCCGCTCGGCGCGGGCGACGTCCTCTTCCCCGTCCGGAAGCTGCCCCAGCACCCAGCCGGTGAGTACCTCCTCGAGCCCTCCGTAGACGATCCAGCTCGCGAGCTGGGCGTCGACGTCGCTCCGGAAGCTCCCGTCGGCCTGGCCCTGCTCGATGACGCGCTGGACGATCGCGAATGCCTCGCGCACCTCCCCCACCTGCGCTTGCAGCTGCGGGCTGCGGGCGACCTCGCGCACCATCACCGTCACGAGGTCGGGATCGTTGCGCCACGTGCGGAGCAGGATCTTGGCGATGCCCTCGAGCTTCTCGGCCGCCGGCTCGTCCGCTCCCTCGACCGCGCGGAAGCGATCGAGGAGCTCGCCGAAGTTCTCGCGGAATACGGTCTCGAGCACCTCCTCCTTCGACCCGAAGTAGTGGTAGAGGAGACCGTGCGCGACCCCGGCTTCGGTCGCGATGTCACCCACTCGTGCGCCGTGGTAGCCGCTTCGCGCGAACACACGGACCGCAGCCGCCAGGATCGACCGGCGCTTGTCCTCGGATGCGATTGAACGGTCAGTCAACGCGGCCGAGGATAGAGGTAGGCTCCGCCGGCGTGCAAGCGCTCGCCGGGATCCTCGTCGTCGACTTCACGCGCTACCTCCCCGGTGCGTATGCGAGCCGCGAGCTGGTGCGGCTGGGCGCACGCGTCGTGCGTGTCGAGGGCCCCGACGGGGATCCGATGCGCGAGACAGCGCCCGCGTGGGACGCTGCCCTCCGTAGTGGGACGGAGTCGGTCGTCTGCGACCTGAAGGCGGATCCGACGCTCGCGCGCGCGCTCGCAGCTCGTGCCGACGTCCTGCTGGAGAGCTTCCGGCCAGGGGTGGCCGCGCGACTCGGCATCGGCCCCGACGACGTCCCGGCGTCGACCGTGTACTGCTCGATCACCGGCTTCGGGACAGAAGGCCCGCACGCTGCGCGCGCAGGGCACGACCTGAACTACCTCGGCTGGGCCGGTGTGCTCGAGGACACCGCGCCGGAGTGGCCTCCGGTGCAGGTCGCGGACCTGGCCTCCGGAGCACTCGGCGCAGTCGTTCAGATCCTCGCGGGGCTGCTCGAGCGAGCCCGAACCGGAACCGGTGCACGCATCACCGTGTCCATGACGCACGGCTCGCACGACCTCGTCGCACACCGCCTCGGCGGGGAGCCGGTCCCGCAGATGCTCACCGGCGGGCTCGCCTGTTACCGCACCTACGAGACGCAGGACGGACGCCACCTCACGGTCGCGGCGCTCGAGCCGAAGTTCTTCGCGCGCCTCTGCGAGCTCCTCGACCAACCCGAGCTCGTCGAGCGGCAGTACGGGCCAGATCAGGCTGGGCTCGCGCAGGAGCTCGCGGAGATCTTCTCCGACGAGAACGCTGTCGGAGTGGCTCGCGCACTTCGGTAACGAGGACGTGTGCGTCGGGCCCCGTCTGGACGCGCGCGGAAGCGGCCTCGGAGTTCGGACACGAGCCCGCCGCAGGACTGCCGCGCCGGCCCTGGGCGAGCACACGGAATCGTGGCGCCGCGTGCTCGGCGTGTAGGGGCGAGGCTTGCCTCGGCCCTCGCATGGGAAGCGCGAGGCAAGCGTCCCTACGAAACCGTGAGGCCGAGCGCCGCAGGGAGCGCGAGCAAGCGTGTCGATCCGCTCGGGCTCGTCGGGTCGCAGGCCGTCGCGATCGAGCAGGATGGCTCGCATGCCGAGCGCTCGGGCGCCCGCGATGTCGTCCTCGTAGGAGTCGCCCACCATCGCCGCTTCCCCGGGCTCCACCTCCAGCATTCGGAGAGCCGCGACGAAGATCGACGGATGCGGCTTCGTCCTGCCGTGGAGCCGCGATCCGACCATCGCGTCGACCTCCAGCCCGTGATGGGCGACGAACTCCTCGAGGTCGCGCTGCCCGTTCGTGACCAGCCCGATCTTCATCCCGTGCCGGCGAAGCTCGTCGAGGACGGCGAGCACGTCCTCGTAGAGCGAGAAGTTCTCGTGTCGCTCCCACTCGCGCACCATGTCGGTCGCGCACTCCCTGGCGCCTTCCGCGTCCCCACCCATGCCGCGGACGATCTTCTCCGTGAACGCGATCCAGATCTCGTCGTCGTGCACGAACCGCCCTTCGGCTTGCAGTTCCTCGATGGCAGCGGCGCGTGCTTCCTCGTAGCGAGACGGGTCGAGCGTCAGCCCGTGCCGCTCGCCGACGCGCCGATACCCCTCCGGCCCGAGCTCCGGCCCCGGCCGAAAGAGGGTGAAATCGACGTCGAAGAGAACCGCGCGGAGCACGGATCGAGGATAGCCCTGGGGCACACGCTCAACCGGGGTCTGGCTGAAGCCAGACCCCTGCCGGAAGCCGCTAGGCTTCTCTGACTCGGGGTGTGGCGCAGCCTGGTAGCGCGCTCCGTTCGGGTCGGAGAGGTCCCCAGTTCAAATCTGGGCACCCCGACTAGGACGGGGGGAAACGCCGTTTCCCCCCGTCAGCCCCCCTTCCGCGTCGGCGGTTTCGAGGGCCGCTACGCGAGGCCTGCGGGCGAGTGAATCGCCCTCCGGCCGTGCGGTTGACGCGACTACCCGGCGCGTTCGCAAAACCGTTGCGCACACGCTCCGAAGCTGGGTATGCTCAGTTGGATGCTTTCAGCTCTCGCTAGACGGGTCGCCGGTTGACCCGCTCGAGACGCGAACGACCCGAGCCCGACCGCGCCAACAGCGCCGGCGGGCTTTTTTGATGCCGTTTCTCAAGCCGATGTCATACCCCTGAGGAGGTCCACATGGCCAACCACCTGACGCCGGAAGAGCTCGCCAAGGAGACCGGGATCGACCGCGAAGAGGTGATCCGCATCTGCGTCGAAGAAGGGGTGCCCATCTACCAGGGCAAGATCGACAAGACGCTGTTCCAGGCGACGCTCGAGGCGATCGGGACGGCCACCGGCGCCTCGCGGTCGTAGCGCTCTACGAGGCTTTCGCGCGGCTGCGCGGCTTCGCCTTCGCGCGGCTCGGCTTCTCCGCCGCCGGCTCCTTCTTGGCGGCTGCGACGCTGGCCTTCAAGGCCGCCATCAGGTCGATGACCGGTGCCTCCTCCTCGACGGGCTCGGGCACCGCGATCTCCTCGCCTCGCGTCTTTGCATCGAGGAGCGCGCGCAGGTCACGCCGGTAGTCGCTGTGCAGCTCCGACGGATCGAACTCGGCCTCGAGGCTCTGGATCACCTGCCGCGCCAGCTCGAGCTCCGCGTCCTTGACCTTCGTGTCCTCGACGGCCTCCAAGATCTCGGCCTGGGAGTACACGTCCTCCGCGACGAAAAGCGTCTCGAGCGAGAGCGCATCGCCCTGCGCGCGGACGAGGCAGAGGCTCTCACGTCCCGCGCGCACGAAGCGCCCGAGCGCAGCGGTCTTCGTCTCGCGCATCGCCTCGAGCAGGAGCACGTACGGGCGACGCTGTGCGGCGTTCGAGCCCGGGACGAGGTAGTAGTGCCGGTCGAAGTAGATCGGGTCGACCGACTCTCCGGGAACGAAGCTCCGGATCTCGATCGAACGCGAGTCGTCCGACCGCTCGATCGCCTCCAGGTCGGCGTCCTCGACGATGACGAACTGGCCCTTCGAGATCTCGAAGCCGCGCACGATCTCGTCCTGAGTCACCTCGCGGTCGTGCGTCGGGCACCACCGCTTCTGCTTGATCGGGGTCGCGCACTCGCGATGCAGCAGCCGGAACGACACATCCGACTGGCGGGCGGCGGGCTTGGTCGCCGGAGCCAGCCCGACGGGGATCGAGACGAGACCGAAGCTGAGGGATCCGTTCCAGGATGTGCGCATTGGGTGGGATTGTAGGGGTCTGACTGAAGCCAGACCCCTGGTTAGCGGGGAGATGTCGTTGGAGCAAGCTCATTCGTCGTCCGCGAGTCAATCCCTCTCAGTAAGCTCAGAGGCGTGACCGAGACTGCGTCGGCACCTTCGGAGACCCGGCCACCCGGTCAGCGGCGTACGATCGCGCGTCTCTGGCACGATGCCGTCAGCGCCGGGCGAGCAACGCCCGCCTACCTCGTCGAGGACGAGAGCGGCGACTGGCGCGAGGTGTCGTGGGGCGACGCCGACGAGCTCGTCGGCGCATACGCCAACGGTTTGCTGGCCCGCGGCGTAGGCAAGGGCGACACGTTCGCGCTCCTCGCGTCGAACAGCCTCGACTGGGCTCTCCTCGACTTCGCCCTCGCGCAGATCGGCGCGGTCAGCGTCCCCGTCTATGCGAATAGCTCTGCCCACGACGTCGGCTACCTCCTGGAGCACTCCGCGGCGATCGGGATCGTGTGCGAGGACGCCGGTCAGCTCGCGAAGGTCGAGGAAGTCGCCGAGGAGCTCCCCAAGCTCGAGCACGTCCTGACCTACCACGACCTGGCCGGGCTCGCCGCGCACGGCGTCGACTTCGCGCGAACGCATCCGGACGCCCTCGCGGAGGCCACGGCGGCGATCGACGAGGAAGACCTCTACACGATCATCTACACGTCGGGGACGACCGGGCCACCGAAGGGCTGCATGCTTCGGCACCGCAACTACTACGTGATGACGAGCGTCGTCGACCAGATGGACGACCACTACGAGTCCGACGACGTGATGCTGCTGTACCTCCCGCTGGCGCACAACTTCGGCCGGCTGATGCTCCTGACCGGGGCGTACGTCGGGTTCCCGATCGCGCTGCTCGCCGACCCGCTGCGCGTCGCGGACGCGATGCTCCAGGTGCGGCCGACGGTGCTCCCGAGCGTGCCACGCGTGTACGAGAAGGTGTACGCGGCGGTCCAGTCGCGCTTCGACGAGGCGACGGGGGTCAAGCGACGGCTGATCGACTGGGCGCTCCCGATCGGTCGCGAGGTCAGTCGCCTCGAGGCTCTTGGAGAGCCCATTCCGCGCGGCCTCGCCAGACGGCACCGGCTCGCGGACCGGCTCGTCTTCAGCAAGGTCAAGGATCGACTCGGTGGCCGGTTGCGCGTGCCGATCTCCGGCGGCGCCCCGCTCGCGAAGGAGATCGCCGAGTTCTTCGACGCGGTCGGCATCCGCATCCTCGAGGGCTACGGGCTTACCGAGTGCACGACGGCGGCGAGCACCAACCGCCCGGGTCGCTACCGCTTCGGCACCGTCGGCCCGGCGATGCCGGGTTTCGAGGTCAAGGTCGCAGACGACGGGGAGCTCCTCATCCGATCGGAGACCGTGTTCCAGGGCTACTTCAAGGACCCCGAGGCAACGGACGCAGTTCTCGACGCCGACGGCTGGCTCAAGACCGGAGACATTGCCGAGGTGGACGCGGACGGCTTCATCTCCATCACCGACCGCAAGAAGGACATCATCGTGACCGCGGGGGGAAAGAACGTCGCGCCGCAGAACATCGAGAACGACCTCAAGACGTCGAAGTACGTCTCGCAGGCCCTCGTTGTCGGCGACCGCCGCCCCTACGTCGTCGCGCTGATCACGCTCGACGAGCCCGAGATCCGGCGCTGGGCGGCTGAGCAAGGCGTCGATGGCGATCTCGCCTCGCTGTCGCAAGACGACCGTGTCCGCGAGCTCGTCAAGGGCGTCGTGGACGAGGCCAACCGCGAGCGCTCACGCTTCGAGCAGGTGAAGCGGTTCGCGCTCCTCCCGCGCGATTTCACGATGGAGGAGGGCGAGGTCACTCCCACGCTCAAGCTCCGTCGCCGCGCCGTGAGCGAGCACTTCCAGGAAGAGATCGAGACGCTGTACTCGTAGGGGCGAGGCTTGCCTCGCGCCCTGCCTGCGCAAGATCGGATTCCGCTAGCGCGGATTCCGATCGCGCGGAATGCCTGGGGCGACCCAAGGGTCGCCCCTACAAGATCCTTCGTGCTCCCACGAAGCTCGAGTAGCCGGACAGCGAGGAGATCTTGACGACGTCGCCGGTGTGCGGAGCGTGGATGAACTGGCCACCGCCGATGTACATTCCCATGTGGCCCAGGCCGCTGAAGAAGACCAAGTCGGCCGGCTGCAGATCCTCGTACGCGACCGGAGTCCCGTAGTTGTAGATCGACGCTGCGTGATGCGGCAACGAGATCCCGATCTGCGCGTACACGTACGAGATCAGCCCCGAGCAGTCGAAGCCCTGCGACGGGCTCCCGCCGCCCCAGACATACGGCGTGCCCAGGTGCTGCATCGCGAGTGAGATGACCTGTGACGCCATCGTCCCGTCGGGCGGCGGGGCGACCGGAATGAAGGTGTCGCCGAGGTCGACCGGCGTGTACGTCGCCTGATCCTGCGCATCGAACGCCTGCTGCGCCGCGAGCCGCTCGGCAGCGAGCCGAGCTCGAGCCTGGGCTGCGAGCTGCGGCCTGGAGACGTCGCTCCGCCGCCTGCATCTGCGCGATCTCGTCCTTGACCGAGGAGAGAAGCTGTTGCCGCTCTGCGAGCTGTCCCTCGATGGAGGCCTTCTGGGCGGCACGCTCGGCGACCACCTGCGCCTGTTGCTCACGCGCATCCTTCAGATTGGCGCGCCTCGTCTGCACCTCGCGGCGGAACTCCTTCACCTCCGCGAGGATGCGCGTGTCCTGGCTCGAGACGCGCTCGATCGCATCGAGGCGCGCGATCACGTCGTCGAGGCTTCGTGCGCCGAGCAGCACCTCGAGCGTCGAGTCACCCTCGCCGTTCACGTACAGGTCGCGAAGGCGCTCCGCGATGCGGCGCTGAGCCACGTTCAGGCTCTTGCGCGCAGCAACGAGGTGCCGTGCGTTGCTCTCGAGCTCTCCGTCGATCCGGTCGAGCTCGACGTTCGCGCCGTTGTATGCCTCGATCGATCGCGCCGAGGCTCATGTCGAGGTTCTCGAGCTCGGCGATGATCGCCTGCGCCTGGGCCTGCTTGTCCTGGATATCGGGGTCGGCCGACGCCGATCCCGCCGCAAGCAGCAGCGCCGCGGCGAAGGCCACGAGGAGGACGATTCTCGGCGCCCATCCGGTTGTCGAGCCCCCAAGTGCCCGCTTGCCTCGACTCCGGACGGACCCGCCGGTGGCGGTCTTGCCCGTCACAAGTCGGGGACACTAGCACCCCCTCCGGATGCCTGCAACCCGCAACAAACCTGAAAAACTCTGCAAAGAGACCTTTCGCGAGAGGCGCACAATCCCCGTGCCCAACGAGGTCTGTTACCGTCCTCGATTCGTGCTCAGGGGAACACGAAGGTGGGGACCGCTTCTCGCTCTGGTCCTCGGCGGCGTTTTCGGATCTGGCGCCCTTCCGGCGGGCGGCGCCGAGCCGCCGTCGTACAAGCTGCGCGTGGACGCGGTCGCGTATCACCTGCCCGGGCGAACGGCCAGCGGGCTCCCTGTGCGAAAGGGAGTGGTCGCCGTCGATCCCACGCTCATCCCCCTCGGCACCCGTCTCTTCGTCCCCGGCTACGGGAAGGCTGTCGCAGCGGACGTGGGCGTGGCGATCAAGGGTCGCATCATCGACCTCTGGATGCCCACCGACGCTCAGGCGCGAAGCTGGGGCCGCAAGACGGTGATCATCACCGTCTTTCGCTGAGAGCTCGGTTCAACCGGCTCTTCCGGTACAAGCTTCACATGCTAACGCGGTGTGTGTTGGCAGCGATCGTCGCTGTCGGAGCGTGCTCGCTCACGGCGACCGCGGCCGCGCCGACACACGCCGCGGCTCCGGAGCTGTCAGCCGCTCTCGAGCACGCGCTCGCCGCAGCCGGATGTCTCGGCTGCTCGCACGGCCGCGCTCGCGGTCGACCTGCGCACCGGCCAGGTCGTCTTCAGGGCGAATGCCGGCGTCGGCCTCGCACCCGCATCGGCGGAGAAGCTCGCGGTGTCGTTCGCCGCGCTCCGGCTCCTGGGCCCGGGCTATCGCTTTCGCACGGACGTTCTCGGTGACGGAGAGCTTGCCGGCAAGGTCTGGCGCGGCGACCTCTTTCTCGTCGGTCACGGCGATCCGACACTCGCCCCCGCCGACCTCGAGGCGCTCGCCCGCGACGTCGCGGCCTGGGGAGTCCGCCGCGTCACGGGACGCGTCGTCGGCGACGAGGGGCACTTCGACGCGCGCCGCGCGGCGCCCGGCTGGAAGCCCTGGTTTCTCGGGATCGAGTCGCCGCCGATCTCGGCGCTCTCGGTCGAGGGGGAGCGCGGCGAAGGGATCAACGGCTCCGCGGCGGCCGCAGCACGAGCGTTCAGCGCGGCGCTGGCTCGACGTGGCATCGCGGTCACCGGAGCGGCGCGGAGCAGGGGCAGCGCCGGCCGGGGCATTCCCGCTCGCAATCGACCTCTCGGAGCCTCTGTCCGCGATCGTCCGCGGAATGAACCGAGAGAGCGACAACTTCGTCTCGGAGATGTTGCTGAAGGAGCTCGGAGCAAGCGTCGCTCGAGCCGGCACGACCGCGGCAGGCGCGGAAGTCGTTCGACAGGCGCTCTTCGACGCGGGCATCTCGACTCGCGGGAGTCCGCATCGCCGACGGCTCGGGGCTGTCGCCGCTCGACCGCCTGACCGCCAAGGCCCTCGTCGAAATCCTGCGCGTCGGGGCGGGCGACCCGGAGATCCGCGACGCGTTCGTCACGTCACTCGCGGTGGCCGGGATCTCGGGAACCCTGAAGAAGCGACTGGACCGACGCGTGACGCGCGGAAGGGTGATCGCGAAGACCGGGACGACGAGTGTCTCCTCCTCGCTCGCCGGGTTCGTCCGCCGCCGCTACGTGTTCGCGATAATCCAGAACGGCTCGCCGGTGCCGTATTGGTCGGCGCGGCGCGCGCAAGACCGCTTCGTCACCGTGCTGGCCGCGTTCGTAGCGAGCGCCGTCAACTCTGCGCTCGCGCGAGGATCGGAACGCCGAGCTTCTCCGCCTTCGCGCTTTCGAGCCGGGGCTCTCGCCGACGATGACTCCCGACGTCTTCCCGGAAACCGACTCCGAGACCTTCGCGCCGAGAGCCTCGAGTGCCGCTTTCGCCTCCTCGCGCTTGAAGCCCTCGAGCGTCCCGGTGATGACGTACTGCCGTCCGGTGAGCGGGCCCTCGGCAGGGCGCTCGTCCCGCTCGCCCTCCATCTGGATGCCGAGATCGCGAGCTCCTCCGACGAGCGTCCGGTTCTCCTCGTCCGAGAACCACTCGGCGATGAGAACGGCGCGATCCGGCCCGACTCCCTCGACCTCCTCGAGCTGGGACTGGGTCGCTGCGATCAGCGCGTCGACGGAGCCGAAATGTCGCGCGAGGTTACGGGCGATCACCCAACCCACTTTCGGGATGTTCAACCCGAAGAGGACGCGCGAGAACGGCTGCTCCTTGGAGCGTCGATCGACGCGATCGCCCGCGCGGCGGAGATCTCGGCGTAGCCCTCGAGCGCCTCGAGCTGCTCCCCGCTGACGCGGTACAGGTCCGGCAACGAGCGCACGAGGCCTTCGTCCCAGAGCTTCTTGACCGTATTCCCGCCGACGCCCTCGATGTCCATCGCCGGCCCGACCCAGTGGTAGAGCGTCTCCAGGCCACGCGAGGGACACGCCCGGTTGGGGCAGCGGTGCATGACCTCGCCCTCCGGCTTCACGATCTCCGCGCGGCAGAGGGGGCAGCGCTTCGGCATCTTCCACGGCCTGGTGCCCGGCTCGTGCTCCCCGGCCGGCCCGACCACCTGCGGGATCACGTCTCCTGCGCGCTGCACGACGACCATGTCGCCGACGCGGATGTCCTTGCGGCGAATGTCGTCCTCGTTGTGCAGCGTCGCGCTGGAGACCGTGACGCCTCCGACCTGGACCGGCTCGAGCTCCGCCAGCGGGTTGAGCACGCCGGTGCGCCCCACGCGGACGTGGATCGCGAGCAGTCGGGTGGTCGCCGCGGTCGGCGCCCACTTGTACGCGCGGGCGAACCTCGGTCGTCCGTGCAGGGAGCCGAGAGCCTCCTGCTGCGCGAAGGAGTCGACCTTGATGACGATCCCGTCGATCTCGTACCCGAGGTCGCCCCGCCTGGACTCCCACGCCGCGCAAGCCTCGGCGACCTCTTCGATCGACTCCAGTCGCTCGGCGTCCGGGTTCGTGCGGAACCCGAGGCCGTGCAGCCAGGAGAGCGTCTCCCACTGCGTGGCGGGGGCGGTGCCGCCGTGGACGCCGACCCCGTACACGTAGATCGACAACGGCCGCTCCGCGGTCACGGCGGGGTTGAGCTGGCGCAACGAGCCCGCGGCTGCATTTCGTGCATTCGGCGCAGGCTTGCGCCCAGCGGCGATCTGCGCCTCGTTGAAGCGGTCGAAGCCGGCGAGCGGGAAGTAGATCTCGCCGCGCACCTCGAGAACCTGGGGCGCCTTCGCTCGTCTTGTCGCCGGGGAGTCGAAGCGGTATCGATTTCAGCGTGCGGAGGTTCCCGGTCACGTCCTCGCCCCTGAGCCCGTCCCCGCGCGTCGCACCACGCACGTAGGCGCCGCTCTCGTAGACGAGAGAGACGGCCGAGCCGTCGATCTTCGGCTCGAGCACATACGCCACCGCTTCGTCGGATCCGAGCCGCTTGCGTATGTCGTCTGCCCACTTCGAGAGCGCCTCGGCCGTCGTGACCTTCTCCAGCGAGCCCATCGGAGACAGGTGCTCGACCTTGCGGAAGCCGTCCGCCGGCGGGGCGCCAACGCGCTGCGTCGGGGAGTCGGGAGTGACGAGCTCCGGATGCTCGTCCTCGATCGCCTGCAGCTCGTCGTACAGCGCGTCGTAGGCGGCATCGGAAAGCTCGGGATCGTCGAGGACGTGGTAGCGGTAGAGGTGGTGCTCGACGAGCCGTCGGAGCTCCTCGACGCGCTTCGCGGCGGTCGTCGACTTCGTCCTAGAGGACATCGAGCAGCTCTTCCGGCGCGCGGACGAAGGCATCCGGCTCCTCGGCCAGCAGCGTGTCGTCACTGTGGATCCCGCCCCACGACACCGCGACCGCGAACGCGCCTGCCGCCTTCGCCGCCTGGATGTCGAAGGGCGAGTCTCCGACGTAGGCCGCGTCGGCAGGCTCGGCGCCCAACTTCTCGACCGCCGCGAGGACGGGGTCGGGATCGGGCTTGTGCCGATCGGTGTCGTCGTGTCCGACGACCACCTCGAACTGCTCCGCAAGCCAGGGGAAGCGAGTCGAAGGCGAGGGCCACCGTCCGATGCCGCTTCGCGGTCACGATCCCGAGCCGCCGACCCTCGCGCGAAGCTTCGGCAAGACGTCGATCATGCCGTCGAAGGCCTCGAGGGTCTCGTGCAGCGGATCGTTGTGCTCCCGATACACCTCAACGAGCTCGTCGACGCGACCCGGCCCCAGCTGCTCCATCTGCGCGACGAGGCCCTGGCCGCCGACGGTCGCGGCGAGCTCCGCGTACCCGATGTCGCGGTCGAGCACGGTACGAACGGCGTGCTGCATCGAGGCGAGGATGATCGGCCCGGAGTCGATCAGCGTGCCGTCGAGGTCGAAGAGGACGATGCGGAAGCGCACTGCTGTCGATGCTAGTCAGTAGGTCACGCGCTCCAGGTAGAGACCCCACGGCGGCGCGGTCAGCCCCGCCTCCGTCCGCGGGCGGCCCTCGAGGAGCCTCTCGATGTGGTCGGGGCGTCGGCCCGAGCTCGAGCATCGTCCCGACGAGCGTTCGCACCATGTGCCGGAGGAAGCTGTCCGCGGTGATGGTGAAGTCCAGGCGCTCGCCGTCGCGCTCCCATGCCGCCGCGAGCACCGTCCGGGTGAAGACCTCGTGCTCGGTCTCGGTCGGCGTGAACGCGCGGAAGTCGTGCTCTCCCAGGAGCAACGCGGCCGCCGCTACGAGCGCGTCGACATCGGCCGGTCGCGACCAGCGAAGCGCGCGTCGACGCCTCGAGCGGCGAAGGCGTCCGTCGGAGGAGAACTCGATATCGGTAGGAGCGGGAGCGCGCCGAGAACCGAGCGTTGAGCCCTTCCGGAGCTTGCTCGGAGGCGACGACGGCGACGTCGTCCGGGAAGCGCTGCATTCAGCGCCTCCGCCGCACGGTCGACGGGCGGCCCGCCCTCCACCGAGACGCTCGCGACCTGCCCGAGTGCGTGAACTCCCGCATCCGTCCTGCCCGCCACCGCGAGGCCGTCCCAGCCGGGATACGTCGCATCCAGCGCTTCTCTCATGACCCCCTCGACGGTGCGCTCGCCCGGCTGACGCGCCCAGCCGCGGAAGCCGGTCCCGTCGTACTCGAGTGTCAGCTTGAGGTTCATGGGCCGGACTAGGATCGCAGCGTATGGAAAAGACGAAGTACGACCTCTACTCCGACGCGTTCCGCGCTACGACACACGAGACGTACGCCGCCATGCGGGAGCACGATCCGATCCTGCGGCAGGCTGGACTCGACGGCGAGACTCCGATCTGGTTCCTCACCCGCTACGAGGATGTCGTCGCGATGCTCCTCGACGACGAGCGGTTCGTCCTCGATCCCGCGCTCGCACTCACTCCCGAGGAACTGGAGGCGCAGCCAAGCCCGATCCCGCCCGAGCTCAACGAGCTCATCAAACCGGCACGTCCTCACGACGGACGGAGACGACCATCGCCGCCTGCGCCGTCTCGTCGCGAAGGCATTCACGCCGAAGATGGTCGAGCAGCTGCGCCCGCGCATCCAGGTGATCGCCGACGTGCTCATCGACGACATCGAGGAGAAAGGCGAGGCGGACCTCGTCGACAGCTACGCCTTCCCACTCCCGATCATCGTCATCGCAGAGCTCCTCGGGATCCCGGCAGTGGACCACGACCGGTTCCGCGTGTGGTCGAACACCTTCGTCAGCCCTTCGCTGGGCGAGGACGCGCTCGACGTGTTCCTCGAGCACACGCAGCAGTTTCTCACGTACCTCACGCAGCTCTTCGAGACGCCGACGCGCCGACCCCGCCGACGACCTCGTGAGCGCACTCCTCCAAGCCGAAGAGCAGGGCGACAGCCTGAAGGAGAACGAGCTCTTCAGCATGATGATCCTGCTGATCATCGCGGGCCACGAGACGACCGTGAGCCTGATCGCGAACGCCGTCCTGGCGCTGCTCACGCATCCCGAGGAGCTCGAGCGGCTACGTCGGGACCCCGCTGTCGTCCCTGCGGCGGTCGAGGAGCTTCTTCGCTACGAGAGCCCGGTCGAGCGCACGATCACGCGTTGGGCGGCCACCGACGTCGAGCTTGGCGGACGCTCGATCGAGCGAGGCGAGCTCGTCATCGCGGTGCTGGGATCTGCGAACCGCGACGCGAGCCGCTTCCCGAACGCCGACAAGCTCGATCTCGACCGCGAGGACGTTCGCCACGTCGGATTCGGGCGCGGCAAGCACTTCTGCCTCGGCGCGCCGCTCGCCCGAATCGAAGCCGAGATCGCGCTGACGACGCTGCTCCGCCGACTCCCGGGGCTTCGGCTGGCGACTGAGCCGGGAGAGCTGGCGTACCGGCCGATCCCGCTCTTCCGGAGCCTCGTCGCGCTTCCGGTCGCCTGGGGCTAGGAGGCTCGGCGGAACGGGTTCGGTTCGCCAATCCCTTCTAGGGCACCCGCAGGGACTCGTTCGCCGTGCTGACTGTCAGGCCGGGCTCCGGGCCGCCCCCGATCACGAAGACGCGGTCGCCGAAGGCGGCCATCCCGATTCCGTGGCGCGGGGTCGCCAGATCGTCGAGCCTGATCCAGCGACGCGCTGCGACGCGGTAGGCGAGGACCTCGGCGATCGTCCCGTCCGGCTCCTCGCCGCCGGCCGAGACGACGTGGCCGAGCAGGGCCGCCGCGCCCGTCCCGCCACGCGCGTCGGGCACGGGCTGAAGCCGACGCCACCGTCGGTCGCCCGGTCGGTAGGACTCGAAGTGGAGGAGGTTCGTGTCGAGCCCCGACGTGCGCCCGCGCGACGGCGTAGACGGTTCCGGCGAGCGACGTCACGCCGAGATGCTCGCGTGGAGTCGGGCCGGGAACGACCGACCAGCGCCTCGTGCGCAGGTCGAACGAGAGAGCGTTCCGCGCAAGCCGCTGGGCGCCGAGCGTGACGCCGCCCGCAACGACGATCTTTCCGCCGGCGACACCTGCGCCGGCCGCCGCGCGCGCGAACGGCATCGGAGGAAGTGCCCGCCACGCGCCCTTCTCCAGGACGAGCACGGTTCGCTGTGGCGTTCCGTCGACCGTGTAGCCGCCCAGCACGTACGGCCGCCCGCCCGCCCCCACCGCCATCGCGTGATGCACGCCGACCGGGAGATCCGGCAGCCGCCGCCAGCTGTTCCGGGCCGGGGAGTACGCGTCCACGCGTGTGGACGCACCGCGGTCGATCGTGAAGCCGCCGAGCACGACGATCTCGTTGCCGACAGTGGCGGCGGACACCTCGGTGCGCGGAAGCGGCATCGCCGCCCGGGTCTCCCACGCGCTGGAGCGCGGAGAGGCCCACCGGAACGAGCACCAACGCGAGCGCGACGCAGGCAAGACGCACCACTTCAGGGTACTCAGGCCGGGTCGACGACGAGCGTGAGGCCGTCGATCGCGCGAACGACGACGCGGGTGCCGGAATCACAGCCTCCCGCGCAGCGGGCGCGCCAGATCTCGCCTCCGACCCTCACCTGGCCTTCGGGCCAGAGGCTCGATTCGGCGACGCCGGTCTTTCCGACGAGCGTCTCGACCCCCACGGTGGCCTTCCGGCGCTTCGACCACCAGATGAAGAGCGTGGTCTCGGCGATCTCGAGCACTCCTCCGATGACGACAGCAACGAGCCCCCACGGTGACGGAAGGACGAAGATCGCGAGGGCGAGTGCGATCAGGAGGAGCACAGCCTGAGGGTACTCGTGAAAAGTCGGGGTCTGGCTAAAGCCAGACCCGGGGAGTGGACCGGGTCTGGCTTCAGCCGGAGCCCGTTCTACGCCTCCGCTGGAGCCGGCTCTTCGCGCTGCGCGCGAGGCGGTGCGAGCGGCGACGCCGCCGGCTCGTAGTCGACGAGCTCGAGGTAGACCATCTCGGCCGCGTCTCCCTGACGCGGCCCGAGCTTGACGATGCGCGTGTAGCCGCCGGGACGATCGGCGAACCGCGGCGCGACGTCCGCGAACAGCCGGTGGACGACGTCGTTCGAGCGAAGCGTGGCGAGCGCCTGCCGGCGGGCATGGAGGTCGCCGCGCTTCCCGAGCGTGATCATCTTCTCGGCCAGCGGCTTGACCGCCTTCGCCTTGGCCTCGGTCGTCTGGATGCGGCCGTGGTCGATCAAGGCGCCCGTGAGATTCGAGTACAGCGCCTTGCGATGAGCGGAGTCCCGCCCGAGCTTCTTGCCCGACCGCTGGTGCCTCACCCGATCGTGTCCTCGCCCTTCAGCATCAGCCCGTGCGCCGCGAGCGCGGAACGCACTTCCTCGATCGACTTCCGGCCGAAGTTCGGGATCGCCACGAGCTCGTTCTCCGACTTCGACGTGAGGTCGCCGATCGTCTCGATGCCGACCCGCTTCAGGCAGTTGTACGAGCGGACGCCGAGCTCGAGCTCCTCGATCGGGAAGTTCTCCATACCGTGCGTGACCGGCGCTTCGGCAGCCGTCTCCGCGGCCGTCTCTCCGATGCCCTCGAAGTCGAGGTCGGTGAAGATCTTGAGCTGGCGGATGAGGATCTCGGCCGCCTGCCCGATGGCGTCGCGCGGGTCGAGCGACCCGTCGGTCGTGACGTCGAGGACGAGCTTGTCGTAGTCGGTGCGCTGACCGACGCGCGCCGCCTCTACCTCGTACGCGACCCGCCGCACCGGGGAGAAGATCGAGTCGATCGGGATCACGCCGATGGTGGTCTCGGGCCCACGGTTCAGCTCGGCCGGCACGTATCCACGGCCACGGCCGATGGTCAGGGTCATTTCGAGCTTGCCCTTGTCGGACACGTGCGCGATCTCGAGCTCGGGGTTCAGGATCTCGAGATCCGCAGGCGCCTCGATGTCGGCAGCGGTCACGACGCCGGCGCCCTTCTTCTGGATGTACACCTCGATCTCGGGCGACGCGCCGTGCAGCAGCACGATCAGGTTCTTGAGGTTGAGGATGATGTCGGTGACGTCCTCGCGGACTCCCGGGAGGGTCGTGAACTCGTGAGCGACGCCCTCGATCTTCACCGCCGTCACGGCCGCCCCCTCCAGTGAGGACAGGAGCACGCGACGGAGCGAGTTCCCGAACGTGTTGCCGAAGCCGCGATCGAGCGGCTCGATCAGGAAGACACCGCGATGGTCGTCCGCCTCCTCGTGGGCGATCCGCGGAGTCTGGAACTCCATCAAGCTGGTTCGTGTAGCCAAAGCAGTCCTTTCGTTCGTTCAGGGCGAGGCAAGCCTCGCCCCTACGGCGTTATTTCGAATAGAGCTCGACGATGAGGGATTCCTGGACGGGCACGTCGATCTCGTCGCGCTCGGGGAATCGGAGGACCTGCCCCGTGAGCCCGTCATGGTCGGCCTGGAGCCAGGGAGCAACCGACGCAGTCAGATCCGTCGCTTCTCGAACGAGCTGCTCGACGGGGCTTCCGGGCTTGAGCGAGATCACGTCGCCCGCCTTGACGCCGTAGCTCGGGATGTTGACGCGGCGACCGTTGACCTGGAAGTGGCCATGACGGACGAGCTGGCGTGACTGCGCCCGCGACCCCGCGAAGCCGAGGCGGTAGACGACGTTGTCGAGCCGCGTCTCGAGCATTCGGAGGAGGTTCTCTCCCGGTGCGCCCTGCCCACGGCTTGCCCGCTCGTACGTCAGGCGGAACTGCTTCTCGAGCAGACCGTAGTAGCGGCGCGCCTTCTGCTTCTCGCGAAGCTGGAGAAGGTACTCGCTCTGCTTGATACGCCCGCGCCCGTGCTCGCCCGGCGGGTAGCCGCGACGCTCGACTGCGCACTTCTCGGTGAGGCAGCGCTCGCCCTTGAGGAAGAGCTTCAGCCCCTCGCGACGACAGAGACGACACTTCGGGCCTAGGTCCCTGGCCATTAGACCCTCCTGCGCTTCCGCTGGCGAACGCCGTTGTGGGCCTGCGGCGTGACGTCCCGTACACCGAGAATCTCGAGCCCGGCCGCCTGCAGCGACCGGATCGCCGTCTCGCGACCCGAGCCAGGGCCCTTGACGAAGACCTCGACTTTCTGGAGGCCGTGCTCCATGCCCTTGCGCGCGGCGTTGTCCGCCGTGACCTGCGCTGCGAACGGCGTGGACTTGCGCGAGCCCTTGAAGCCGGCCGACCCGGCGGACTCCCAGACGATCACGTTGCCTTCGCGGTCGGTGAGGGTGACGATCGTGTTGTTGAACGACGTCTTGATGTGGGCCTGCCCGATGGCGATGTTCTTCTTGACCCTGCGCCGTGTTCGGCCGCGGGCCGCTGACCTTCGCGGAGGTGCCACTACTTCGTCGTCCTCTTACCGCGACCGACGGCCTTCGTCGGGCCCTTGCGCGTGCGTGCGTTGGTCTTGGTCCGCTGTCCGCGCACCGGAAGCCCGCGACGATGCCGGATACCACGATAGGCCCCGATCTCGGTCAGACGCTTGATGGCGCCTGCGCGGTTGCGTCGAAGGTCGCCTTCGACCTCGAGGTCGGAGTCGATGAAAGTGCGGAGCTTCGTGACCTCCTCGTCGGTCAGGTCGCGGACCTTCTCGTCGGGATCGAGCTCGAGCACGCGGCAGATCTTCTGCGCGGTCGACGGCCCGATGCCGTAGATGTAGGTGAGCCCGATCTCGAGCCGCTTCTGGGTGGGGAGGTTGACGCCTGCGATGCGTGCCATCGAGGGTTAGCCCTGCCTTTGCTTGTGTCGGGGGTTCGAGCAGATCACGATCGTGCGGCCATGCCGCTTGATCACGCGGCAGCGCTCGCACATGGGCTTGACGGACGGACGGACCTTCATCGTGATCTCCCTACTTCAGCCGGAGCGCGCAGCGCGACGCCTTTCGGTCGTTGGATTTCTTCGAAGAAACGGCGGCGCAACACGAGATGACCGCGCCGCGGCGGGTCATCGTAGCAAAGTCCTTTCCGCCGGCAGCCCCACGCGAGGCGTCAGTATCCGAGGCCCCTCGGGGAGAATCGCGACCGTGTGCTCGAAGTGCGCCGACATCGAGCCGTCAGCCGTCGAGATCGTCCAGCCATCCTCCGCGACAGTGATGTCCGGTCCGCCCGCAGTGATCATCGGCTCGATGGCGATGGTCATGCCCTCGGACAGCCGCGGCCCGCGTCCCGGCTCGCCGAAATTGGGGATGTGCGGATCCTCGTGGTAGTAGCGGCCCACTCCGTGCCCGACGAGGCTGCGGACCACCGAGAACCCGGCGTCCTCGACGACGGTCTGCACGGCGTGCGCGATGTCGCCGACGCGGTTCCCGTGCCGAGCCTCAGCGATGCCTGCTGCCAGCGCTTCCTGGGCGACGTCGAGCAGCCGTTGCGCCTCCGGGTCGATCTCGCCGACGCCGAAGGTGTAGGCCGAGTCCGCGATGTACGCGTCGAGGGTCACTCCCACGTCGATCGTGACGAGATCGCCTTCGGCGACCTCGTACGGCCCGGGGATCCCGTGCACGACGACCTCGTTGGCCGAGATGCAGATCGCCTTCGGGTAGCCCTTGTAGCCGGCCGACGTCGGAAGCCCCCCGCGCGCGCGGATGAACCCGTCGGCAGCCGCATCGAGCTCGTCCGTCGTCACGCCAGGCTCGAGCAGGGAACCGACGTGCGCGATCGTCTCTGCCACGAGATCTCCTGCGGCCGCGATCCTGTCGATCTCTCTGGCGCTCTTGCGGATGATCACGAGGTCCGCACCTCCGCGGGATCGGGGCCTTCCGCTCGCGCACGCTCGAGCGCATCTTCGATCTGGGCGAAGACGTCGTCCATCGACTGCTCTCCGTCGACGACCTCGAGCATCCCCTCGGCGCGATAGCGCTCGACGACCGGCTCGGTGAGACCGTGGTAGAGGCGCAGGCGGTTCAGGATCACGTCAGGGGCGTCGTCGGGCCGGGACTGCGTGGCACGACGGTCGACCAAGCGCTCGAGCGCCACGTCATCGGAGACGTCCAGCAGGAGAACGACGTCCAGAGGCTTTTCGATCTCCTCGAGCATCGCGTCCAGCGCCTCGGCCTGCGGAACGGTGCGCGGGAACCCGTCGAGGACGAATCCGTGCTCGTCGGCCAGGCGCGCGCGTATCAGCTCGACCATGAGATGGTCGGGTACGAGGTCGCCGCGCTCGAGGATCGGCTCGACCTGCCGGCCGAGCTCCGAGCGCTCGGCGATCGCCGAGCGCAGGATGTCTCCGGTGGCGACGTGCGGGACGTCGTGGCGCGCCGCGATCCGCCTCGCCTGCGTTCCTTTCCCGCTGCCCTGCGGGCCGAGGATGAGGACTCTCATGCGCTAAGTCTCGGTGAGAGACGGAAGGGCGACGCAAGCGTCGCCCCTACTTGAGGAAGCCTTCGTAGGAGCGCATCATCATCTGCGACTCCATCTGCCGCATCGTGTCGAGAGCGACACCGACCGCGATGAGGACCGACGTTCCGCCTAGCGCTCCTGCGCTCGCCTGGGAGAAGCCTCCGTAGGCGATGAACAGGCTCGGGAGGACGGCGACGAGCGCCAGGAAGAGCGACCCCGGGAGCGTCAAGCGCGACAGCACGCGGTCCAGGTACTGGGCGGTGGGCGGCCCGGGTCGGATGCCCGGGATGTAGCCGCCGTGACGGCGGAGGTTGTCCGCCTGGTCGACCGGGTTGAACTGCACCGCCGTGTAGAAGTAGGTGAAGAGCACGATCATCATTCCCTCGATCAGCAGGTAGATCCAGTCTCCGGGCTGGAAGTACTCGTTGACGAAGTCCCGCGTCGCCGGGAAGTACTGGGCCATCGTGGGTGGGAACGCGAGGATCGCGGCCGCGAAGATGATCGGGATGACGCCGGCCATGTTCACGCGCAGCGGGAGGTAGGTCGAGCCTCCGGCCGTCATCCGGCGACCCACCATCCGCTTCGCGTACTGGATCGGGATGCGCCGCTGGCCCTCCTGCACGAAGACGACCGCGGCGACGATCGCGAGCGCGATGAGCGGGTAGAAGAGCTTCTCCATCGGGCCGCCGTTCCACCAGGCCGCGATACCGATCGGCGCGCCGACGAGGATCGAGGCGAAGATCAGGATCGAGATGCCGTTGCCGATCCCGCGCTTGGTGATCAGCTCGCCCATCCACATCAGGAGGGTCGTTCCCGCGGTCAGCGTGGTCACGATCAGGACGAGCTCACCCGAGCCCGCGTCGAGCGCGCCCTGGCTCCGGAAGAGGAAGGCGTAGCCGGTCGCCTGCGCCGCGGCGAGGACGACCGTGAGGTAGCGCGTGTACTGCGTGATCTTCGCGTAGCCGGCCTCGCCCTCTTTCTGGAGCTCGCCGAGCCTCGGGATCACGACCGTCAGGAGCTGGAGGATGATCGACGCGGTGACGTACGGCATGATCCCGAGCGCGAACAGCGAGAACTGCGACAGCGCGCCGCCCGAGAAGAGGTTGAGCAGGCCGAGAATGGTGTCGCCGCGGCCCGAGAAGTAGTTCTCGATCGTCTCCGAGTTGACCCCCGGTGCGGGGATCCAGGAGCCGAGCCGATAGACGGCGAGGATCATCGCCGTGAAGAGGACGCGTCGTCGAAGCTCGGGGACGCGCCATGCATTCGCGAGCCAGGAGAACATCGGCTACGCCTCCGGCTCCTCCGATGGTGCTCGGATTCGCGGCTCGGTGCCCTCGGTCTCGGCCTCGACGGGCTCGGACTCGGCTGTATCGACCTCCGGCTCCTCCGCCACGGCGCGCTCGCCTTGTGACGTCTTCTTCTTCTTCTTCACCGGCTCGCCGCGGAGCCAGGTGACCGACCCGCCTGCCGCTTCGATCTTCTCCACAGCTGACTTCGAGAATCCATGAGCGGAGACGGTCAGCTTCTTGGTGAGCTCGCCCTCGCCGAGCACCTTCACGTCGATCGAGAGCTTCCGGACGAGGCCGCTCGCCTTCAGCGACTCGGGCGTCACTTCCGCGCCGGCGTCGAAGCGACCGTCGAGGTCGCCGACGTTCACGGGCTGCGTGTGCGTCCGGAACGGGCCGATCGGCATCGCGTCCGCGGAGGTGTTCCCGCGGAGCTTGCCGAGGCGCATGTCGATCGGCATCTGGCCGCCTTCGAACCCGGCCGGCATCTTGTGCGACCCTGCGCGCGACTTCTGGCCCTTGATGCCGCGGCCCGAGTAGCGGCCCTTGCCCGAGCCGAGGCCGCGACCGACCCGCTTGCGCGGCTTGCGCGGCTGGGCGGGCTCGAGGTTCGAGAGATTGAGCTCGTCGGAGGCCACTTATTCGCCTTTCCCGTCGATGCGGACGAGGTGGTTGACCTGTCGGAGCATGCCTTGGAGCTGCGGCGAGTCGGTGTGCTCCTTGGTGCGGCCGATCTTCCCGAGCCCGAGGGCACGGAGCGTTCCGATATGCCGGTCGGACTGGCCGATGGTGCTTCGAATCTGGGTGATCTTCAAGGAGGTCACTCCGCGCTCTCCTCGCTCAGCGGTTGGGCTCCGGTGTCTGGCTTGAGCCAGACACCGTCTCGTCCTGCGCTTCGGCTTCCGCTCGTTCCTTGGCCAGCGCCTCTTCCTCTCGTGCCAGCGTCGCCGCGCGGGGGATCGGGATCACCTCGGCAATCGTCTTGCCGCGCAGCTGGGCGACGTCCTCGGGGCGCACGAGCCTGCGGAGCCCCTCGACCGTCGCACGCGTCATGTTGATCGGAGTCGTGGTACCGAGGCTCTTCGCGAGCACATCGCGGATGCCGGCGAGCTCGAGCACCGCTCGCACGCCACCGCCGGCGATGACGCCGGTTCCCTCGCTGGCAGGGCGAAGGACGACCCTCGCCGCGTCGAACTGCCCGACGATCTCGTGCGTGATCGTCTGCCCGTGCTTCGGGACCTGGAAGAGGTTCTTCTTCGCGTCCTCGACGGCCTTCGAGATGGCGAGCGGGACCTCCCGCGCCTTCCCGTAGCCGAGCCCGACCCGGTCGACCTCGTCCCCGATGACGACGAGGGCGGTGAACGAGAACCGCCGGCCGCCCTTCACGACCTTGGCGACGCGGTTGATCTCGATCACCCGCTCCTTCAGCTCACGGGAGTCAGCGACTTCCCTGGTGCTCAAAATTTCAGTCCTTCCTCGCGCGCGCCCTCCGCGAGCGCCTTCACGCGTCCGTGGTACAGGTAGCCGCCGCGATCGAAGACGCAGCGCTCGATGCCGGCCTTCTTCGCCGCCTGGCCGAGGGCCTTGCCGACGGCGCTCGCCTGCTCGGTCTTGGACCCCGAGGACGTGACCGAGTTCCAGCCCGCTGCGGCGAGCGTGCGCCCGCTCGAGTCGTCGATGAGCTGCGCGAAGATCCCGCGGTTCGAGCGGAACACGGCAAGACGAGGTCGCTCGGCGGTGCCCGCGATCTTGCTCCGAACCCGGCGATGGCGGCGCATGCGCGCCTCGCGCTTCGTGAGAACGCTCACGCGCGCTTCCCGACCTTCCTGCGGACCTGCTCGTCGCGGTAGCGGATTCCCTTGCCCTTGTAGGGCTCCGGCGGGCGCACCTTGCGGATCTCGGCAGCCGTCTGGCCGACGGCCTGCTTGTCGATGCCCTTGACGATGATCTGGGTCGGCGCCGGGACATCGAACGTGATCCCCGCGCGCGGCTTGATCGTGACCGGATGCGAGAAGCCGACCGCGAGCTCGAGGTCGGTGCCCTTGAGCTGGGCGCGGTAGCCGACGCCCTGGATCTCCAGGTGCTTCTCGAAGCCCTTGGTGACGCCCTCGACCATGTTGGCGATGAGCGTCCGGGTCAGGCCGTGCAGCGCCCGGTCCTCCCCGCGCTCGGTCGGGCGGGTGACGACGACCTCCTCGTCCCTCTTCTCGATCTGCATGCGCGCAGGCACAACCTGGCTCAGCTCGCCGAGCGGGCCGTTCACCTGCACGCGCCCGGGCGAGAGCGCAACCATCACCCCGGAGGGCAGCTCGATTGGTTTCCGGCCGATTCTCGACATTGCTCGGTGGCTCCGCCTACCAGACGAAGGCGATCACTTCGCCGCCGACGCCGCGCTCGGCGGCCTGGCGGTGGGTGATCACCCCGGTCGAGGTGGACATGATCGCGGTGCCGAGCCCGCCGAGCACGCGCGGCAGCCGGTCCTTGCCGGCGTAGACGCGCCGGCCGGGCTTGGAGACGCGCTTGAGATCGGTGATCACGCGGCGGCGGTCGCGCGCGAACTTGAGCTCGACGACGAGAGTCTTGTACGGCAGCGGCTCGTCCTTCTCGTCCGTCGTCTCGACGACGCGGTAGTCCGCGATGTAGCCCTCGTCCTTCAGGATGCGCGCGATCTCCTCCTTCATGCGGGAGGTCGGCATCGACGCGGAATCGTGCAACGCGCGGTTCGCGTTGCGGATACGGGTGAGCATGTCGGCAATCGGATCGGTGAGCATCTCTTCTCCTACCAGCTCGACTTCGTCATGCCGGGAACGGCGCCCTGGTGGGCGAGCTCGCGCAGGCAGATCCGGCAGAGCCCGAACTTCCGATAGACCGCGCGCGGTCGACCGCACCGGTTGCAGCGCGTGTAGTCGCGCACCTTGTGCTTCGACCCCCGCTGTTGCTTTACGACGAGCGACTTCTTGGCCACTTACTGTTCCCTTCTCTCTGCGGCGAAGGGCATGCCGAGAGCGCCGAGAAGCGCGCGCCCGTGCTCGTCCGTCGTCGCCGAGGTCGTGATCGCGATGTCGAGCCCGCGGACCGACGGAACCTTGTCGTAGTCGATCTCGGGGAAGATGATCTGCTCCCTGATGCCGATCGAGTAGTTGCCGCGTCCGTCGAACGAGCCGGGATCGAGCCCTCGAAAGTCGCGGATGCGCGGTAGCGCGATCGAGGCGAGTCGGTCGAGGAACTCGTACATGCGCGTCCCCCGGAGCGTCACCCGCGCGCCGACAGGCATCCCCTCTCGAAGCTTGAAGCTGGCGATGGACTTGGTTGCACGCCGGACCTGCGCGTGCTGCCCGGCGATCGTCGTCAGCTCGTCGATCGCGGCATCCATCGCCTTGGCGTCGGTCTTCGCGTCCCCCACGCCCATGTTCAACGTCACCTTCGTGACGCGCGGGACCTGCATGACGGACGAGAGCCCGAGCTCCTCCTGGAGGCGGCCCCGGATCTCGTTCTCGTAGCGGTCCTTGAGGCGAGCTACGTAGGTCTCGGGGGCGGGCGCAACGGCACCAGCTGATGTCGCGGAGCTCATCGGTCGAGCTCCTGCCTGACAGCCCTCGCGCTTGCAGACGCGAACGCGGACGACGCCGCCCTTGGCCTCCTTCTCCACGATGCCGACCCGCGTCGGGAGGCCGCAGACGGGGCAGACGACCATCACGTTCGAGACCGGCAGGGGAGCAGGCTTGTCCATGATGCCGCCGGGCAGGATCTGGGCGCCTCCCATGCGCGAGGAGTCCCTGATCGGCTTCGGCTTGGTATGGCGCTTGGCGACGTTCAGGTTCTCGACGATCACCCGGCGCTCCGACGGGCGCGCCTCGATGACGCGGCCCCGCTTGCCGCGGTCCTTGCCGGCGACGATCTGGACGAGATCGCCCTTCTTGACCTTCATCTTCGTGGACACCTAGAGAACCTCCGGGGCCAGGCTGACGATCTTCATGAAGTTCTTCTCGCGGAGCTCGCGCGCAACCGGCCCGAAGATGCGCGTTCCACGCGGGTTGGACTGGGGATCGATGAGGACGGCGGCGTTCTCGTCGAAACCGATGAGCGTGCCGTCGTCCCTGCCGTAGGGCTTCTTCGTCCGGACGACGACCGCCCGCACGACCTCGCCCTTCTTGACCGCGCCCTGAGGCGTGGCCGACTTCACGGTAGCAACGATGATGTCTCCCACCCGCGCGTAGCGCCGGTGAGAGCCTCCGAGCACGCGGATGCAGAGGATCTCGCGCGCGCCGGTGTTGTCGGCCACGCGAAGTCTCGACTCCTGCTGGATCACTTCGCGGCCTCGACGATCTCCTGCAGCCGCCACCGCTTCTGCTTCGAGAGCGGCCGCGTCTCCACGATGCGGACGATGTCGCCGGCCTTCGCCTGGTTCTCCTCGTCGTGCGCGTGCAGCTTGGTGCTGCGCCGGATCACCTTCTTGTACATCGGATGCGCCTTCACGGTGTCGACCCGGACGACGATGGTCTTGTCGGACGCGGCGGACACGACCGTGCCCTGGCGCTCCTGGCGGCGGCCACGGGCATGCTCCGGCTTCGGGCAGGCGCGTGATCGGCTTGCGCTCGGCCGGGCGCTCGCGCGTGACCTTCGTCCGCTGCCGGCGGAGCGGCGCGCGGCAGGCGCTTCTTCTTCCTCTTGGGCTCGGCCGTCGCCGCCGCCGGGGCGGGCTCGTCGGCCGCGTCGGCCTGGTCGGCGGCGTCGGCTTCGTCCGCCGGCGCCTCTTCGGCCGGCGCTTCCGAAGCGTCGGGCTCCGCGGCAGGGCCGTCGCCGACGGCTTCCGGGACGGGCTCGGGCTCGTCGGTCGCGGGCTCGGCTGCCGGCGGATCCGCCTCGGCGACGGGCGCCTCGACCTCTTCGGTGGAGGCCTCCGCAGCCTCGGGTGCAGCGTCGTCCGGCACGTTCTCGACGTCGGCGACCCCTTCCGGGGCGTCGGTCGTCTCCGGCTCGGCCGCTCTCCTCCTCGATCTGCTTCCTCCGGCATCTGCTCCGCGTTCATGTTCTCGTCGGTCATCTGGTCAGTCCTCGCGCACGCTCGTTCTTCACGGTCAGGATGCGGCCGATCTCGCGCTTGGCCATGCGCAGCCGGGCGCTGTTCTCGAGCACACCGGTCGCGGTCTGGAAGTGCAGGTTGAAGAGCTCCTGCCGCGTCTCGGCCATCTTGCGATCGAGCTCGTCGTCGGTCAGGGCGCGCAGCTCTCTAGCTCTCAAAGAGATCAGCCTCTCTCTTGACGAACTTCGTGCGGACCGGCAGCTTCTGGCCGGCGAGCCGAAGCGCCTCCTTCGCCAG
The DNA here is from genome assembly GCA_963721795.1 of uncultured Actinomycetes bacterium. Classification (GTDB taxonomy): domain Bacteria; phylum Actinomycetota; class Thermoleophilia; order Gaiellales; family Gaiellaceae; genus GMQP-bins7. The sequence goes on from CAVRLT010000020.1 coordinate 34,399, forward strand.
CGCCTCGTCGACGCCGGCCAGCTCGAACATCACGCGGCCCGGCTTGACGACGGCCACCCAGCCCTCCGGCGAGCCCTTCCCCGAGCCCATCCTGGTCTCGGCGGGCTTCTTGGTGAACGGCTTGTCCGGGAAGAGGTTGATCCAGACCTTCCCGCTTCTGCGGATCTTCCTCGTCGCCGCGATGCGGGCAGCCTCGATCTGGCGGTTCGAGATCCAGCCCGCCTCGAGGCTCTTGAGCCCGTAGTCGCCGAACTGAACCGTGGTCTGGCCCTTCGACATGCCCGCGCGACGCCCTCGATGATGGCGTCTGAACTTCGTCTTCCGCGGCATCAACATCAGCTCGAGCCCTCCGTCTCCGTCGTCTCCTGCGGGCTCCGAGGCTGGCTCCGGGCTCGGCTCCGCGGTCGCTTCGGTCGACCGGCTCGGCCGTCGGCTCGGTGAGCTCGGGCGCCTCCGTCTCGGTCTCGACTGCCTGCGCCTCCGTCTGCGTCGGATCGGCGACGTCGTCACGACGCGGCCGCTGGGTCGCCCGACCTCCGGGGCGCTGACCGCGCCGCTGCTTGCGGGGGACGATTCCGAGGCCCTCGCGATCCACACCGCGTCCCCGGCCCTCCCGCGAGGCGCCGAGCCCCTCGGACGAGGAACCGCGTCGGCGGCGAGCCTGATCCTGGTCGCCGAGGCGCGCGTCGCGCCCACCGGCGCCCTCGAAGCCCTCGGGCATGATCTCGCCCTTGTTGATCCAGACCTTGACGCCGACCTGGCCGGCCGTCGTCTTGGCCTCGGCCTGGCCGTAGTCGATGTCCGCGCGGATCGTGTGCAGCGGCACGCGGCCCTCGGAGTACATCTCGCGCCGGCTCATCTCGCCCCCGGTGAGGCGGCCCGCCGCGGTGATCTTGATCCCCTGCGCGCCGGACCGCATGGCCGAGGCGAGTGAGCGCTTCATCGCGCGGCGGAAGCTCACGCGGTTCTCGAGCTGCTCCGCGATCGACTGGGCGACGAGCTTCGCGTCGAGCTCAGGGCGCTTGATCTCGTTGATGTTGATGTGGACGTTCTTCTGCGTCAGCGCGTGCAGGTCGCGGCGCAGCGCGTCGACCTCGACACCGGACTTGCCGATGACGATGCCGGGGCGCGCCGTGTAGATGTCCACGGTGATCCGCTGCTTGTCCTTGCGAATGAGGATGTCGGAGAGCCCGGCGTGGGAGAGCTTGCCGAGGATGTGACGGCGGATCTTGACGTCCTCGAGGAGGTAGGCCGCGAACTCCTGCCGGCCCGTCCACCAGTTCGACTTCCAGTCGTGGATGACGCCGACGCGGAACCCGCCGGGATGCACCTTCTGGCCCATCAGGCCACCGCCTCCTTCTTTCTTACGCCTCGAAGCCTTCGGCTTCGAAGCGGGAGTAGTTCCTTCAGTCCCGGCCACGGCAGTCTCCGACGTGGCCTCCACCCTCGTGGCCCGTCGGCGCCGCGGCGCCGTCTCCGGCTGCTCCACGAGCACGAGAGTCACGTGACAGGTGCGCTTGCGAATCCGGTTGACCCGACCGCGCGCGCGGGGCTTCCAGCGCTTCAGCGTCGGGCCCTCGTCGGCATACGCGACCTCGACGAGGAGCTCGTCGCCGTCGAGGCCATGGTTCGCCTCCGCGTTCGCGACCGCCGAGCGGAGCACCTTGTCGATGTCCGTCGCGGCAGCGCGAGACGTGAAGGCGAGAATCGTCCGGGCCTCCGGGACCGAGCGCCCGCGAATGTGGTCGAGCACGAGCCGCGCCTTCCGGGCGGACGTCCGCACCCACTTCGCCTGCGCGCGCACGCGCTGGCGATCGTCTGTCGCGACCGTGCTCATGTCCTCTTCTTCACCTGGGCCTGGCGGTCGCCGGAGTGGCTCCGGAACGTCCGCGTAGGCGCGAACTCGCCGAGCTTGTGGCCGACCATCTGCTCGGTCACGAACACGGGCACATGCTTGCGACCGTCGTGCACGGCGATCGTGTGCCCGACCATCTCGGGGAAGACCGTCGACGTGCGCGACCACGTGCGGATCATCCGCTTGTCGCCGCTCGCGTTCATCGCCTCGATCCGGCTGAGCAGCCGGTCCTGGACGAAAGGCCCTTTCTTCGAAGATCTGCTCACCTAGCGCTTCCTCTCCTTGCCGCGGCGCCGGCCGCGGACGATCAACTTGTCGGACTCCTTGTGCTTTCTGCGGGTGCGCTTGCCGAGCGTGGGGACGCCCCACGGGGTGACGGGGTGACGGCCACCCTTCGTCTTGCCCTCGCCGCCGCCGTGCGGATGGTCTACCGGGTTCATCGCCGAGCCGCGCACGGTCGGCCGCTTCCCGAGCCACCGGCTCCGGCCGGCCTTTCCGCTCGCCTGGTTTGCGTGATCGGTGTTCCCGACCTGGCCGACGGTCGCGCGACAGGTGAGGAGCACGCGGCGCAGCTCACCGGAAGGGAGCCGTCAGCACGCCGTGATCGCCGTCCTTCGCGACGAGCTGGACCGACGAGCCCGCCGACCGCGCCATGCGCCCGCCTTGACCCGGCTTCAGCTCCACCGAGTGAACCAGCGTTCCCGTCGGGATGTTGGCCAGCGGGAGCGCGTTCCCCGGCTTGATGTCGGCGTTCGGGCCCGATTCCACGACGGAGCCGACTCGCAGGCGCGTCGGTGCGAGGATGTACGCCTTCGCGCCGTCCGCGTAGTGGAGCAGCGCGATTCGCGCCGACCGGTTGGGGTCGTACTCGATCGCGGCGACCTTGGCGGGGACGCCGTCCTTGGTGCGCTTGAAGTCGATCGTGCGGAAGCGCCGCTTGTGGCCGCCACCCTGGTGCCGCGTCGTGATGCGGCCCTTGTTGTTCCGGCCGCCCTTCTTCGTGAGCGGCTCGAGCAGCGACTTCTCGGGCTCCGACTTCGTGATCTCCTCGAAACCGGACGTCGCCATGAAGCGGCGGCCGGGGCTGGTCGGCTTGTACTTGCGAAGAGCCATCAGACGGAGGCCCCTTCGAAGATCTCGATCTCGTGGCCCTCGCGGAGCTGGACGATCGCCTTCTTCCAGCCCGGGCGCCGGCCCTTCGTGAACCCGCGCCGCTTCGGCTTCGACTGCACCTTGAGGATCGCCACCTTCTGCACCTTCACGTCGAAGAGCTCCTCGACGGCCTGCCGGACCTGCGTCTTGTGCGCGTCCTCGTGGACGCGAAACGTGTACTTGCGGTCGGAGATGAGCGAGTAGCTCTTCTCGGAGACCACCGGGGCGAGCAGGACCTGGTTCGGATGGAGGCTCACTCCTCTGCCTCCTCCTTCTCCGCGGCCGCGCCGGCTCGTGCGAGCACGAGCGGTAGCGCCGCCTCGCTCACGAGCAGCGAGCGCGCCCACACGACCGAGACGACCTCGAGCTCGGCGGGCACGGTGACGACGACCTTCTCGAGATTGCGGAACGACTTCACGAGGACGTCCTCGTCCTCCGTCGTGACGACGAGCGTCGGGCGGTCGGACCACTCCGAGAGCAGCTCGGCGGCCTTGCGCGTGGAGGGAGCTTCGAACTCCGAGCCGTCGAGCACCGCGAACGTGCCATTTCTGGCGTGGTCGGTCAGTGCGCCCTTGAGCGCGGCGCGGCGTGCCTTGCGGTTCACCTTCACCTCGTAGCTCCGCGTTCCCGGCGGGAAGGCCATTCCGCCACCCGTCCATTGCGGCGCGCGCGTCGTCCCTGCGCGGGCGCGGCCCGTTCCCTTCTGGCGCCACGGCTTCGAGCGGCCGCCCGCGACGAGCCCACGGCTCTTCCCGCCCTGCGTCCCCGCGCGCGCGGCGTTGAGCTCCGCGCGAACGGTCTCGTGGACGAGGTGCGGCTTGACCTCCGCGCCGAACACCGACTCCTCGAGCGTCACTTCCTTCGCCTTCGACCCGCCGAGGACGGGTGCCTTGGGAGTCGCCATCGGGCTCAGACCTCCCTGATCTCGACGAGCCCGCTGGCCGGCCCGGGGACCGAGCCACGGATGAGGAGGAGGTTGCGCTCGGCATCGATCTCGTGCACGACGAGCCCCGGTTGCGTGACCCGGACGCCGCCCATGCGGCCGGACATGCGCATTCCCTTGAAGACGCGGGACGGTGTCGCGGACGCGCCGATCGACCCCGGCTTGCGGACATTGTGCGAGCCGTGGGAGACGGGCCCGCGCGTGAAGCCGTGCCGCTTGATCGTCCCCTGGAAGCCCTTGCCGATCGAGATCCCGGAGACCTTGACCCGCTCGCCCGGCTCGAACGCCTCGACGGTCACCGTCTCTCCCACCGTCAGGCCGCTCTCACCGCGGAGCTCGACGAGGTGGCGATGCGGTCCCGCTCCCGCCTTCTCGAGGTGTCCGCGCTCCGGCTTCGACACCTTCCGCTCGGCCGCTGCCCCGAACGCGAGCTGGACGGCGTCGTAGCCGTCCGTGTCGACCGTCTTCACCTGGACCACGGGACACGGTCCCGCCTGGATGACGGTGACGGCGGTCATCTGCCCGGTCTCCGGGTCGAAGACCTGGGTCATGCCGAGCTTGGTGCCGAGGATTCCTTTCATCTGCTAGAGCTTTGATCTCGATGTCGACGCCCGCCGGCAGGTCGAGCCGCATCAGCGAGTCGACCGTCTTCGGCGTGGGCGAGTGGATGTCGATCAGGCGCTTGTGCGTGCGTACCTCGAAGTGCTCCCGCGAGTCCTTGTCCTTGAAGGGGCTCCGGATCACGCAGTAGACGTTCTTCTCCGTCGGCAGCGGGACCGGCCCGGTGATGGTCGCGCCGGTGCGCTGCGCCGTCTCCACGATCTGGGACGCGGAACGGTCCACCTGCTGGTGGTCGTAGCCCTTCAGTCGGATGCGGATCTTCTGCTGTGCCATTGGTCTGGGGAGAGGGAGAGGCAAGCCTCTGCCCTACGAGACGATCTCCGTGACGACTCCGGCTCCGACCGTGCGTCCACCCTCGCGGATGGCGAAGCGGAGGCCCTGGTCCATGGCGATCGGCTGAATCAGCTGGATCTCCATGTTCGTGTTGTCGCCGGGCATGACCATCTCCTGCCCCTCGGGCAGCTTGATCGAGCCGGTGACGTCGGTCGTCCGGAAGTAGAACTGCGGCCGGTAGCCGTCGAAGAACGGCGTGTGGCGCCCGCCCTCGTCCTTCGAGAGGACGTACACCTCGGCCTTGTAGTGCGTGTGCGGGGTGATCGAGCCGGGCTTCGCGAGCACCTGGCCGCGCTCGACGTCCTCGCGCTTGATGCCGCGGAGGAGCGCCCCGGCGTTGTCGCCGGCCTGCGCGTAGTCGAGCGTCTTCTGGAACATCTCGAGGCCGGTGATGACCGTCTTCTCGGTCTCGGGGTGGATGCCGACGATCTCGATCTCCTCGCCGACCGTCATCTTCCCCTGCTCGATCCGGCCGGTGACGACCGTGCCGCGACCGGTGATCGTGAAGACGTCCTCGATCGGCATCAGGAACGGCTTGTCGACGTCGCGGACCGGCTCGGGGATGTACGAGTCGACCGCCTCCATCAGCTCGAGGATCTTCGGCGTCCACTCGGGATCGCCCTCGAGCGCCTTCAGCGCCGAGACCTGGATGACCGGGATGTCGTCCCCGGGGAACTCGTACTTGGTGAGGAGCTCGCGCACCTCCATCTCGACGAGCTCGAGGAGCTCGGGGTCGTCGACCATGTCGGCCTTGTTCAGGGCGACGACGATCGACGGCACCTCGACCTGGCGCGCCAGGAGGATGTGCTCCCGCGTCTGCGGCATCGGGCCGTCGGCTGCGGAGACGACCAGGATCGCGCCGTCCATCTGGGCGGCGCCCGTGATCATGTTCTTGATGTAGTCGGCGTGGCCCGGGCAGTCGACGTGGGCGTAGTGCCGGTTCTCGGTCTCGTACTCGACGTGCGCGGTGTTGATGGTGATGCCGCGCTGGCGCTCCTCGGGAGCCTTGTCGATCGAGTCGAAGGACGCAACTTCCGTGTTCGTGCCCGACTCGGCGAGGACCTTCGTGATCGCTGCTGTGAGCGTCGTCTTGCCGTGGTCGATGTGGCCGATCGTGCCGACGTTGACGTGTGGCTTGGTGCGCTCGAACTTCTGCTTGCCCATGGGTATTGCCCTCCGAGACTCGTTTAGCTGGTGTCTTTACGCTGGCTTGTCGCTCGTCACGAGCGCCTCGGCGATCGTGAGCGGGAACTTGCTCGTACCGGTCGAACTGCATCGAAAACGTCGCGCGGCCCTGCGTCATCGAGCGCAGGTCCGTCGCGTAGCCGAACATCTCCGCGAGCGGCACGCTCGCCTTGATCGATTGAGAGCTCGACGACTGCGACCCGCCGACCGGCTCGATCTGCTCGATCCGGCCGCGACGTCCGTTCAGGTTACCAATGACGTCGCCGAGGAAGTCCTCGGGCGTCACGACCTCGACCGACATGACCGGCTCGAGGAGCTTCGGCTTCGCGCGCTTCATGCCCTCCTTGAACGCCATCGAGCCGGCGATCTTGAACGCCCGCTCGCTCGAGTCGACGTCGTGGTACGAGCCGTCGACGAGCTCGACCCTGATGTCGACAACGGGGAATCCGGCGAGGATGCCGGAGCTCATGGCCTCCTCGATGCCGGCGTCGACGGCGGGGATGTACTCCCTGGGGATCTTGCCGCCGACGATCTTGTCCTCGAACTCGTAGCCGCCGCCGGGCTCCTGCGGGTAGAGGTTGATGGTGACGTCACCGTACTGACCGGAGCCCCCGGTCTGGCGAACGAATCGGCCCTGGATCTTCTCCGCCGGCCGGCTGATCGTCTCGCGGTAGGCGACCTGCGGACGGCCGACGTTGCCCTCCACGCGGAACTCCCGCAGGAGGCGGTCGACGATGATCTCCAGGTGCAGCTCGCCCATGCCGGCGATCAGGGTCTGCCCCGTCTCCTCGTCCGAGGACACGCGGAAGGTGGGGTCTTCCTCGGTCAGCCGCTGCAGCGCTGCGCCGAGCTTGTCCTGATCCGCCTTCGTCTTCGGCTCGATCGCCACCGAGATGACCGGGTCGGGGAACGACATCGACTCGAGCACGATCGGAGCAGTGGGGAGGGCGAGCGTGTCGCCCGTCGTCGTGAACTTGAGCCCGACGGCGGCAGCGATCTCCCCCGCGCCGATCTCCTCCCGCTCCTCGCGGTGGTTGGCGTGCATCTCGAGAATGCGTCCGAGTCGCTCGGTCTTCCCGTTCGTCGTATTGAGCACCCGGTCGCCGGCCTTGATCTGCCCCGAATAGACGCGGAAGTACGTGAGCTTCCCGACGTAGGGGTCGGTCATGACCTTGAACGCCAGCGCGGCGAAGGGCGCCTCCACCGCGGGCGGCCGGGTCGCATCCTCCGTGCCCTTGGGGTCGACACCCTGTACTGGCGGGACGTCCAGAGGGCTCGGCAGGTAGTCCACGATCGCGTCCAGCAGCGGCTGGACACCCTTGTTCTTGAACGCCGAGCCGGCGAGAACGGGCGTCACGCGTCCTGCGAGGGTGCCACGGCGCAGGGCACGCTTGATCATCTCGGGTGTCACCGTCGCCTCGTCCTCGAGGTAGGTCTCCATGAGCTCGTCATCGAACTCAGCGATCCCGTCGATCAGCGCGTGATGCCCGGCGTTCGCGGCGTCGGCGAGCGTCGCCGGGATCTCCTCGGTCGAGAACTCCGTCCCCAGCGCGTTCACGTAGGTGATCGCCTTCATCTCCACGAGGTCGACGATCCCCGCGAACGCTTCCTCCTGGCCGATCGGCAGATGGATCGGGACCGGAGTCGCACCGAGCCGGTCGCGCATGGACTGGACGGCAGCGTCGAAGTCGGCGCCGGTCCGGTCCATCTTGTTGATGAACGCGATGCGGGGCACGGCGTAGCGGTCCGCCTGGCGCCACACGGTCTCGGACTGCGGTTGCACGCCTGCGACGGAGTCGAACACGGCGACGGCTCCGTCAAGGACGCGAAGGCTGCGTTCGACCTCCATCGTAAAGTCCACGTGCCCGGGCGTATCGATAATGTTGATGCGGTAGTCGCGCCACGACGCGGTCGTAGCCGCCGACGTGATGGTGATGCCGCGCTCCTGCTCCTGCGCCATCCAGTCCATCGTCGCGGCGCCCTCGTGGACCTCGCCCATCTTGTGGGTGCGCCCCGTGTAGTAGAGGATGCGCTCGGTCGTCGTGGTCTTGCCCGCGTCGATGTGGGCCATGATCCCGATGTTGCGCACGCGGTCCAGCGCGACGGATGTGGCTACGGCGCTCACGAGCGACTTACCAGCGGTAATGCGCGAAGGCCTTGTTGGCCTGCGCCATTCGGTAGATGTCGTCCTTCTTCTTGTACGCCCCGCCCTGCTGGTTCAGCGCATCCAGCAGCTCGCCCGCGAGCTTCTGCGGCATTCCCTTCTCGCGGCGGTCGCGAGCGTTCTGCACGAGCCAGCGCAGCGCGAGCGTCCGCGCGCGCCGCTGCGGCACCTCGATCGGCACCTGGTAGTTGGCGCCGCCCACGCGCCGTGAACGGACTTCGAGCACGGGCGTGACGGTCTTCACCGCCTGCTCGAGCACCTCGAGCTCCGGCTTGCCGGCCCGCTCAGAGGCGATCTTCAGGGCGTCGTAGACGATGATCTCGGCGACCGACTTCTTGCCGTCGAGCATGAGCCGGTTCACGAGCTGCGTCACGAGCACCGAGCCGTGCACGGCATCAGGCTCGAGCGTCCGCGGCTGGATCTCTGCTCGGCGGGGCATCGTTCTCCTACGCCTTCTTCGCGCCGTACTTGGAGCGCGCCTGACGGCGCTCGGAGACGCCGGCCGAGTCGAGCCCACCGCGGATCACCTTGTACCGGAAGCCGGGGAGGTCCTTGACGCGGCCCCCGCGCACGAGCACGACCGAGTGCTCCTGCAGGTTGTGCCCCTCACCCGGAATGTAGGCGCCGACCTCCATGGCATTCGTCAGCCGCACGCGCGCGACCTTGCGCAGCGCGGAGTTCGGCTTCTTCGGCGTCGTCGTGTAGACGCGCGTGCACACGCCCCGCTTCTGCGGCGCTCCCCGGAGAGCCGGTGTCTTGGTCTTCTCTTTCGGGCTCTTTCGGCCCTTGCGGACGAGCTGATTTACGGTGGGCACGCTGCTCCTGCTGAAGGTCGTATGAACTCACACAGAACAGTCGGCAGGCACGAAGTGCCCGCCAACCAAGCCGCAGGATGGTAGCAGAGCAGGCATCTTCGAGCTTTCCGACCGTGGCGGAGATCCGGATGACCGCTTACTGTGATCTGGGAGGAGGAACCTGACGAGTCTGACCATTGCGGTGCTCGTGGCGTCCGTTGCGGCGCTCCTGCTGGCGTGTGCGCTCGTCGTTCGCGCAGTCAGAGCACACACGGATCGGCGCGTCGAGGCCGTGATGCGCAAGGTCGACGAGCAGCTCGCGTCGATCTCGAACCTCCTGCGCGACGCAGCCGAGCGGTCGGAGAGTGCCCGTGCAGAAGGCGCCGCTCAGTGGGAGCTGTCGCTCGACCTCGAAGAGCTCCTCACGAACACGATTGCCGAGGCGGCGGCGCGGACCGGCGCGAAAGCGGTCGCGATCCGTGTGGAGGGACCCGGCGGGGCGCCGGTGACGGCGATCCTCGGTGCTGAGCACGGAGTCGACTGGACCGACACGACGTCGTTTTCCATCGCTGCCGACTCCGAAGCGGCCGACGCGAGGCTCGCTGTCCCCATTCTCGAGGGAGGCCTCGAGAGGGGCGTCATCGTCGCCCATGCGCGAGCGGGGCAACGCTTCCTGGCGGGGCACGAGCGTGCGCTCGTCGCGCTGGCAGAGGAAACGGCCGGCGCCGTCGCAAGTGCTCGCCGCTTCACCGGGGCCGCCCGTCGGGTAGAGATCGACGTAGCGACCGGAGTCTCGAACCACCGCGGGTACGAGGTCGCGCTGGAGCGAGAGGTCGCAAGGGCGGTCCGGTCGCAACGGCCGCTTGCCGTGGTGCTCCTCGCGCTGCGGGATCTCGCCGACGAGGGTGAGGCGGACCGACAGGCGCACGAGCTCGCGGCGCTCCTCGAGCGGCTGACCCGGAACACGGACACGGTATTCCGCCGGAGCCGCGAGGAGCTGGGCGTTCTGCTCCCGCAGACCTCGAGCGAAGGGGCGCAACGCTTTCACGGCCGGCTGCGCGCGGAACTGGAAGCCTCGACGTTCACCGAGAGCGACGCGCTGACGGTGTCGACCGGCATCTCGGAGTGGAGACCGCACGAGACGAGCCACTCGTTCGACGCGCGGGCTCGCGCAGCCCTGGCGGACAGCGGAATCCGTGCTCTCCCCCGCAGTCCGGACAGTGGCGCGGCGGCCGGCGAGGACACGCTCGACGCGAGGCGACCGAACCACCCACCACTCACCTGAAATTGCCCTGGCAGCGTCCAGTTCGCTGAGTACAGTGCGATGGGGGTGCCTCGTTCGAGGGGCGTGGCCTCCCCCGAACGCGTCACGAAGGAGTGCGTTGCTGCAAACAGCGGGGCTGGAGGAATGACTACAACGCTAGTGATCGCCGCCGCGGCTCTCGTCGTGTTGGCGGCGGTCGCGCTCGTCCTCGTGCGGCGTTCTTCCCAGCCCGCTCCGGAGCCGAGCGACACCCTCGTTCGCGCAGTTGACGAGATGCGCCTGAAGATGGACGAGCTCTCGAACGATCTCTCCGAAGCGCTCGAGCGCGCGGAGCGCGAGAGCCGTCGCAACCGCCTCTTCGGCGAGCTCGGCGGGTCGATCGATCTCGAGGAGCTCATGGACCGAGTCCTCGATGCCGCAATGGAGATCCCCGGATTCGAAGCGGCGATGATGGTCGTCGAGGGTCACGGGGTAGCTCCGACAGTCGCGACTCGCGGGATGAGCGCCGACGAGACCGCGAGGCCACCGACCTCGGGTGTCGCGGGCGCCCTCCCGGGGACGATCACGGTGACCTACCGCTACGGCCGGGATCGCCAGCCTCCGAACGACGAGCTGATCTGCGGGGGCGTCTTCATTCCGCTTATCGGGCGCGAGCTCGCGCCCGTCGGTGCGCTGTCGCTCTTCTGGCGCTCGCCCGACTACGAGCCGCAAGCCGAGCACATCGAGCAGGCCGAGAGCCTCGTCGAGAGCTCGATCCCGGCGATCGAGAACGCACGGCGTTACGGCGAGGCGCGCAAGCTCGCGGAGACCGACGCCCTGACAGGGCTCTACAACCAGCGTTACTTCCACGAGACGCTTCGGCGCGAGGTGCTCCGCGCCCAGCGGTACGAGCGCGCCCTCGCTCTCATCGTCTTCGACGTCGACGACTTCAAGACGATCAACGACCAGATCGGCCATCTGGCCGGCGATCGCGTTCTCGCGCAAGCAGCCGACCGCCTGCGCGAGGCCGTTCGCTCGGTGGACGTGGCCGCCCGCATCGGCGGTGACGAGTTCGCCGTGATCCTTCCGGAGTCGAGCTCGGAGGACGCCGACCAGCTCTACCGACGCGTCCAGAGCTCCATGCGCGGAACGACTCTCGGCCCCGACGCCGACAGGTTGCGCTTGTCCGCCGGAATCGCCGAGCTGCAGCACGGCGACACCGCCGCGGGGCTCTTCGAGCGTGCCGACGGAGCCTTGTACCGCGCTAAGGACCTCGGCAAGGATCGCGCCGACGTCGCCCGAAACGCCGAGCGACCCTCGTAGCCGCGTCTCAGTAGGGCGGCGTGAGCACCGCCGCCGAGGCGGGCGGCTTCGCCGTCGGCTGGTCGGCCGAGTCGCGGCTCGCAGCCACCGCAGTCGCAGCGAGGGCGATCGCAGCAACGGCGGCAATGGCTGCGAGCGTGACGAGAACGGCGGCCGAGATCCGTCGCTTCGGGGGCAACTCGATCGGTCCCAGCCGGTCGGATCGAGCCTCTGAAGCCGAAGACGCAAGTGTAGGCGCAGGCGTAGGAGAGCCATTCGAATCAGCGCTCGTGACGGCGGGTGCGGCCGAAGTCGCCTCGTCCATCGGCGCGACCATAGCGTCGGGTCCGGCCGGAGCTCCGGCGGGGAACGGGACCGGCTCGAAGCGTGCGGTGGGAAGCGCGGCGTCGGCGCGAGGCTCGCGCTGACGCGCCCGGCCACGGGCGTAGTGGACGACGTACGCGAGCGTCGCCATCGCCCCCAACGCGGTCAGCCCTCTGGTACGCCGCACCGCTCCTCCACCTCCCACGTCACGTCGTAGCGGGTGCCGACCGGTCGACGCGATATTACTACGGCCTGGAAACGCGGAGGGACGGTCTGGGAACGCCGACGAGAAGGGGAGGAACGACATGACGATCGCGATCTACGCGGCTTCAGTTGCGCTCGCGACCCTTTGCATCGTCCTCTTCTTCGTCGCTGCCCAACGGCTCCTGAGCCGCCAAGAAGAGATCGTCACGACGATGCTCCGCCGGTACGACGAGCGACTCGCGGACTTCGCGCAGACGCTGAACGACGCTCTGAACCGACCGCCGCTGGCGCCGGCGTTGGTGTCCGAGGAGCCCGCTCGAGCGATTCCCGAGCACGGCGTGATGCGCCTGCTCGAGCTCGCAAAGGAACGGATGTCCGCCGACGCCGCAGTCGCTGTGGTCTCGGCCCCGAGCAAGGAGCCCCTGCTCGCGACCGTCGGTCTCTCCCAGGCGGAGGTGGCGCAGGTCGGACGCATGGGAGTCCCCGACTACCGGGGCGCAAGGGCGCTCCAGGTCGCGTTCAACGGTGAAGCCGCGACGCCCCCCGGCTCGACGCCGATCCGATCGGGGCTCGCCGTGCCTCTGCTCGACGTCGAGGACGGTCAGGGGATGCTCGCGGTTCTCACGCGAGCGCCCGACCGTCGCTTCAGCGAGACCGACATCACGACGCTCGAAGATGTCGTCAGCGGAACGCGGCCCGCACTCGAGGCGTCCCTCGAGCTTCGCGAGCCCGATCCCGTTCCCGAGCTCGATCCGCTGACCGAGCTCTTCGATCGCCGCGCCTTCCATGCTCTGCTCGACCGCGAGATCGCACGCGCGCGTGGACGGCGCGAGTCGCTAGCGGTGCTCATGCTAGACGTCGACCGGCTGACGACGATAAACGCCCGCATCGGCCATCTCTCGGCCGACGGCATCCTCGTCCAGATCGCGGCCCTGCTGAGGGACGTCGCCGGGCCACACGATCTCCCGTGCCGGATCGGCGGCGGCCGCTTCGCGGCGCTCCTCCCCCACGGCAACATCCACGAGGCAGGAAGCCTGTTCGAGCGGGTGCAAGCTGGTCTCCGCGAGCGTCCGTTCTCCGACATCGGCGTCGTGTCCCTCTCGGCGGGCGCGGCGGAGCTCATCCCGACCGACGATGCTGCTGCGATCCTCGGCCGCGCCGACGCTGCGCTCGGCCTCGCCAAGGTCTCGGGCCGCGATACCGTCGTAGCCGCTGCTTCGAACCGCTAGCCAGTCGCAGCGCTCGAGGCGCTCGCCTCGTGGGACCCCGGCCGCGCAGCGGCCGGTTCGGTTTCGCACGACCGGAGTTGCGCTAGCGAATCCGGTCTCGTGCAGAGAAAGGAACGGAGCGAAGCTCGAGAGCGCGACCACACCGCGCTCCGGCATTCGATCCCGCTCGCACACGAGCCTGCTCTCGGCCGCCTTCTGCTCCCGAATCGTCCAGGCGGCGTACGCGTCCGCGCGTCGCTCGGCGGCCAACTCGCGGACGATCGCGGTGACGGGCATCTCCGAACGGCACTGCTCCGAGCACGGTCGGGTCCTCGAGCGCGCGAACGCTGAATGTCGCCCTCCGCGGTTCGCACCTCGACGGTGCGTCGCGTCGCCAGCTCGAAGACGGCTCGCGGCGCCGACGTCGCGAGGGCGAGCCCACTGCCCTCCGGAAGCCAGCTCGGCGCCGGGGAAGCCACGACTCTCCTCGCGACGATCGCCGCGAAGGTCGAACGGAATCGCTCCACGTCGCTCCTCGATGGCCGCGCGATCGTGAGGCGGCGTTGGATCTCCGCGCGGCGGAGCTCGTCGCTGAGAATGGCGCGTGCGACGGCGAGGCTCGCACCCGTCTCGGCGAGTGCGGCACGGTATGACGCGCTACTGCCCGCGAACCGGGACGCGACGATCCGGCGCTCCATCGCAAGAACCCGCGTCGGGCTGACCGCCTCCCGCTCGCGCTCGCGAGCTCGCACGACAAGCGCGGTCAGCGCGACTTCCCGGTCGCCGGTCAGCTTCGCCAGGGCAGCCACAGCGGAGGCAGTGAGCGGCTGTCCTTCGTATACGCACCGAACTCCGGCGGCAAGGTCGATCTGGCCCGTGCGTCGATCGGAGTCGAGCTCCTTGCCGAGGATCTCGGGCGCGTCGCAGAGACTCGCGTCCCGCGCCCAGAGCCAGACACACGCAGCGAACGTCTTGTCGGGATCGTTCGAGCGCTCGTTGCGCTGGGCCCACCCCCACGACCAGACGTGGGAGAGTCGAAGCTCGCGGGACACCTGGTCGGCCGCAAGTCCCTGCCACTTCGCAACGTCGAACCAGCGCGAGCGGGGCTCGAGCCCTTCCCGCCCACCAGATCCCGGGCCGGTCTGGAAGCCGACCATGATCCCGATCCGGGACGGCGGGATACCCACGGCGAACAGCTTCGCCGCCGATGACCGATAGCCGGTGCGCAGACGTCGCGACCCGTCGACCGCGCCGTCACGCCAGATGAGGTTGGCGTTCGCGTACTTCTCGAGTACGAGGTCGGACACCTGTCCGACCGCTCTCCACCAAGCCGCCGCGTCGCCTCCGGTGAACGGCTCGCTGGACACGAGCAGGGCGGGGCGCCCGCCCCGTTCTGCGAGCCTGGTGACGAAGCGCAGAACGTTCGCGCGGTAGCGCTCTGCGGTCGGGGTCAGCGGCGTCGGCAGGGACGCTCCCCACATCTCGTTGAGCGCGATCAGCGGCTGCTCGCAGCCTGAGACGGTGACCGCGTAGTCGAACAGGGAGTCCGCCCGGCGCGTGATGAGGTCCGCGTCCGCGGGCTCCGACGGCGTGCCGACCCGCTTGCGGAGGTACATGTCCCAGTGCACCGTGGCGGCACCCGCGGTACGCGCTTCCGCGGCGAGGCCGGTACCGCCCGTGGCCACGACCACCCCGGGTCGGGCGAAGCGCTCGCGCCAGAACGAGACCGACCCGTCCGCGAAGTCGATCCAGACCGGCTGAGACTCGGGAAGGCCGCAGGAGAGAGCCCTCGGGCTTCGCGGCGGCCGACCCCGCGAGAAGAGCGGGGACGGCGAGGAGGCATGCGAGCGCGGCGACGAGCGGTCTCACCGTCGGCAAGAGGTAGCACAAAGCCTTGACGAAGGCTGGAGTCAGGGCGGTAGACGAGAGGGGTCAGACCTGTGGGGTCTGACCCGGCAACGGTCAGCTGGGGTCAGACCACGTCTGACCCCAGCTGCGTCCTCTACTGCTCGTCCTCGACCGGAGGCTCCACTTCGGCCGGCTCTCCCTCGACGTCGACGGTAGCTCGTCGTCGAAGGGAAGGCCGAGCGCCTCGAGGTCGAACCCGTCGCCGTCACCGATCTCCTCGAGCGCGGCGAGCAGCTCGGCCTCGGCCTCGGGTCGAGCGAACGTCACGGGAAGTGGCTCCGTCGGCTCGATCGAGATCTGCCGGTACTGCTTGAGCCCGGTCGCGGCCGGGATCAGCTTGCCGATGATCACGTTCTCCTTCAGGCCGAGCAGGCGATCCGTCTTGCCCTCGATAGCCGCGTCGGTGAGCACCTTGGTGGTCTCCTGGAACGAGGCCGCGGAGAGGAAGGACTCGGTCGCGAGCGAGGCCTTCGTGATGCCGAGGATGATCGGCTCGAAGGTCGCCTGCTCCTTCTTCTCCTTCTTCACCCGCGCGTTCTCGCGCTCGAGAACGACGCGATCGACGAGCTGCCCCGGGAGGAGCGCCGTGTCGCCTGCGCTCTCGACGCGCACCTTCTTCAGCATCTGCCGGACGATCAGCTCGATGTGCTTGTCGTGGATCTCGACGCCCTGCGACTTGTAGACGTTCTGCACCTCACCGACGAGGTACAGCTCGGTCGCCGTCGCGCCCTTGAGGTCGAGCAGCTCGCCCGGGTTGAGCGAGCCCTCGTTCAGAGGCTCGCCGGGCTCGACGACCTGCCCCTGCGCGACCCGCAGTCGAGTCCTGCGCGGGAAGGCGTACTCCTTCGGGTCAGGAAGCTCGCCCTTCTCGTCGACGGCCGTCGGCGTGATCGTCACCTTGATCGTCCGCTCCGAGTCGTCGATGTCGATCTTGCCCGCCGACGTCCGCGAGCGTTCCTGCGCCCTTCGGGTTCCGGGCCTCGAAGATCTCGACGACGCGCGGGAGACCGTGCGTGATGTCCGCTCCGGCCACGCCGCCTGTGTGGAACGTCCGCATCGTGAGCTGCGTCCCTGGCTCGCCGATCGACTGCGCGGCGATGATCCCCACCGCGTCGCCGATCTCGGCAGGCCCGCCGGTGGCGAGGAACGTGCCGTAGCAGAGCCGGCAGAGCCCGTACTCGCTGCGGCACTTCAGGACCGACCGGACCGGAATCGTCGCGGTCGCGGCGTGCTCGCCGAACTCCTCGACCAGCTTCCGAAGGCCGCTCATCGTGATCTCCGCGCCCTTCTCGATGACGACGACCTTGCCGGGCTTCCCGTCCTTGATCGGCTTCATGATGTCGAGCGCAGCAACGCGACCCGCGACGCTCTTGTTCGGCGACTCGTCGAGGATGAGGGCGAGCTCGATGTACTCGGTCGTTCCGCAGTCGCCGGGCTTCTTGCCGGGCTGGTCGCGGATGATGACGTCCTGCGACACGTCGACGAGCCGCCGCGTCAGGTATCCCGAGTCGGCCGTGCGGAGCGCCGTGTCGGCGAGACCCTTGCGTGCGCCGTGCGTCGAGATGAAGTACTCGAGCACCGTCAGGCCCTCCATGAAGTTCGCCTTGATAGGCCGGGCGATGATCTCGCCCTTCGGATCGGCCATGAGTCCGCGCATCCCGGCGAGCTGGCGGATCTGGTTGAAGGATCCGCGCGCGCCCGAGTTGGCCATCATGTAGATCGGGTTCGTCGGCGAGAGGTTCTCCATCATCGCGTTGGCGACCTCTTCCGTCGCCTCGGTCCAGATGGCGACGATGCGCTCGTCGCGCTCTTCCTCGGTCATCAGGCCGCGGTCGTACTCACGCCCGACCTTGGCCACCTCGTCCTCGAAGCCGGCGAGGATCTCTTCCTTCGCGTCCGGGATCACGATGTCGTTCTTGGAGATCGTGATGCCCGCGCGGGTCGCGAACCTGAAGGTCAGCGACTTGATGACGTCGAGAGCGGCCGCGATCGTGTTCGGGCCGTAGCGCTCGACGAGATCGCCGATGAAGGTGTCGAGCTCCCGCTTGGTGAGCGTCTTGTTGAGGTAGGGATGATTCTCCAGCTCGCCGCCGGCCTCCCCACCCGTGGCCTCGTCGAGAGCCCGCTCGACCTCGGCGTTGAAGATGACGCGTCCAGGCGTCGTCAGCAGGCGCTCGTCGCCCCACTCGTACTCGATCGGATCCTGGAAGCGCATCTGCTCGGACTCGACCGCGAACTCGACGTCCTCCTCCGTTCGGAAGCGCGGCAGGCCGTTCTTCTTCAGCTTCTTGAGCCAGGACTTCAGCCGCGTCGTGGCATCGAGGTCGTACTCGCAGTAGGTGAGGAAGTACGCACCGAGGACCATGTCCTGCGTCGGGCGTGGCCAGCGGGCGTCCGCTCGCCGGCGAGAGGATGTTGTTCGCCGAGAGCATGAGCACGCGCGCCTCTGCCTGCGCCTCCGCGGAGAGCGGAAGGTGCACGGCCATCTGGTCGCCATCGAAGTCGGCGTTGAAAGCGTGACAAACCAGTGGATGGACCTGGATCGCCTTGCCCTCGACGAGCACCGGCTCGAACGCCTGGATGCCGAGACGGTGCAGCGTCGGCGCCCGGTTCAGGAGCACCGGATGCTCGGCGATGACCTCCTCGAGCACGTCCCAGACCTCCGGGATCATCGACTCGACCATCTTCTTCGCCGCCTTGATGTTCTGAACGGCCTTGCGCTCGACGAGCCGGCTCATGATGAACGGCTTGAAGAGCTCGAGGGCCATCAGCTTCGGCAGGCCGCACTGGTGCAGCTTCAGGTTCGGGCCTGCAACGATGACCGAGCGCCCCGAGTAGTCGACGCGCTTCCCGAGCAGGTTCTGGCGGAACCTGCCCCTGCTTGCCCTTGAGCATGTCGGAGAGCGACTTGAGCGGCCGGTTTCCCGGCCCGGTGACCGCGCGACCACGTCGTCCGTTGTCGAACAGCGCGTCGACGGCCTCCTGGAGCATCCGCTTCTCGTTGTTGACGATGATCTCGGGCGCGCCCAGATCCAAGAGCCTCTTGAGCCGGTTGTTGCGGTTGATGACCCTGCGGTACAGGTCGTTGAGGTCGCTCGTGGCGAAGCGACCGCCGTCGAGCTGGACCATCGGCCGGAGCTCCGGCGGGATCACCGGCACGGCCTCGAGGATCATCCACTCGGGCTTGTTCCCCGACTTGATGAAGGCCTCGACGACCTTCAGGCGCTTGATAGCCCGCTGCTGCTTCTGGCCCTTGGACGTCTTGATCGTGTCCCGCAGGGACAGCGACTCCTCGTCGAGGTCGAGCGCGCGCAGCAGGTCACGGATCGCCTCCGCGCCCATGCCGCCCTGGAAGTACACCCCGAACCCGTACGGCGAGCCGAAGCGGTCCTTGAGCTCACGGAAGATCTGCTCGTCGCCGACGATCATCTTCGGATCGAGCTCCTTGAAGAGGAGCCACGTCTGCTCGAGCCGGCGAACGGCTTCGACCGCCGCTTCGCGCGTGTCCTCGCGCCGCACGTCGATGTCCGCGACCATCTCGCGGACCTTCAGCGCCCACTGGGCGACGGCGTCGAGGTCGTCCTTGCGCGTCCCCTCCACGAGGCAGAGGTCGTACGCGAGCTCGCGGGCCGTGGCGGCGTCGGCGTCCGGGTCGACGGCAGCCAGGACGTCGGCGAGCAGGCCGTTGCCGATCTCGCGCGCCCGCTCGAGGTTCTTGCGATCGACGGACTCGACGAGCGCGGCGTCCTCCTCGGAGAGCTCTGCGCCCGAGAGCAGGCCCTCCTGGACCCGCTTCAGGTGCTTCGTGATCGCGCCCTTCTTCGAGCCCGAGGCCTTGTCGAGGTCGGCGCGCAACGGCTCGAGCGCCGCCTCGATCTGCGTCGCGGCAGCGGCGACGGACTCGACCTCGCGCGGCGCGAGCCGGCGGTCGTCGCGTGTCGCCGTCTGGCGGACGAGCTCGCGCACGCGGCGCGGATCCTCGTTCGTGATCTTCTTCGCGAGATCGGTGAACACCTTGCTGCCGAGCGTCCGAATCTCCTCGAGCGGAGGCATCGCTGCCTCCTCGGCCCAGTTGTTCAGGCCGCGAGCCCAGAAGTCGTCGTCCTCGTCGAAGTTCCGCTCCTTGGCAGCGGCGAAGTAGTCGCGCCGCCTGCCCAGCCGGTCGTCGAGCGCGGACAGCGCCTCGTCACGGTCGAGGTAGATGCGCTCGGTCTCCCCGGCGACCTTGTCCTCGAGGTCGGCGAGGTCCGACCCGCGCTTCTCGCGGTCGACCTGGGTGACGATCGAGGCCGCGAAGTACAGCACCTTCTCGAGCTCGCGCGGCGCGATGTCGAGCAGGTACCCGATCCGGCTCGGCACGCCCTTGAAGAACCAGATGTGCGAGACCGGAGCCGCCAGGTCGATGTGGCCCATGCGCTCGCGGCGCACCTTCTGCCGCGTCACCTCGACGCCGCAGCGCTCGCAGATGATGCCCTTGTAGCGGACGCGCTTGTACTTGCCGCAGTAGCACTCCCAGTCCTTCGTCGGACCGAAGATGCGCTCGCAGAAGAGCCCGTCGCGCTCGGGCTTCAGGGTGCGGTAGTTGATCGTCTCCGGCTTCGTGACCTCGCCGGACGACCAGTCGCGGATCTGCTTGCTCGAGGCAAGCCCGATCCGAATCGCATCGAATTCGTTGATGTCGATCACGTGTTCAGCGCCTTCTTTCTTGTTGTCGCTACTTCTTCAAAACGTCGGTAAGGGGCGAGGCAAGCCTCGCCCTTGGGCCTTAGCTACTCCTCGACCTCGCCGACTTCGACTTACCTCGAGCTCGGCACTCGGCTCGTCGCCTTCGATCTCTCCGAGCTCCTCGTCGGCGGCGAGAACGAGCTCACCGCCTTCGTCAGCGGCCTCGCCACCCTCCTCGACCTCCTCGGCCGTAGGCTGGCGCGCGGCTGCGCGCAGCGAGCCGGGCGACAGATCGATACCCAACTCTTCTGCGGCACGAAGCAGCTCGTCGTCCTCCTCGCGGACCTCGACCTCGCGGCCCTCGTCCGAGAGCACCTGCACGTCGAGCGCCAGGGACTGCATCTCCTTCAGCAGCACCTTGAACGACTCGGGGATGGACGGCTCGGCGATGTTCTCGCCCTTGACGATCGCCTCGTACGCCTTGACGCGGCCGATGGTGTCGTCGGACTTGATCGTGAGCATCTCCTGCAGCGTGTACGCGGCCCCGTACGCCTCGAGCGCCCAGACCTCCATCTCGCCGAAGCGCTGGCCGCCGAACTGGGCCTTGCCTCCGAGCGGCTGCTGGGTGACGAGCGAGTACGGCCCGGTCGAGCGCGCGTGGATCTTGTCGTCCACGAGGTGGAGGAGCTTCAGGATGTACATGAAGCCGACCGTCACCTCCTGCGCGAACGGCTGGCCGGACTTGCCGTCGTAGAGCGTGACCTTGCCGGAGCTCCGGTTACCGCGCGCGGCCTTCTCGTCGACGCCCATCTGCACGTGCCCGTTCTCCGAGGCCATCTCTGCCCACGCCACGAGAGCGTCGTCCACGTCGCCCTCCGTCGCGCCGTCGAAGACGGGTGTCGCGACCGAGCGCGGGTCGGGAGCGTTGATCGGCGCCCGCTTGTTGACGGGGCCGCCCTCGGGGAAGACGCCGTGCGCGGCAGCCCAGCCGAGGTGCGTCTCGAGGATCTGGCCGATGTTCATCCGGCTCGGAACGCCGAGCGGGTTCAACACGACGTCGACAGGCCGCCCGTCGTCGAGGAACGGCATGTCCTCCTCGGGGACGATCTTCGCGATGACGCCCTTGTTCCCGTGGCGGCCGGCGAGCTTGTCGCCCTCCGCGATCTTGCGCTTCTTGGCGACGTAGACCCGCACGAGCTCGTTGACGCCCGGCGGCAGGTCGTCGCCCGCGTCGCGAGCGAACGTCTTGACGCCGATGACCTTGCCGCCCTCGCCGTGCGGGACCTTCAGGGAGGTGTCCCGCACCTCGCGGGCCTTCTCCTTGAAGATCGCGCGGATCAGCTTCTCCTCGGCGGTCAGCTCGGTCTCGCCCTTCGGCGTGACCTTGCCGACCAGAAGGTCGCCGGAGCCGACCTCGGCGCCTATCCTCACCA
Source organism: uncultured Actinomycetes bacterium (assembly GCA_963721795.1). GTDB lineage: Bacteria > Actinomycetota > Thermoleophilia > Gaiellales > Gaiellaceae > GMQP-bins7. The sequence continues at coordinate 55,733 of CAVRLT010000020.1, forward strand.
CACCGCGCTCGTCGAGGTTCGCGAGCGACTCCTCCGAGCGGTTCGGGATGTCCCGCGTGATCTCCTCGTCGCCGAGCTTCGTCGAGCGGGCGTCGATCTCGTACTCGTGGATGTGGATCGAGCTGAGCACGTCGTCGCGGACGAGCCGCTCCGAGATGACGATCGCGTCCTCGAAGTTGTAGCCCTCCCAGGGCATGAACGCGACCAGGAGGTTCGCTCCGAGGGCGAGCTCGCCGCCGTCGGTCGAAGACTTCCGTCCGCGAGCACCTCGCCCTTCTTCACCTTGTCACCGAGCGTTACCACCGGCTTTTGATGGATGAGCGTGCCCTGGTTCGAGCGCATGAACTTCGTCATCGGGTACTCGTCGCGGGTCCCGCGCCCTTCGACCACGATCCGCTCGGCGTCGACGTCGACGACCGAGCCGTCCGACCGCGAGAGAACGACGTCCCCCGTGTCGACCGCCGCGCGGAACTCGAGCCCGGTGCCGACGAGCGGCGCCTGCGGGATCATCAGCGGGACTGCCTGCTTCTGCATGTTCGCGCCCATGAGCGCGCGGTTCGCGTCGTTGTGCTCGAGGAACGGGATGAGCGCCGTCGCGACGGAGACGATCTGGGCCGGCGAGACGTCCATGTACTCGACGTCCTTCGGCAGCACCATGACCGCCTCGCCCTCGCGTGAGCGGCACAGCACCCGGTCGTTCTCGAACTTGCCCGACTTGGGGTCGACCGGCTCCGACGCCTGCGCGATCGTGAACTGGCGCTCCTCGGCGGCGTCGAGGTAGATGATCTCGTCCGTCACCTTGCCGGCCTTGACGACGCGGTACGGCGTCTGGATGAAGCCGAACTGCGACACCGTCGCGAACGACGCGAGCGAGCCGATGAGGCCGATGTTCGGGCCCTCAGGCGTCTCGATCGGGCACATGCGGCCGTAGTGGGTCGGGTGCACGTCGCGCACCTCGATCGGCGCGCGCTCGCGGGTCAGGCCGCCCGCGCCGAGCGCCGAGAGGCGGCGGCGGTGGGTCAGCCCGGAGAGCGAGTTCGTCTGGTCCATGAACTGCGAGAGCTGCGAGGAGCCGAAGAACTCCTTCAGCGCCGCCACGACCGGCCGGATGTTGATGATCGTCTGCGGCGTGATCGTGTCGACGTCCTCCGTCGTCATGCGCTCGCGGACGACGCGCTCCATGCGATAGAGCCCGACCCGGAACGCCTCCTGGATCAACTCGCCAGTGGTGCGCAGGCGGCGGTTGCCGAAGTCCTCGTACTCGTCGAGCTCGGCCCGAATGGGATCGCGGGAGAGCTGCGCCGCCTCGGCCGCGTGGTCCTTCGCGTCCTCGGGGACCCCGAGATTCGCCGGCAGGCTGACGAGCCGGCGGACGAGTGCGACGATGTCTTCCGTCGTGAGCACCCGCACGTCGTCGGGCACGCCCACTCCGAGCCGCTGGTTCAGCTTGTAGCGGCCGACCTTCGTGAGGTCGTAGCGCTTCGGGTCGAAGAAGAGCGCCCGAAGCAGGTTGCGGGCGTTGTCGAGCGTCGGCGGCTCGCCGGGCCGCTGCTTCTTGAAGACCTCGATCAGGGCCTCTTCCTCGCGGGTCGAGGGGTCCTTCTCCAGTGTGTTGGCGATGTAGACCGAGCCACCGAAGAGCTCGAGGATCTTCTCGTTCGACGTGGTGTCGAGCGCGAAGCCGGTCGTCGGATCCTCGGCCGGAAGAGCGCGCAGAAGCGTGGTGATCGGCAGCTTGCGCTTGCGGTCGATCCGTGCGAAGACGAGGCCCTTCTTGTCGATCTCGACCTCGAGCCACGAACCGCGCGAGGGCATGAGGTTCGCCATGAAGACCTGCTTCGTGGCGTCCTTCGGCTCCATCAGGTAGGCGCCGGGGCTGCGGACGAGCTGCGTGACGATGACGCGCTCGGTCCCGTTGATGATGAACGTCCCCCACGGGGTCATCATCGGGAAGTCGCCCATGAAGACCCGCTGCTCGCGGATCTCGCCGGTCTCCTTGTTGACGAAGCGGACCGTGATCGAGAGCGGGACCTGGTACGTCAGGTCCTTCTCACGGCACTCCTGAATTGTGAACTGCGGCTCCCCGAACTCATACTCCGCGAACTCCACGGCAAGCGTTCCCGTGTAGTCCTCGATCGGCGAGATGTCGTCGATCGTCTCTCGAAGGCCGTTCTCCATGAACCACTGGAACGACGCCTTCTGGATATCGATGAGGTTGGGGAGGTCGAGGACGTGCTTCAGGCGCGAAAAGCTCTTGCGCGCGCGGGGCGCGACAGCAACGCTGCTCAAATGTGACAGCCTCCCTTGACGACGTGCAGGGTTGGACGGACGGTTGGACGGGCCGGGCCTCGGCGGAACCGCGAAGGATAGCGCACGAGCATACTCCGCCGCAACCGCCGTTCGGAGCGGATGGAGTACGTGCGAGAAGTGTAGCGGACGGGGCAAGCGCTGCGGTCGGTGGCTAGCGAAACCGGGGTCTGGCTGAAGCCAGACCCGGTTAAGCGCCGCGTCCCGCTAAGACATTGGCGAAAGAGCCATCTTCCGGCGGCCCGAAGACGCCGCCACTCTCGATGCGTGCCTCGAAAAACCGCGCACCGATTACGAAGGAGCGTCATGTTGTGGTCGAGACGGGGGATGCGACTCTCGGCGTCGGGATGAAAGCGTTGCTGGGCCGCTACGCGTTCGAGTTCAATCGAAAACACAACCGCTCCGGCCACTTTTCTGGAATGTTCTCGGCGAGCCGAGATCGTGCGCGGGCGCTCTTTCGACTGCACGTCCGCGACGTCGCTGGTCGGCCGAGACCGGGGTCTGGCTGAAGCCAGACCCCGGGTTCTACCGACCGCGCGGCTACTTGAGCTCGACCGAGGCGCCGGCTTCTTCGAGCTGGCCCTTGATCGACTCCGCCTCCTCCTTCGCAGCGCCCTCCTTGACCGGGCCGGGAGCGCTGTCCACGAGGTCCTTCGCCTCCTTCAGGCCGAGCCCGGTGATCGCGCGCACGACTTTGATCACCTGGATCTTCTTGTCGCCGGCGGCGGTGAGCACGACGTCGAAGGAGTCCTTCTCCTCCTCCGCGGCCGCGCCGTCTCCCGCGGGCCCTGCAGCGGCGACCGCAACGGGAGCGGCAGCTGTCACGCCCCACTCCTCCTCGATCGCGTTCTTCAGCTCGACGAGCTCGAGCACGGTCATCTTGCCGAGCGTGTCGAGCACCTTGGATACATCGGTTGCCATGTCCTACTCCTCCTCTTTCTCGCTCTCGGTCTGTTCGGCAGCCGGCTCCGTCGATCTCGGAGCTTCGGCCGCCGAGGTTTCCGTCTCGTCGTGCTGTCGAGTCTCTCGGCATCCGTCGAGGCAGCGGCTCCGCTCGCCATAGTCGACGGCGTCGCCGACCTGGCCCTGCTCCTCGAGCTGCGCGATCCGGGCGTCGATGCAGGCCGTGCAGGCTGCGAAGCGGCGCGTTCACCAGCGCGACGAGCTGCGTCAACGGTGCGACGACCGCGCCGACCAGCTGACCGCGGAGCACGTCCATCGACGGCAGGGTCGCGAGTCTGTCGACCTCCTCGCCAGAGAGGGTCTGACCCTCGAGGATCCCGCCGCGCATCACGAGCACGTTGGTCTCCTTGGCCTTCGCCGCAAGCGCCTTCGCGACTGCCGCGGGATCGCCGCCCGACTCGATGAACGCGATCGCGGTCGGCCCTTCGAGCATCACGAGGAGCGATTCCGCTCCCGCTTCTGCCGCCGCGCGCCGGGTAAGCGTGTTCTTGACGATCCGAAAGCGCGCGCCGTGTTGGAGCAGGTCGTCGCGGAGGGACTCGAGCTGCTTGTTCGTGAGCCCTCGGTAGTCGGCGACGATCAGCGTCTCCGCCGCTTTCAGCTCCGCCGCCAGCTCGGCGACGATCTGTTCTTTGTCGGTTTTCAGCACGTCGTATCCTCCTCGAACGACGAAACCCGCACGAGGCGGGTTCCTGTACGGGCGAGGACGCCCTCGGGAAACCGACCTCGGCTGGACCTCCGCCTGGGTCGTGTCACCCGAGCTGCCAGCTGTCTTCGGCGGATATCGTCTGGTTAAGCCGGGACTGTAGCTTCCTCGAGCTCCTCGATGATGCCGCGGGTCTTCGTCGAATCGACGTGAATACCCGGGCCCATTGTCGTTGTCAGCGTGATCTTCGTGATGTAGCGACCCTTTGCAGCAGAAGGCTTCGCCCGGATGATCTCCTCCAGGAGCGCGGCGTAGTTCTCGAGCAGTGCCCGCTCTTCGAAGCTCTTCTTGCCGATCGACAGGTGGACGTTCCCGCCGCGGTCGGTGCGGTACTCGAGCTTGCCGGCCTTCGAGTCCGAGACCGCTTTGCCGATGTCGAAAGTGACCGTGCCGGTCTTCGGGTTGGGCATCAGCCCCCGCGGGCCGAGGACACGGCCGAGCTTGCCGACGACGCCCATCTGGTCGGGCGTCGCGATCGCGACGTCGAAGTCCAGGAACCCTTCTTCGATCTTCGTCGCGAGATCCGCCGAGCCGACGACGTCCGCCCCCGCGTCCTCCGCTTCGCGAGCCTTCTCGCCTTCGGCGAACACGGCGACGCGGACGTCCTTCCCGATGCCGTGGGGCAACATGATCGTCCCGCGAAGCTGCTGATCCGCGTGGCGCACATTCAGCCCGAGCCGGAAGTGCACCTCGACCGTCTCGTCGAAGCGGGCGCCCTGGGCTTCCTTGAGGATGCGAACCGCCTCGAGCGGTGTGTAGGCACGCTCGCGGTCGATCTGCCCGAGCGCCGCTCGGAAGCGCTTGCCATGGGCGCTCATGGCGTCGTCTCCACGCCCATCGAGCGAGCGGTTCCCGCGATCACCTTCATCGCCTCCTCCACGTCACGCGCGTTCAGGTCCGGCATCTTCGTCTCGGCGATCGAGCGGAGCTGGGCCTGGCTGAGACGACCGACCTTGTCCCGGTTCGGCTCGCCCGAGCCCTTCTCGAGATTCAGCGCCTCTTTGATCAGGACTGCGGCCGGCGGCGTCTTCGTAATGAAAGTGAATGACCGGTCCTCGAAGACGGTGATCTCGACGGGAGTGATGCGCCCGTTCTCCTGCGCCGTCTGCGCGTTGAACGCCTTGCAGAACTCCATGATGTTGACCCCGTGCTGTCCGAGCGCAGGGCCGACCGGCGGCGCAGGGTTGGCCTGCCCACCGGGAATCTGCAACTTGATGAGTGTGAGGATCTTCTTTGCCATGAATGCCTTTTTGTTCGTGGAGCGGCGAAGCCGGTCCGCTAGTCGATCTTCTTCACCTGGTCGAAGCTGAGCTCCACCGGGACCTGGCGCTCGAAGATGTCGACGAGCACCTTCAGCTTCTGCTGGTCCGGGTTGACATCGACGATCTCGCCGTCGAAGTCGGAGAGCGGGCCCGACGTCACCTTGACCGACTCGCCGAGCGAGAACTCGACGACGGCCTTCTGTCCCTGCGCGCCGGCGGGCGCGCCGTGGTGGAGGATCCGGTCGACCTCGGGCTGAGAGAGCGGTACGGGCTTTGCTCCAGCTCCCACGAAGCCGGTGACCCCTGGAGTGCCCTTGACGACCGTCCAGGCCTCGTCCGACATGTTCATGTTGACGAGCACGTAACCCGGAAGGACGCGCTTCTCCGCCTGGACCTTCTGTCCGTCCTTGGTCTCGATGACCTGCTCGGTCGGGACGACGACGCGTCGGAACGCAGGCTGCTGGTTGAGCGAGACGATCCGGTGCTCGAGGTTGGTCTTCACCTTGTTCTCGTGCCCGGAGTAGGTGTTGATGACGTACCAGAGGAACATGCGGCTCCTAGAGAAGGACGCGGTCGACGAGGGGGCGGAAGATCTGGTCGAGGCCCCAAAGATAGGTGGCGACGATCGCGCAGGCGATGATAACGACGACGACGCCCTGGAGCGTCTGCGCGCGGCTCGGCCAGTCGACCTTGCGGAGCTCCGCCGCCGACTCGCGAATGAACTGTCCTCGCGGCTGCTGCGCCTTTCGGCCCGTCTGCTGCTTGACCGGCTGCTGCGCGGGCCGAACCTGGACCTGGCGGCTCCGGCGACCGGCCGCTGCTCCGTCGGCGGCGGCCCTGGCGGCGCGCCTCTGTCTTCGAGTCTCGCGCGCCACGGCTACCTCGTCTCGCGATGCGCCGTGTGCTTCCCGCACCAGCGGCAGTACTTGCTGAACTCGACCCGATCCGGGGAGTTCCGCTTCGACTTCTGGGTCTGGTAGTTCCGCCGCTTGCAGTCGGTGCAGGCGAGCGTGATCGCGACTCGGACTCCGGTTGCCATTATTCCGTTCTCGTTTTACTCGGGTGCGTGCAGAGAGGTTGCGAGTAGCGGCGGCAGGACTCGAACCTGCGACACGCGGATTATGATTCCGCTGCTCTAACCAACTGAGCTACGCCGCCGCGCGGGCAAGAGTGTAGCAGCGCTCGGCTCGACAGCTCGACTACCCTGGCCCTCGATGAGCGGCGTACGGGATCTCGTGGATCGGGTCGCCGGGGAGGAAGGCTTCTCCGGCGTCGTCCGCGTCGATCGCGGAGGTGAGACGGAGCTCGCTCAGGCGTACGGGCTCGCGAATCGCGCCGCCGGAATCGAGAACACGGTCGACACCCGGTTCGGGACCGCGAGCGCCACGAAGAGCCTGACCGCTCTCGCGGTGGTGAGCCTCGTCGAGGACGGAACGCTGGAGCTCTCGACGACGGCACGGTCCCTCCTCGGTGACGACCTCCCGCTCGTCGACGACGCCGTGACGATCGAGCACCTGCTCTCGCATCGGTCCGGGATCGGCGACTACTTCGACGAGGAGACATCCGGGCCGATCTCCGCCTACGTCCTGCCCGTGCCCGTGCACCAGCTCGACTCGACGGAGAGCTACCTCGCCGTGCTCGACGGCTACCGGACGAAGTTCGCGCCCGATGAGCAGTTCTCGTACTGCAACGGCGGCTACGTGGTGCTGGCGTTGGTCGCCGAGCGGGCGAGCGACGTGCCCTTTCACGAGCTCGTGCGCCAGCGCGTGTGCGAGCCAGCAGGGATGGAACACACGGCGTTCCTCCGCTCCGACGAGCTTCCCGGCGACGCCGCGCTCGGGTACCTGACGAGCGAGGAGCCGAGGACGAACGTCTTCCACCTGCCCGTGCTCGGCAGTGGAGACGGCGGGATCTACTCGACGGTCGGCGACGTCCACAAGCTCTGGGACGCGCTCTTCGCCGGGCAGATCGTCTCGACCGACTGGGTGGCCGAGATGATCCGGCCGAGGAGCGAGGTGCCGTCGGAGTCCATGCGCTACGGGCTCGGATTCTGGCTCGGCCAAACCGGGAACTCCGTGATCCTGGAGGGCTACGACGCCGGCGTATCCTTCCGGAGCACCCATGACCCGGACCTGGAGCACACGTGGACCGTGATCTCGAACACATCCGAGGGCGCCTGGCCGATCGCCCGCGCCCTCGTCGCGCAGCTGGGCTGATCGCTGGTCGTCAGGCCGAACGCCGCCCACAGCTCCCGTCGCGCATCCGCCTCGCGCGTGAGCGCGAGCGCGCCCTCGGGGAAGACGTCGCCCCAGGGCGTACTCGGGCGAGAACTCGCCGGTACCACGCTGTTTCCCTCACGCACCGCACCGTTGCCGCGTGCCCACCCGAAAGTGGCTCCGACCGGATCAGACCGTAGGATCGCGCTCGTGATTCGGATACCCCCGCAGCGCGGCGGCTGGCTCGAGGTCATCTGCGGCCCGATGTTTTCTGGCAAGAGCGAGGAGATGATCCGCCGCCTGCGCCGCGCCGAGATCGCCGGGCAGCGCGTCGTCATCTTCAAGCCGAGGATCGACGACCGCTTCGACGCGGCCGACGTCGTGAGCCACGCAGGCGCGCGGATGCGCGGCGTTCCCGTCGCGAGCGTCGCCGAGCTCGAGGCGAGAGCACGCGGGTTCGAGGTCGTCGGGATCGACGAGGTGCAGTTCTTCGATCCCTCGGTCGTCGCGAGTGGCGCTCGGGCTTGCAGAGGCCGGCGTCCGCGTCGTCGCGGCGGGGCTCGACCAGGACTTCCGGCGCCTCCCGTTCGGCCCGATGCCGGAGCTTCTCTCCCACGCCGAGTTCGTCGACAAGCTGCAGGCGGTCTGTCACCGCTGCGGCGGGCCGGCGACGACGACACAGCGACTCGTCGACGGGAAGCCCGCGCCGTACTCGGGAGAGACAGTGGTCGTCGGCGCGGCCGAGCAATACGAAGCCCGGTGCCGCGACTGCCACGAGCCGGGCGCGGACGCGTCGCTCGACGCGTCAGCGGCCGCGTAGCACGCCTGCGAAGAGCGCGAACCCGAACGCGGCCGCGGCGACGAGGACGATCGTGCCGCCGGGCGGAAGGTCCGCGTAGTACGAGATCGTCAGCCCTGCGAGCGCAGACGCGAGCCCCACCACCATCGAGAGCAGGAACGTCGAGCGCATGCTCCAGGCGATACGGCTCGCCGCGCTCACCGGGAGCACCATCAGCGCCGCGACGAGCAGGATGCCTACGACACGCATCGAGAGAGCGACGGTCACAGCCGCAAGCGCCGCGACGGCGATGTTGAGCGCGCCGATGGGGACACCCGCTACGCGCGCGCCTTCCTCGTCGACCACGATCGCAGCCAGTGGGCGGTAGAGAAGCCCCACCGTCGCGAGGCCGACGGCACCGAGCGCCGCGATGACGGCAAGATCGGTCCGCGTCACGGTCAGGATCGATCCGAACAGGTACTGGAAGAGATCGACGTTCAACGCGCCCGCGGCCGAGACGAGCACGACTCCTGCGGCGATGCCTGTGTAGAAGACGAGCGCGAGCGCCTGGTCTCCCGCGGTTCCCCCGCGCGAGCGCAGGACCTCGATCACGACCCCGCCGAGCACCGCCGCGACGAGCGCGGTCAGGATCGGGGAGACGTCGAGGAGGATCCCGGCCGCGACACCGGCGAACGCCACGTGGCCGATCCCGTCGCCGACCAGCGACTGCCTCCGCTGCACGAGGAAGAACCCGACCGCGGGAGCCAGGACTCCGACGACCGCGCCCGCGCCGAGCGCGAGACGCATGAACTCACTCTCGAGCATGGACATGAGACGGGTCGTGCCAGACACCCGGCAGGTCGGTTGGAGGCCCGTCGAACACGATCGTGCGACGAACGAGCACGAGCCGCTCGACGAAGTTTTCGACCGCACCGAACTCGTGAGAGACGTACAGGATCGTCACGCCGAGGTCGGAGTGAAGCCTCGAGAGGAGCGACGCAAGCGATTCCTGCGACTCGACGTCGACACCCGTGGTCGGCTCGTCGAGCACGAGCAGCGAGGGCTCGCCGGCGAGGGCCTTCGCGATGAAGGCGCGCTGCTGCATGCCACCGGAGAGGGTTCGCAGCGGAGCGTCGGCGACGTCTCCGAGCGCAACGCGTGCTATCGCTTCGGCCACCAGCTCACGATCGCGGCGGCGAAGCGGGCCGATGAGCCCACCCGCGGCGAGCCGGCCGGCCGAGACCACCTCTCGTACTGTCGCCGGAGCGTCGCCGCCAAGCTCGGAGCGTTGCGCGAGGTAGCCGAGCGTGCGGCGCCGCGAGAAGCGGTGGGCGGGCTCACCGTAGAGCGCGGCTGTTCCCTGCGACGGCCGCTCGAGGCCGAGGACGATGCGGACGAGCGTCGTCTTCCCTCCTCCGTTGGGGCCGGCAATCGCGACGAACTCCCCTTCGCCGATGCGCAGGTCGACGTCCTCGAGTGCGAGCTGGCCCTGCCGGTAGTCGAAGGAGACGCCGGCGAGCTCGACGGCTAACGACACCCGAGTGCCTCCCGCAACGCCGCGAGGTTGTCGCGCATGACGCTCAGGTAGTCCTCACCTGCGGCGAGTCGCTCCTCGCTGAGGCCCTCGAGCGGATCGAGCACCGCCAGGTCGGCCCCGGTCTCGCGCGCGACGGTCTCCGCCACGCGATCCGAGACGAGAGGCTCGGTGAACACCGTGGTCGCACCCGAGGCGCGAACGTCGTCGATCAGACCCTCGAGCTCTCGGGGGCTCGGCTCGGCTTCGGGAGAGGCTCCCGCAAGTGCTAGCTGCTCCAGGTCGTAGCGCTCGGCAAGGTGATCGAACGCCGCATGCGTCGTCACGAAGGTCCGACGCTTGCAGCGCGCGAGACCTCGACGAAACTCGGCATCGAGGCCCATCAGCGCGCGGATCTCGCCGTGCGCGGATTCTGCGCCACTGAGCCTCTCCGCGATCTGCTGGACGATCAGGGCGAAACGACGCGGATCGAGCCAGACGTGAGGGTCTCCTCGCTGCCCGCGCAGGATGTCGAACGTCCGGCCGTCCGTCTCGGCAACGGCATCTTCGAGGGCAGGCTGGAAGCCAGAGCCCACATAGAGGACGAAGTACGCGTCCCTGACGGTCTCGACGTCGTTCGGCGCAAGCTCGAGGTCGTGCGGCTCGACCCCGGGCGGCGTGAGGTTCACGAGCTCGTCGAACGAGTCAGCTGCCACGCGCTCCGCCGCCCATGCGAGCGGATAGAAGCCTGCGACCACGACGCGCGGGGGCTCGGGTGGATTGTCGTCGTGGCTCCCGCCGCAGCCGGCGAGTACAGCCAGCGAGATGACAACCGCGGCAATCCGCATCCGCGGACCGTAGCACGTCTTTGAGAACAGGTATCATTATCTTTATGAACGAGGCGTGGATCGACGGCGCGCTCTCCCGCATGCGCTCGGAGAGCGGGCGGAGCGGTGGCGCTCGCCGGGTAGTGGTCGAGTACCTCGGCCGCCAGGATTGCTGTCGCTCGGCGCAGGAGATCCACGACGGGATTCGCGCGAGCGGGCCGCGGGTCGGTATCGCGAGCGTCTATCGGGCGCTCGAAGGGTTGGACGAGCTCGGGCTGGTGCAGCGGGTAGACCTCGGAGACGGGATCTCGCGCTTCGAGCGCGTCGACCCGCGCGGCGACCATCACCACCATCTCGTCTGCGGTGACTGCGGCAAGGTCGAGCCCTTCGAGGACCCGGCGCTCGAGCAGGCGCTCGGTCGTGTTGCCGGCGGGCGAGGGTACGAGCTGGCCGCGCACGACGTCGTCCTGCGCGGCGCGTGCGGTGACTGCAGGGTGTGACGTCTCGAGCGGGGTCTGGCTGAAGCCAGACCCCGGACCAACCACGCGAGGGGTCTGGGTTCAGCCAGACCCCGGTCTTTCAGACTCTGGCAACGATCATTCAGCACATGGACAGCTTCGACCGGCTCGTCGCCGACCTCGCCTCCCGCGACATCGGCCGGACGTTCAACCTCTTTCGCGACGAGGTACCCGGGCTCGACGCCGCGGGCGGAGCAGCTCGGCGTCGCGAGAATCTTCTCCACTACTTCGGTGATCGAGCTCGCGCCGAGGTCGTCGCCGTCGGCGAGGCTCCGAGCTTTCGAGGCATGCGCTGGTCCGGAATCGCGTTCACGAGCGAGCGAACGCTGGATGCATGGGGTGAGCCGTATCAGAGGAGCTCGCTTCGTCCCGATGGATGGACCGAGCCCTCCGCCACGATCGTCCATCGAGTGCTCGGAGAGCTCGGAGCCGAGGAGCGGGTGCTTCTCTGGAACGCGGTTCCCACGCATCCGCACAAGCATCACAAGCTGTTCTCGAACCGCCCACCCGATGCGGCCGAGATCGAGGTCGGCGGCGAGCTCGCGCGACGAGTGGTGGAGCTCGTGCAGCCACTGAAGGTCGTTGCGATCGGTCGGGTGGCCGAGTCGGTCTTGGCGTCGATTCTCGGCAAGCCGGTCCCGTACGTTCGGCATCCGGCGAACGCCGGCGCCCCGGAGTTCGCCGACGGCATGCGCGAGCTTCTCGCCTGAGACAGGGTCACTCGACGACGCCAACGCCTGGATCGACGCGTCCACCTCGTCCTCGGGGAAATCGGCGGACCTGGCTCGCATCTTCTCGAGCTCGAACCCTGACCCTGAGCCGGTTCCGGCGGCCTCCCGGACGCCCCGCTCACCTCCCCCGCAACGTCACCACGGAATCACCCAATCTGGGGTAGGGAGCCTGCGGGCTGCCGCCGATTCCTGTCCGGCATCCGCACGCACCCATCCCACTGCGGAAGGAGAACCTCCTCATGTTCAAGCGGCTCCGGCAGCGTCTCGACGGGAACACCGAGCAGGGCTTCACCCTGATCGAGCTCCTCATCGTGATCATCATCATCGGCATCCTGCTCGCGATCGCAGTGCCGTCGTACCTCGGGTTCCGCGAGCGCGCGGCGGACAGCTCGGCGAAGGCAAACGTTCGCGCAGCTCTGCCTGCGGTCGCAGCGTTCTACGCCGACAACCGCGCATACACGGACATGACGGAGGCCGCCCTCCAGGCGATCGACCAGAACGTCAACCTTGATGGAGCCCCGGTCGTGACCGCGACGACGTACTGCATCGACAGCACCGTCAGCGGCAGCACTTGGAAGATCTCCGGGCCTGACACCACGGCCGTGGTCTCGGGCGCCTGCTAAGCGACTTACGTCAGGGAAGCGGAGAAGTCATGCGGGCCAGTCGCGCGAGTGCGCGGAGGGGCGGGCGTGCCAGTCCACGCGCCTCGCTCGGGTGCGCCAGGTCGCCGCACAGGAGCCCCGCCACCGCGTCGAAGACTCCGGGCGCCCGCACCGCCAAGAGACACGCCCGCGGGAAGCGATCCGCGACCCGTTTGGCCTTCCACGACGCGGCCGCGTGGCGATCGAGCGCCGTCGCCAACGCCGGTTCGTACTCGTCGGGGCCACCGGCGAGGATCGCTTCGGCAGCGAGGCGAGCCGACACGAACGCCTCGTAGATCCCGTCGCCCGAAAGGGGATCGACGAGCCCTGCCGCATCGCCGACCAGAAGCACCCGATCCCGTCCGGGAGACGACCCGAGTGGCCGCATCGGGAGCCGGTGTCCCCGCACCTCGGTGAGCGCCTCCGGATCGATGCCGTGCGCCCTGGCCAGGCGGTCGAGGTGCGACCGGAGCCGCGGCCCCTCGTCCAGCCAGCCGCCGACGCCGAGGTTGGCGTGATCTCCCTTGGGGAAGACCCAGCCGTACCCGCCCGAGACGACCCCGAGCTCGACCCATGCCGTTCCGTGATACCGATCCGGGTCGAGGTCTTCCCAGCTCACGTTCCCCTCGAGCGCCACACCGCGCCTGATGTCGGCGCCGAGCCCGAAGGTCCGCGCGACGATCCCGTTCGCGCCGTCCGCGCCGACGACGTATGCGGCCTCGACCGGAGCGCCGCCGACCTGTGCTCGTCATCGAGCCGGTGCTCGAGACGATCTCGCTCCACCGCCGCGCCGTCCCGGAACTCGACACCGGCTGCGGTCGCCTGCTCTGCGAGGAAGGAGTCGAGCCGCCGGCGCTGAGTCATGAGGATGACGGGAGTCTTGCTTCGTCGCTCGAGCCGGCGGCGGTAGCCGGCACGAAGCACGAAGCCGTCGACGACGTGCTCGACGACCGGCGAGACGTCGCAGGGAGCGTGCTGTAGCGCGCGGCCTGTGAGCCCTCCGCCGCAGGGCTTGTCCCTCGGGAAGCGGGCGCGGTCTGCGAGCAGGACTCGCGCTCCGCCGCGCGCGAGGCGGAGCGCCGTTGCCGACCCGGCCGGCCCGGCGCCGACGACGAGCACGTCGAAGCGCTCCATGCCGGGATCGTAAGCGCGCGGTGGGGGCGGGCTACAATGGCCCGCCCCCGCAGGGGTTCCCGAGTGGCCAAAGGGGGCGGGCTGTAAACCCGCTGGCTCAGCCTTCGGAGGTTCGAATCCTCCCCCCTGCATAGGGCGGGGGAACCCATGGTTCCCCCGCCGGCCGCATCACCGCGGTGCCGGGGCTGCCGGCGGCAGGCTCATCGTCGCCTTCAGGGCCAGAAGCGGCGTCGCCGGGACTCGAATCAGGCCTCGCGTCGGCCGGTCCAGATCGAAGGTGACGAGGACGAGGAAACTGACGATGACCGCAGCGGCGAGGATCGGGATGAGGCCCTTGCCGAGCACCGAGAGGTAGAGAGCAAGCAGCCCCAGGGCGACTGCCGCGCCGAGTAGCTCGAGCCAGAGCACGGCGTCGGGCACGCGGTTGTTGAGCCCGGAGAGTCGAACGGTCTGCTGGTCGATCATGTCGTTGAGGCTGTCCACGTACAGCCGTGGTGCGCTGTCGCGCGGGCGGGCGTCGAGGCTCTCGCCGGCGAGACGCCAGAGACGGCGCTGCAACTGTCCCTGCTGCGCCGCCGTGGCGCGGATAGCCGCGGTGCCAGGGATCTCGTACGTGATGAGGATCGCGAGGTCGTTGTACGTTCGTAGGAGCCCGAGCGATCGGCTGCGCTGCGGCTCCGCGATCGTCTGCGCTCGGAGGTACGCGGTGCCGATCGTGTTCGCGTCGGTCACGACATCCGCTCGGCGATCCTGGTAGCGGCCGACGGCGAGCGAGAGGCCAAAGGCGAGAATCAGGCCGACCACCCCGAGCAATGCGCCCTGGAGCACACCGATGGGCTCGCGGTACCTCTCGGAGTCGCGTCGCAGATAGCGACCGGCTAGCACGCCGAGGGCGGATGCGCCGCCAACGACCGCGAAAATGAGAAGGCCGAGTTCCCAGCTGCTCAGCGAAAAGAACACTGCGCACGCAAACTAGGGCGCTCGGCGGATGGTGCTGGAAGGTCGCCCGCGGCCTCGCTCGAGCGCGACAACTCCGGTGCGCACTCCGCAATCAGCCGCGCTCGCGCCTGCAGTAACACCTCTTCGTGAACGCCGCACTCGGCAGAGCCAATGAGAGGCGCCATTCGAGACTCCGAGACTTGGCTACAGTCCAGGCTTCGCCCTCTTAGCTCAGTCGGTAGAGCACCTCCATGGTAAGGAGGGGGTCGACGGTTCGAGTCCGTCAGAGGGCTCTTCACGATCCGCATGAATGCAAGGGTTGGGCTTGAAAGAAAGGCCCGCAAACGCGGGCCTTTTCTCTGGGCGGAGACTGAAGCGAGTTCGTTTCCGCGTCGGTCATCAGGTGAAGATCCGCCTCGTCAACGAGATGGACTCAGACCACCCGATGCCTCATCCCTTCCACATCCACGGGCCGGTCGCTTTCTGATCCTCGCCCGCGACGAGGTGCCGGAGCCGAACCTGGTCTGGAAGGACACTGTGCTCGTCCGCACCGGTGAGACGGTGGACATCCTCCTCGATGTCACGAACCCGGGACTCTGGATGACGCACTGCCACATCGCAGAGCATCACGAGAGCGGAATGATGTTCAGCTTCCGGGTGGAGGACGCCTCAGGATCATGCGCCACGGGGCGCAACAAGATCAATCTCACGAATACCCCTAAGGGGACGCAGAATGTCCATCCTCTCTGGTCTCCTAGCCGCTGACCGACGATGAGCGTGCCGCCGAGCTCGCGGGTATGAGGCACGCCTCCCCCTCGCGAAGCGTGCACGCCAGGGGCCTGGTTCGGGACGGTGGCAGGAGCGGCGCTGGCCTGCCGCCGCTCCTGCCAAAGTCGCCTGGACTACGGAATGTTCGGACACTCCGCAGGCTGCGGCTGATCGATTCGGATCGCGGCGTTGGTCGTCCCCGGAGGAAGTGCGTAGAAGGCCCACAAGACAAGCGGCGTCGAGCCCTCGTTTCGCATGTTGTGGACCTCAGTCGACGGCTGCATGAAGCCTGCGCCGGTCGCGTACTTCACCGACATGCAGCCCGCCATCCCGTGGTAGAGCGTTCCTTCTCCTTGCGCCACGGCGACGAACGTAGGGCCTGGGTGAGTGTGCCATCCGGTGAACCCACCGGGCGGGATTGTCAGCTGTTGATAGGCCGTATCGCACGCGGTGGACGTTCCGCAGGTCATCATCGGAGTCACGGTCTGGTAGGTGAAGTTCACCTTCCTGGTGACGACCTTCCCCTTGACGTGGACCCGCACGGTCTTCGTGGCCGTCACGGTCTTGGGCGTACCGATCACGACTGATTGCGACACCGGGCCGCGAGCCGTGTAGACGCTGACAGGAGGGCCTGCTCCTGCCGTCGCAAACGCCTGAGCGGCAGTGAACGCGACCGCGACCCCCATGACGACGGCAAGCAGACCTGCTACCGCACCTCGCCGCCGACGCGCTGCGCCCGAGGCTCGCTTGACTGAATCTTTCATCCGCTAAATCCCCTTCCAGTTGTGGCAGCGCGTTCGCGCTCCCTATGTCGCTTCTTACGTTGCGCCCCATCCGCCGGAGCCGACCACGCGTCGTTTGTCAAGGCGGGATCTTCTATGGTCTGGTGAAGTGTGTCAAGAACTTCTGCGTACTTTGTCGATAGGACGACGCTGCACAGCTTGCTCACAAATCACGACTTTGTACGCAGGGAAGACCGCAAGCGCTCACAGCTCACGGAAAGGAAGTAGCCTGCCCCCATGGCCGAACGCTCCCGTGATCGAGACCCGGTCTACTCGCTGCACTTCAGCCAGCCAGCTGCCGAAGCCTCGTACCTGCTGAGAATCACGACAGAACCCCTGGTTGCCATCCGAGCATTGGCGACCATCGAAGTCGAGGCGAAGAAGGTATTGGCCGACATGGTCGAGGAGGCGAGGAAGGCCAACCACACCTGGGCACAGATCGCGGAGGCGCTCGGCATCAGCCGTCAGGCTGCGCAGGCCCGGTTCGGTGGAGCCGATGGGGCCGACGCGGTCCGCACCCCGAAACGACCTAAGCCCGGCGGGTAGCCGACTCTGAAGCACCCCGTCGGCTCTGGCTGAGGGGTCGGAGACCGTGCGTAGGCAGAGCTGGCGACTGGTCAACCCGTGGTCAACCCTGACGTACGACGATGTCCACTGGCGTGCTGCGATGGATTCAAGCCACGTGTGGCGTCGCACAGCAAACGCCTGTCACGCGCGGGCAGGTTCGATGTTCGCCGACGTTCGCACGTGGGCCGGCATCCGGCTTATCGAGCGTTCTCGCCGATCCGGCGAACCTCTCTGCGACAGAGGTGGCCGCCCGGTCGCCCAAGAGGTGAGCTGACCGAGCCGGACGGGGCGAGCGTCTGCGCGCGTTTTCTCGCTAAGAAGGACGAGGGCGTCGTAGAAAGGAAGCGCGATCCGCGCGTCAGCTGGGAGCGTTCGCTTCCATGTACTGCCGGATCGCCTGGTCGGTCGCCTTCAACTCCGCGGTCGGGCTGAACTGGATCATCTCCGAGCCGGCCTCAAACACCGGAACGTGTCCCGGCTCCACGCAGTACGCGTCGCCCGCCTCGAAGACCTCCTCGCGGTCCGCGAACGTCCAAGTCTGCCTGCCCTTGAGCACATAGCCCCAGTGCGGACACTGGCAGCGGCCATCGGGGAGGCCTCCGAGCATCGGCGCCGTGTCTTGCGTCTCCTTGAACGAAACAAAGCTGACCGTGTAGTCGCCTGCCTCCCCCTCGCGCACCTCCACGGAGCCGAAATCCTGCGCTTCGAGGCTGTCCTTCGAGAGCTTGGGCATGAGGCTCGTCCCCTTCCACGACGTCGGCGGTGCGACCGATCATGTGAGGCAGACCGTCTGCCGGTGCTCTTTGTGTCGCTGGAGGCAGTCCTCTGGGCGGATCCGAATGCGGTCACACACGAGTCCCTCGCGCACGCGCCGTAGGCTCCTGAGGTCGGCGCCACCGAGCTCCTTCGGTCTCACATCGTCGGGACACGCAACGAGCACCACCTTCACTGGGGTCGTGGCGTTAGAGGCTGCCATCGGGAAAGAGTGACCTCGCCTATGCGACCGTCCTCTCGCCTGAATCTACGGGACCGTTCCCGGCTCACGAGCTGCGCGACTACCCGCACACGGCGCCATGCCAGTGCCTAGCCTGCGTTGTCTACAGAGCTTACGGAATCCGTTCTCCCACAGCGGGCGTACACATGAAACGACAGCGTGATCGCCGTCACGAGACGTGACGGGGATCACCTCGCGACGCGCGAGGCGGTCGTACGTTCGGCGCTCCGGCGTTGCGCGCTCACGGGGCCACAAGCGTCGGGGTGCCCGCTTCACCAACCCGTCCAGGAGGCAAAGAGATGGAATCGAGTTTGTACGACCGGCTGGGTGGCGCGTTCGCCATCGCAGCGGTGGTCGATCACTTCAGCGACGCGATTGTGCGCAACCCAGTCGTCGGCCAGGCATCGCAGAACCCCGCCCTGCGTGAGTGGCACACCAACAATCTGGGCAGGCTTCCAGGCCTGAAGTTCATGCGCACGCTGTGGGTCTGCGAGATCGCCGGCGGACCGCAGAAATATGCAGCCACGAAGTCGGGCAGCACTCCTCTCGGCTTGGAAGAAGCGCATCGCGAGCTGAAGATCTCCCCCGCCGAGTTCGATGAAGTCGCGGCTGAACTCGCGAGAGCGCTCGACCACTTCAGCGTGCCCGCAGCAGGAAAAAGAGGAAGTGCTGGCCGCATTCGCCGCGCACAAGGACGAGGTGACCGCGGGATACTCCGAATAGGCGGCCCGGAGTTCGGCAGCCGGAAGGCTACGCCGCTCGCGCGTGCGCGCTTTTGCCCTCGCGTGACGCGGGGATGTAGACACAGATCTAGCCGGCGGTTGTCGCCTTCAGTCGCTTGGAGAAGAACTCGAGCGCCTTGCGCGTCTTCGTCTCCTGCTCGCCGCCGAGGTCCACGCCGTGTTCGGTTAGGAACGATCTCGCCTCTGCTGCGACGTCGAATGCCTCGCCCGGTTCACACTTCGTCGAGAGCTCGAGGATCCGCGATCCGTCGGGGTACAGCCACATCTCGGCGACCATCCGGCGATCGAACGCTTTCGGGGCGAACTTCAGCTTGAGCACGAAGATCGGTCCGAGAACGGACAGGTCGTCGAGCGCGAGGCCCTCCGGGGCGTGCTCGTCGTAGAAGGCCCGTTGCTCCTTCGTGAACAGCCTCTGAAGCCGCCCCTTCCCGAGGATGGTCTCGCGAACGTCCGACTTCGGCGTCCCCTTCATCGAGCCCGAGCAGACGAATCCTCCCGGCATCGCGTCGACCTCGACGCCGAACTCCGGTGACCGGCGCACGCGGTTTGGAAGCTCCGACGGGACGACGGGGCGGAGCTTGACGACGGAGTCGTCGGCCTTCCTCTGCACGCGACGGGCGCGAGCGACCAGGCCCCGCTCGTACAGCGTCAGGTCCGGCGTGTCGAAGAAGAACACCTGCCGGATCTGGGCCTCCAGGGGATCCATCTCCAGGGCCGCCACGGTCGAGCTGTGCTCGGTCTCCGGCACCGTGAGTTTCAACTCGACGCTGTCGGAGCCCTCGATCAACGCGGCGACACGCGCGAGATCGTCGTCGGAGAGACGTCCCTCACGCTTGTCGGTTGACGTAGCCATCTTGACCTCCTCGTTCGGGATGACAGTCCTCAGGACTCGGCTTCGAGCTTCTTTCGCGCTGCCAGGTTGGCCTTGCGCTCGTCGTCGGTGACCTCGGGCCAGCTGAGATCGAGAGCCTGGATCGTGTCGACGAGGATGCTGGCGACGAGGGCCTGGGTGAGCCACTTGTGGTCGGCCGGGATGACGTACCACGGCGCCCAGGGCGTCGAGGTGGCGGTGAGCGCGGCCTCGAATGCAGCCATGTACTCGTCCCAGAGCGCTCGCTCGGAGACATCGGCCGCGTTGAACTTCCATTCCTTTCCGGGCGTGTCGAGCCGGGCGAGGAAGCGCTTCTTCTGCTCCTCCTTCGAGACGTGGAGGAAGAACTTCACGATCTTCGTCCCGTTCCGGTCGAGGTGGCGTTCGAAGGCGTTGATGTCCTCGTAGCGGTCTTCCCACAGCCGCGCCTCTGCCGTGGTTGGCAGCCGCTGCCGATCGAGCCACTCCGGATGCACGCGCAGGGCGATCACCTCTTCGTAGTGCGAGCGGTTGAAGATGCCGATCCGCCCGCGCTCCGGGAGCGCCTTCGAGATGCGCCACAGGAAGTTGTGGTCGAGCTCCTCGGACGACGGCTGTCGGAACCCTACGACCTGGACTCCCTGGGGATTGACACCGGTCATGACGTGCTCGATCGCACTGTCCTTCCCGGCGGCGTCCATCGCCTGGAGGACGACGAGGAGGGCGTACGTGTCGCTCGCCCAGAGGAGCTCCTGTGCCTCCGAGAGCTCTTCGACCCCGTGAGCCAGAACGGCCTTCGCTTCGGCCTTCAGCTCTTCGTGCGAGAGCCCCTCGAAGTCCGGCCCGCCGGTCCAGCCGGGGTCTCTCTCGGCCAGGGCCGCGGGAGTGCCCGGCTCGACTTGCAGCTGCGCGAGTATCCGCTCGCGTCTCGTCATGCCGCGGATGCGGCCTCTGCCGGTGTGGCCACCGCCGCATCCCGTCCCCTGCGCCGGTCGAGAAGCTTTCCGAGCTCGGCGACCGCCAGGAAGACGAGCGGGCCGAGCAAGCAGATTCCCCACTGCGAGCTCGTCAGTGGGACGGTGTCGAAGATCCGCTGGAGGGGCTGCACCTCGGTGACGAGGAAGGTGAGCACCAGCGCAACGCCGATCAGCTGCACGAACCGCCGGTTGGCGATCGTGTACCGGTCGAAGATCGTGCCCGTCAGCTCACGGACCTCGAGTGCCGCGGCGATGTGCATCAGGGAGAGCGTCGTCAGACCCATCGTGGTGGCCACGGCAAGGTCGTAACGATCCTCACCCCATGCCACGACGGCGAGCGCGAGCGTGGCCATCACCACACTGGCGATGCCGAGCCGGATCGCGAGCCCGCGTCCGACGACAGGCGCGCTGGCGTCTCTGGGTGCCCGCTGCATCAGCCCGGGAGCGGCCGCGTCGAAGCCCAGCCCGATCGCCAGCACGACGTCGACGGCGAAGTTGATCCAGAGGATCTGGAGCGGCGTCAGCGGTGTGCCGCCCGCGATGTCGAAGATCCCCGCGCCGACGAACGTGAGGATGAAGCCGCCGAGCATGATGAGCTGCACTCGCACGTACTTCATGAGGTTGTCGTAGATGCCGCGGCCGCCCTCGACCGCCGCGACGATGGTGGTGAAGTTGTCGTCGGTGAGGATCATGTCGGCGGCTTCCTTCGTCACCTCGGTGCCGGTGATGCCCATCGCAACGCCGATGTCTGAGCGCTTGAGCGCGGGCGCGTCGTTGACCCCGTCGCCGGTCATCGAGACGACGTGGCCCTTGCGCTTCAGCACGTCTACGAGCCGCACCTTGTCCTCCGGGGCGACCCGCGCGACCACGCCGATGCTGTCGACCTGGTCGTCGAGCTCGGCGTCCGTCAGCGCTGCGAACTCGATGCCGGTGAGTGCACGACCTTCGATCCCGAGCTCGGCCGCGATTGCGGCCGCGGTCGTGGCGTGGTCGCCGGTGATCATGCGCGCGCGGATCCCCGCCTCCTTGCAGCGTGCTATCGCGTCCTTCGCCTCCTTGCGGGGCGGGTCGACGATGCCGACGAGCGCCAGCAGCGTCAGGCCCTGTACCTGTTCGAGGAGGTCGCCGGCCGCGTCGAACCCCGAGGGGTCGATGTCGCGGGAGGCCACTGCCAGCACCCGCAGTCCCTCGGCAGCGAGGCGGTCGTTCTCGGCGAGAACGCGGTCGCGGTAGCTGTCGATCGAGACGACCGAGCCGTCGACGTCCCTGCCGTGCGAAGACCGGGCGAGCAGGACGTCCGGCGCGCCCTTGACGTAGCAGCGGACGATCTTCCGCCCGTCGGTCTCCATCTCGTGGAAGGTCGCCATGAGCTTGTACTCGGAGTCGAACGGCACCTCGGCCACGCGCGGGTAGAAGCGCCTCGTCTCCTCGACGTCGAGGCCGCCCTTCTCCGCGAGGACGACGAGCGCCGCCTCGGTCGGGTCGCCCACGATCTCGCCCTCGCGAACCGCCGAGTCGTTCGCAAGCGCCATCGGCATGAGGAACGGCTCGAGGGGCGCGTCCGTGTCGCCCCAGACGCGAAGAATCTTGCCCTCGGTCGAGTACCCCTCCCCGTCGACCGTGTAGCGGCGGCCGGCGACCACGAGCTGGCGAACCGTCATCTGGTTGAGGGTCAGCGTGCCGGTCTTGTCCGAGCAGATGGCCGACGTCGAGCCGAGCGTCTCCACCGACCGCAGCCGCTTCACGATCGCGCCCTTGGCGGCAAGCGCCTGCGTTCCCAGCGAGAGGACGGTCGTCACCACGGCCGGAAGCCCGGTCGGGATGGCCGCGACCGCGAGGCTGATCCCGACGAGGAAGAGCTCGTCGAAGTCGTCGCCGCGAATGAGCCCGAGGACGACGACAAGCGCCAGCGCGATGCCGGCCAAGGTCGTGAGCAGGAGAGTGAGCTGGTCGAGCTGGCGCGTGAGCGGCGTCTTCTCCTGCTGGACCTGGCTCAGCATCCCCGAGATCTGGCCCACCTGGGTCGCCATGCCCGTGTCGGTGACCACCATCTCGCCCCTGCCCCGGGTGACGGTCGAGTTCATGTAGGCCATGTCGAGGCGATCACCCAGCGCGACGTCGTCGCCGGCCACCGGCTCGACTTGCTTCAGCACCGGCGTGCTCTCGCCGGTCA
Source organism: uncultured Actinomycetes bacterium (assembly GCA_963721795.1). Classification (GTDB taxonomy): domain Bacteria; phylum Actinomycetota; class Thermoleophilia; order Gaiellales; family Gaiellaceae; genus GMQP-bins7. Next base: position 78,122 of record CAVRLT010000020.1, read on the forward strand.
GGGCGGCCTCCTCGATCTCGAGCGTCGCGGCCAGGAGCAGGCGTCCGTCCGCCGGGATCTTGTCGCCTGCCTCGAAGTGGACGACGTCTCCCGGCACGACCTCCTCCGAGGGGATGTCGACCAGCTCGCCGCCGCGGCGGGCATGGGCCTTGATGATCAGCATCTTCTGGAGCGCGGCGACGCTCTCGGCGGCCTTGCCCTCCTGATTGAGGCCGAGGACAGCGTTGAGCACTGTCAGGCCGATGATGACGACGCCTGTGGAGAACTCCTGGAGGGCAACCATGCTGACCACCGCGGCGCCGAGCGAGGACGAGCTGCATCAGGTCGCGGTACTGGCGCAGAAACGCGTGCCAGCTTGGCTCCGTCTCCGCCTCCGCGAGCTTGTTCGGGCCGACCTGCCCGCGACGCCGCTCGACCTCGCCGGCGTCGAGCCCGCGCGCCGCGTCGACGCCGAGCTGCGCGCACGCCTCCTCCGCGGTCATGCTGTGCCACACGGTCGCGTCGCGAGCCACGTCCGGACTCGCCGTCACTTCAGCCATCCGCGGCGCTCACGACAGTCCCTCCCGTCGCTGCCGCAGCACCTGCTGCTCGAGGAGCTCGCGTCGAAGCTTGGCCAGCCCACTCGGACAGTTTGCGTCGAGCGCAGCGAGGATCGCCTCGTGGTCGGCGATCGTCAGCGGCGCGTGCATGGCCTGCACCCTGATGCCGTCGGCGAGGGCCTGTGCGGTGTCGTCGAAGCCAGCGTCCTCGACGATCTGCGCCAGTAGGCGAACGTGTTGGACGCTGAGTCGCACACCGCCGATTCGCATGCCTCGACGCTACCCGAGACCACGTGTCGAGTGCGCCCGCGCGCCACCTCAACCGCCGCGCGGGCCCACGAGCCGCCAGGTCTCGACCGCGCCCTTGCCCTTCACGTCGACGAGCCCCAACGGCTCGACCGCGAAGTCGTCGCGCAGGAGCTCCCAGGTCGAGCGAGTGATCTGGATGGCATCGGGGGTCCCGTGGGACTCCATCCTGCTCGCCATGTTCACCGTGTCGCCCCAGAGGTCGTAGAGGAACCGGCGGCGCCCGATCACGCCGGCCACGACCGGTCCAGAGCTGATGCCGATGCGGAGGCGCAGGTCGTGCTCGGCGCCTTCGGGAAGGCAGTTCTTCGCGCACTCGCGCATTTCGAGCGCGAGCCCCGCCAGCGCATGTGCGTGATCCGGCCGCAGTCTGGGGACGCCCGCCGCGACCATGTAGCAGTCACCGATCGTCTTGATCTTCTCGACGTCGTGGCGATCGACGAGCTCGTCGAAGCTCGTGAAGAGCCGATCGAGGAGCTCGACCACCTCGCGCGCGTCGAGTCGGCTCGAGAGCGGGGTGAAGTCGACGACGTCCGCGAACAGGATGCTCGCGTCGTCGAAGTGGTCGGCGATCGAGCCCCGATCCGACTGGAGGCGCTGCGCGATATCGGCCGGGAGGACGTTGAGCAGGAGCTCCTCCACACGGGCCTGGGCGGTGTCTCGTCCCCGCGCGAACGTCACGAGCAGGATCATCGCGACGAATGAGACGAGAACGATGTTGAGGACGTCGAAGGTCCGGACGAAGCCGTTGGGGAGATCGGCGCCGTTCGGCCGAACGACTTCGGAGAGAGCGACAGAGAGCAGGATCGTCGCGACGAAGGCTCCGAACCACGGCCAGGCACGGGCCGGCCGGTCGAACGCGACCGCCCCGAGCGGCGCGAGCAGCGACCACATGAGCACCGAGCTCGACTCGTCGATGCCGCCGACCATGATGGTCCCTAGCGCCGGCGCGACGAGGATCAGTAGGAACTGCGACGTGCGCAGGAAGGCAAAATTGCGGGTTCGCGCGAAGACGGCGAGGCTGATCACGGACCCGGCGACGTAGGCCCACGGCGTGAGCGCGACTCCGTGCTCGCCGAACGCCCAGTACATACACCCCCAGACGAAGGCCACCGGGAGTACGATCAGCGCCACCCCGACGAGGAGGCGCTTCCGGAATCGCTCGTCGGCCGTGTCGCCCGGATCCGCGCCGATGGATAGAGCCCGATCGCGAAGCGCCGCGGTCATGACCGGCGAGCGTAGACGACGCGTGTGACCGTGCGCCTTCAGCCGTGGAAGGCCGAGCGTGCGGTCGGGCGGAGTCCGAGAAACTCCGCGTCTTCCGCCTGATGCGCGGCCAGGGCCAGCGAAGCGTCGCGCCAGTCTGGCGACTGTTCGGGCCTCTGGGTACCGGCGCTCATGATGCGGATGCTGCACCGCCGCGGGTCAGCCAGGCTACGAATTCGTTCTTGACGCGAATTCGAATACACCGGGAGCCGAGGGGCGTTGTCCCGCCATGCTCTCGAAGCTGTCCGAATCCAGCGCGACTGCGAGATGCTCGTCGGGCACGTTTCGACGCCCACCGACCTCAGCCGGGGAAGCGCCATGAGTGATCCAGGAAAGGCGACGAAGACGCGCTCCGATCCGAGCGCCGTACGAAGCGACCAGTGCGACTCCTCACGATCTGCCGGCCGTGTCGCCGTCCTGTCCGACGTACATGGCAATGCGGTCGCACTTGAAGCTGTTCTCGCCGCGGTCGTCGAAACTGCCCCGGACCTGATCGTCTTCGGCGGCGACCTGACCTGGGGACCTCTCCCCGAAGAGACGCTCGAGCTCGTCAACACGCTCTCGATCCCGGCGCTCTTCGTGCGCGGAAACGCCGAGCGGGCGCTGCTCGAGCCTGCGGAGGAGCCGACCGCCCGTGAGCGCTGGCTGGCCGAGAGTCACTCAGCGACTGAGCTGGCCCAGCTCGCGACGTTCGCCGAGCACGTGTCGGTCGACGTAGCCGGCCTCGGCTCGACGTACTTCTGCCACGGGTCGCCGCGATCGGACGAAGAGCTGGTCACGCCCGAGACTCCGGAGGCGCGAATCCGGGCGATGACCGCGGAGATCGACGAGCGGATCCTGGTCACCGCCCACACGCACCTGCAGTTCGACCGGGAGGCCGCCGGCGTCCGCTCCGTCAACCCGGGAAGCATCGGCATGCCCTACGAGGGCCGCGTCGGCGCCTACTGGGCACTGCTCGGCCCCGATGTCGACCTGCGACGAACCGAGTACGACATCGCCGAGGCCGCTGCACGCTACCGTGCGAGCGGCGATCCGCTCGCGGAGCAGATGGTCGAGCTTCTCGAGAAGCCGCCGACTCGGGAAGAGGTCATCGAGCACGCCGAACGACATGAGTTCTCGGGATGACATTCGCGACCGCGTGACCTGGTGATGCGCTCGCTCGTACTGACATACCCGCAATGGCAGGGCGCCGGCGACGGCCACATCACTATCGCTCTCGGGCCGATGCAGCGTCCGGCCTCGCGCACGTGCTCGCCGACGACGACGTCGAGATGGCGCGAGTGCCACTTCCTGCGGACCTGGGCGCGTCGGTCGGGGGAGTCCTCGGGGCCGATGTGCTTCTCGCCGCCGGTCTCCAAGCGAAGGAGTTGATCGCCGCTCCGCTACGGCAGCGACGCGATCGCGGGGTAGATCAGCCTGCCCATGACCGGCGGCATGGGTCAGGGCGCTGCCGGCCGGTAGACGAGGATGTGGACGCCGTCGCCGACGGTCTTCGCCTCGGCGAGCTCGAGACGCTTCGTGGCGCTCGTCTCGGCGAAGAGGCGCTTGCCGGCGCCGACGATGACCGGGTACACCATCAGCCGCAGCTCGTCGACGAGGTCGTGCTCGATCAACGTCTGGGCAAGCTGCGGGCTGCCGTGGACGACGATGTCGCGGTCGTGGTGCGCTTTGAGCTTTGTGACCTCTTCGACCACGTCTCCGCCGAGCACGGTCGTGTTGTTCCACTCGGGATTCACGAGCGTCGAGGAGACGACGTACTTCGGCATGCTGTTGAACTTCTCCGCGAACTCGCCGGGAACGTGCGGCCAGACCGGCGCGAACCCGTCGTAGGTCGCGCGGCCGAGCAGGAGCGCGTCCGACGTCATGGTCTCGTCGAGCTTGAACGCCTCGCCTTCGGGCCCGCGGGTGAAGTCGTCGATCCAGCCGACGCGCGGAAAGTCCTCCGTACCGCTCGGCGCCTCGACGACGCCGTCGACGGAGATGTACTCGGTTACGACGATTCTCCCCATCTCGTTCTCCTCTCCTCGTGGACTTATGCCGTCTCCTCGGCCTTCATCGCGTCCCGCCGCTCGACCTCGCGCTCGGTCGGCTCCTCGAACGCGAAGGATCCCGTCTGTACGTCTCCGACGCGCCGGTACGTCGCCGCGATCACGCCGGACGTCGAGACCGTCGAATCGACGAGCTCCAGGCCTGCCGGGGCGGAATCGCCGGCGAACAGTCGCTTTCCCCTGCCGACCACGACCGGGAAGATCCAGAGCCGGAGCTCATCGACCAGGCCGTGCTGCAGGAGCGTCCGAAGGAGCTCGGAGCTGCCCAGGACATGGATGTCGAGACCGTCCTGCTCCTTCAGCGCAGGGACGGCCGTCTGGACATCGCCCTCGAGCAAGGTCGAGTTGCTCCAGTCGAGCGGCGCCTCGAGCGTTCGCGAGGCGACGTGCTTGGTCGCACTGTTCAAGCGGTCGGCGATCGGCCCCTCGTCGTACGGCCAATGCGCCGCGAAGATCTCGTACGTCCTGCGGCCGAGCAGGAGGTCGAACGGCTTCTCGAACGCCTCCTCTGCCGCCTGCCCCAGCACTTCGTCGAAGTGTGGGGCAGACCAGCCGCCGTACTCGAACCCTCCGCTGGGATCCTCCTCGGGCCCGCCCGGCGCCTGCATGACGCCGTCGAGAGTCACCTGAGTCACTGCGACGAGCTTCCTCATCTCGAGTCTCCCTTCCGTCTCACAGCTTCACGCCAGCGGTCGGTAGGCCAGGTAGACGACACCGTTCTCGTACGACTCGCAGGTCTCGAGCGAGAGCTTCGCCGGCGCCGCATCCTCGGGGAAGAGCCGCGGACCGGAGCCGCGCGTGAGTGGGTAGACGAAGAGGTGCAGCTCGTCGACCAGGCCGTCGGCCAGCATCGCTCGCACCAACGTGATGCTGCCTGAGACGTAGAGGTCGCCGCCGACGTCGTCTTTCAGGCTACGGATCACGTCGGGCTCGTACGGCCCGATGATGTCCGAGTTCCTCCACGTCGCCTTCGCGAGCGTTCCGGAGACGACGTACTTGGTCGTGTCGTTGAAGAACGGCGCGCCTGGGTCGTCCTCCACGGTCCGCGTCGACCACGCCGGCTCGAACATCTCGTACGTCGTTCGCCCGAGCAGGATGCCGTCGCTTTTCCCCGTGAACGCGCCGATTGCCTCTCCCATCTTGGGGTGGAAGCCGTAGTCGAACGTCCACGTCGGCGCGTCGATCACGCCGTCCAGGCTCATGAACTCGTGCACGTGTATCGCTCCCATGTCTCACCTCCCGTGTCGGTCTTGCCATGCAGACCTCGCCGGTCACGCGAAATCATCGATTCGGACGAAGGCCCGAGAGCCGCCGGGCGATGCCCGGGTAGTCGATCACGATGCCGTCCGCGTCGACGGTGATGTCCGCGACGAAGCTGCCGTCGACCGCCTCGAAGCCGATGACGTGACGATCTGCAGCGGAGCCGACGTGACGGTACCGCTGACCGTCGGCTTGCACAGCCAGCGCGGGAATGGCCACCCACGCCATGGTGAGCTCGATCGGCCCGCCGCCGTCCAGGAGGCCGTGGCGGAGGATCGGCATCGTGTTCGTCACGGGCGACAGCCCGAGGTCGCAGTCGAGCGCGCCGACGGAGCCGTGTGGACGAACCGAGGCTCCACGCCTGCAAAGTGGCAGATCGCCTCCAGTGCGGCGCTATCCTCCGTCGCAATGCTCCGCGCGCTCGCGTGCCTTGTAACGGCCGCCGTCGTGGCCGGGCTCGGGCTCGGTGCGTCCGGGACGTCCGCACAGGCTCGCTGCCAGCCGACCGAGAACGACGCGGCAGGCCCCATCGAAAGGCTGGACGCACCACGTCGAGCGAAGATCGGCACGGGCCACGTCCTCCAGGGACGCGTCCTCCGAGCAACCGACTGCGACCCTGTCCGCGGCGCCGTCGTCACCCTCTGGCAGGCGGGGCCGAACGGCTACGTCTACCGCCCGCGCGGGCGCGGCAGCGTCGTCACGGATCGCACGGGCCGTTTCCGGTTCGAGGGCCCCGTTCCCGCCTCGTCCGGCTTCCGGCCTCCGCACATCCACATGGCCGTCACACACCCCGCCTACGAGGAGCTCCTGACGAGATACGTCGTTCGGCGGGGTGCGAAGACCGGGCGGATCACGATCGTCCTCACCCCGTTCCTCTAGCCGGTATCGATCTTCTTCCAGAAGGTCAGCCAGTTGCCCTCGTGGTCCTCGACGGTGAACTCCTCCTGACCCCATGGCCGTTCGGCGAGCGGATCGACGATCCGTACGCCGGCTGCTTGCAGCCTGGAGTGGAACTCGGCGAGATCCGAGGCTTCCATGTACAGGGCGATGGAAGACGGTGTCCCGAGGCGCTCCCGTATCGCAGCGTTGTACTCGTCGCCGTAGTAGTCGGCGGTCGTCTCGATCATCACGTGCGCGTCGCCGCGCGTGAGGGACGAGTTGCCCTCGCTGTCGCCTCCTCTGTCGAGCGTGAACTCGAGGGTTCCGGTGTAGAAGGCGAGCGCTTCCGCCATGTCCCGCACGCGAATCGACGGGATGACGCCCCATTCAGTCACGATCGACCACCTCCTGGACTGGATTCTGACAGGTCTCGAAAGTCAGCCTCTGTAGGCCAATGTCGAGCAACTCGAGGGCGACTAGTCTCGGCATAGATGGACGACCTCGAGCTCCGATCTGCGGCGACACTGACCGAGGAGGAGCTCGCGGGGCTCTTCACCGCGGCGTACGCCGACTATCTGGTGCCGGTCACCGTGACCGCCGAGGCGCTGCGGTTCATGACGACGGCGTACGACCTCGACCGCTCCGCATCGCTGGTCGCCGTCCGAGACGGCGCCAATGTCGGGCTCGTCAACCTCGGCGTGCGCGGGCCCGATGCCTGGATCGGCGGCCTCGGCGTCGTGCCGAGCGAACGGCGCGGGGGCGTCGGCCGACTGCTGATGAGCAAGGTTCACGAGGAGGCCCACGCGCGCGGGGTCGAGCGGGTGTGGCTCGAGGTCATCGTCGAGAACGCCCAAGCTGCCGCGCTCTACCAACAGCTCGGCTACACGCATGTTCGTGAGCTCGAAGTGTGGTCGCTTCCGGGCGCGGATGGCGAAGCCGCCGAGTGCCCCGCTGCGGAAGCTCACGCTTGGATCCGCAGTCACCGCCAGGAGCGAGAGCCTTGGCAGCGCGCAGATGCCTCGTTCGAGATCGACGACATGCGAGGCCTGTTGGTCGAGGGAGCTGCCGCAGTCGTGCGCGTGTCCGAAGACCGCCTGAGCATCGTCCAGCTCGCGGGGAGTACGCCGGCTGCACTCCGCGTCCTCCTCTCCGGAGCGCGCTCGCTCGCCGGAACCATCGGCATGCTCAATCTCCCGGCCGGACACCGAGCAGCCGAGGGCTTGCTCGAGCTCGGCGGCCGCGTCGACGTGCGCCAGCACGAGATGATGCTGACGCTGCGAAGCGAGTCATGACCGAGTCGTGCTTGCAAATACCTCGGACTAGAATTCGTGCGGATGCAGTGGTAAAGCGACGAATCGTCGTCTTTTTCGCCTCGTTCTTCCTGATCACCGTCGGCTGAACGGTCGCGCGTGCCCCGGGCGGGGCAAAAGAGAAGATGAGGCGGAAGCAGCTGAACACTGCGGGTTTCACGGTGGCGTCGTCAGCCGCGCCGCGACGGGTACCGGGCGTTGTCTCGGGGGTGCCGTGCGTCGGTGTCAGCTTCCCCAAAACGGCCGAACCTCAATCGTCCCGATCTGGGCGACAGGGTGCCTGGCTGCAATCTCGACGGCCTCGTCTAGGCTGCCGCACTCGATGATGTCGAACCCGCCGACGGCCTCCTTCGTCTCCGCAAACGGACCGTCGGTGACCATCGCCTTCCCGTCGCGGACACGGATCGAGCGGGCGCGGCGCGGCGGAGCCAGCTGGTCCCCGGTGACCCACATCCCCCGGGCTTGGAGGTCGTCGAGCCAAGGGAAGCTTTCTTCCTCCGAGGTGTGGGTCGGGTCCGGCTCGGCCTGGGCGTCCATGTTCTCGGCCTTCCAGCAGACCAGCAACAGGTACTTCACCGTGGCTCCCTTCTCGTCGTTGGTTCGAGGGTCGTCTGAGGACGACGTACGAGACGAACCGAGATCGACATCCGCCACCCCGTCGCAGCTCCGACGTGGGACTACCCCTAGGTCTCGCGCTTCAACGTTCGCCAGCCGCCGGCCTTGTTGTTGGCGATGATCTGCTCGAACATCGCCTTGAGCGCGGGCGCGTTGATTGCCTCGCCCTCGCGAATCGCGATCATGCGGGCGGTCGTGTTGTCGTGGCCGCCCGTGATGATGTTCTCGGGATCGGGGACGATCGCGCCGTCGTAGAGGAACACGTTGACGTGGTCCTTCGCCGCCAGGAGCCCAGCAGACGTTGCCCTGGAGGACGAAGTAGGGGCGGTCCGTGAACTTGATCGTCTCGACGACCTCCTCGTCCGCGGCGTGAATCAGGTCGCGAACCTCACGACAGATGGACTGCTGCCACTCCGGCAGGCCGTCGATGTACGCGTCGACGCGCGGATCAGCCGTGTACGTCATGTCTTCTTGGACGGCCGGACCGCAGAGAACTCATCGCTCGAGCTCGGTCGTCGGGCAGACTCGTGGCGGTGCCACACGATCCGACGGTGACGCTTCGCCCGGCCAGTCCGCGGGACGCCGACGACGTCGCCGAGATCTGGTACCTCGGCTGGCAGGACGGGCACCTCGGGCTCGTCCCGCAGGAGCTGGTCGAGATCCGGACCGAAGAATCGTTCCGGGAGCGCGCAGCAAGCCGGATCGCCGACACGACGGTTGCCACCGTCGACGAAGCCGTCGCAGGCTTCGTGATGGTCGTCGACGACGAGGTCGAGCAGGTGTACGTCTCGGCTCGCCACCGTGGGACCGGTGTCGCGGCGCTCCTGATGGCCGAGGCCGAGGGGCAGGTCAGGGCGAACGGACACTCGAACGCCTGGCTCGCGGTCGTCGAAGGGAACGCGAGAGCCCGATCCTTCTACGAGCGATCCGGGTGGCACGACGAGGGGCCGTTCGACTATGCCGCCGCGGTGGCTGCCGCCGCCGAGAGCGGCACGATCGCCGTGCCTTGCCGTCGCTACACGAAAGTCTTGTAGCCGGCGCCAGCGGCGACCCTCGGTTGTGAGAGCTCAGCGCACGACCGTGAACCTCGCACAGGCGAAGTCGCCGTTTCGTCCGAGCTCGTCCAGGCGCAGCTCGAGCCGCCGCGGGAGCAAGGGCGCACCGCCGCCGAGCGTCACCGGCGCGATCGTCACGAGAACCTCGTCGAGCAGCCCTGCGTCCGCGAACTGGCCGGCCAGGTCTCCGCCGCCGACGATCCAGACGTTCCTGCCTCGAGCGGCGGCGACCATCGCCTCGTGCACCGTGGCGATGTCCGCGCTCGTGAACTCGATCGCGGCCCCGGGAACGACCCGCAGCTGTCTGTGCGTGAAGACCCAGCACGGAATGTCGTACGGCCACTTCCAGTCGGCTGGATCCTTGCCGGCGAACTCGTGGTCGAGGATCCACTCGTACGTCGTCGATCCCATGGCGAGCGCCCCCACCTCGGCGATGAACTTCTCGTAGCTCAGCGGCCCGTGCTCGTCGCGCTGGCGCGTGAACAGCCATTCGAGCGAGTTGTCGGGATCGGCGATGAAGCCGTCGAGCGTCGTCGCCGTGTAGTACTGCGTGAGGCTCACGATGCGCCGCCCGCGCCCCCTTCGTCCGTGTCGTGGAAGGTCGGCTCGTCCGACGTGAGCACCGCCGCCGCGACTTCGGGCCCGCCGGCGAAGCGATCGAGCAGCTCGCGAAGATCCCGAACCGCCGCAACGACGTCCTCCGCCGCGTCCTCGTGGAGCCCCTCGATCGTGACCAGGATCTCGGTCGTGTCCGCCTGCGCCGCGCTCTCCGCGCTCTGGCGCCAGCACCAGCGGCGGGCGCTGACGAGGCCGGCATCGTCCACGAAGATCACTTCTCCCGGCTCCGGCCGGGTCACCGATCCGTCGCCGCCGAGGTCGGTGAACGACTCGCCGCCGTCCGCGAAGCGAACAGTCGTCCGGCCCGTGACGCTGCGCTGATCGAAGGCCGCCACCGGAAGGTCGTAGCGGATGCTCACGAGGTTGGCGAGGTCGACGAGGGGGTTGAGACTCGGGATCTCGCCCTGCTTCGTCAGCCGGCGCAGCAGCGCTTCAGCCGCGCTCCGGTAGCGCGTCGGCTCGACCCCGAACGCGCTGAAGGCGCGGCGCCAGGCGGCGATGCTCGGAAGCTCCGCCAGCGACCGCTCGCCGATTCGTTCGAGCGCTCGCGCCTGCTCCTCGCGGAAGGCAGCCTCGAGCTCCCGCTGCGGGCGATCGTTGGCGACGCCGCGGGCGTGCAGCACCCCGCCGACGATGGTCGGGAAGCGCTGGAGCACCTGCGCCGAGTAGCCGAACACGGTCGTGAGCTAGTCGCGGTTGACCGTGTCGGGCGAAAACGCGGCAAGACAGACCGCGATCGGCATCGACGGAGTGTAGGCAGCAACCCGCGGCGATCAGCTCAGGTGGCGATCCGCGCTCCGAACAGGAGCTGGCTGTCGCCGAACTCGTGCCAGCGGTAGCCGCGCCGTACCGTCTCGGCGTAGCTCCGTTCGAGCAGCTCTCGGCCGGCGAGTGCGTGCAGGAGCTGGGCATGCGAGGAGTCCAGCTCGTGCAGCCCGGTGAGAACACCGTCGACCGCCCGGACACCGCGCGCCGGCGTCACGACCAGGTTCGTCCAGCCCGCCCCCGCGCTCAGCGAGCCGTCCGGTCGAGCGACGGTCTCGAGTGCCCGCACGACCGTCGTTCCGATTGCGATGACGCGCCCTCCCCACTCGCGCACGGCGTTCACGAGCCGTGCAGTCTGCTCGGGGACGCTGAACTGCTCCGGGTACGGAAGCTCGTGACGCTCCTGCGAGGAGACGCCGGTATGGAGGACGACCGGAGCGAACAGCACCCCATTGGCGACGAGCCGCGTGACGAGCTCGGCAGTGAAGGGCCGGCCGGCACTCGGCATCTCGGCACTGCCCGGCTCGAGGGCGTAGACGTTCTGGTACGTGTCGAGCGGCCAGCGTCGAGGCACGTACCCGTACCGGATGGGGTTTCCGTGCTTCTCGAGGTAGCCGCCGAGCCTCTCCGGGAGATCCAGCCGCGCGAGCCAGAGCCGCCGGCTGCCGGAGTACGGTGCGAGCAGGAGCGCGGAGCCACGGGCGGGTAGCGCAAGCTGCTCTCCGGCCTCCGCGACCGCGAAGGGCTCTCCTCCCGCTCTCAGCTCGACGATCCAGAACCGGTCGGGGTCGTGCCCTCGCGCCGGAGTCGAGAGATGGAGCTCGAGAAAGGCGCCGTCCGCTCGCCGCGCCGGAAGCGCGGCGGCGATCGTCGCCGAGGTGTTGATGACGAGCAGGTCGGCGGGGCGCAGGAAGTCCGCGAGGTCCGGGAAACGACCGTGGACGATGCTGCCGCCTGCTCGATCGGCAACCAGCAGCCGGACGTCGTCGCGACCCGCGCCGCGTATCTCGGGCGGCTCGTGCGCCTCCAGGTGCCCCGGCTGCGCCAGGAGCGGGGTGCCGCTCACGCGGTTGCCGCCTCGACGAGATCGACGGCGCGATAAAGGCCGCTTGCAGAGTCGCCTTCGATGAGCCCGAGAAGTGCCGGAACGACCTGCTCGGGAGGCGTCCGGTCGGAGATGTCCTCGCCGGGAAACGCGTCCTGCTGCATCCGGGTACGCATGTCACCCGGATCGACGGCGTAGACACGCAGGGTCGGATTCTCCGCTCCGAGGATCGCGCTCAACTGCGAGAGGGCCGCCTTCGACGATCCGTAGCCGCCCCAGCGCTCGTACGGCTCGAAGGCGGCGTCGGAGGTGACATTGACGATCCGTGCGCCGCGCGTGAGCCGCGGGAGAGCCAGCTGGACGAGCGCGAGCGGGGCGATCACGTTGATCTCGTAGACCTGGCGGAGCTCATCCAGCGAGACGTCTTCGAGCGCCGGTAGCGGCGTCGGCCCGAGCGTGCTTGCGTTGTTGACGACGAGGTCGATCTGCCCACCCGCAGCCTCGACCAGCGACCGACGGTGCTCCGGATCGCCGACGTCGCCGGCGATCGCGGTCACGGCGTCGAGTCCCCTGACGGCGAGCTCGAGCGCGTCTGCGTCGCGTGCGTCGACGACGAGGCGCCATCCGCGCGCTGCAAGCGCCCGCGTGAGCGCGAGGCCGAGACCTCGTGAGGCACCCGTGACGATTCCGTGCTTGGTCACGCGGCCTCGAGCGGAACGCCGTGTCGTTCCACGACGCGGTCGTAGTTGAGGCGCAGAAGCGCGATCGCGTCGCTGACGTCGGCTTCGCTGTCGAGCCTGCGAGACCCGTACCCGGGCTTGCCCGGGAAGACCGGGTGGTCGTCGATCCGGCCCTGAGCCTTGAGCTCCGTCCACACGGACTTCGGGAACCCGATGTGAAGCACGTGGTCACCGTGCAGATGGCCGATCTCCCGCCGCTCCACGGTGAACGCGAGCTCGCCTCGCCCGCCCGTTCCTGCCTCGACGCCGGGCCACGCTGTGACCGCGCGCACGATGCGCTCGCTGGCGGTGCCGTTCTCGCTCATTGCTCCTCCTCGGTCGTGGTCGTCTGAAAATACAAGCTCAAGTTAACTTGAAGTCAAGGCCGCGTTGTGCTTTCCTGACCTCGTGCATGACTGAGCTCCTCACGATCGGCGAGGTCTCACGGCGAAGTGGCGTCGCCTCCTCTGCCCTGCGCTTCTACGAGGACCGCGGCCTCGTCACCTCGACCCGGTCGGGGTCCGGACATCGCCGCTACCCGCGCACCGTGCTGCGGCGGATCGCCTTCATCGTGTTCGCCCAGCGAATCGGGCTGACGCTCGGGGAGATCGCGGTCGAGCTGGGCAAGCTGCCGGAGAATCGCGTTCCGACGCGCCGCGACTGGTCACGGCTCTCGGAGTCGTGGGACTCGCGCATCGACGAGCGGATCGCCGAGCTCGAGCGTCTCAAGGCGGGCCTCACGGAGTGCATCGGCTGCGGCTGCCTCTCACTCGACCGCTGCCAACTCGCAAATCCTGGCGACCGAGTGGCGGCGAGCGGCCCGGGCCCGCGCTACTGGCTGGGCTCGGCCCGATAGACATATCGTTCGGGCCGATGGCTTCGTACTCCGTCAACAAGCGCGCCGTCGCGCACGCCCGGAAGCTCATCGACGCGCGCCAGTACGTGCTCGAGAGCTCCTGGGGGGACGTGCAGCCGAGCGCCGAGGACGAGAACGCGTTCCTGGAGTCACACTCGTGGGACGAGTACGCGAACTGGCATCTCGGCCTCACCCACGGTGCGACCGACGAGACGAAGGCGCGCTATGGGTTCGTCTACGGCGACTTTCGGAGAGTCCATCGGATGGGGCTCATCGCGTGCCAGTACCGAGCGGCGGAGTGGCACCACAAGGACGTCGAGCTCGCCGCGCACGACCTGCTCCAGCACCTCGACCGGACGCGGAGCTAGCCGTGGCGCTCGAGCTGTACATGGTCGGCGTGATCGTCTCGGACATGAAACGGGCGATCGAGTTCTACCGCCGGCTCGGCCTCGAGATCGCCGAGGGCAGCGAGGAGCAGGAGCACGTCGAGGTGAAGATGGGAGAGATGGTGTTCTTCCTGAGCACCAAGGGCGCGAACGCGCGCTGGGATCCCGCCGCCCGGGAGCCCTCAGGCGGCTATCGGATCATCCTCGAGTTCTATCTCGAGACGCGCGAGGCGCTCGACGCCAAGTACGACGAGCTGACCGGCTTCGGGTACGCGTCGCACGTCGCTCCCTACGACGTCACCCCCGAGCTTCGCTTCGCGATGGTGGACGATCCCGATGGCAACACCATCCTCCTCTCCGCAGCGGCCGCACTCCACAGCTAGTCGCGCCGATCGGCGTACTTCAGATTCCATAGTCGCTTTACTTTGTATACCGATAGGTCTAGGATCGACATATGACGGTTTCCTCGACGCTCATCTCCACGGACGAGCTGCGCGGCAGGCTCGGCGATCCCGGGCTCACGATCGTCGACACCCGCCCGTTGCGCGCGTACAACGGCTGGCGCCTGGACGGGGAGCGCTCGAGGGGGGCACGTTCCCGGCGCGGTCGCGTTTCCGAGCGAGTGGCTCGAGAGCGTCGACGCGATCGAAGTCGAGCGGCTCCTGGAGTCCAAGGGCATCGTCTCCGAGCGGGAGATCGTCCTCTATGGCGATCCTGCAGGAGTCTCGTCCTTCGAACGCAGGTTGACGGAGCTCGGCCATGCGGGCGTTCGCGTCTACGAGCAGGGCTGGCCCGCGTGGGCAGCCGACGAAGCTCTCCCCATCGAGCGCCTGCCGAAGTACGAGCGACTGGTGCATCCGGGATGGCTCGAGCAGGTGCTCTCCGGCAGCCGGCCGGAAGCGGCGCCGAGCGGCTCGGTTCCTGCTCTTCCACGTCAACTTCGGAGTGCCCGACGAGTACGCGGAGAACCACCTTCCAGGGGCGCTCTACCTCGACACGAACCAGCTCGAGAGCCCGGTCGACTGGAACCGCCGCTCTCCGGAGGAGCTCGAGGACGCCCTGCAGATGCTCGGGATCACCCATGACACGACAGTCGTCCTCTACGGACGCGACACCGAGGGAGCTGCCGACGAGAAGTGGCCCGGCCGCCGCGCCGGACAGATCTCGGCGTGTCGCGCCGCGCTCATCCTCCGCTACTGCGGCGTCCATGACGTCCGCCTCTTGGACGGAGGTTATGACGCGTGGGTGCGAGCCGGCTACCCACTGGAGATCACGCCTCGCCACCCATCGCCGGTCGAGTCGTTCGGCGCGCCAATCCCCGGATATCCCGACGTCATCGTCGACATCGACGAGGCGAAGCAGATCCTCTCCACTCCGGACGACGCCGTCCTCGTCAGCGTCCGGACCTGGAACGAGCAGATCGGCGAGGTCAGCGGCTACAACTACATCCGGCCGACGGGGCGCATCGCAGGCGACGTCTGGGGCAACTGCGGCTCCGACGCGTACCACATGCAGCACTACCGGAACGTCGACAACACCATGCGCGCGTACCCGGAGATCGCGGCCAACTGGGAGGAAGCCGGCATCACGCCCGACAAGTGGGTCGCGTTCTACTGCGGGACCGGCTGGCGCGCGAGCGAGTCGTGGTTCTACGCCTACCTCATGGGCTGGGAGCGGATCGCCGTCTACGACGGCGGGTGGCACGAGTGGAGCAAGGACCCGGTCTCGAACCCGATCGAGGTCGGCGAGCCGCAGGACGTCGCGGCGTAAGCCTCTCGTTCACACTGGCTCGCGCGCCGGCTCGAGCGGGACTTGCGCGGGCCTCGCGGCTCGGCGCGGTTGAGTCGCCAAGACGGAACCCACAAGCACCAACACGAAGCCGACGCCCATGCCGACGGTGAAGTCCTCGCCGAGGATCGCGACACCGAGGATCGCGGCAACCGCGGGATTCACGTAGATGAACACGGTTGCGCGCGCGGGACCAACCTCCGCGATGAGCGCGAAGAAGACGAGGAATGCGACGGCCGTGCAGATCACGGAGAGGCCGAGCACGGAGCCGACGACCTTCGCCGAGGGCATCTCGTCGGGGCCGCTGAAGGATGCGATCGGGAGGTAGACGAGGGCAGTCACGCCGAGCGAGACGGCGATCACGCCCAGCCCCGGCGCCTCGGCGAGATAGCGCTGCAGGATCGCCGGGCCGGTCGCGTAGCAAAGGACGACGACGCCCATCGCGCCGATCGCGAGCGGCCCTGCTCCTTCGAAGTTCAGGCCGACGATCGCGGCCACGCCGACCAGGCCGATCAGGAGCCCGAGCGCGCTCTGGAGACCGAGCCGCTCTCGTGCTCCCGTCGTTCGCGCGATCACCGCCGCCACCAGAGGCACGCCGGCGATCAGCAGCGCGGTGAGCGTGCTCGAGATCCGCTGCTCGGCGACCCCGAGCAGCAACCACGGAAGCGCGATCTCGATCGCGGCGAAGACGAGCAGCGGAAACCAGTACGGCAGCAGAGGTCGCAGCTCACCGCGGGCGACCGCGATCGGCAGCAGGAGGAGCGCTGCGATCGCCGTTCTAGCGAACACGAGCATGGCCGGGCTGAGCTCGTCCACGGCGACCTTGATCAGGAGGTACGGGATCCCCCAGATCACGCACATCGCGGCGAAGAAAACCCATCCGCGGCGGCTCATCGCGCACTCCGCATGGTCGAACGCTAGGGATTCGGCGCCGCGCTCGACGACCACGATTCCTACTCGGCGCGATCAGCCGAGCGAATCCTTCGATGACTTTCCGCTCGACGACCCGTCTCTCTAGCGATGGCCACTTCCAGGGCGCCTTCGGTCGCGTTCGCAATCCGCGGCCCGATCACTCGCGCCGATCTCCCCGGGCTCTGCGCGCGCGTCTGCGCGCTGCTCGCCGAGAGCAGGGCCGAGACCGTGCTCTGCGACGTGACAGGCGTCGCCCCCGATGCCGTGACCGTCGACGCGCTGGCGCGTCTCGAGCTGGCGGCGCGCCGGCAGGGCTGCCGCGTCGCGCTATGCCACGCCTCGGACGAGCTGCTCGACCTCGTCGCCTTCATGGGGCTCGAGGATGTTTGCCGATGCGAGGAGCGGGGCGATGAGTTCCGAGACCCTCGCGCGTCTACCCATTGAACCCCGATCAGGAGGAGGAACCATGGGACAGCACGGCTCGCGAATGATCTTCGTCAACCTTCCGGTCAAAGACCTCGACAGGTCCGTCGACTTCTTCAGGAAGCTCGGCTTCTCGTTCGACGCCCGCTTCACCGACGAGACCGCGACGCTGATGATCGTCTCGGATCATGCCTCCGTGATGCTGCTCACGGAGAGCAAGTTCAAGGAGTTCACCAAGAAGGAGCTCGTCGACGCGACGAGTCACACAGAGGTGATCACGGCGATCTCCTCCGAGAGCCGAGAAGGGGTCGACGAGCTCGCCGACAAGGCGCTCGCGGGGGGAGGCTCGCCGGCGATCGATCCGATCGAGATGGGCGACTTCATGTACTCGCGGAGCTTCCAGGATCCGGACGGCCATCTGTGGGAGGTCGTCTGGATGGACATGGCAGCCGTCGAGCAGGAGGCGCCGGCGGTGGGGGCGCAGGCGTAGCTCGCGGCGAACGTTTCGAACCGGGGTCTGGCTGAAGCCAGACCCCGGACCGGCGGCGTGGGGTCAGGCTTCAGCCTGACCCCGGTCTCAGGCGTACTCGAGCGGCAGGCCGAAGAGCGGGAACACGGTCTTCGTGTCGAGGAAGAACGTGAACTCCTTGATCTTGCCGTTCTCGATCTCGAGCACCTGGAGCGCCCAGGGCTCGTAGCCCTCGCCGCTCGAGCGCGGCTTGTACTGGCCGAACGCGGGCGCCCCGTTCGCGGCCACCGTCGGAATCACCTGCGAACCGCGACAGCCGCCGCCGGGTCCGACCCACCAGCTGAGGATGTCGTCGCGGCCGGCGAGCCAGAGGTCGTAGGGCGGCATCGACTGCGTCGCGTCCTCGTGGATGAGCGAGGTGAGCGTGTCCATGTCATAGCGCTCGAAAGCTTCGACGTAGCGAGCGAGGAGCTCCTCGTCGGCTTCGTCGACCACTGGAGCGGTGCCGGTGGTGGTCATGTCGCTCGCCTCCAGGGTCGCGCGTGCCCGCTGGAGCGCGCTGTTGACCGAGGCGACGCTCGTGTCGAGGAGCTCCGCGACCTCTGACGCCTTCCAGCGCAGCACCTCGCGGAGGATCAGCACCGCCCGCTGGCGCGGCGGCAGGTGCTGGAGCGCGGCGACGAACGCCAGCCGGATCGTCTCCTTCGCGACGGCGACGTCGGCCGGGTCTCCCTCGGGAACGATGCGGCCGTCCGGCATCGGCTCGATCCACGTGATCTCCGGGAGGATGTTCAGGTTGGCGGCCTCGGGCTCCCGGGCAGGCCCGAGATCCATCGGCCGCGCGCGTCGCTTTCGGCTGTCGAGCATGTCGAGGCAGACGTTCGTCGCGATCCGGTAGAGCCACGAACGAAGTGCCGAACGACCCTCGAAGCGCTCGTAGCTCCGCCACGCGCGCAGGAACGTCTCCTGGACAGCGTCCTCGGCCTCGATCGAGCCGAGCATCCGGTAGCAGTACGCGGTCAGCTCCGAGCGGTGCTGCTCGAGCTGTTCCTCCAGCTCGCGAGCTGCGAGCCGCGTCGTCGTCTGAGCCTGAGCCGGCACGAAGAGGCAATCCTAGGTGGTCCGTCCTCTGGTGCGTCGCAGCTGGGGGTCAGACCCGTGGGTCTGACCCCGACCGCCCTGGCAGCATCCGTAGGTGGCCATCGTCGAGATCGAGACGCCGCACGGGCTCGCGCAGGCACATCTGCACCAGGTCGAGGACGCCAGAGCTGCGCTGATCCTCGGGCACGGAGCCGCGGGAGGAGTCGCCGCGCCGGACCTCGTCGCCGTCACCGAGGTCGCGCTCGCAGAAGGAGTCAGCGTCGCTCTCGTCGAGCAGCCCTACCGCGTCGCGGAACGGCGCGCGCCCGCCCCCGCGCACCATCTCGACGCATCCTGGACGACGGTCGTCGATCGTCTCCGCGCCGAAGAGCTCGGCGGTCTTCGACTCGTCGTCGGCGGTCGCTCGCTGGGCGCTCGAGTCGCATGCCGAACCGCGACTGCGACCGGCGCGATCGCCGTGCTCTGCCTCGCCTTCCCTCTCGTGCCGCCTCGCCGCTCGGCGCCCGTCCGGAGCCGGCTGCCCGAGCTCGACGCGGTGACCGTGCCGACGCTCGTCGTCCAGGGCTCGCGGGATCGTTTCGGGATACCCCCCGCGACGGCCGGCCGCACCGTGGTCGAGGTGCCCGGCGATCACAGCCTGCGAACGGACACGGCAGCGGTGGCCGCAGCGGTACGCGACTGGCTCCCGACAGTCCTATAGGCCCTAGGGAGAGAGCAGCCCGCCGAACTGCTCGGCCGCTTCCAGCAGGAGCCACGGCGGCAGGCTCTCCGCAGCGCGCCGGAACAGCGACGCGGCGAAGCCCGGCAACGCGCCGGCGTCCTCGGCGTCGTCGATCGCTCGCTCGAGCCCGTCCTCGACGAGCTGCTCGGCGTCGGTTCGAGTGAGACCGTGCTCCTCGGCGAAGGCCTCGAGCGAGGACTCGTCCCGCACCGCGAGCACGAGCTCCTCGCGGGTGACACCGAGCTCGCATGCGGCGCCGTCGAGCGCGGAGAGGACGATCTGCTCGAGCACGGCCTCGAGGTCGCCCGGGTCTCGCCAGTCGCGCTTCAGGCACGGATCGGCGACCGGCGCCGGCTCGAACGCGGCACCGCCGAGAGCGAGGTAGGGGATGACAACAGCTGCGACCGCCGCGACCGCGACGAGCAGCGGGGCAGCTCTACTCACAGCGCCTCTCCTCGCGAGATCGCAACGGGGACGAGTGCAGCGAGCGCGATCGCCGCCGCGAGCAGGAATGGGGTCGAGAACGCGTCCGTGACCGCGCGATCGAGCTGATCCTGGAGCGCTGTGAGCAGACCGCGGTAGTCGTCGTCGTCCGGCCGGTCCTCGAAGACCGCGGACACGTCGGGAAGCTCACCCCGATCCTCGGCCTCCTCCACTTCGTCGAGCACGTCTTGCGCGACGCGCAGCTTGTCGAGCGCGGGGATCCGGCTGTCGAGGACCTGGGCGGCGCCCGCCCGCACCGCTTCCTCGCGGCTCTGCTCGAGCGCCGACGTCAGCACGGGTGCGAGCAGGAGCAGCCCGAGCACGACCCCTGCGTGTCGCGCGGCCAGCGTCCAGCCTCCGTGCACGACATGCTGCGCGCGTCCTGCAAGCGCTCGCTCCGTGAGCGCTGCGAGCGCGAGGCCGATCCCGGCGCCGACAAGGACCTGCGGCGCGATCGTCCATTCCCAGCCCGCACGTGGCAGGAATGCGAGCCCGGCGAGGCCGCCCGACACGAGGATCACCCCGCTGGCCATCCGCAGGCCGATTCCGAGCGAGCGCGGCGACGAGCCGGGCGGCCGCGATCGCGGACAGCGGGAGGACGGTCACGACGAGCCCGGCCGCCGCCGGCGACATGCCCCACCCCGTGACGAGGAGAAGCACGAGCAGGAAGAGCGCCGCAACGAGGCCGCCCGAGAGGAGAAGCAACGCAGCATTGGCCGTCAGATGCGGCCGTCCCACCGGTGCGGACACCGGACGAACGGACACGCCTCGGAGTGCGAGCAGGGAGACGAGGACGAGCGGCACCTGGACGAGGAAGATCGACTCCCACCCGAGCGCCTCGGTCAGGATCCCTCCCGCCGCCGGGCCGAGTGCCGCGCCGAGAACGCCCGCCGCGACCCATATCCGGACAGCCTGCGCGTCGCTCTGCGTGATGCCCGAGAGGAGAGCGAGCGCGGCCGTGACGACGAGGGCCGCACCAACCGCCTGAACGCACCGGGCGGCGACGAGCAGCTCGAACGACGTTGCCAGGCCGCACGCGAGCGACGACAGCGCGAATACCACCGTCCCGACGACGAACACCCGGCGCGGGCGCCGTCGGGCGAGGAAAGCGGCCGGTAGCGCCGAGAGAGCGAGCACGAGGTTGAAGGACGTCAGCACCCACGCGACCGTCGTCACGCCGACGTCGAACTGACCCAGGATCTCGGGAAGCGCGAGCGTGACGATCGACGAGTCCGCCAGCGCGAGCCCGATCGCGAGACCGAGCAGGGCCGTGCGCATCCGCACGGCCTAGATGCTTCCCGGTCGGTCCGCGGTCACGTGCGTCCGCCCTCGAGCGGCAGGCCCGCGTCGATCCAGGCGCGCTTTCCGCCCGCGTAGTGGCGGACGTTCTCGTAGCCGAGCTCGAGCAGCCGCTCGCCGACATCTATGGAGGCCGTACAGGTCGGGCTCGAGCAATAGACGACGACCTCTGCAGCGAGATCGGGAATGCGCCGGGGGGCAAGCTCGTCCACCTGCTCGGGCGGCATGTTGATCGCGCCGGGAAGATGCGAGGCTGCGTACGAGATGAGCGAAAGCGCGTCGACGAGAACGAGCTCGTCGCCGTTCTCGATCTTCCGACGGAGTGTCTCCGTGTCGACTTCGGCGAGCGTCGGCGCCACGGACGGAGTCTGCCTGTCGCGTCTACTCGAGCAGACGACCGGCGGCGTCCAACTCTGGCCCATCCGCCAGCGCTCGCACGGCAGCAGACGGAGACGCGATCGGCTCCCGGGTAACCGCACCGTCCTTCGTCCACGCGAGATTGACCCGGAAGCCCGGATCGAGCTCGGGGAAGTCCGAGCGGTTGTGCGAGCCGCGGGTCTCCCGCCGCTCGAGCGCGCACTCGAGCGTCGCCCGAGCGGCGAGCAACGACCCGCGCAGGTCGAAGGCGTGGGCGAGGTCGGCGTAGCCGGCGATGTCGGGACGCACTTCGATCGCCTCGGCGCGAGGGCGCAGCTCCTCGATGCCCGCGAGCCCCTCGCGCAATCCGCCCTCGGAGCGCACGACCCCGCCGTGCTCGGACATCAGGTCTCGGAGCGTCCGTTGCAGCGGACGCGCGAACTCGTCGCCGCGACGCGCGAGGCACTCGTCGATCTCCTCCCGCGCGAGGTCGATCGCGTCGCGATCGCGGACCTGCACGTCGAGCTCGGCCGACCAGCGAGCGGCCTCACCGCCGACGATCCTCCCGAAGACGAGGCACTCGGCGAGCGAGTTGCCGCCGAGGCGGTTCGCGCCGTGGACGCCCGACGCGCACTCCCCGACCGCGTACAGCCCGGCGACGTCGGTGGCGTGCGTCTCGGCGGTGACCCGTACTCCACCCATCGAGTAGTGCGCGGTCGGCGCGACCTCCATCGGCGTTGTCGTGATGTCGAGCATCGCGAGGTCGAGGAACTGGCGGTACATCCGCGGCAGCCGGCCGAGGATCACGTCGCGGTCGAGATGGGAGATGTCGAGCAGCACGCCGCCGTGCTCGGTGCCGCGACCCTCGGCGATCTCGGTGAAGTTGGCGAGCGCGACCCGATCGCGCGACGAGAGCTCGACCCGGTCGGGGTCGTAGCGCTCCATGAACCGCTCTCCGGCGGCATTCCGTAGGACACCTCCCTCACCCCGCACCGCCTCGGTGACAAGGGTGCCCGCCGACTCCTCCGGCGAGACCATCCCGGTGGGGTGGAACTGCACGAGCTCCATGTCCCTGAGCCGGCAGCCCGCCTCCGCTGCGAGGCGCATCGCGTCACCGGTGTTCTCGTCCCGCCGCGAAGAGGAACGCCGCCAGATCCGGGTATGCCCGCCCGCGGCGAGGACGACCGCATCGGCCAGGATCAGGCGGCGGGCACCGTCGTCGAGGTCGAAGCCGTACGCGCCGAAGACGCGGCCCTCGTGGACGAGCAGGCGCGTGACGTAGAACCCTTCGAGCGTGGAGACGCCGAGCTCGGCCGCGCGTGCGACGAGCGTGCGCTGGATCTCTCGCCCCGTGTAGTCGCCGGCGAAGCACGTCCGCCGGTAGCGGTGCGCGCCGAAGAAACGCTGCGTCAGACGCCCGTCGGGCTCACGGGCGAGACGCGCCCCCCACCGGACGAGCTCGTCGATCGCCGCCGGCGCCTCTCGGCAGAGGATCTCGACGCTGGCCGGATCCCCGAGCCAGTACCCCTCGCGCAGCGTGTCGGCGGCATGCTGCTCCCAGCTGTCCTCCGGATCCATGGTCCCGAGCGCCGCGTTGATGCCACCGGAGGCAAGAACGGTGTGCGCGTCGTCCGAGCGCCGCTTGGCGATGCAGAGCACCTGCACCCCTCGTTCGGCCAGCTCGATGGCAGCCCGCAAGCCCGCTGCCCCGGAGCCGATGACGAGGACGCTCGTCGTCGAACGCCGCTCCTCCACCGGGGTCACGCCTCCCCGCTCGGGCGGCCGACCTTCGCGAAGCCGAACTCCTCCGCATGGATGCGCTCGCCGCGCACGCCTCTCGCCCTGAGCTGGGCGCGCAAGCTGTCGATCATCGCGGGCGGGCCGCAGATGAGCACGTCTGCCGAGCCGAGATCGGGTTGTTCCCGGGAGATGCGCTCGGCCGTCAGGAAGCCGTCGGTGTCCCGCGGGACGAGGACGACGTCGAAGTCGTCCCTGCGCGAGGCGATCTCGCGGAGCTCGTCGAGGAAGTGCGCCTCCTCGGCGTGCTCGACGCAGTAGTAGAAGTCGACCGAGGGACCGTTGCCGTTTTCGAGGCTCCGGGCCATGCTCAGGAACGGCGTCACGCCGATGCCACCCGCCATCCAGATCTGCCTGTCGGTTCGCGACGTTGCGCTGCGAGAAGGAGCCGTACGGGCCCTCGACGACGGCCTCGTCTCCGGCCTCGAGCGATCGCAGTGCCCGGGTGTAGTCGCCGACGGCCTTGACGGTGATCCGCAGCAAGGGCTCGCCCGGCGCGGAGGTGATCGAGAACGGGTGGAACTGGTTGCGGATCTCGCCCGGGCGGATGGAGAAGACCCTGCGGCGAACCGAGACCTCGAAGGGATGAAGCTCGAGCGAGCGGAAGTTGACGAACACGAACTGCCCGGGAAGGAAGTCGAGCGGTCGCTCGGCAGGCTTCATGACGATTTCGGTGACGAACTCGTCGAGCCGGTTGACTCCCACGACCCGGTACTTGCGCCGCCGCACCAGGACGTTCCCGAAGAGCGAGCGATACCCGAATGCGGCAACGCCGAGCGTGGCGAGCCCGGCCATGTAGTACTCGAGCGCAGGAGAGTCGTCCTTCGCGCCCGGCGTCGTGAAGACGTGGTAGCAGGCGACGAGGAAGACGAACCCAAACGTGCGCTGGACGTAGACGAAGACCTCGTGCCCGACGCGGACGAACAGCGTCAGCACGATCGCCACGACCAGTGCGCCGAAGGCCAGCACACCGGCGAAGACGGTCCAGCCCGCTCCGGGGCCGAGCAGGTCGACGGCCGTCTCGGTGGAGATGGTTGCGCGGCTCGCCAGGATCAGAGCCACGTGCGCGAGGAGCAGCGCGAACGCGATCTCACCGTTCAGGCGATGGGCGTCGTACATGCGGTCGAGCCCACCGAAGAGCCACTCCACGGGCCCGAGCCGCGCACCGAGGACGAGGTTGAGAGCGAACGCCGACGTGCCCGCGAGCGCACAGATGACCGCAATGCTCGTGAGCGTCCGAAACTCGCCGGTGAAGCGGGTGTCGAGCGGGGCCGAGAACGCCCAGAGAGCGACCGGGATCGCGCAGAGGCCGAGCAGCACGAGCGGGCCGCGAGAGGCGACGAGCGATCCGCTGGCACGTGGACGTATCACCGGGCTCCTTTCTGAGACGATACGTCTCGTCTAGTGGTACTTTAGACGAAGCGTGCATGCCACCGACGCAGAGCGCGGGCGACGCCGGAGCCAGCGCTCCCACGACGCGATCGTCGACGCGACCCAGGAGCTTCTCGTCGAGCGCGGTTACCGGGCGCTGACCATCGAGGGCGTCGCCGCGCGCGCAGGCGTGGGCAAGCAGACGATCTACCGCTGGTGGCCGTCCAAGGCGGCGCTCGCTCTCGAGGCGTACCTGGCCGGGTCGGACACCGTGCCGCAACCAGCGGCGCGGGGCTCGACGCTCGCAGACATCCGCGCGCTCCTCCACTGGCTCATCGACGTCCTCGCACAGCCGATCGGAGGACGCGTTGTCGCCGGCCTCGTCGCCGACCTGCAGCACGACCCCGACCTCGCCAAGGGGTTCCACCTCGAAGTCGTTCCCGCTCGCCGGAGCGCGATGCTCACGGTGCTCGAGCACGCACGCGATCGCGGGGAGCTCAGGGCCGACGCGGATCTCGAGCTCGCGGTCGACACGCTCCACGGCGCAGTCTTCTACCGGCTCCTCTTCAGCGGCGAGCCGCTCGACGCCGAGTTCACGGAGCGGCTTGCTCGTCAGGTGAGCAGCGGGCTCGCGCGACAGCGGTGAGCGATCCGTTGGCTCGCATCGTGCGAACTACAGAGTGTCAGTCATGCCCCGCGCGGGTATGACCCCATTCGCCTACACCGACCACGAGGGAGGTCATAGATGCGCAAGCTACCGCTCCTGATCGTCGCGATGGCGCTCGCCGTGTTCGCTTTCGCCGGCTGCGGAAGTGACGATGACGACGATGCCGCAGGCGACGAGGTGACCGTCGAGCTCGCGGAGGAGGCCGGTTCCGGTCAGACCGGAACAGCCACGCTCACCGGAGACGGTGAAACGACGACCGTGTCCATCCAGATCGACGGCGAGCCGGTCTCCGCGTCGCAGCCCGCGCACATCCACGAGGGCAGTTGCGGGGACGATCTGAATCCGGAGCCGGCGTTCGGGCTGCCGAACGTCACCGACGGGACGTCGGAGGCGACAGTCGAAGCGTCGATCGAGACGCTCACGGGCTCGGACTACGCGATCAACCTGCACATGTCCGACGACGACCTCGCGACGTACACGTCCTGCGGCAACATCGAGTGATTCGTGCGCAGAGACCGGAATCCGCTAGCGCGGATTCCGGTCGCGCGTTACGACCCCTTTATGCGGTGCCCGAACGAGCAGCGCTTCGGGGTGTGAAGTCGGCAGGTTTGAACTTCTCCGCCTAGTCGTCGCGCCGGCGTCGGTGAGGATGGCGACGATCTCGTCGTACCCGTGCGCGCGTGCATGTGCCAGTGGTGACACGCCGTCGCCGTCGGCGAGGTTCACGTCCACCCCGCCGTCGACGAGCACGCGGACGGTCTCGACGTGCCGCTCGTCGCCACCGCCGAGGATGATCGCCTCGAGCAGCGCGGTCCAGCCGAGCCGGTTCACGTGGTCGACGTCGATGTCGGTCTCGAGCAGGCGCCGGACGATCTCGACGTAGCCACGGTCCGCCGCTCGAATCAGACCGGTGCCGTTGTAGCTGTCCTTCGCGTTCACGTCCGCGCCGGCGTCGAGCGTCAGCTCGAGGAGCTCCGTGTCGTCTCCGACCTCGCTCGTCGCGATGAGGTAGGCGCTCTGCTCGGTCGCATCCTTCACGTCGACGTCGGCGCCCGCTTCGACGAGCAGGCGCGCGACCTCGACGTGATTCCCGTACGCCGCGGCAACGAGCGCCGTCGCACCGGAGGAGTCCGCTGCATCGACGCGCGCGCCCTGCTCGAGCAGGGCGCGCACCTCCGTCGGCGTCCCCGGTCCGCGCCGCCTCGATCAGCTTCTGATCGCTCATCGGATCAGCCTCGCGCGGATTCTCGCCGCCGCACCCCGTAAGGACCGCGGCGACGAGAACCACCGAGAGCGCTCGAATCACTCCCCGCAGCCTAGGCGGCCGCCTCGAGCGCCGGCTCTGCGACGGGCGCCTCCTGTCGCAGGTCGCGCCCGCGGACCATGAAGATCGAGACGAGCAGGCCCACGAGCGCAATGCCCGCGCCTGCCCAGAACGCGTTCACGAACCCGTCGGTGAGCGCGACCGGCACCCCAGCACCGTCGGCAACCGCATTGTCCGTCGTCGACACAGCGATGGTCGAGAGGATCGCGATGCCGACCGCGCCCCCGATCTGCTGCGACGTGTTGATCAACCCCGACGCGAGACCGGCCTCCTGCGGCTTCGTCCCCGCGAGCGCGGCGATCGTGATCGGGACGAAGGCGAACGGGATCGCGACCCCGAGGATCAGGAAGCCCGGGAAGAGATCGGCCCAGTAGGAGCCGTCGACGGACACCTGCGTGAAGTACACGAGCCCGGCGGTGAGCAACCCCATGCCAAGGATGAGCGCAGGCTTGACCCCGACCTTGTTCACGGCGACCGCGGCGACGTTCGCCCAGATGATCGCGGTTCCGGCGACCGCGAGGTAGGCCACTCCCGTCTTGATCGGCGAGTACCCGAGCACCTGCTGCATGTAGAGCGTCAGCATCAGGAACATGGAGAACATGGCCGTGCCCATGATGAACCCCGCCACGTTCGCCGCCGTGAGCGTCTGCAATCGGAAGATCGAGAACGGAACGAGTGGGTCGCGTTGACGCTGCTCCCAGAGAGCGAAAGCGACCAACATCAGTCCTGAGACGACGAAGACGCCGATCGTCTTCGCCGAGGCCCACTCCCACTGCCGGCCCTGCGTGATCCCGAGGACGAGCAGGATGAGACCCCCGGTCACGAGCACCGCGCCGGGGATGTCATGGCTCTGACCGTGCGCGTCCTTGCTCTCACGGAGCAGGATCGGCGAGAGCGCCAGGGCGGCGATGCCGACCGGGACGTTCACGAAGAAGATCCACTCCCACGAGAGGAGGTCGGTGAGGATCCCGCCCACGAGGACGCCGGCTGCGGCGCCGAAGCCGCCGACGGCACCCCAGGCGCCGAGCGCGATGTTCCGCTCGCGCCCCTCGGTGAAGGTCGTCGTCAAGATCGAGAGGGCAGCCGGCGTGATGGTCGCGGCGCCGAGGCCCTGGAGCGCGCGGGCGACGATGAGCGACGTGTCGTCCCACGCGAACCCGCAGAGCAGTGAGCCGACCGAGAAGATGACGAGCCCTGCCATGAACACCACACGCCGTCCGATGATGTCCGCCAAACGGCCACCGAGCAGCAGGAAGCCGCCGAACACGAGCGCGTAGGCGCTGATGACCCACTGCAGGTCGTCCTGCGAGAACCCGAGATCCGCCTGGATCGACGGGAGAGCGACGTTGACGATCGCGATGTCGAGAACGACGAGGAACTGCGTGACGCAGAGAAGCGCCAGAGCAAACCATTTCATGCGATCCGAAGCGACCATGAGAGACCCTTCCGCTCGTTGTCCGTCCGATGAAGGTTGCGATACTACAGCACGTACTTTCAAAATACAAGTAAGAACTTCCACAATGCAAGAATCCGGTGTACAATCGGGAGCGGCATGAAGAGCTACAACCAGTACTGCCCGATCGCGCATGCCCTCGACGTCGTGGGCGAGCGGTGGTCGCTCCTCATCGTGCGCGAGCTGATCGAGCACGACCAGCTCCGCTATTCCGACCTGCACGCCAACCTCGAGGGTTGCGGCACGAACATCCTCGCCGCTCGCCTCAAGGACCTCGAGCGCCACGGAGTCGTCGCACGCCGGCGCCTTCCGCCGCCCGCGGCCTCAACCGTCTACGAGCTCACCGAGTACGGGCAGGAGCTCCGCCCGGTGATGCACGTGCTGGCCCACTGGGGCGCGCGGTCGCTGGGGCCGCCAGCACGGGACGAGGATCTCGAGCCCGGCTGGCTCGCCGGCGCGATGCAGATGGCGTTCCCCCCGCACCCGACAGATGCGCGGATCGAGTTCCGCGTGGGCGACGAGGTCGCCTCGATCGCCGACGGAGAGGTATGCGAGGGCTCGGTCGAGAGCCCGGACGCAGTCGTCGAATGTAATCCGACGGGGTTCTTCCACTTCGTGGTCGACCGCGACATCGACTGCCTCGCGGTGCACGGAGACGCGCGGGTGGTGCACAGCCTCCTCGACGGGCTGCCGTATGCGGAGGCGCCCGAGGGCGCCACCGCCGCAATGAGCTAGGGCCGCTGGTACGAGATCTGGAGCAGGTCGCCGCTGGAGAAGAACGGCACCCCTGACACACGGCAGCGAACGCGGACGCGGAGCTCGCCGTCGCCGGTCGTACCGCTGACGTACCGTGAGAGCGTGCCGCCCGGCACGAGATTCGCGATGGAGACCTCGGTCGTGCCCACCGACCGGGAGTCGAGCTCCACCCAGCGCGAGTTGTTCCAGTTCCAGATGTCAACCGTCTGCGCGCACGAGCGCGAGTTCTTCCCCGCATAGCTCACGCGCAGGTTCGAGAGAGCGTCGGCGACTCCCGAGAAGCTGCCGTACCACGCGGTCGTCTTCTGCCCGGACGTGCTCGAGGTCACCTCGTAGAACGAGTCGTCGTTCGCGGCGAGGCTGGCCGCCGACCCCGACTTGAACGTGCCGGTGAGCACCGTCGTCGCGTTCGGGGTGGCCGTCACCTGCGTGGAGCCGGTGACGGTGATCGAGAGCGGCTGGGTGTCGGTTCGCGCCGCGGTGTCGGTCACCCTGACGGTGAACGAGGAGGTGCCACCGGTCGTCGGCGTCCCGGTGATCGCGCCGGTCGAGGGGTTCAGCGTGAGCCCCGCGGGGAGCGAGCCGCCCGGCTCGATCGACCAGGTCGTAGGCAGCGTGCCGCCGGTCGCCTGCAAGGTCGCGTCGTAGGAGACGTCCACGGCGCCAGCCGGGAAGGCTCGTCGTCGTGATCTCAGGCGGCGGCATCGGCTCGGGGTCGATGGTGACGGTGAGCTCTTGGGTGTCCGACTGCGAGGGAGCCCCCGCGTCGTCGACCTTGGCAGTGAACGTGAACGTGCCTGCACTCGTCGGATGTCCGGTGAGCTCGCCCGTCGAGGAACAGGTCGAGGCCGGCGGCGGCGTTCCCGCCGACAACCGACCACGTGTACGGCGGCGTGCCGTCGACCGCGGCGAGCGTCTGCCCAGTACGTCGTGCCGACCGTGCCGTCGGGCAGGCTCGTCGTCGTGATCGTCGGCGGGGTCACCGGTGCCGGCGCGACCGTGATCGAGAGCGGTTGGGTGTCGCTCTGCGTCGCGCCATCGGTGACCTTGGCCGTGAAGGGCGATGTGCCGGAAGCTGTGGGGGTGCCCGTGATCGCGCCGGTCGAGGAGTTGAGCGACAGCCCCGCTGGGAGCGTGCCCGACTCGAGCGACCAGTTGTACGGCGGGGTGCCACCGGTCGCGGCCAGCGACGCGTTGTATGCCACTCCGACCGTTCCGTTCGTGAGGCTCGTGGTGGTGATCGTCGGCGCGGGCGGAGGTGGCGGAGGCGCACCGAAGGTGCAGCTCACGGCCCGACCGTCCGTCAGCAGCGGCTGGTTGAAGGAGACCTGCCGACCGACCACGCCGTCCGGCCGTTCCACGCCGGCCGTCGCCGAGCCGCCCTGGTTCCACGCCGGATTACCGGCCGGCTCGAAGCTCGTGTCCAGGTACTGGAATCGGACGTCGCCGTTCTCCTTGATGATTGCCTCGAACGTGACCGGGCCGCTGGTCGAGAGGAAGGCGAAGTGCGGGACGTTGAACCACTCGACGTAGAGCGTGCGGTTCGGCGCCGTGCCGCTGACCGCGGCATGGACAGAGCCGCTCGCTCCCGGGTACAGGTCGTCCCAGAACGGTGCGATGACGCCGTTGGGCGCCCCGGTGGTGGGAATCGCCGCATTGAGGGGGGCGGTCACCCCCGCGTTCGACCCGAGGGTGAGAAAGCCGTTCGAGGAGACATACGCGGTCGAGTACGTCTGCCCGAAGAACGAGATCGGGAATCCGATGTTGAGCGTCGAGAACGCATCGTCGCCGTCGGCGCCGACGAGCGGCGCCACACCTGTCACGTCGACCCACGAGAACGGGGCCTCCTGGCAGGTGTAGTTCGGGTACGCGTTGCCGCTCGCCGTCTGGCTGTCCGTCGAGCTGCCGATCGTCACCGTCGCCGTGACCGTCAGCGCGCCCGGCCCGTTGACGGTGTAGCTCCCCGTGTACAGACCCGTATCGGGGCTCGCGGCCGAAAGCGCCACCGGTGTCCCGTTGACGGTGGCGGTGACGTTGCCGAGGCCGGCCGGAACGGCGCAGTTGGCGCCGAGAACCTTGATCGGGATCACGTCGTTCACCCCGGCGACGAAACCGTTCGCCGGAGCGCTCAGCACGACTTTCGGCTCGTTCGCGCAGGCGAGCGCATTGCCGATGTTGAGGCGGCCGCCCGTCACCGTCTTCCCCGCCAGCGACGACGCAGGATCGACGGCGTTCATGAGCAGCGCCTTGATCCCGTACAGCGTCGCCCCCGGGAACCGGTCTTCGACGAGCGCGGCGGCGCCCGCAACGTGCGGCGTGGCCATCGACGTCCCGTCGAAGGTCCCGTAGGTGTTCCCGGGCGTCGTCGAGAGGATGCCGACGCCGGGAGCTCCGAGATCGACCGACTTCGCGCCGTAGCTCGAGAAGAAGGCCAACCCGTCGTTCGAGTCGGTCGCGGCGACGGCGAGGACGGCGTCCGAGCTGTACGTCGCCGGATACGTCGGAGTGACGTCGTTGTTGAAGCCGTCGTTCCCGGCCGCGGCGACGAAGAGCATTCCTCGCGAGGCGCCGTACTCGATCGCGTCGAGCAGTGCCTGGTCGTACGGTCCCCCACCCCAGGAGTTGCTCGAGACGTCGGCGCCGTGATCCGCCGCGTAGAGCGTCGCGGCGATCGCATCCGCGGTCGTGCCCGAGCCGGCGGAGTTCAGGAACTTGAGCGCCATGATCTTCACGTTCCAGTTGACGCCGACGACGCCGACGCCGTTGTTTCCGTCCGCGCCGATCGTTCCCGAGACGTGCGTGCCGTGGCGGTGGTCGTCGAACGGGTCGTTGTCGCCGTTCACGAAGTCCCAGCCGCTCCAGTCGTCGACCAGGCCGTTTTCGTCGTCATCGCCGCCGCCCACCGGATCGAGCGCGTTGATCCAGCGCTGTGAGACGAGGTCGGGATGCGAGAAGTCGACACCCGTGTCCGTGACGGCGACGACGATGTTCGGATCGCCGGTCGCGGAGTCCCAAGCCTCGGGAGCGTCGACGTCTTTGTCGTTCGTCCCACCGGTCTGACCGGTGTTGTGCAAGCCCCAGAGCTGACTGAACGAGGGATCGTTCGGCGTGACGGCGATGCTCACGACGTGGTTCGGCTCGACGTACGAGACCCCCGGCTCGCTCGATAGCAGCTTGGTGACGGTTGCCTCCTCGTCGTCCTTCACCTTGACGAGAACGGCGTCGATCTGGCCGAAGCGCTTCTTGGAGGTCGCGCCGGCGTCCTTCAAGATCGCGTTCTGTTCGTTACGCGAGACGCCCTCCGCGAAACCGACGATCAACTCGCCCTTGACGGCGTTCGGCGATTGCTGAGGCGCGGCGGGGAGCGAGCCTGCGCCGACGCCGAAGACGACGGCAGTTCCTACGACGATGAGCGCGAGCGGGCGCAGCATGTGCCGGGCGCATCTTCATCGAATTTGCGGCCCTTTTCTACCCCACGAACGTCTAGGAGGGCCTGGCGGAACGGGCCTAGGTCAGAGCAGGCCGCCGCGGTAGCGCCACGGGCCGGGCTCGAAACGGATCCCGCGCTTGCGGCAGAACTCGCGCACCGAGTCGAGGACGACTCCGCCGGAGCCGTGCACGCGACGCTCGAGGAGGTCGAGGACTGCGACGCCCTCGGGGGGTTCGGCCTGCACCTCGAGCGTGAGGACGATCGCTTCCGGGCTCGCCTCCGTGAACGTCGGCGCGAACGCCACCGTCACGCCGTCGACCTCGAACTCGCGCGTGTCGCCGTCCTCGATCGCCGAGATCTCGTGCCCGCGAAGCGCGAGCAGCTCGTGCAGGTCGTCGATCATGCGGCGACCGAGCTCGGTCTGCCGCGCACGCGAGACCTTGTGACTCGAGCTTCCCGTGACGCGCGCGGGTACGCCGATCGCGAACGAGCCCGGCGCGATGTCGGACGTGACGTAGGAGTTCGACGCGACGATCGCCTCGGCGCCGATTCGACAGCCGGCGTAGATCACTGCGCCGAGGCCGACCTGCGCCCGGTCTTCGAGGACGACGGGCGCAAAGCGGTTCTCGAAGCCCTCGAGCACGGAGTGCCCGATGTTGTGCGTGACGATCAGCGACCGCATCGTCAGGAACACCTCGCGCCCGATCAGCACCGGGCGGCAGACGTTGACGAAGGCCTCGTCGCCGACGAACGCGAGGTCTCCGACCGTGAGCACCGCCCACGGATCGCGGTGGCCGCCGCCACCGAACCGGATCGACCTCCCGGCCCAGATCCCCGCGCCGAGGAACGCGCGCCGGCAGGCGAGCTCGAGGTCTGCGCCGAACTGGCTCGAGGCGCCGATGGCGACGATCTCCTCGCACCGAACCGTCGCGCGCGGGCCGATCTCGACGCCGTCCTCGATCACGACCTGCGGCGCGACGACGAGCGTGCCTTCGCCGAGGACGACGTCTTCACCGATCTGGGCTCCGTGCCCCCTCAGGGTCGAGATCTTCTCGTCCGGTGAGAGGCGCCGGAAGGAGTCGGGGTCGGCGCGAAGCGAATCGAGAAAGTCCGGGTCGAGCGCCCCTGTCGTCTCGTCGAGCTCGAACGACGCGGGAAGCGTGACGTTCTCGGTCGAGACACCCGCGAGCGGCGATCCGCGTTCCGGCGAGGCGGCCTTCTGGCGCGCGATGAGCTCCTCGACGTCCTTCTCGGTGATGAAGCCCCGCTTCTCGATACCCGCGAGATCGACTCCGTGCCGCTCTGCGAGCTCGGTGGCCTTCCGGGTCGCCTTGCGATCCGTCGCAGCCGGCTT
The DNA here is from genome assembly GCA_963721795.1 of uncultured Actinomycetes bacterium. Classification (GTDB taxonomy): domain Bacteria; phylum Actinomycetota; class Thermoleophilia; order Gaiellales; family Gaiellaceae; genus GMQP-bins7. The sequence goes on from CAVRLT010000020.1 coordinate 111,494, forward strand.
CGGTGCAGGCTTCTCGCGCTCGGCGTCCGTCTCGAGCGAGGCGAGCTCCTCGGCACTCTCGGCGACGTAGGCGACCGTCTTGCCGAGCTCGACCTCGACGCCCTCCACGAAGAGCTGGACGATCGTGCCGGCGCCCGGCGCTTCGACCTCGACGGTCGCCTTCGTCGTCTCGACGACGCAGACCGGCTGGCCCTCGCGTCAACTTCCGCGCCGGTCCTCCACGAGCCATCGGAGAGCAGCGCGAACTCCGTGTTCGCGTCCTCCCGCGTGCAGGACGATCTCGAGCACGCCTTACTGTCTCACGCCTTCGAGGGCGACGATCGCCTCGACGACGTCGTGAGCGCTCGGCAACATCGCCTCTTCGAGCGTCCGCGCAGAGGGAATGATCCCGTCGCGGGCGGCCACACGCTGCACCGGACCACGGAGATCGCTCCAGGCCGCCTCCGTCACGCGCGCGGCGATCTCTGCCCCGAACCCGCCCGTGAGCGTGCCCTCCTCGGCGGTGATGAGCGCGCCCGTGCGGGCGACCGACTCGAGCACCGGCTCGAGCTCGATCGGCAGAAGCTGCGAGAGCGCGACGACCTCGCAGAAGATCTCGTGCTCGAGGATCAGCTCGGTGACCGCGTCGAGCACCACGGGCACCATGCCTCCATAGGTGACGATCGTCGCCGTCCCTTCGGTGAAGTCGGTTCCGGAGAAGGTGAGCGCGGGATAGAGCGCGTCGGTCTCCCGCACCGCGAGCTCGCCGATGTGCCCCTCCTCGGGCCTGCGGTTCGGCCTGCCGTACATGAGCTTGTTCTCGATCAGGAACACGGGGCGCTCGTCCTCGACCGCCGAGACGACGAGGCCTCGCAGGTCGTGGCACTCGCTGGCCGCGACGACGACGATGTTCGGCACGCCGAGCAGGAGCTTCTCCAGCGACTGGCTGTGCGTCGGCCCGTACCCACGGCGACCGCCCATGGGCGTGCGGACGACGAGCGGGACCGTGACCTGGTCGTCGTACATCTCCCGGAACTTCGCGATCCCGTTGACGATCTGGTCGAAGCCGAGGGCGATGAAGTCCCCGAACATGATCTCGAGGATCGGGCGGCGGCCGCGGAGCGCCATCCCGGCGGCGACGCCGAAGAGCGACGCCTCGGAGATCGGGGTCGTGAGCACGCGGTCCGGGTAGGCGTCGCTCAGGCCCTGCGTGACCTTGAACGCTCCGCCGTACGGGTCGAGGATGTCCTCACCGAGCAGGTCGACGTCGTCGCGCTCGGCGAAGACCTCGTGCAGCGCCTCGTTCAGGACCTGGACGCAGCGCTTCTGGGTCACGCGGCCTCCGGAGTCGCTGCGGGCGCATCCTCGGCGGCGGCGATCGTCTCCACGAGGCGGCTCTCGCATGCCTCCTCGATGCGGGCTCGCTCGCCGTCTCCCAGTCGCGCACCTGCAACCGTGAGCGGGTCGCGCTCGCGGCGCGCGTCGATCTCCGCGGGATCGCGGTTGTCGTCGCCCTTCGAATGCGGGCTGAACCTGTAGGTATCGAGCACGAGGAAGAACGGCTCGCCCGTCTCGCGGATCCTCGTGACCGCGCGCCCGGCCGTCTCGTGGATCTCATCCACGTCCGTGGTAGCCAGCTCCGCCGTCTCGACGCCGAATGCCGCCGCACGCGCGGGAATCGACCCGGCGAGCTCGAGCTCGACCGGCGTCGACTGCGCGTAGTGGTTGTTCTCGACGACGAAGAGGACTGGGAGCTTCCAGAGCGAGGCCATGTTCAGCGACTCGTACGTGACTCCCTCGCCGAGCGTGCCGTCGCCGAGGAACACCGTCGAGACGGCGCCCGTGCGCTTCTTCTTCTCCGCGAGCGCGATGCCGGTCGCGACCGGGACGATGCTCCCGAGAACGCCGTTGGAGTAGAAGTTCCCGTTGCACAGGTGCTGGCTGCCGCCCTTGCCACCGCAGACGCCGGGTGCTTTCCCCATCACCTCGCAGAGCAGGCCGAACGCGTCGTCCGTGAACGCGAGGTAGTGCCCGTGGCAGCGGTGGTTCGAGAAGATCACGTCCCGCTCGCGCTCGAGGTGGTCGATGATCCCGACCGCGTTCGCCTCCTGGCCGATGTAGGTGTGGGTCGTGCCGACGAGCTTCCCCTGCGCGAAGAGGTCGAGGAGCGACTCCTCGAAGCGGCGAATGAAGAACATCCGCTCGTAGAGCTCGGTAAGCGCGGCCATGCCTACAGGTAGCCGAGGTCGGCGAGCCGTCGCGCGACGGTCGCCTCCTCCTCCTCGGTGAGCTCCCGCCGCTCGGCGCTTTCGAGCTCGCGGAAGACGAGCTCCCTGAGCTCGGCGGGGATGTCGGAGGGACGGCTCTCGAGCTCCCGTGGGTCGGTCTCGAGGTTGTAGGCCTCCTCCGCCCCGCTCTCGACGTCGAGGATCAGCTTCCACGGCGGCATGCGGACTGCAAGCTTCGTCAGCGCGCCCTTGTCGGTTCCGGCGACGACCGCCGGGCGGTCGCCCTCGAGCAACAGCAGCGACTCGCCGTCCGTGTCCCTTGCGGGAAGCCCCGCGAGCTCGAGCAGGGTCGGCATCAGGTCGACCGAGCGCACCTGCTCGCGAACCACCGCCGGGTCGAGCCGACCGGGGGCCGAGAGAATCAACGGGACGTTGACGATCTCGTCGAAGAGTGCTGCGCCATGCATGTGGTACACGCCCTGGACGTCCTGCTTGTCCGGGAAGCGCTCGCCCCACGACTCCCCGTGGTCGGAGAGGAACGCGAGCACCGTCTTCTCGCGGAGCCCGAGGCTCTCGAGCTCGTCGAGCATCGACGCCACGAGCACCTCCGACTGGCGCTCGACCGCTCTCCGGTACCCCTCGCGCGTGGCCTCGAGCGCCGACGCCGAATCGGCCTGAATGCCACCGATGACCTCCTGCTTGGCTGCGAGCCAGTCCTTGCGCTCGGAGTGCAGGATCTCGTAGGGCATGTGGGTCGCCCAGTTGTGGAAGAAGAGCAGGAAGGGTTTCTCGCGGTTGTCCCGCAGCCACTCGATCGCGCCGTCGAGCGTCTCGCTCGTCCCCAGCACGTTCGCCTCGGGCATCTCCTTGAAGAGGTAGTTCGTGTCGAAGACGAAGGTGCCCACCTCGTAGCCATGGGCCGAGAAGGCGCGAAAGAGCGTCTCGGTCGTGGGATCGAGCTCGGCGTCCCAGTGCAGGTACCCGTGGTGGTGGGCGTAGAGCCCGGTCACCATCGACGTCATCGCCGGCGCCGTCCAGGGCGCGGCGCTGATCGCCTGGTCGAAGCGAATACCGCCCGCGGCCAGGTCGTCGATCGTCCTCGTGTTCAGGAAGCGGGCGCCGTAGCAGCCGAGATGGTCCGCGCGAAGCGCGTCCGACACGTAGACGACGACGTTCATGAGCGCGGCCCAGTGTATTGACGGCGCACTTCCACTCTCCCACGACGGCCGTCCGACCTAGCATCGCGGGGCATGTCCGCGCCCTTGCCGCTCTCGACCCTGTTGTCGCAGCCGCTCGTGGCGCACACCATCGAGCTCGACAACGAGTTCGAGCGCCGGTTCGCGGAGACGGGACAGCGCGCCCGCGTCGCGTCGGTCGTGATGTGGTCGAACTTCCTCCGTTTCGTCGGCGACGGAATCACGGTCGGTGCGCTTCCCGAGGCGGCGGGGCTGCCGAAGGCGCGGGTGCTCTCCACGGTCGGCGGCATGGAGCGGTGGCGGTACGTCTTCGTGGCGCCCGCATCGGTCCGGCGGCCGCCGAAAGTCAAGCGGGAGGGACGGGGAAGCGGTCGGGCGCTGCGAAGCGAGTGGGTGGTCCGTCCCACTCCGGCCGGGCGGAAGGCGCAGGAGATCTGGCCGCGGCTCTTCGACGAGGTCGACACGCGCTGGGCGCAGCGGTTCGGCGTAGACGTGGTCGGCGACCTCAGTGACCTGCTCCGATCGGTCGTCGGTCGACTCGACGTCGAGCTGCCCGAGTACGTGCCGATCGTCGCCAGCTCGGACGGGATGGCCGCGGGATTCTCGCCTCGTGAGAAAGGCATTGCGGGAGAGAGTCGTGGCCACCTCTCCGCGGTCCTTTCCCAGGTCCTCCTCGCGTACACACTCGACTTCGAACGCGCGTCGGAGCTGTCGTTGCCCTTGGGCTCGAACTTCGTCCGTGTCCTCGACGAGGCGGGCGTGCACGTCGGAGAGTTGCCGCGCGCCGCCGGGGTCTCGAAGGAAGCGACGAGCATTGCGCTGAGGTTCCTCACGAAGGGCGGCTTCGTCGTCGTCGAAGGTACCTCGGCTCCGACGAAGCGCGCTCGCCTGACTGCGAAGGGTCGCGAGGTGCAGAAGGGTCTACGCGCGCGGCACACCGAGGTGGAAAAGGGGTGGCGAAGGCGTTTCGGAGCGGGCGACGTCGGCCGGCTTCGATCGTCGCTCGAGAGCGTGCTCACCCACCCCGACCTCTCGCGAGGGCTGCATCCGCACCCCGGCGGCTGGCGCGCGAGCAAACCGTATCGCGACCGCACGGAAGCGCTGGTGAAGGATCCGCGCTCCGTGTTGCCGCACTACCCGCTGGTGCTGCACCGCGGCGGCTGGCCCGACGGCAGCTGAGCGCACGCACGACCCGCTGTGACGCCTGTGCCGACACGCCGCCCTCTGTACGCCCTCTACGTGGCGGACGCGATCTCGCTCGTCGGGAACGCGGTCGCGCTGCTGGCGGTGCCGTGGTTCGTGCTCGTCACGACGGGAAGCGCGGCACTCACCGGGCTCGCCGTCTTCTTCAACTTCCTGCCGGCGGTTCTCGCTGCGTTCTTCGGCGGCGTCATCGTCGACCGGCTCGGGTTCCGCACGACGAGCGTCGCGGCGGATCTCGCGAGCGCTGGCGCAGTGGCGGCAATCCCGTTGATCCACTCCACGGTCGGGATCGAGCTCTGGCAGCTCATGGGGCTCGTGTTCCTCGGCGCGCTGCTCGATGCGCCGGGAGCGACCGCTCGCCAGGCGCTCTTCCCCGACGTCGTCGAGCTCGCCGGCGTCCGCATGGAGCGCGCGAGCGGGATCCGGGGCAGCATCCAGCAGGGGTCACTGCTCGTCGGCGGGCCGCTCGGAGGACTCCTGGTTGCGAGCCTCGGGGCGACGACGGCTCTGTGGCTCAACGCGGCGAGCTTCGTCGTGTCCGCCGCGATCGTGGCCGGCGCGATCCCGCGACCGCAGCGCGAGCCGGGCGCCGACGTGGACGCGGAGCCGAAGGGCCGGTTCCTGGGCGAGCTCGCGGAGGGGATGCGCTTCATCTGGGGTCATCGCCTGATCCGCGCGATCGTGCTGACGGTCCTGCTGACGAACTTCCTGGACGCGCCGGACCCGGTCATCTTCCCCGTGCTCGCACAGGAGGCGTACGACGGCGCGGGGGACCTCGGGTTGATGTACGGCGTCGTGGGCGGAGCCGGCCTCGTCGGGGCGCTCGCCTACAGCGCGATCGGCCACCGGCTCCCAAGACGACTGACCTTCGTCGGCTGCTTCTCGGTGATACCCCTGATGTACCTCGTCCTCGCCACGTTGCCGCCGCTCGAAGCCACGCTCGCAGCGCTCGCAATCGTCGGCTTCGCGGCAGGCCCGCTCAACCCGCTCCTGCTCACGGTCGCATCGGAGGTCGTGCCCGTGAAACTTCGCGGGCGTGTATTCGGCGCCACGAGAGCCGGTGCATGGGCCTCGATCCCGCTCGGAATCCTGATCGGAGCGGTCGTGGTCGAGCAGATCGGCGTCGCATCGACGATGCTCGCGATCGGGCTCTGCTACCTCGCAGTCACGACCTACGGCTTCTTCAACCCCGCGTTCCGCGAGATGGACGCGCAGCCTCGTTCAGAGGCGGATCACGGAGAGCAGGTACTCCTGCGGGAGGACTAGCCGCCCGTCGTCGGCCTCGTTCCACCTCGCCCAGATCGCGAGGATCTCCGCTCGTAGCTCGCCGAAGCGCTCGCCGAGCATCTGCCTCGCCGTCACTAATGGTCCGAAGCGATCCATGAAGAAGTCGGCGAAGCCCTCGACCGACTCCTCCTCGATCCTCGTCGAGTGACGCTCGAACTCGAACTCCGTCGCAGCCGATTCGAACATCTCGCGGACGTGCTCCTCCGTTCCCCAAAGGATGGGCGGTGAGGCGAAGTCCGGCGGAGGCGGCATGTACGAGCCGCTCGCCCTGACAACGTCGCCGGCCGATCCCTCGGGCGTCCAGCAGCAGATCGCGATCGCGCCACCCGCGCGGCACACACGCGCCATCTCGTCCGCCGTTCGCTGGTGGCGAGGCGCGAACATGTGCCCGAACGTCGAGAACACGCGGTCGAAGGAGTCGTCCTCGAACGGAAGCTCCTCGGCGTCCCCTTCCACCCACTCGATCTCGAGACCTTCGGCAGCGGCCTTCTTGCGTCCGCCTTCGAGGAGCTCGGGCACGAGATCGAGGCCCTTTACCACCGCTCCTGCGCGGGCGGCCGGGATTGCCGCGTTGCCCGTTCCGCAGGCGACGTCGAGCACTGCCATTCCAGCCTCGACCCCAGCCCGCTCGACCACGAGCTCGCCGACATCCCGGATGTACTCCGAAAGAGTGGCGTAGTCGCCGGCGGCCCACATCGCACGCTGCCGCTCCTTGAACTCTTCCATGACCCACCTCCTTGGGTCGCAGATCGATGTCCGCGAGCGTACTACCGCTTTCGCTGCGACACCTACGCAACCGCGAGGTCGCGGCCGAGACTCGCGCCGCGCATGCCCTCCGGCTGCTCGATCTCGAGGATCTCGAGCACGGTCGGTGCGATGTCGAGCAGATGGGCGTCGTGGCGTCCGCGCGCTTCGACACCGGGACCGGCGACGATGTAGAGGCCGTCCTGGGCGTGGTTCGCATCGTCGGGGCCCGTGTCGTTCTCGAGTGTCTGGATGCCCTCGTCGCCGCCGATCGTCCCGACGGAGCGCCAGTAGAGATCACCGAAGACGACGATCAGGTCCGGCGCAACGCCCTGCGGCTCGTCGTACAGCTCTTCCGGCGTGTACACCGCGGTCGGGATCGGGTTGCCGGCGTCGTCCGGGATCTGCGAGATGCGCCGCGCGAGGTCCGCGCGCACGGCCTCGTACTGCTCCGGCGGGATCACGCCCTCGGGCTCACGACCCTGGACGTTCAGGAAGACGCGTGCGTAGTAGCCGCCCTCCCCCCATGCAGTGGTCTTGGGCCAGTCGATGCCGACGTCTCTGAGTGACGACACGCCGTCCGGCTCGGTAAGCGTCGCGAGCAGGTTCTCGCGGCGCAGCCACTCGTTGATCCTGATCCCGCCGTCGAGCCGCTTCGCGCCGTGGTCGGACAGGACGAAGACGACCGTCTCGTCGTCGGCGTGCTCGAGCAACCCGCCGATCAGCCCGTCGACGTGGCGGTGGTAGTCGAGGATCGCGTTCTCGTACTCGTTGCCGGGCTCGTGCTTTCGATGCTCCGGATCCATGAACTTCCAGAAGCCGTGATGCATGCGATCCGGGCCCATCTCGACCATCGCGAAGAGGGTCCACGGCTTCGTCTCCGCGAGGTGCTCGGCCAGCTCGAAGCGCCTATTTGTCATCTCGTAAACCTGTCGGAGCAAGTAACGCTTGTCGTCGGTGCGGAAGTCTTTGGTGTCGAAGATGTACTCGCCGACGACGTCTGCGATCTCGTCGCGCAGCGCCGCCGGGTACGTGTACTTGCTCTCGAGCGACGGCGTCAGGAAGCAACTGACCATGACGCCGTTCAGCGGCCGCGGGGGGTACGTCCCGGGGACGCTGAGAACCACCGACGAGCCGCCTGCACGTGTCACGAGATCCCAGAGCCGCGGCTCCCGGATCGCGTCGCTCATCGCGATGAACCCGCCCTCGTAGGTGTGGTCCGAGCGGTTCCGGAAGCCGTAGACCCCGAGATCCCCGGGCGTCTTCGACGACATCATGCAGGACCACGCGGGCACGGTGATCGGCGGGATCACGGACGTGAGACGGCCGTACGAGCCGCGCTCCATGAGACCGGAAAGCGTCGGCAGCTCGTCGCGCCAACGCTCGAGCACGAGCGACGGCTCGGCGCAGTCGAGCCCGATGAGCATGACCTTCCGCGGCACGCGGCAACGATAGCCCGACGGGCCAGCCACAATCTCTCCCATGCACACCGCGCCCGAGGCGACGCCCGAGACGGTCGTCATGAAGTTCGGCGGCTCGTCGGTTGCCGACCCCGACAAGATCCGTCATGTCGCGCGACGCCTGGTCGAGGCGCGCGAGCGCGGCATGCGGGTCGTCGCGACGGTCTCGGCGATGGGCGATACCACCGACACGCTGCTCGAGCTCGCCGGCGAGATCTCGCCGCAACCTCATCCCCGCGAGCTCGACATGCTGCTCTCCACAGGGGAGCGCATCTCGTGCGCGCTCGTCGCGATGGCCGTGCACGACCTCGGGCACGAGGCCGTCTCCTTCACCGGCTCGCAGGCGGGAATCCTGACCGACCCGGTCCACACGAAGGCGAAGATCCGGGAGATCACACCGGTCCGCGTGGTCGAGGCCCTCGACAGCGGGCGCATCGTCCTCGTTGCGGGCTTCCAGGGCTTCTCGCGGGACACGATGGACGTGACGACGCTCGGCCGAGGCGGGGCGGATGTCACCGCAGTCGCACTCGCGGCCGCGCTCGGCGCGTCGTGCGAGATCTACTCCGACGTCGCGGGGGTCTTCACGGCGGACCCGCGCATCGTCCCGGCCGCTCGCATGCTGCCCGAGGTGTCGTACGAGGAGATGCTCGAGATGTCCGCCTCGGGCGCAAAGGTGCTCATGCTGCGTGCCGTCGAGATGGCACGCGGTCACGGCGTCCGCATCCACGCACGATCGACGTTCTCGGCGGAGCCGGGCACCTGGATCCAGGACGCGGAGGGAATGGAGGAGTCGATCGTCTCCGCGGTGACGCACTCGGAGGACGAGATCGTCTTCGCGCTCTCCGGCGTACCCGACGAGCCAGGCTCCGCCGCCGGAATCCTGGAGGCGGTCGCCGCGGAGCACGTCAGCGTGGACACGATCCTCCAGAACGTGGCTCACGGCGAAGCCGAGATCTCGTTCAGCGTCCCCCGCGAGGATGCTTCCGCGGCACGCCGTGCGCTTGCGCGCGCACAGGAGTCGATCGGCGCGTTCGGGATCGAGGAGATCGCCGATCTCGGCAAGGTGTCACTCGTCGGAGCGGGGATGCGCTCGAACCCCGGTGTCGCCGCGCGGATGTTCCGGACACTGGCCGACGGCGACATCAACCTCCGGCTGATCTCGACCTCTCCGATCAAGATCTCGTGCCTCGTCGCTCGGACCGACGTGGACCGAGCGGTCAGGTCGCTCCACGCGACGTTCCTGGAAGGGTCGAGCTGACTCGCTCCGTCGTCGCGTGGGTCGTCTTCGTCGTCGCCGGCCTGCTGCTGCTGCTCTCGTCGTTCGCCGTCTGGGTCGATCGGGTCGCGCTCAACACCGACGAGTTCGTCGCTACGAGCAGCGAGCTTCTCGACGACGAGGCGATTCGCACGGCCGTCGCCACGCAGGTCGTGGACGAGCTCTTCGACTCGGTCGACGTCGAGGCCGAGATCGAGGACAAGCTGCCGGAGGACCTGGAGTCCCTCTCGGGGCCAGCAACCGCCGGCCTCCGCGAAGGCTCCTATCAGCTCGTGGCGAGAGCGCTCGAGCGGCCCCGGCTCCAACGGCTGTGGGCACTCTCGGTCGAGCAGACGCACGAGACGCTCGTCCGGGTGCTCGAGTCCGAGGAGGGGACGGTGTCGACGGAGGGTGGGGTCGTCACGCTCGATCTCGAGCTGATCGTGCTGGAGGCAGCCGACCGAATCGGCCTTCGCAGCGAGGTGGAGGATCAGCTCCCGGCGGACGTGGGCACCATCGAGATCCTCCGATCGGACGAGCTCGACACCGCTCAGGACTCGTTCCAGCTCCTGAAGACGCTGGCGTGGGTGCTGCCACTGCTCGCGCTCGTGGCGTTCGCGGTGGGCGCCTGGGTGAGCGGCGACCGCGTACGCGCGATGCGCCGGATCGGGATCACGTTCCTGGTCGTCGGCGTGGTCGGGATCGTGGCCGCGAACGTCGTCGGTGCCTACGTCGTCGGTTCACTCGTTTCGGAGACGCAGAACGAGGACGCCGCGGGCAACGCCTGGGACATCCTCAGCGAGCTCCTCCGCACGTCGTACAGGTGGCTCGTCGTCGGCGGCATCCTGTTCCTCGTCGCAGCCTGGCTGGCTGGGCCAGGGCGCCGGGCGGTCGCGGCGCGGCGCGTCCTCGCGCCGGCGCTTCGCGCAAGGCTCTGGGCGTACACCGCGCTCGTCCTGCTCGCGCTCGTCCTGCTCTTCACCGGCCCGGTGGGCGACTTCGCCCGGTATCTCTTCGTGCTTGCGTTCTTCGCGCTCGGAGTCGCGTGGATCGAGCTCATGCGGACGCAGGCGCTCAGCGAGTTTCCGGATGCGTCCGCGCCGGAGCTCTTCGCCGACGCCCGGTCTCGCGTCACCGGCTGGTGGGAGGCGCGGCGCGCCGGCGATCGGCGAGCCCGCACCGGCTCCGACCTCGGGCGACATCGCCTCGCGTCTGGCGAGCCTCGCCGAACTGCACGCCCGCGGCGAGCTGACGGACGAGGAGTTCGCGTCGGCGAAGAGCCCGAGTGCTCGCGGGAGGGTAGGCCGCCGGGGCGCCGAACCACCCGGAATGGACTCGTCCAGCCGGGCGGTGGAGGCACTCGTCCTCGCGGGCATCTGGTTCTTCGTCGTCGTCGCGGTGCGCTTCGCGCTCTACTTCGCGTTTGCGTCGCTACGAGCGACGCCTGGCGGAGCGAGACCCGTCGGTCGCGGCGCGCCGGCGAACGACGTTCAGCTTCCTCCTGCGGATCGTGATGGCGCTGATCGTCCTCATCGGCGCCTGGAGCGTCCTCTCCGTCTTCCCCACGACGCAGGAGGTCGCAAGCGCGTTTCTCGCGTCGGGCGCCGTGCTGGCGATCATCGCCGGGGTCGCGCTCTCGACGCCGCTCGGAAACCTCGGCTCGGGGGTGCTTCTCGCGTTCACCCAGCCGGTGCGACTCGGTGACAGAGTGACCGTCGGCGACCACACCGGCGTCGTCGAGAGGATCTCGCTGAGCTATACCGCCCTCGTGACGGACGAGGGGCCGCACGTCTTCGTGCCGAACCAGATGATGGTCTCGACGACGCTGGTGAACCGGACGCGCGGCGCGCCGTGAGCCCGAACGGGGTCTGACTGAAGTCAGACCCGAGAGCGGCTGGGGTCTGGCTTCAGCCAGACCCCATCTCCGTCAGACGCAGTCCTTCAGCCCTTGCGCTTCGGGAAGCCCCTCGAGCTTCTTCAGCGTGTTGTTCTCGATCTGGCGGATGCGCTCCCGGGTGACGCCGAACGCGCGGCCGACCTCCTCGAGCGTGCACGGCTGCGAGCCGTCGAGCCCGTAACGGAGTTCGATGACGCGGCGTTCCCTCTCCGGTAGGGCGGAGAGGGCGAACTCGACGTCCTCGCGCCGGAGAGACAGGGACGCCGTGTCGAACGGGGACTCCGCGGCCTCGTCGGGCACGAAGTCACCGAGCGACGAGTCCTCGTCCTCGCCGATCGGCTTCTCGAGCGAGATGGGCAGCTGGGACATGCGCAGGATCTCGCGCACCTCGTCGACGTGGATCTCGAGCTCCTCGGCGATCTCCTCCGGCTCCGGCTCGCGTCCGAGGCGCTGCACGAGCTGCCGCTCGATGTGCACGACCTTGTTCAGCTTCTCGACCATGTGCACGGGAATCCGGATCGTGCGTGCCTTGTCCGCGATCGCCCTCGTGACCGCTTGGCGGATCCACCACGTCGCGTAGGTCGAGAACTTGAAGCCCTTGCGGTAGTCGAACTTCTCGACAGCGCGGATGAGCCCGAGCGAGCCCTCCTGGATCAGGTCGAGAAACGAGAGGCCGCGGCCGAGATATCCCTTTGCGATCGAGACGACCAGCCTGAGGTTGGCCTCGGTCATGTGCTGCTTCGCGCTCATGTCGCCGCGCTCGATGCGCTTCGCGAGCGAGACCTCCTGATCCGCCGTCAGGAGCGGCACCTTGCCGATCTCGCGAAGGTAGAGACGAAGCGAGTCGAGCGAGGGCTCCACCGAGAGGTCGAGCTTGGGCGTCTTGTCGTCCTCCGGTGGGGGCTCCTCCTGCGGGAGCGTCTTGTGCTCGACGCCTTCGACCAGCTCGATGGAGTGGTCGATCAGATAGGTGTAGAAGTCTTCGACCTGCTCCTTGGTGAGCTCGACTTCCTCGAGCCCGCTGACGATCTCGTCGTATGTGAGGAACCCTCTCTCGAGACCTTGCTCGATGAGGCGGTGCAGCTCCTCGATCTCGGGAAGCGCAATGTCGACGGACAGCATGGGTTGGGAGACTCTCCTCTCGCGCTCGAACGGACCTTCCGAACTGCCCTACCTCGCGAGCCGGCTCTTCCTTCGCCGCACCGGCTCCGCCACCAGGCGGCGCATCCTAATCCGACTTGGCCGTTTCGCATAGGTCCGATCTCGACATTCGCAACAATTCTCCGACGATTCGTCCACGAGGGACATGACGAGGGTCTGACCCTTGTTCTCAAATTGCGCGGAGCTCGCCGACCACCTCGCCGCGTGAGTTCTCGACGGAGACACGTCCGAGCTCGTCGGCGTCGACCCCGAGCGACGAGAGGAACTCGGCTGCCGCAGGCCGTATCGCCCGCTGACTGCCGTCCTCGATCTTGAGCGCGACGCCGAGGCCGTCGGCGGAGACCGCGCAGAGCAAGCCTTCAGCGCCTCCTTTCGCGACCCAGCCGCGGCTGCGTCCGCATGAGCTCGGTGTCAGCCGCCTGCGGCCCGCGAACGAGATCGGGATGGGCACGCATCGCGGCGATGATCCGCGAAGCGCCTTCGAGCTGGTCGAGCCTCGAGAAGGCGTGCGCCATCCGCTCGAGCGTGAGTGCGAACGTCGGGATGCCGCAGCCGTCCGCCGCGGTCGGCATCGACTCCGGATCGACCTCGGCGGCGCCGGCGATCTCGTCGCGGAGCGCCTGCTGGCACGGGTGCTCGGGCAGCCGATAGCCCTCGGTCGGCCACTCCATGGCACGACAGAGCGCGAGCAGCCCCGCGTGCTTTCCCGAGCAGTTGTGCTCGAGCCGCGTCGGCTCCGGCCCGCACTCGAGATCCTCCACGGAGGCCGGCGCCTTCGCGAGCAGGCTGCGCACCGCCTCGAGCTGCTCCGGCCGCGCGAGGTGCGACGCGCAGGCGATTGCGATCTCCGCATCGTCCAGGTCGGACCGGGCACGCAGGAGCGGGAGCGCCTGGATCGGCTTCGCGGAGCTCCGGAAGTGGGTGACCAACTCCGGGTTTCCTGCCGAGCCGACCAGCTTGCCCCTACGCACCGCGACAGCGTGCGCGACATGCCTCGCTTCCACGACGTCGCCTCGCGTCACCTCGACGACGATCGGTTCCACGGCGCGAGACTAGCCCGCTTGCGAATGGTCGGTAAATCCCGTATGTTCCGCCATCATCGCCCGTTCGCCAGATTACGAGCTCGAAGACGTGCTGGTCGTTGAGGATCCCAAGCAGCTCCGCGCTCTCGCGGATCCCTTCCGCGGAAGGATCGTCACACTCCTGCGCCAGCGTGCGGCTAGCACGACGGAGCTCGCGGATGCACTGCAGACACCGAAGGGAACGGTTGGGCATCACCTGAAGGTGCTGGAGCGAGGAGGTCTCGTGCGGGTCGTCCGAACGCGAAAGGTCCGCGCGCTGACCGAGAAGTACTACGGGCGAGTCGCGCGGCTCTTCGTCCTCAAGACGGACGACTCGCTGCCGGACGACCTCAAGCGCGGTGCGCTGGCGGCGATGATGCTCCGCACGGCCTCCGACGAGCTAATCGCTGCTCGGGTCGAAAAGGAGACCTCGGCGATCCTGCACGCCCGTCTGTCGCCGCGGGACGTGCGGCGCTTCGAGAAACGGCTCAATCGTCTCGTCGCGGATTTCAACGGCGCCGAGGATGCCGGACGGAGAGATGCACGCCCTCGCGTTCGCGCTGTTTGCGGCACCCACCGGGCTCCCCCCGCGAGGCCGGGATGCCTAGGCTCTGGCCGAAGGGCGGACTCTGGCGCCACCCGGACTTCCTGAAGCTCTGGTCGGCCGAGACGATCAGCCAGTTCGGGTCCGCGGTCGACGACCTCGCCATCGGCTTCGTCGCGATCGTCGTGCTCGATGCCAGCGCATTCGAGGTCGCGCTGCTCGGGACGCTCAACTTCCTGCCCTTCATCCTCTTCACGTTGCCCGCAGGAGTCTGGGTCGACCGGTTGCGCAGAAGGCCGATCCTGATCGCAGGAGACTTCGGCCGCGCGGCGCTCCTCGCCACCATCCCGATCGCGTACGTCGCCGACGCCCTGACGATATGGCAGCTGTACATCGTCGTCTTCCTCACGGGGATCTGCACCGTGTTCTTCGACGTGGCCTACCAGTCGTACCTTCCCTCGCTCGTCGAGCGGGACCAGATCATCGACGGAAACTCGAAGCTGGAGATCAGCCGCTCGGCGGCCCAACTGGGAGGGCCGGGCATCGCCGGAGCGCTCGTCGAGATCCTCACGGCCCCCTATGCCGTGCTCGTGGACGCGATCAGCTTCTTGGGCTCCGGACTCTTCCTTCTCGGGATCCGAAAGCCCGAGGAAGCGCCGGTACGAGCGACCGTCGACGGTCGCAAGACGAGCCTCTGGACCGAGCTCAAGGAAGGGCTTCGCTTTGTGCTCGGCAATCCCAACCTGCGTGCGCAGGCGGGATGCACGGCAACGTCTAACCTCTTCTCCAGCCTCGCGTTCTCCATCCTCCTCGTCTTTCTGGTCCGCGAGCTCGGCCTCTCCGCGGGCGTGATCGGGATCGTGTTCTCGATCGGCGCGACCAGCACGTTCCTGGCGGCGATCACGGCAATGAGGCTGTCCCGCCGCTTCGGCATCGGGCCGACGACGATCGTCATGTCGGCGCTCTTCGGGCCGGCGACCTTGCTCGTCGCCTTCGCTCCGGAGGGCAACGCGGCGATCCCGGTGATCGTCGTCGCCCAGCTCGTGTTCTTCTACTCGGGAGTCGTCTACAACATCATCCAGGTGAGCTACCGGCAGGCGATCTGCCCGCCGCGGCTACAGGGGCGCATGAACTCGGTGATGCGCTTCATCGTGTGGGGAACCATCCCGATCGGAACGCTCGCCGGCGGCGCGCTCGGAACGTGGATCGGCCTGCGTGAGACGATCGTCGTGGGAGCGATCGGCGGCGGGTTCGCCTTCCTCTGGATCCTCTTTTCGCCCCAGCGACATCTCCGTGAGATGCCGGAGCCGATCGAGGACGAGCCGCGCACGACAGAGCTCGGCGCGACGGTACCGGGCGTCGCGGATCCGCTGTCACCTGTCGACGACCCGATCTGAGTGCGCATCTGGCCGAGCGGCGGCCTCTGGCGCCATCGTGACTTTCTGAAGCTGTGGTCGGCGGAGACGATCAGCCAGTTCGGGGGAGCGGTCGACGACCTCGCGATCGGCTTCGTCGCCATCGTCGAGCTCGACGCCAGCGCCTTCGAGGTCGCCCTGATCGGAGTGCTCGGCTTCCTGCCGTTCATCCTCTTCACGCTGCCTGCGGGAGTCTGGGTCGACCGCATGCGCAGGAGGCCGATCCTGATCATCGGCGACTTCGGCCGGGCGGCGCTCCTCGCCACGATCCCGATCGCGTACGTCGCTGACGCACTGACGCTCTGGCAGCTCTACCTCGTCGTCTTTCTCACCGGCGTCTGCCAGGTCTTCTTCGACGTCGCGTACCAGTCGTACCTCCCCTCATTGGTCGAACGCGACCAGATCATCGAGGGCAACTCGAAGCTCGAGATCAGTCGCTCCGCGGCCCAGGTCGGAGGGCCGGGGATGGCGGGAGGGCTCGTCGAGATCTTCACGGCGCCGTACGCGGTGCTGGTGGACGCGATCAGCTTCCTGGGCTCGGGCTTGTTCCTCCTGGGCATCCGCAAGCAGGAAGAGCCTCCTGCGCGGGAGGCAGCCGATGGGAGCAAGCCAAGCCTCTGGACCGAGCTGAAGGAAGGACTGCGCTTCGTCCTCGGCAACCCGAACCTGCGCGCGCAGGCCGGCTGCACCGCGACCTCCAACTTCTTCTCCAACGTCGCGTTCGCCATCTTCCTCGTCTTCGCGGTGCGCGAGCTCGAGTTGTCCGCGGCCGTGATCGGGATCGTGTTCTCGATCGGAGCCCTCGGCTCGTTCGCGGCGGCGTTCTCCGCGATGCGGTTGTCGAACCGCTTCGGGATCGGCCCGACGACGATCGCCGTCGGGATGCTGTGGGGCCCGGCGATGCTCCTCGTCGCCTTCGCCCCTGTCGGGAACGACGCCATCCCCGTCCTGGTTGCCGCAGCGATCCTCCAGGGCTTCGCGATCGTCGTCTACAACATCATCCAGGTGAGCTACCGGCAGGCGATCTGTCCGCCCCGCTTGCAGGGCCGTATGAACTCGGTCATGCGCTTCATCGTCTGGGGCACGATCCCGATCGGAGCACTCATCGGCGGCGTGCTCGGAACGTTGGTCGGCCTGCGCGAGACGATCGTCGTCGGGGCCATCGGCGGCGGGCTGGCGTTCCTGTGGATCCTCTTCTCGCCGCAGCGCCACCTGCGCGAGATGCCGGAGCCCGTCGAAGACACGCCGACGCCGGCCGAGCTCGGCCCGACATTCCCCGGCGTCGGCAATCCATTGCCCGCGACCGACGACTGAGGTGCGGGCCTGGCCGAGCGGCGGCCTCTGGCGTCGAGGGGGGCCTCGCTGAGCTTCCTTCCGCTCCTGCTCTCTCCCGTGCGCTCGATCGGGCGGATGGAGGACGAGGTCCGCGAACATGCAGTCGTGTCTCCGGCGGTGACCGATTCCTGAGCTGCCCGAGGTCGAGGCGTGGGTGCGAGAGCTCGACCCGCTCGTGTCCGCACACGCGATCGAGCACGCCGGGCCGGCGCACGTCGCGACACTGAAGAGCATCGACCCGCCGCTCTCCACGCTCGAGGGCCGGCGCTTCGCGGGCGCAGAGCGGCGCGCGAAGAACCTGCTCTTCCCGATCGAAGACAGTGAGCTCGTCCTCCGCGTCCACCTGATGAGCGCGGGCCGCATCCGCTACCTCGCACCGGGCGCGAAGGGACCGAAGAAGCCGATGTTCCGCCTGCGCTTCTCGAACGGTGGCGAGCTGATCCTCACCGAGGGAGGGAAGAAGAAGCGCGCCGGGGTCTGGCTGACGACGATCGGCCAGCTCGAGGAGGATCTCGCGCACCTCGGCCCGGATGCGCTCGAGCTGGATGCAGAATCGCTCGCCGAGATCCTGAGCCGCGAGCGCCGCCAGCTCCACCCGCTCCTCCGCGACCAGCGCGCCCTCGCGGGAATCGGGAGGGCGCACGCGAACGAGATTCTCCTGCAGGGCGCGGCTCAGCCCGTTCAAGGCCTCGACGGAGCTCACGTCGGAGGAAACGGAGCGGCTTTCCTCGGCGATCCACGACGACCTCGCGCGCGCGCTCGAGCTGCGCCTGCGCGGCAAGGGCGACGAGGACGTCTACGTGATCCACAACCGTCTCGGGGAGCCGTGCCCGCAGTGTGGGAGCCCCATTGCGCGGGTCGACTTCGAAGAGCACACGATCTACTACTGCCCGCGCTGCCAGACCGGCGGCAGGACCCTGAAGGATCGGCGCCTCTCCCGTCTGCTCAAATGAGCCCGTGAGCGACACCGTCAAGCTCGACGACGACCTCCAGGCGTCCCAGCCCGAGATCGGCCTCGCGCTCTCGCGGGCCGGGGTCACCGGCGTGCAGAAGGCGGTGCGGATCCGCCGCGGCGACGCCGAGACCGTGATGGCCGCGGTGATCGACTGCACGGTCGACCTCGCCGCAGACCAGAAGGGCGTCCACATGTCGCGTTTCCCCGAGCTCTTCGAGGGCGCGATCGACCTCGTCGTCGACGGCGAGGCGCTGCTGGTCGAGGTGCTCGCCGAGCAGATCGCGAGCCGCGTCGTCGAGCGCCAGCACGCGGTGCGAGCGGAGGTCTGGATCCGGGCCCAGTGGCCGATTCGCCGGCGAACCCCGGTCACGGGCCTGAAGACGCAGGAGATGGTCATGCTCTGCGGCATCGCCACCGCCTCCGAGACCGGCACCCGCCGCGTCGTCGGCGTCGAGGCGCACGGGATCAACGCGTGCCCGTGCGCGCAGGGGCTCGTCCGCAACCGCGCGAACGAGCGCCTGCTCGAGGCCGGCTTCGACTCGGGAGACATCGAGAAGATCCTGGAGCTCGTCCCGCTAGCGACCCACAACCAGCGCGGTCGCGGAACGCTCTACGTCGGAACCGAGCACGACCTCGACGCCGAGGAGCTCGTCTCCGTCGTCGAGCGCTCGATGAGCGCGCCGATCTACGACCTCCTCAAGCGTCCCGACGAGCTCTTCGTCGTCGAGCACGCACACCTCCAGCCTCGCTTCGTCGAGGACTCGGTGCGCCACGCCCTCCGCGATGCGCTCGACGCGCTCCCACAGCTCGACGACCGCGACTTCCTTCTCTCGCGGCAGGTGAACTTCGAGACGATTCACATCCACGACGTCGTGGCGGAGCGCTTCGGGACGGTAGGCGAGCTGCGCGGGGAGCTCGGGTCGGGCGAGCCGAGCGCGCGCCAGACGACGCTGGCCGACTGGCTCGCCTCCTAGTCAGTCCGGTGACGACGAGCGGCTGGCTCGGCGCGATGTGGCCGGTGGTCAGCCGCCATCTGCCGCCGACGCCTGCCCGAGTCGTCGAGATCGGGTGCGGGCCAGCCGGCGGCTTCGTCCCGTTCCTGCTCGAGACCGGATACGAGGCCGTCGGCGTCGATCCCAAAGCGCCGACCGGATCGCACTACGCGTGTCTCGAGTTCGAGCGTTTCGACTCCCCGCAGCCCTTCGACGCTGCGATCGCGTGCACCTCACTTCATCACGTACGCGATCCCGGAAGGGTGCTCGACCAGCTCGTCGCCATGCTTCCGAGCGGTGGGCGCGTGGTCGTCGTCGAGTGGGCGTGGGAGAGGTTCGACCAGGCGACGGCAGAGTGGTGCTTCGCGCACATCGACGAGCGTGGCTCGAGCTGGCTCCACCGCCACCGCGACGAGTGGGTGGCCTCTGGACAGGAATGGGACGCAGTACCTCCACTTCCTTTGCGCGACACCATGGGCTCCACAGCGCGCAGGAGCTGCTGGGCGTTCTCGATGAACGGCTGGATCGTCGGCTCTCGGAGGACGGGCCGTATTTCTTCGCAGACCTTCCGGGCGTGACCGACGAAGAAGAGCGGGTCGCAATCGAGGCGGGGGCGATTCAGGCGGTGCGGAGCGACTGGGTCGGCACCCGCCGCTGACACCTGCTCAGGCGCGTCGCGGCCTGCCCCGGCGACCGCGAAGCGGGCGCCGTCACTGAGGCGCGACCGGAATTCGCGCTAGCGGATTCCGGTCTTGCGCACAGACAGCTCGAAGCGGTGCTCGGTGCCGCCGAGAAGCCGCCGCACGTTGTGTCGGTGCAGGAAGATGACCGCTGCAGCGCCCGCGGCGGCGAACACGAGGACGGGCCACGGGTAGCCGATCGCGAGGACGAGCACGGGGAGCGCAGCCGCCGTCACGATCGACGCCAGCGACGCATAGCGGGTCACCAGGAACACGACCAGCCAGACCGCCACACAGCCGAGGGCGGCAAGCGGCGCGAGAGCGAGAAACGCGCCCCCGGCGGTGGCGACCATCTTCCCGCCCTTCTCGAACCGCAGGAACACCGGCCTCGCGTGCCCGACCATCGCCGCAGCTCCGGCAAGCACGCCGATCAAGGCGCCTCCTGCCCACATCCCGAGCAGCGCTGCAGCGAAGCCCTTGCCGAGGTCGAGCAGCGCCACGGCGATCCCCAGCCGGCGTCCGTAGACGCGGAACACGTTGGACGCGCCGACGTTCCCGCTCCCGCGCGTGCGGATGTCCTCGTGACGAAAGAGCCGCGGCAGCCAGTAGCCGAACGGCAGCGAGCCGAGGAGGTACCCGCCCAGGACCGCGGCGGCCTCGATCACCTGTCCCTAGCCGGTCGGCCTGGGGGCGGCGTCAGGCTGGGGACGGAGCCGGGCTCTGCCCGGCGGGAGCCCGAGCCGGCCAGGCCGCCAGGCTACGCAGTAGGAATGCGGTACGCGTCGATCCAGCCATTCACGACGCTCCAGTCGAGGTTCTTGAAGAACGCCTCGATGTAGGCGGCGCGGTCGGTCTGGTAGTCGAGGAAGTACGCGTGCTCGTAGACGTCGAGCGCGACGAGCGGGGTCGCGTTCCAGACCGGGAACGTGTTCTGCGCGTCGCCGGCGTAATTGAAGAGGCGTCCCTCGTCCCAGTCGTAGGCGGTCCAGGCCCAGCCGCGACCTGCCATCCCCGATGCCTTCAGATCCGCGCGCCACGCGTCGGCCGAGCCGAAGTCGCGCTCGACGAGCCCTGCGATCGCGCCGCTCGGGTTGCCGCCCTCGCCCCCCAGGTGCTCGAAGTAGATCTCGTGGTTCTTGATGCCGCCGATCGCGAACGTCAGGTCGACCTTGAGTGACCGGAACTCCGAGAAGACCTGGTTCGCAGCTTCCCGATCGACGGTTTCGAGCGCGCCGAGAATCTCGTTCCGCTTCGCGACGTAGCCCTGGTAGAGGCGGTAGTGGGCGTCGATCGTCGTCCGGGAGATGCCGTCGAGCTCGAGCAGAGCCGGCTTCAGCTCTCGGGGCCTGATCTCGACGAAGTTCGCCATTCCTCTTGACTCCTTGCGGCTCGGTGCGGAACGTCGCGGAGCATATCCTCCCCTCGAATCGACGAAGGAGAGGAGCAGGCCATGGCGTTCAGCGTTCCCGCACTCCCGTACTCGTTCGACGCGCTCGAGCCGCACATCGACGCGAAGACGATGGAGATCCACCACGACAAGCACCACCAGGCCTACGTCGACAACGCGAACAAGGCACTCGCCGAGACGGAGTGGGCGGACTCTCCGGTGGAAGAGGTGCTCGCCGCGCTGCACATGGGCGAGGTGCCCGAGGACATCCGGGCGGCGGTTCGGAACAACGCGGGCGGGCACGCCAACCACACGCTGTTCTGGGAGATCATGGGCCCGGACGGCGGCGGCGAGCCGAGCGGAGCACTCGGCGACGCGATCACCGAGACGTTCGGGAGCTTCGACGACTTCAAGGAGAAGCTGACGCAGAACGGCGTGACCCGCTTCGGCAGCGGCTGGAGCTGGCTCGTCTGGAACGGCTCGGGGCTCGAGGCCTACTCGACCGCGAACCAGGACTCGCCGCTCCTGGAGGGCCATGTCCCGCTGCTCGGGATCGACGTGTGGGAGCACGCCTACTACCTCAACTACCAGAATCGGCGCCCGGACTACCTCGCGGCCTGGTGGAACGTCGTGAACTGGGACGCGGTCGCAGCCCACTACGGGTCGGCGAGGTCGTAGCAGAGGCGCAAACCGGCAGCGCGGCCCGCTCGTAGCAGCCGAGCGGTGTCCACGTCCCTCGCGATCCCGGTCCCGTTCTCCAAACTCGCCACGGGCGACAATGAGCCACGCACAGCACCGGGAGCCAACCGACAGCGACCTCATCGAGCTGATCGCCGGCGGCGACCGGCCGGCGTTCGAGGAGCTCTACCGACGCTACGCGCGCGCGGTGCTCGGCCTCGCGCTCCGGCGACTGGGCGATCGCGGCCGCGCAGAGGACGCCGCGCAGGAAGCGTTCCTCGCGATCTGGCGCTCGGCGAGGACCTACGACCCCCGGAAGGGCCGCGGCGCGCCGTGGCTCTACGCGGTGGCCCGCAATGCGATCACCGACGGGCTCCGGCGGACGCCCGAGCCCGCCGCCGATCCCCCTGACGAGGCCGCGCCGGAGCCGGGGCCGCCGGACCGCGCGGAAGCCGCGTGGCGAGCGTGGCAGGTACATCGCGCCCTCGAGATCCTTCCCGACCACGAGCGTCCCGTGATCGAGCTCGCGTACTGGCGCGGCCTGTCGCAGAGCGAGATCTCCGACTCGCTCGGTATACCCCTCGGGACGGTGAAGACGCGAACGCGAAGCGCGCTGGCGCGCCTTGCGAACGAGCTCGACGGGACGATCGAATGACCGCGCGCCCGCCTGACTTCGACGACCTCATCGGCAACGACGTCGAGGCGTCCGAACGCGCGCGGCTCGAGCGCGTGCATCAGGCGCTGGTCGAAGCCGGGCCGCCGCCCGAGCTGTCGCCGCGACTGAGCGCGCCGCCTGCCGACAACGTCGTGCCTCTTCGCAGGCGCCGCCGGACCGGCCTCGCGCTCCTCGCCGCAGCGTTTGCCGTCGGCGCGTTCGCGATCGGGTTCCTCGTCGCAGACAGCGGCGGGCCGAGCCACCGAGCGCGTGATCGCGCTGAGCGGGCGCCGGCGGCGCGACCGCATCGCTCGTCGTGTTCGAGATCGACGACGCCGGCAACTGGCCGATGGAGCTCGAGGTCGAAGGGCTCGAGCCGGTGACCGACGGGAGTCGCTACCAGCTCTGGCTCACGAGGGAGTGGAGAGCTCGCGGCGCTCTGCGGAAGCTTTCTCGTGGAGACGGAGGGCACGACGGTCGTCCCCATGAACGCGCCCTGGCGGTTCGACGAGTTCGACGGCTGGGTCGTCGTGCGAGAAGGCTCGAAGACGCCTGTCCTCACGACCTGAGCCTCGGGCCGTCCGCCTCCGGATGGGACGCTATCGTTCGAAGGTAGCCGTGTCGACTGACGTCGTAGCCGTCCAGCCGATCCGACTCGCAGTACGAGGACTTCATGCGGCACGTCTTC
Source organism: uncultured Actinomycetes bacterium (assembly GCA_963721795.1). GTDB lineage: Bacteria > Actinomycetota > Thermoleophilia > Gaiellales > Gaiellaceae > GMQP-bins7. Next base: position 134,294 of record CAVRLT010000020.1, read on the forward strand.
ACCACCGGCGCGCCGAAGGACGACCGCACCGGCACGGGCACGGTCAGCGTCTTCGGCTACCAGATGCGATTCGATCTCGCCGAGGGCTACCCCCTCGTCACCACCAAGAAGGTCCACTTCCCCTCGGTCGCCAAGGAGCTCCTGTGGTTCCTGCGCGGTGAGGGAAACATCCGCTCGCTCCAGGAGGACGGCGTCACGATCTGGGACGAGTGGGCCGACGAGGACGGCGACCTCGGCCCGGTCTACGGCGTCCAGTGGCGATCGCTGGCCGACGCCGGACGGAGGGCACGTGGATCAGATCGCGGAGGCCGTCCGGCTGCTGCGCGAGGAGCCCGACTCGCGGCGAATCGTCGTCAGCGCCTGGAACGTCGCCGATCTTCCCGAGATGGCGCTGATGCCCTGCCACGCGTTCTTCCAGTTCCACGTCTCCGAAGGCAGCCTCAGCTGCCAGCTCTATCAGCGCAGCGCGGACGTCTTTCTCGGCGTGCCGTTCAACATCGCGAGCTACGCGCTGCTCACGCACATGCTCGCGCAGCAGTGCGACCTCGAGGTCGGCGATCTCGTCTGGACCGGCGGCGACTGCCACATCTACGACAACCACCGCGAGCAGGTCGAGGAGCAGCTCTCGCGCGAGCCGTACCCGTTCCCGTCGCTCGACCCTCCGTCGCCGGCCGCCGTCGATCTTCGACTACGCGTTCGAGGACTTCGAAGTCGTCGGCTACCAGCACCACCCGGCAATCCGGGCGCCGATCGCCGTGTGAAGGTCTCGCTCGTCGCGGCCGTCGCGCGCGACGGCGTGATCGGTCGCGCAGGCGGGCTCCCGTGGAGGATCCCGGAGGACATGCGGCGCTTCCGCGAGCTGACGATCGGGCATCCCGTCGTCATGGGGCGGAAGCACGTGGGACTCGCTCCCCGACCGCTTTCGTCCGCTTCCGGGGCGGCGGAACGTCGTCGTCACGCGGAACGCGTCGTGGCAGGGCCAAGGGGCGGAGCGGGCGGGGTCACTCGAGGACGCGCTCGGGTTGGTCGGGGACGCGGAGCGGGTCTTCGTCATCGGCGGCGGGCAGCTCTACGCCGCTGCGCTTCCGCTCGCCGACGAATTGCTGTTGACGGAGATCGATCTCGAGGTCGAAGGGGACACGCGCTTTCCGGCCTGGGATCGGGGCGAGTTCGACGAGACGTCGCGTGAGGAGCACGTTTCGGACGAGGGGCATGCCGTTTGCGTTCGTCACGTACGTGCGGAAGAGGCGTGTCAACCGGGGTCAGGCTGAAGCCTGACCCCATCGGCCTCCGTCAGACGAGGACTTGCGAGGCAAGCGCGGCCGCGCCGTCAGGCGTGACCTTCACCTCCGACGCCGCGCCGTTGCGGACGACCTCGACCAGGCCGCCGTCGAGCGCGTCCTCCCACACCGAGTGCTGCGGGCAGTTCGTCCGCCAGACCTCGATCGCCTCCGGGTAGCTGCGCGGCTCTCGACGAGACCCAGGCCAGAAGCTCGAGCGTCTCGGGTCTCATGCGCGCCGAATAGCGAGCACGCGGGCTTTCCACGACCCGCTCGGCGCCTCGAACGTCGACGACGGTGCCGACCTTCGCGCCCATCAGCGCCGCGCCGAGCGGCGAGTCCGGAGAGACGCCGCCGACCGCCGAGATCTCGACCTCCATCTTCTCGCCGTCGCCGTCCTCGACCTCGACGATCGAGCCGACGCCGACGTGGTCGTCGGTCTCGTGCTCGACCGTGACCGCGTGGTGCAACCGGTCCTTGAGGATATGGATTCGCCGCTCGAGCAGCCCCTGCTCGTTCTTCGCCGCGTGGTACTCGAAGTTCTCGGCGATGTCGCCGAACTCGCGCGCGCGCTTGATCGCCTCGATGATCTCGCGGCGGCGCGGGCCCTCGAGCTCCGCGAGCTCGGTCTCGAGCGCGGTCCGCTGCTCCTGCGTCAGGTGTTCTGCTCGTTGCTCGTTCACGCAGGGAAGGCTAGCCATCCCACGGGTCGGGGTTTCGGATTACGCTCTCGCCCGACGACCTGCGAGGGAGAAGGAGGGCATGGTGGCGACCGACCTGGAACGCTTCGTCGAAGCCGACGGACGCGCAGACGCCGTCAAGGAGGTCCGGCAGAAGATCGACGCCGAGGGCGTCACCTACGTCTACTACCAGTTCGTCTCCGTAACCGGCCGGATCATGGGCAAGGGCGTCCCGGCGCCAGCACTGGGAGACGATCGCGCAGAAGGGATTCCAGCTCGTCTACGGGTCGACGGCGAACCTCTTCATCGACCGCCACGGCAACTACATCGGCTACGGGCCCGAGGCCGTGGGAGCTGGTCGGCATCCCCGAGCCGGAGACGTTCCAGGTGCTGCCGTGGGACTCGCGAGTCGCACGCGTGTGGTGCACCTGCTTCCGCAACCGCGAGGAGCGCACGGACCGCGGCGCGTTCCTCACCTCCGACTGCCGCGGGAACCTGCAGCCGCATCCAGGAGGAGTTCGAGGAGGACACCGGCCTGCACCTCCGCGCCGGCACCGAGCCGGAGATGATGTGGCTCAAGCTCGACGAGGACGGCAAGCCCTCGGTCGAGGGCATGACCAAGCCCTACTGCTACCACATCGACCAGTTCTCCGAGCTCCAGCCGATCATCCACAAGGTGGTCGAGTACGGGCAGAAGCTCGGGCTCGACATGATCCAGGGCGACCACGAGGACGCGCCCGGGCAGATCGAGCTCAACTTCGGCTTCGACCGCGCGGAGAAGACCGCCGACAACCTCTCGACCTTCCGACAGATCTGCAAGGCAGGTCGGCCGCGAGCTCGGCGCGTTCCCGTGCTTCATGCCGAAGCCGTTCATGGGCGTCTCGGCGAACGGCTGCCACCACAACATCTCGCTCTGGGAAGGCGACAAGAACGCGTTCCTGCCGGACACCGACGACGTGCAGAAGCCGAGCCAGACTCGGGCTGTACGCCATCGGCGGCATCCTCGAGCACCTCGCCGCGCTGACCGCATCACCGCGTCGACCGTGAACTCGTACCGCCGGCTCTGGGACACCGGCTTCTGGGCTCCCGTGTTCGCCGACTGGGGCTACCAGAACCGGACGACCGCGCTCCGCGTCTCCTCGCCGGGCCGCTTCGAGTACCGCTCGGTCGACTCGGCGGTGAACCCGTACCTCGCCATGGCGGCGCTGATCGAGGCGATGGCGACGGGATCGAGCGCAAGCTCGACCCGGGCGAGCCGGAGGAGGGGAACATCTACGAGGCGATGGAGGCGGGCAAGGAGGTCAAGCGCATCCCGATGACCTTCGGCGACGCGCTCGACGCGCTCGAGGCGGACGACGTCGTGAAGAGCGCGCTGCCCGACGAGATGTACCGTGTCTTCATGCACTACAAGCGCGACGAGTGGGAGCGCTACTGCGCCACCGTCTCCGACTGGGACATGACCGAGTACCTCGACGTGCTTGCCCTAGGTTCGAGCATGTGCGGAATCGCCGGGATCATCTATCGGGACGGGTCGAAGCACCCGATCGGCGACGAGATGACGCGGATGCTCCAGTCGATGAAGCACCGCGGCCCCGACTCGACCGGGCTATGCGCTCTACGGCACGCCCGAGAACGGCAACCTCGTCATGCGCTACAAGCTCGCGGACGCGAACACGCCGCGCGACTTCGACTTCGGGGAGCGGCTGCGCAGGCATCGCGCGATCGTCGAGTCGCGGCTCGAGTCGCTCGGCGCGCGCATCGACGAGGTCGAGGAGGAGACGCAGTACGCGTTCCGCGTCTCGTTCGAGTACGACGGCGACCTGAAGCATCTCGCGGACTTCGTCGAGGACATCCCGGACGCCGAGGTGCTCTCGCTCGGCCGGGCGCTCGAGATCGTCAAGGACCTCGGAGACGCCGAGACCGTGCACGAGCAGTACGGGCTCTCGGAGTTCACGGGGACGCACGGGATCGGCCACGTGCGCATGGCGACCGAGTCCGAGGTCGACATCGCGGGCGCGCATCCGTACTGGGCGTATCCCTACTCCGACGTCGCGGTCGTGCACAACGGCCAGCTGACGAACTACTTCATGTGGCGGCGGCGGCTCGAGCGCGCCGGCCGGCGCTTCATGTCCGAGTGCGACTCCGAGATCATCGCCGTCTACCTCGCCCAGGAGATGACGAACGGCGCGTCGCTCGAGGAGGCGATGGACAAGTCCCTCGACGAGCTCGACGGCGTCTTCACCTACATCGCGGTGACGAAGGACGAGCTCGGGGTCGCGAAGGACGAGCTCGCGGCGAAGCCGCTCGTCCTCTACGAGTCGGACGATCTCGTCGCGCTCGCGTCCGAGGAGATCGCGATCCGCGCGATCGTCGACCACGAGATCGACACCTACGACCCCTACGAGCGCGAAGTGCTCGTCTGGAAGCGATGACGCAGATCACGTACGACGCGCGCGGGCTCGCAGAGCCGTTCGCTGAGATCCCGAAGCTCTCGGAGATCGACGGCGAGACGGCGCAGCTTCGACGCGAAGGATCTGACGACACGGCAGATCAACCTCGAGCTCCGCTGGCTGCTGTACGAGCAGGGCATGAAGGAGGTCGAGGTCGCGAACCCAGGCTCGAAGCACTCGCTCGGGGTCGGGATCCTCACCCGCTGCCGCATCCGCTTCGAAGGGAGCCTCGGCTACTTCGGCTGCGGCCTCATCGACGGGCCCGAGATCCACATCACCGGGCGCGTCGGTTGGTCGGCGTGCGAGAACATGATGTCGGGCGTCGTCGTCGTCGACGGGAACGCCGGCTCGCTGACGGGCGCCGCGCTCCGCGGCGGGGACGTCGTCGTGAAGGGGCGCGTGGGCGCGCGCTCGGGCATCGACCAGAAGGGCGGCACGATCCTCGTCGTCGGCTCGGCCGGCTCGATGACCGGGTTCATGATGCAGCGCGGCCGGATCATCATCGGCGGCGACGTCGGCCCCGGCCTCGGCGACTCGATGTACGACGGGACGATTTACGTCGCCGGCAAGGTCAAGTCGCTCGGGATCGACTGCGTCCCCGGCGAGTGGACCGACGCGGACACCGAGCTGATCGAGCGCAAGTTCCGGATCTACGGGCTCGGCTCGCCGCCCGAGTTCCAGAAGTTCGTGTGCGGCAAGGTGCTCTACAACTACGACAACCTCGAGCCCTCGGAAAGGAAGCTGGTGCTCTAGCTCATGGCCGACGAAGCCGCTCCTTCGAGCAAGAACGTCCTCGGCCGGAGCCGGATCTTCACGCCGGAGGTCATCAACGACATCCACGTGAAGGCCGAGCTCGGGCGCTACCGGATGCGCGGCTTCTCGATCTTCAAGCCGATGCCGCACTGGGACGAGCTCGTGTTCCTCCCCGGGACGCTGACGCGCTTCGTGATCGAGGGCTACCGCGAGAAGTGCGAGACGAAGACGGTTCTCGGCGCGCGCTTCGCGAAGAAGCCGCTCGAGCTCGACATCCCGATCTACATCACGGGCATGTCGTTCGGCGCGCTGTCCCTCGAGGCGAAGATGGCGCTCGCGAAGGGCGCCTCGATGGCAGGCACCGCCACGTGCTCGGGAGAGGGCGGGATGATCCCGCCCGAGCGCGACTACTCGACCAAGTGGTACTACCAGGTGATCCAGTCGCCGGTACGGGTTCAACCCGCACCACCTGATGCTCGCGGACGGGATCGAGTTCTTCATCGGCCAGGGCTGCAAGGTCGGGCTCGGCGGGCACCTGATGGGCCAGAAGGTGACCGAGCAGGTCGCGGAGATGCGCTCGCTGCCGGCCGGGATCGACCAGCGCTCGCCCGCGCGGCACCCGGACTGGCTCGGCCCCGACGACCTCTCGCTGAAGGTGCAGGAGATCCGCGAGGCGACCGACTACCAGGTCCCGATCCAGCTCAAGCTCGGCGCCGCGCGCGTGTACGACGACGTGCGCATGGCGGCCAAGTGCGGGCCGGACATCATCTACCTGGACGGGGCCGAGGGCGGCACCGGCGCGGGGCCGCACATCGCGACCGAGGAGACCGGCATTCCGCTCATGGCCGCGATCCCCGAGGCGCGGCGCGCGCTCGAGGACGTCGGGCTCGCCGACGAGATCGACCTCGTCGTCGCCGGCGGGATCCGGAACGGCGCGGACGTCGCGAAGTGCCTCGCGCTCGGCGCGAAGGCCGTCGCGCTCGGCCACTCGGCGCTGATGGCGCTCAACTGCAACAAGGAGATCCCCGGCGTCACCGACTACGAGGGCACGATCGGCGTGCCGGCCGGCCAGTGCTACCACTGCCACACCGGACGCTGCCCGGTCGGGATCACGACGCAGGACCCGGAGCTCCGAAAGAGGCTCGTCGTCGAGGAGGCCTCGGAGCGCGTCTACAACTTCCTGACGACGCTGACGATGGAGCTGCAGATGCTCGCGCGCGCGTGCGGGAAGACGAACGTGCACTCGCTCGAGCCCGAAGACCTGGCGGCGCTGACGATCGAGGCCTCGGCGATGGCGCGAGTGCCGCTGGCGGGGACGAACTACACCGTCGGCCAGACCGAGCACGAGATTCTCGCCGAGGTCAAGCGGCTGCTCGCGATCAAGGCCGAGGAGGAGCTCGAGGTGCCCGGTGAGGTCACCGACCTGAGGGCGGTCGAGGTCGATGAGTCAGCACGAGCTCGCGTACTCCGAGCCCGAGAAGATCAAGTCGATCGACGCGGAGTTCCTCTCCGGCCACCGCTTCCCGTACCAGGAGGACATGTCGCTCGTCGAGGACGTCGACCTCGAGGCGGCGACTCCGGGCGACGACCTGAACTGGCTCGAGGACATCGAACTCCTGGAGGAGGACGGCATGCCGGCGGTCTTCGACCGGTACAGCAACTCGTTCTTGAAGATCTATTTCGACATCCCCGAAGGCCGCGAGAACGAGATCGCCCGCAAGGTGCTCGTCACGCACCTGCAGTCGGGCAACTCGTACGGCATCCAACTGAAAGAGCAGCACACGAAGTTCCCCCAGCCCGAGCTCGGGCCCTGGGTCGCGGGCTCGAAGACGGTCGGCTCCGACTGGACAGCACCGGTCCTCGAGGGTTGGGAACGCCCCGCCGGGCACTGAGCACAGAACGCCCCTGCAGGTCATGACCACGACGAAGACCGCGATGGCGAGGACGATGGAGCGGCAACCCGCGGATCTGCGCCGCCTCGTCACCGACCGGGAAGGCATCGCAGCCGGTGCCGAACGGCTCGCCGGGCGCCGCGTCTTCGTCGTGGGGACCGGGACGAGCTGGCACGCCGCAAATCTCGGCGCGTACTTCCTGCGGTTGGCCGGCGTCGACGCCCTCGCGGTGTCGGCCGCCGACTGCGCCGAATGGGGTCCGCGGCCGACAGCGGCCGACGGGCTCGTGCTCCTGAGCCACCGCGGCACGAAGCGCTACACCCGCGAGGTGCTCGAACGCGCACGTGCCGACGGTGTTCCGACGGTCGCGATCGGCGGCGAAGGCGCGCCGGGCGCCGACATCGAGACCGTCCCCCAGGAGACGTCCGGCACATTCACCGCGAGCCATCTGGGTGCGCTCTGTCGTCTCGCGCAACTTGCCCAGGTGCTGGGCGCTCAGCTCGGTGAGCTCGAGTCGGTTCCGGAGGCGGTCGCAGACGCGCTCGCAGCGCCGAGCCCTGGCGTCGAGCTGCCCGAGCGCGGGCTCGAGTTCATGGGCGCCGGACCGAATCAATGGACCGCGGCCGAGGGGTCACTCAAGGTGCGCGAGTCCGCACACGTCTTCGCCGAGGGGCTCGCCGTGGAGCAGCTCCTTCACGGCCCAGGGTTCGCGCTCGACGGGCGAGACGCACTCGTCTCACTCGACGGCGGCGGGCCGGGTGCCCACCGTCTGCGAGAGCTCGTGAGCGCGATCGAGTCCCGCGGCACACGCGTCTACCGCTTTTCCGCTCCAGAGCTCGGGGAGCCGCTCTCCGTCTTTCCGCTCACGGTCGTCGTCCAGCGCATCGCGCTCGACTTCGCCGTCGAGCTCGGCACGGACCCCGACGACGTGCGGCCGGCGGCGTGGAACACCATCGACATCTAGGCGAGCTCATGGCCGACCCACTTCGCATCCTCGTCCTCCAGCACATCGCCTGCGAGCCTCCTGGCGTCTTCGAGGACGTCCTGCACGAGCGAGGCGCGGCTCTATCGGAGGGTCGAGCTCGACGAGGGCGAGCCTCTGCCCGACTGGCAGGAGTTCGACGCGATCGTCGCGATGGGCGGGCCGATGTCGACCAACGACGAGGCGGAGCTGCCGTGGCTGGTGGACGAGAAGCGGCTGATCGGCGACGCCGTGCGAGCAGGGACGCCGTTCTGGGGCGTGTGCCTCGGTGTCCAGCTGCTCGCAGCATCGCTCGGGGCGCGCGTGTACCGCGGGCCGGAGCCCGAGGTCGGCCTGCTCCCCGTGACGCTCACACCGGAAGCCCGGAACGACCCGGTCTTCGGCAGCGCGCCGGACGACCTCGTGACGCTTCAGTGGCACGGCGACACCTTCGACCTCCCCGAAGGCGCCGTGAGGCTGGCCGGCTCACCCGCCTACCCGAACCAGGCGTTCCGTGTCGCGCGCGCGTACGGGGTGCAGTTCCACCTCGAGGTGTCGAGCGAGATGGCACGCGAGTGGGCCGAGGTGCCCGAGTACGTTGCCTCCCTCGAGCGCACGCTGGGGCGGGAAGGGGCCCCGGCGTTCCTCGCGGCGATCGAGGCGCGGGCGGACGAGATGCGCGCCGAAGGGCGGGCGCTCTTCGAGCGCTGGCTCGACCGGGTCGTCGCCGCGCCGGCGGCTGGTGTCAGCGACGGGCTGAAGCTCCTTCCAGCAGGCTCTCGACTCTCGTCGTCGTACTTCGAGTCTCGAGGCCCCGGTGGAAAAGGGTCGTGCGCCTGCGGACGACGTCTCCGTGCCCAGAGCCCACTCGTGCGACGCAGCGTAGGGAACCTGGGCCGCGATGTCGGGGCCGTCCTCGTGCAACCGCTCGAGCAGCGCGGGATCATCTCGCGCTCGCGAGAACGTCGGGGCGCGGCTTCCGTAGAGGTGGAGCAGGTCGCGCGCACATCGGAATCGAGGTCATGCGGTAGCGATACCCGGTCGAGCCCCATGCGCCGGGAAGCGGCCAGGGCTGCTTGTCGATCTGTGAAGCCCCGTTCGGCTCGGAGACACCGAGCGCTGGAGCGCGATTCTGCGGTGGGTCGTGAGCTTCCCACCAGCCACGTTGAGCATGCCGCCCGGGCTGCGGGTGAAGACCGTCTCGCGCCGCACACTGGCGCTGTCCTCGTCCCCCAGCGGCAGCGTACGCAACCCCGCGTACGACGCCCTCACGCCGTCGGGGACGATGAGCGTTCGGTCGAGCGCGACCGACGCCTCGGCGAGGATCTGCTCGCATCCGTCGGCTCCACGGACACGGCGGCAGGGTCGCCCTCGTACGGGCTGTCGGTCGTCCGAGCAGGAACATGCCGTACGAGGGCACCGCGAACGTGACGCGAACGCGTCCTGGGGGATCGTCAGCGCTGCGCTCCAGACGCAGTTCGCCGGGACGATGACGTGCGCCCCTTGCTCAGCCGGACCGACGCCCCTGCTGGGGTCCTCGAGCCGGCGCAGGTGGTCGACCCACGGCCCCGTCGCGTTCACGACGAGCCGCGCATCCACCGAGATCTCCTCGTCGCCTGCGGTGACCTCCGCACCTCGGACGCGGCCGTCGAGCATGCGGAGGGCGACCACACGGGCGCCGTTGAGCACGCAAGCGCCGGCCTCGGCTGCGGCGCTGACGTTGGCAAGGCAGAGGCGCGCGTCATTCGTCGTCGCATCCGCGTAGAGCGCGCAGGAGCGAAGCCCCTCTCCACGCAATGACGGAACGAGCTCGCGCGCTCGCTGTGGGCTGACGAGCCAGTTGAGGCGCGAGCGAGCGAGCGCCGAGTAGACGAGGATCCCGCTCTGGACGACGCCGGCCGGTACGGACCGCCCTCGTACAGCGGAACGAGGAACGGGAGGCGACGAACGAGGTGTGGCGCGACGACATTCGTGAGCACCCGTCGCTCGTAGTGGGCCTCGCGCACGAGCCCGACGTCTCCCAGCCGGAGGTAGCGCAGCCCGCCGTGGATGAGCTTCGACGACGCGCTCGAGGTCGCGCCGCCGAAGTCTCCGGCCTCGACGAGCGCGACGGAAAGACCTGCCCGGGCGCCATGCGCCGCGATTCCCGCGCCGATGATCCCGCCTCCGATCACGAGCAGGTCGAAGCGGCGTTCAGCGAGCTCCTCGAGGGACTGCGCGCGTGTACGCACCGAGCGGAGCGTCCGCCGAGTGAAAGGATTGCCGCGCGGATGCCCGCCCGGCGCTCGCGCTCGCCCTCGGCGCGGCCTTCCTCCACGCGTTCTGGAACATCCTGCTCGCGCGGGCGCCGGACATCGAGGCAGCGACGGCGGTCGCGCTCGACGTCGGCGTCATGGCGTTCGCCCCGGTGGCGGTCCTCGCCTGGGACGCGCGAGCCCGAGGTATGGCCGTTCCTCGTCGTGACGTCGCTGCTGCAGCTCACCTGCTTCGTGCTGCTGACGACCGCGTACCGGCGAGCGGAGCTGTCGTTCGTGTACCCGATCGCCCGTGGATCGGCACCGGTACTCGTGCTGGCTCGGAGGCATCGCGGTGCTGGCGGAGGCCGCATCGGCCGCACAGGTCGGCGGCGTGCTGCTCGTCGCGCTGCGGCGTCCTGCTCGTCCGTGGCGTCCGGGGACCGGCGGCGCTCGGCGACCTGGCGCTCGCGCTCGCGATCGGCGTCTGCATCGCCGCCTACACGCTCCTCGACCAGCGCGGGGTCGAGTACGCGTCGCCGATCGTCTACCAGGAGCTCTCGATGATCCCCGTGGCGATCGCGTTCCTCGTCTACGTGCTGGCGCGACGCGGCGGCCAGCGTGAAGGCGCGGTCGGCTCCCCGCGGCCGCCGCCGGTCTCGCGACCTTCGGCGCCTACATCCTCGTCCTCACCGCGTTGTCACGCGCTCCCGCTGCCTCCGTCGCGGCCGTGCGTGAGACGAGCGTCGTCATCGCGACGGCGCTCGCCGTTCCGCTCCTGCACGAGCGAGTCGGGCCGGCGCGGATGGCTGGCGCGGTCGTCGTCGTGCTCGGGGTCGCGCTCCTCAGCCTCTAGTCAGGCCGACCGAACGACCGGCGCCGTCCGGGAGCGGCAGCTCGGCGTGGGCAGTCGCCGCGGCGGCGACGCGTTCGGCGACCGGCTCGAGCCAGGCGCACACCCTCCCCGCGTTCGTGTCGACGTGCAGGAGCATGTGCTCGCCCGTCGCGAGCGTCTCGCCGCTGCGCGGTGTGTGAGCACATGGAACAGGTGCAGCCGCTTCTCGTCGGCTCCGAGGACCTGCGTGCGGACCTCGAGCGGATCGAACGCGTCCGCCTCGCGCAGGTGGCGGATGTGAGCCTCGACCGTGTACGCGCTGTGGCCCGCCGGCGAGGTACCCGTCGTCGAGCCCGACATGGCGCAGAAACGCGTCGGTCGCGTACCCGAAGACGTCGCCGTAGCGCGCCTCGGTCATGTGGCCGTTGTAGTCGAGCCACGCCGGGTCGACCGTGGTCTCGTACAGCGCCAGCGGCTGCGTCGGGTCGGACTCGCCAACCCGACCCGTCCCGCGGCGAAGAGGCGCGCGTCGTGTTCGTGCAGCACCTCGCCCGCGCCATCTCTCTGCGCGCGCAGCGCCTGCAGGATCGCGACGAGATTGTCGTCGCGACGGCGCTCGAGCTCGCGGACGGAGAGCCCGCCGGCCTGGGCATCGGACTGTGCGGCGATCTTGTCGATGAGCTCGGTCGTGAGCTCCGGGACATCCGTCAGCTTCGTCCAGGGCCACTCGAGCGCAGGCCCGAACTGCGCGAGGAAGTGCCGCATCCCGTCCTCGCCGCCCGCGATCCGGTACGTGAGGAATGTGCCCATCTGCGCCCAGCGCAGACCCGCGCCGAAACGGATCGCGTCGTCGACCTCCTCCGTCGTGGCGATGTCATCGTTGACGAGCCAGAGCGCCTCGCGCCAGAGCGCCTCGAGCAGGCGGTCGGCGACGAAGCCGTCGATCTCTTTGCGCACGCGGAGTGGCTTCATCCCGATCGACGCATAGTGCTCGACTGCGCGCGCGACCGTCTCCTCGGTCGTTTGCTCTCCGGCCACGACCTCGACGAGGGGTAGGAGGTAGACCGGGTTGAAGGGGTGGCCGACGACGAAGCGCTCGGGGTGGGTCATATCCATCTGAAGGCGCGAGGGAAGGAGCCCCGAAGTCGACGAGCAGACGAGGGCCTCCGGTCGAGCGTGACCCTCGATCTCGGTCAGCAAGCGCCGCTTGAGCGGCTCGTCCTCGGGCGCGCTCTCCTGAATCACGTCGGCGTCGTGCACGGCCTCCTCGAGCGAGGGCACGAAGGTCGCGACGCCGCGGGCGCGCGGGCGCCATCGTGAGCTGCGCCCACGCGCGCTCCGCGTTTCCAGTACCTCCTGGAGCCGGCGCTCGGCCTCGGGATGCGGGTCGTACACGTTCACGTCGACGCCGTTCTCGACGAGCCGGCCGGCCCAGCCGGCGCCGATCACGCCGCCCCCGACGACCGCGGCTTTCACAGGCGGTGCGTGAGGCGCAGCTTCTCGCGGGTCTCCGCCGGCCCCAGCACGCGGACGTTCATCGCCTCGAGGATCGTCACCGCTCGTTCGACGAGCTCCTCGTTCGTCGCCTTGACGCCACGCTCGAGCCAGATGTTGTCCTCGAGCCCCACACGGACGTTGCCGCCGACGAGCGGCGCGAGCGCGACGTACGGGAGCTGCAGGCGTCCGATCGCGAACGCGGAGAAGACGCAGCCGTCGGGCAGCTGGTTGACGAGCGCGAGCAGCGTGCCCGGATCGGCGGGGGCGCCGTAGGGAATGCCCATGCAGAGCTGGAGCAGTACGGGCTCGTCGATGAGCCCCTCCTCGATGAGCCGCTTCGCGAAGACGAGGTGGCCGGTGTCGAAGACCTCGATCTCCGGTCGCACGCCGAGCTCCTGGACCTGCCGCGCCATCTCCCGCAGCATCGAGGGCGTGTTCGTCATCACGTAGTCGCCTTCGGCGAAGTTCATCGTTCCGCAATCGATCGTGCAGATTCGGGGAGGAGCTCGACGACGTGCGCGAGGCGCTCGGTTGCTCCGGCCATGTCCGTTCCCTCCTCGTTCGGCGGCAGCGGCGCCTCGATACCGCCGAGCACGAGATCTCCGCCCATGCCGGCGGTCAGGTTCAGCACGACGTCGACCTCGGACGCGCGGATCCGCTCGACGACATCGCGGAACAGCGCCGGGTCGCGCGAGGGGCCGCCGGTCTCGGGATCGCGGACGTGGAAGTGCACGATCGCTGCGCCGCCGGGCGGCTTCGAGCGCAGCGTCCGCTATCTCGGCCGGCGTAACGGGCACGAGCTCGGACCGGTCGGTCGTCGCGCCGACGCCCGTGACCGCGCAAGTGATGAAGACCTCGCTGTTCACCAGCCCGACTCTACGACAGGTCTGAAGCACTTAGCCTCTGGGCAGTGTCATTCTCCATCGCCGTTTCCGCGGCTGCTCTCGCCGCTTTCGCTGCGCGGGCACGAGGCTCCGCAATCGCGTCGTCTTCACCGCGCACACTGCGTCCTTCTCCCAGGACGGCATCCCGGGCCCGCGAGCGCGCGCGTACTACGAAGCCAGGGCGGCCGGGGGCGCGGGGCTGATCGTCATGGAGCCCCTGCCAGTGCTCCCGTCTGCAGGAGTGACGCCGCAGAACTACCATTTCGACGACGAGCGCTTCGTGCCCGCCTTGCAGGAGACGGTCGAGGCGGTGCACGCCCACGGAACCGTGTTCGTGTCCCAGCTCTACCACCTCGGTCCAAATCCGGAGCCCCGTCGCGACGATGCGCGAGCTCTGGAGCGCTCGGGGGGACCTCCGCCAGGCGGCGGGCCGGGTTCGATGCATGAGCTCGACGAGCACGACATCGAGGAGCTCGTCGAAGGTCACGTCCGAGCCGCCCGCACGGCGCTCGCCGCCGGCGTCGACGGGGTGGATTGCATGTTCGCTTACGACACGCTCGTCGACGGGTTCATGTCCGAGGCCCGCAACCGGCGGTCGGAGGCGAATACGGCGGTTCGCTCGACAACCGGATGCGGGTGGCGCGCGCGATTCTCGACACGCTGCGCGCCGCGATCGGTGACGAGCCCCTGCTCGGCGTCACCGTGACCGCGTCGATGCCGGGCTACGTTGAGGCGGTCGCGCACCTGCGCTGCGATATCGACTACTTCGGCATCGGGAACGGCGACTACGACAGCCTCGACCTCCTGATGCCGACGCTCGACTACGAGCCCGGGTTCGGAGTTCCGTTCGCAAGGGCCGTCAAGGAAGCCGTACCCGACGCCGTCGTCATCGCCGAGGGTCGAATCACGCGACCCGAAGTGGGCGAGCGAGCGCTCGCAGACGGAAGCTGCGACCTGGTCGGGATGACACGGGCGCAGATCGCGGATCCCGAGCTCGTCCGGAAAGCCGCTGCCGGAGAGGACGACGAGACCGCGAGGCGCCGGCCTGAACGTCTGCGACGCGCGGCCGGCTGCGGAAGTTCCCAATCGCCTGCGTTCAGAACCTGGATGCGGGATTCGAGCTACGGCCCGCCCCACGCGCGGCGAAAGCGAAGCACGTGGTGGTCGTCGGCGGCGGCGTCGCGGGGCTCGAGGCGGCACGCGTGACCGCCGAGGCCGGTCACCGCGTCACGCTGCTCGAACGTGCATCGGAGCTCGGCGGGCAGGTCGCCCGACCGCCCGGCTGCCGCGTCAGCACGCGCATCACCACCTCGTCGAGTGGCGCTCGCACACGCTGGCTCGGCCCGGAGTCCGGATCGAGCTCGGCATCGACGCGGACAGTGAGGCCGCGCTCAGGCTCGAGTCCGATGCGGCCGCGGTCGCGACAGGGCCCGGGCCGATCGACGCTACGCCACCGCGATACCGGCGACCGATGTCCTCGCCGGCGTCGAACGTCGATGGGCCGCGGTGTCCTCGACGAGGAGGGACACCGCAAAGGTGCGGGCGTTGCCGAGACGCTCGCCGCGAGCTGAAAGGACGTGACACCTCGGCGACCGCATCGCTCCTCTGGCATCACTCGTGAGGTCGCTCGCGGCTGCCCCCGGCAGGCGCCGGCTCGTAGAAGCCGGCGTTCGGGTGGTCGCCGGGGTGCGCGTTGTCGCGGTCGAGCGGATGAGGGTTGTCATCGAGCGCGAAGGCGATGTCCTGGAGTTGATCGGTGCTGCCTCCGTCGTCGATGCCGGACGACATCGCCCGGCCGACTCGCTCGTTGATCCTGCGAAAGACAGGCGTCGCGGCGATCACCGTTGGGGACGCACGTGCCCCGGGCCTCGTCGAGGACGCCATCCGCAGCGGCCACGACGTCGTCACCGCGCTGGAGAGCCTCTCAGGCCAGCACGATCCGCGCGTCCAGGCCGAGGGCGCCCGACTCGGCCAACTAGCAGCGGGTTGACCTCGATCTCGAGGATCTCGACACATGCCCAGCTGCCCGCGACACGCCGGCAACCGCGCGCGCTGCACCTGCGACATCGAGCTGCCGACCTCCCGCGGGCGCCGTCAGCAGCGGCGCCCCCCCGCAAAGACCGGATGAGCCGCTCCGCCGTCGACTCGTCGATCGGAGCAAGCGCGACCGCGACGTCGTCGAGGATCTCCGCGTAAACCGCCGAGCCCGACGAGCACGATCGCTCCGAAGCGCGGATCGCGTTCACGCCCACGATCAGCTCGACACCTTCTGCCGACACCATCTCCTCGACCGAGAAGCTCGTCCGCGTCGAGGTTCGAGGCGGCTCGCCTCAGAGCGTTTTCGTCCTCGAGGCCGAGAGTCACGCCGCCTCCCTCTGACTTGTGCAGGCGATCCGCGGCTTTGAGCGCGACCGGGTATCCGATCTCGGCTGCCGCGGCGACCACCTCGTCGACCGACTGCGCCGCGCGGAAGCGGACATGGGCACGCCCGCCTCGGCGAGGAAAGCGCGGGCGGCGGCATACCCCGGCTCCGGCCTCTCGAGCTCCGGGATGCTCGCCTCGAGCGGAGCGGTCGGCTCGCGCTCTCCCAGCTGTGCGAGCAGCGCGAGTACTCCGGCTGCCGATGCCACGTCGCCGTACACGGGCACACCTCCGCGACGCAGCTCGCGAGCCGCGGCCGATTCGAGGGACGAGGTCTGCACGATGAGCACGCCGTCGGCCTCGGCCGGCCGCGGTAGCGAGGCCCCGCGCGGTCGTAACCTCTTCGTCAGCCAGCTCCGGCGCGTCGTCGCCGAACCCCCGAAGTAGCCCGGAAGGACCGCGTCGACATCGCCCGAGCCGAGCAGGACCCGGCCGACCTCCGCATACGCCGTCAGCCCACGCTCTCCACCGCCGGCGAAGTCGACCGGATTGGCGAGGCTCGCGGTCGCCGGGAGGAGCCCGCCAAGGGCATCGGTCTGGATTTGGACAGGGACGGGACCTCGAGGCCCGCCGAGGCGAGGACGTCGGTCGCGACGACTCCGTGTCCGCCACCGTCGGCATAGGCGGCGACACGGGCCCGGCGAGGACGACGGGCGAGCAGGTTGCGCGGCATCGATCAGGTGTCGGCGTCGCCCGACTCGGACATCCCCGGCGCCGCGCACGCCGCGTCGATCGCCGCGAGTCGCGACGAGCGCCCCAGTGTGCGACTGCGCCGCACGCGCGCTCGACCCGGTCGTCCCGCCGGGCAGCAGGACGATCGGAGTCCCCGCTGCCCGAGCGCGCGCCGCCGCAGCGACGAATGCGCGGCCGTCACGAAAGTCCTCCAGGTAGAGCGCGATCACCCGCGTGCGCTCGTGGGCCGCGAGCTCGTCGAGGAGGTCGGCGGCGACGAGATCGGCCTGGTTGCCGAGCGACACGAACCGGGAGAACCCGAGCCGACCGCACCCGCGAGCCGGGCGAGCTCGAGCGCGAGATTGCCGCTCTGCGAGATCAACGCGATCTCTCCCGCGGGAAGCGCACTCCAGCCGAGGTCGAGCTCCGAGTCCGCGTCGAAGACCCCGAGGCAGTTCGGCCCGAGCAGCACCGCACCGGCTGCGCGTACCCGCTCGGCCACCGCGGCTTCCACCTCTTTCCCCGCCTCGTCGAGCTCGCCGAGACCGGCGCTGATCCCCACGATCGCCTTCGCGCCGGCGGCGAGCGCATCGTCGACGGCAGCCTCGAACCCCGCGGCGGGAACGCTGAGCACCACGAGCTCAGGCGATTCCGGGAGCTCGCCGAGCGAGCGAAAAGCGCGGGCCCCGAGAATCTCGCCGCCCGCGCGGTTCACGAGATAGACCGTTCGCCGGTGCGCGCCGCGCAGCGCTCCCCTCGCGAGCACGTTGCCCCACTTCGCAGAATCCGCGGACGCTCCGACGACCGCTACCGACCGCGGCGCGAAGAGCGGGCGAAGATCGCGGCTCATTTCACGAGCTGGCGCGAGACGATCAGCCGCTGAATGTCGGACGTCCCTTCCTCGATCTCCTCGAGCTTGGCGTCGCGCATCCACTTCTCCACCGGGTACTCGCGGGAGTACCCCCAGCCGCCGAGGGTCTGGACAGCCGCCCAGGTGCAGAACATCGCCGTCTCGGACGCGTGCAGCTTCGCCATAGCTGCCTCGAGCGTGACATCCTCGCCGGCGTCCGCCTTGCGGGCGGCGCGCCAGACGAGCAGGCCGAGGCGTCCACGCGCGTCGCCATGTCCGCGAGCCGGAAGGCGACCGCCTGATGCTCGGCGATCGGCTTGCCGAACTGCTCGCGCGTCTTCGCGTAGTCGACGGCGTACTCGAGTGCTGCGCGCGCGAGGCCGGTCGCCGCCGCGCCGAGCGTGATGCGAGACGTCGAACGTGCGCATGAGGCCGACGAAGCCCTGCCCTCGTCGCCGAGGCGGCGGTCGTCGGGACGAAGCAGTCCTCCAGAAAGAGCTCGGCATTCAGGATCGCGCGCTGGCCCATCTTCTTGAGCGGAGCACCGATCGTGAATCCCTCATCGCCCTTCTCGAGCACGAAGGCGGTTATCCCTTTGGAGCGCGTGCCGGGCGCGACCGTTGCAAAGACCACGTAGAACTCCGCCGGGCCGGCGCTCGATACCCAGCTCTTCTGCCCGCGGAGGACATACCCGCCGTCGACCCGCGTTGCGCTGGTCGTCATCGCGGCCGCATCGGAGCCGACGCCCGCTTCCGTGCTCGCGATCGCGCCGAGCGATGGCTTCTCCGCGGCGAGCGGCTCGATCCAGCGGCGGGCTTGCTCCTCGCTCCCGAGAACGAGGACCGGCTTCGCGAAGAACCCGTTCGACGTGATCAGGTTTCCGATCCCCGCGCAGCCCCAGCAGAGCTCCTCTTGCACGAGCGCCTGAGTGAACGAGTCCTCGAGCCCGCCACCGCCGAAGCGGTCGGGAAGCATGAACGACGTCAGCCCGAGAGCCGCCGCCTCGTGCCAGAGATCCCACGGCATCTCGGTATCGGCCTCGTCCACCGCCGCCGCGGCCGGCCGGATCCGCTCTCGGGCAAACTCGCGGCAGACCGCCTGGATCTCACGCTGCTCCGCTGTCAGCTCGACGAGCTCGGTCGTCACTGGGCGCGATTCTCGCTGATCCGGTGTTCCGCTCGCGAGAGCCATTCGGACGAGATCTCGACACCCCAGCCGGGGCCCTCGGGCACCTGCACCCGGCCGCCGACGACGCGTGGTCGCGGTTCGTACATCCCGACCTGCCACGGGTAGTCGGAATCGGGCTCGATCGAGAACTCGAGGTACGGGCCCGGGTTGGCGATCGCGGCGAGCAGGTGCAACGTGAAGACGTGGACGAGCGAGTGGTTCGCGCAGTGCGGAGTGCAGGTAAGGCCGGCCGCCGCTGCCAGCCGGGAGACCTCGAGCGCCCGCGTGAAGCCGCCCGCGTAGCAGACGTCCGGCTGCACGACGTCGACCACCCGCGTCTCGATCATGCGGCGCCACACACCCAGGTCCCAGTCCTGCTCGCCCCCGGCGACGTCGAGGTCGAGCGCCTCGGTTACCTCACGCGTCCAGTCGAGCTCCCAGTACGGGCAGGGCTCTTCGAAGTGCGCCACGCCATGGCTCTCGAGCATCCGCCCGACGGCGATCGCCTTCGGCGGGCGTGTAGCAGCTGTTGGCGTCGACGAGCAGCGCTACGTCGTCGCCGAGCGCCGCGTGGACGCGCCCGACGACGGCCTCGGTGCGCCCCGGCCATTCGTCGGCGTCGTGCCCGCATTCCTTGCCGACGCGAACCTTGACCGCGTCGAACCCATGCTCCTCGCAGAGCCGGGAGAGGCGCTCCGCCTCGTCCTCGGGCGTGATGTCCCGCCGCATGCTCGAGGCGTACGCGCGCAGGCTGTCTCGTCTTCCCTCGAGCAGCTCGAACACGCTCTTGCCCTCGACCTTCCCGCGCAGGTCCCAGAGGGCCGTGTCGAGGCCGGCTAGCGCGCGGTAGAGGTAGGAGCCGGGGAACTTGTGCTCGCGCTCGGGGATCTCTCGGACGAGGGACTCGACGTCGAGCGCGTCACGACCCAGTGCATGCGGCGCGATCTGGCGGTGGAGAACCTGGGCGGTGATGTCCGCGTGGTACGGCGCGACCTGCCCCCAGCCCTCGGCGCCGTCGTCGGTGCGCACGCGCACCAGCGCCACGTCGTCGGTCGAGAAGCTCTCGACGCTCTCGATCTTCACGCGTCGAACACGAGGACGTTCCGAAGCGCCTCGCCGTTCTTCGCCGCCGCGAGCGCGTCGTTGATCTGCTCGAACGGGATAGCGGGCGGTGATGAGCTCGTCGAGCTTCAGCTCGCCTCGCTCGTAGAGATCGAGGACGCGCGGCACCATGTCCGCGAGCCGGGCCGACCCGAGCTTGCTCCCGAGGATGCGGATGTCATCGTGCACGAGGTCGACCGCCGAGACGTCGAAGGTCTCACCGGAGGCGGGCATCCCGACGACGACGAGCGTGCCGCCGCGCCGCACGTACGCGAGGGCCGCACCGATGACGTCGGCCCGGCCGACCGTGACGAAGACGGAGTCCGCGCCGCGGCCACCGGTCAACGCGCGCGCGCCTGCGACCGGGTCGTCCGAGGCTGGGTCGAGCGCATGAGTCGCTCCGAACGTCCTCGCAGCCTCCCGCTTCGCCGCCGAGAGATCGACCGCGAGGATCTGCTCCGCTCCCGCGATCGCCGCACCCTGCACGACGTTCAGCCCTACGCCGCCCGTGCCGACGACGACCACGGTCGAGCCGCGCGTCACGGCTGCGCGGTCGAGAACGGCGCCGAGCCCGGTGAGGACGCCACAGCCAAGGAGGGACGCGACGTCGTAGGGAAGCGACGCCGGGTTCGGCGCGACCTGAGAGGCGTGAACCACGACTTCTTCGGCGAACGCTCCTGTGTTCATCGCCTGGTGCACGGGCTCGCCGACGCGCCGTGCGGAACCTCCCCTCACCATCGCGCGGGAGCTCGAGCTCGCAGAGATGCCACTGGTCGCGCTCGCAGAAGTAACAGCGTCCGCAGGAGCGTTGAAGGCTCACGACGACGCGGTCGCCGACCGCGACGCTTTCGACTCTCGCTCCCACCTCCTCGACGACTCCTGCCGCTTCGTGCCCGTAGACCGCAGGGAGCACGCCTCCCCACGCTCCCTCGGCGAACGCGATGTCGCTGTGGCAGATCGCGCAGGCGGCGATGCGGACCCGGATCTCTCCCTCCTCGGGCGCAGCGAGAGTGAGCTCCTCGATCCCGAGCGGCGTGCCGAACTCTCGGCAGACCGCGGCTCTCACTCGACCGGAAGCGGCGGGAACCGCGACTGCTCGTCCCGCGCCGCGACGTCCATCGTGTTGCGCGTGTACTGCTGGGACGCAGGACGCGACGGCTGGAAGTCCCATGGGAATGGCGCGCCGAGCTGGAGCGCTCCGAAAAACGGCCAGGCGTGCTTGCTGGCTCGCGCGGACGTCTCGCTCGATGGCGTCGAGATCCCAGCGCCGCCGCACCTCTTCGCGGAACTCGCGCACGAGCCTCGACATCCTCCTCCGCGCGGTTGACGAGCTCGAGCGGGTCGGCCTCCAGGTCGAAGAGCTGATCGGGATCGGTCGGCGTATGGATGAACTTCCAGCGTCCACGCCGCAGCATCACCATCGGCCGCTCGACGCCCTCCGCCAGGTACTCGCCGGCGACGGTCGTCTCGGGGTTCTCGGGCTCGCCCTCGAGCAGCGGGACCAGGCTGCGGCCGTCGACCGGGTAAGCAAGCTCGCTCGAGAGCCCGGGCGGGCGAGGTCGACAAGCGTCGGCAGCACGTCGACGAGGGAGACGGGCTCCCGAACGCGCCGGGGCGCGAAGCGCGCGGGGCAGCGAACGATGAGAGGGACGCGGGCGGGATGCTCGCGGAACGACATCTTGTAGAAGAGACCGTGCTCGCCGAGGAACTCGCCGTGGTCCGAGGTGAAGAACACGACCGTGTCGTCGGCGAGCCCGCAGGCCTCGAGGGCCGTCAGCACCTCGCCGATCTTCTCGTCGACGTACGCGAGGCTCGCGTAGTACCCGTGCCGTGACGAGCGGACGTCGTCTTCGGTGATCTCGAAGTCGCCCATCGCGCAGGCGTTCCAGAGCCGTTGACCGTGCGGGTCGAGCTCGTCGTAGGGCATCGACGGGGACGCGGGCAGATCGATCTCGTCGTCGGCGTAGAGATCCCAGTACCGCTGCCGCGCGACGTAGGGATCGTGCGGATGGGTGAACGAGACGCACAGCGCGAGCGGTGCGTCTCGCTCGTAGCGCGCGTAGTCGTACAGCCGGCGGATCGCGTGGAACGCAACCTCGTCGTCGTACTCGAGCTGGTTCGTCATCTCCGCGACGCCGGCCTGCTTGACGGAGGACATCGTGTGGTACCACCAGTCGATGCGCTCGCCGGGCTTGCTCCAGTCCGGAGTCCAGCCGAAGTCCCCGGGATAGACGTCGGTCGTGAGCCGCTCCTCGAACCCGTGCAGCTGGTCGGCGCCGACGAAGTGCATCTTCCCGCTCAGGCACGTGCGGTAGCCCTCGAGCCGGAGGTAGTGCGCGAAGGTCGGGATCGACGAGCGAAACTCGGCGGAGTTGTCGTACGCGCCAGTGCGCGAGGGCAGCGCTCCGGTCATGAACGCGGTCCGCGCAGGCCCGCAGAGCGGGCTCGGGGTGTACGCGTTCTCGAAAACGACACCTTCCTCGGCGAGGCGGTCGATCGTAGGACTTTTCGTCACCGGGTGCCCGTAGGCGCGGAGGAACAGCGCGGAGAGCTGGTCGACCATGACGACGAGGATGTTCGGACGCTCGCTCACCGGCGCGAGGATACGGTGTCTGACACCGCCCTACGCAACCATGCGGGCTTACGGGCCTTCGGTGTCAGAAACCGGTGTATTGACAGCGCTGCGCGGGCGCCGTCCCTCGAGCACGTCGAGCACCGACTCGGCCGCGCGCCGGTTGGCGAGCTCCTCAGCGAGCTCGCTGTACCAGCCGGCGTGCGGGTTCACGATGAGCCCGGGTGCCGACGGAGCCGGTGACGTGGGCGTCGGTGGCTCGACCTCGAGAACGTCGAGGGCGACGCCTCCGAGGCGTCCGGACTCGAGGGCCTCGAGCAGGGCAGGAACATCGACCAACCCTCCGCGGGAGACGTTGACGACGAACGCGCCCTCGGGCAGCAGGGCGAGCTCGCGCGTCCGGATCAGCCCGCGCGTCTCCTCCGTCAGCGGCACGTGGACGGATATCGCCATCGACGTGCGTAGGAGCTCGTCGAGCCCGAGAGGCCGGGCTCCCTCCGAGGCGATCTCGGAGTCGGACACGAGCGGATCGTGGGCGGCGACGTCCATGCCGAGCGCCTGCGCGCGCCTCGCGAGCGCACGACCGATTCGCCCGAAGCCGATGACGCCGAGTCGGACATCGGAGACGCGCCGGAGCTCGCCCGCGGCGCGTGCACTCCATGCACCTGCGCGCACGCTCCGGTCGAGCTCGACGACCCCGCGCACCAGCGCGAGCAGGAGCGCGAGCGCGTGATCGGCCATCTCGTCGACGCAGTAGTCGGGGACGTGGCACACCCACACGCCGCGCCGCGTCGCCGCCTCGACGTCGACGTGGTCGACGCCGACGCTCGGCGTCGCGATCACGCGCAGCGCCACCGAGTCGGTCGAGGTCCGCCGCGGTGACGGGAGCCCAGGAGACGAGCCCGACGACGTCGTCCCCGGACCATGGCGGCGACGACATCTCGACTCCGATCTCACTCGACTCGAGAACAGCTCGAACCCGCTCGAGCGAGACCGACGGATCGCAGAGGACGCGCGCCATCGACCTCAGCGACGCAGCTTCTCGCACACGTCGCGCAACTCGCCCGAGACCCGCTCCATGAGCGACGCCGGGCCGACGGTGACGCGTACGTAGCCGGGCTGGCCGAAGTCCGTGCCGGGGCGGATGAGGATCCCACGCTCTGCGAGCCCGTCTGCCAGCGCGACATCGTCGACGTCGACACGGGCCAGCACGAAGTTCGTCACGGACGGGAACGGCTCGAGCCCGGCCTCTCCGAGCCCGCGCGTGAGCGCTTCCCGCCCATCATCGATCTCGCGCCGGCGCAGGTCGGCGGCGTCTCCTGCTCGGAGACAGGCGCGGCCGGCGGCGAGAGCCGCACGGTTGACGTTGAACTGCTCTTCGACGAGCGCGAGGTACGAGCCGAGAGCCTCGTCGGCGACCGCATACCCGAGGCGCAGCCCGGCCAGGCCGAAGAACTTCGAGAAGCTGCGCAGCACCACGACCGGCCGCCCGTCGTCGACGTCGCGCTCCCGGCGCGGCTGCCGCTCCGGAGGGAGAAAGTCCCGGTACGCCTCGTCCGCAACGGCCACGCACCCGTCCGGCAAGGCGTCGACGAACGCCGCCCAGCCGGTGTCGGCAAGCAAGGTTCCGGTCGGGTTGTTCGGGTCGCAGACCCAGACGATCTTCGCCCTGGTGCGACCGGCGGTCTCGATGAGCGCGTCGAGGTCGATCTCGAGCCCGCGCATGGGCGCGCGGTGAACCCGGGCTCCGCGGACGGCGCAGTACTGCGCGTACAGGTAGTACGTCAGCGCGGGCACCACCACGTTGTCCCCGGGACGGAGCAGCGCGCTCGCGAGCATCGCGATCAGCGACTGCGTGCCGTGCGCCGGAACGACGCGGCTCGCGCTCGTCCCGGTGTACTCGGCGACGTCGGCGCGAAAGGCCTCGTAGGCCTCCTCGGGGTACATCCACGCGTCGTCGAGGTCTCCCCGCACCGCGTCGAGCACGCCGGGCAGCGGCCCGAAGAGGTTCTCGTTCCAGTGCAGCTTCACGACCTCGTCGAGGCCGTGCCGCTCGATGATCTCCGAGCTGCCACCCGCATCCGCCGGGCCGAGCTCGGCGAGCTCGGGGACGACGAGGCTCCTCCAATCGGTCACGGGCGAACCACTTTATGGTTCGGGCGTGGCGAAGACGAAGGCTGCGACGCGCATCGGAGGCCACGCGGTCGCCGAGAGCCTGGCGGCGCTCGGGGCCGAGGTCGTCTTCGGGATCCCCGGCGTCCACGCGCTTCCGATCTGGGAGGGCCTACGCACGACGGAGCTCCGCGTGCTCGGGTTCAGGCAGGAGCTGAATGCGGGGTTCGCGGCGGACGGGTACGCGCGAGTCACCGGCCGACCCACTCCGCTCGTCGTCTCCACGGGCCCGGCGCGTTCATGACGCTCGCCCCGATCATGGAAGCGTTCACCGCGTTCGTCCCGCTCGTGGTCGTCTCGAGCCAGATCCGCCTCGAGGGCATCGGAAAGGGGCGAGGCCACCTGCACGAGACGCCCGACCAGTCCGCCTCGTTCGCGCCTCTCGTCAAGTGGACCGGCCGAGCGGAGAGCGCCGAGCAGATCCCCGATGGTCCTCGCCGAAGCGTGGCGGCGCGCCGCGACGGCGCCCCAAGGGCCGGTCTACGTCGAGGTGCCGTACGACGTCCTGCTGCGCGAGGCGGGAGACCAGCCCGTCGGCGAGCTGGACGGCAGCCCGGAACCGCGCGCGACACCTCCGCGTGCCGACCTCGACCGTGCGGCCACTCTGCTCGAAGGAGCGGAACGCCCGTTGATCGTGGCCGGGCGGAGGTGCGGTGCGCTCGGGGGCAAGCGCAGAGCTCCTCGAGCTCGCGTCTCGCCTCGACGCGCCGGTGGCGACGACGTACACCGGCAAGGGCGCGTTCCCGGAGCGACACGAGCTCGCGGTCGGCAGCGCCTGGGACGACGCAGCACACCGAGAGCTCGTCAGCGGCGCGGACGTCGTCCTCGTCGTCGGCTCCTGGCTCGGCTACGACGTGACCGACGGCTTCCGGCTCCGCCTCGACGGCACGCTGATCCAGATCGACGCGGCGGCGGAGCGCATCGGCCTCAATCTTCCCGCGCTCGCGCTTCCGGGCGACGCGAAGGCGACGCTGCAGGCTCTCCTCGACCGGATCGAGAGCGAGGGTCGCTCGCGGGACGGCCGCGCCGCGCGCGGCCGCGTGCGCGCGAGCGTCGAGCGCAGGGATTGAACGCACAGTCGCAGCCACTCTCGCTCGAGGTCCTTGCGATCGTCGACGACGCGCTCCCCGAAGGCGCGGCGGCAACCTGGGACTCGACGATCCTCGCCTACACCGCCTGCTGGTACCTGCGCGCCGACGAGCCCCGGCGGTTTCTCTATCCCGCCGGATCGAGCACCCTCGGGTACGCGTGGCCCGCCGCTCTCGGAGCAGCCGCGGCGCTCCCGGACCAGCCGGTGCTCGCCATCGCAGGCGACGGCGGCTTCCAGTACGGCATCGCCGAGCTCGCGACCGCCAAGCAGCACGAGCTCGACGCCGCGCTGCTCGTCATCGACGACGGCGGGTACGGGATCCTGCGCGAGTACCAGGCCAGCTCGGGATTCGCGCACACGGCAGTCGATCTCGAGCACCCGGACCTGATGGCGCTCGCGGCCGCGTACGACATCCCGGCCCGCCGCTCGTCCGCGAACGACCTCGCGCGCGACCTCGACTGGGCGCTCTCGACACGCGGGCCGGCGATCGTCGTGCTCGAGGCGACGCTGGCAATGCCGGAGCCGAGCGCTTCGTAAATTCGCCGCGCGCTCCTTGCCTTTCGGCTGGCACTGGAGTTGAATGGCCCCTTAGCGGCCGCGCTGGCCGCGAACAACTCGAGGAGGGCGCCGATGCCAACGGCCGACGAAGCACTGAGTCGCGAAGTCGAACGCGGCATGACCCGTGAGGACCTTCTCCGACGAGCGGCGGCACTCGGCATCGTCGTGTCCGCCGGAGCTGCCTTCGGCCCGCTCACGGAGGCAGCGTTCGGAGCGACCCAGATACGTCGAGGAGGCACGTTCCGACAGGCGACCTCGGGCGGGTCGACCGACTTCATCGACGGCCAGCACATCGTCGCCAAGTCGGACATCGCACGCCTCGTGGTGGGCTTCGACGCCCTCGCTTAGTTCGACGAGACGGGCAGGATCGTGAACCACCTCGCCGAGGAGCTGAAGGCCGAGAAGGCCAACCAGTACCTCATCCGCATCCGCAGCGGCATCGAGTTCCACAACGGGAAGACGCTGGACATCGACGACGTCATCTACTCGATCGGGCGGACGAAGAACCCGAAGCTGAAGCTGTTCGGCAACGCCGCGTTCGGCGCGATCGACATGAAGCGGATCAAGAAGCTCGACAAGCGCACCTGCCGGCTGACGCTCTCGCGGGCCGACGTGACGCTGCATGGAGGCGTTCGCCCAGTACTTCCAGGGCGTCGTTCCCAAGGGCTACCAGCCGAATGCGGTCGGCAAGGGGCCGCTCCAGTACATCGGGACAGGCCCGTTCAAGGTGAAGAGCTTCAATCCCGGCCGCGAGAGCGTGCACGAGAAGAACACGAACTACTGGATCTCCGGCCAGCCGTACTTCGACCAGGTCCGGATCATCAACTTCCCGTCCGACGCTGCGAAGGTGAACGCGCTCCTGTCCGGGCAGATCGAGGCCATGGCGGACGTGCCGTTCGCCCAGGTGCCCGTCGTCCGGCGCCGGAGCAACCTGCGCATCCTGACTTCGCCGACGGGCGCGTGGACGCCGCTCTGCATGAATCTCACGACGCCCCCGTTCAACGACGTGCGGGTACGACGTGCGTTCCGGCTGCTCATCAACCGGCCGCAGGTCGTGCGGCAGGGCCTGTCCGGCTACGGCCGGGTCGGGAACGACATTTACTCGCCGTTCGATCCCGCGTACGCCGGCGACGAGTTCCCGCAGCGGCGGTACGATCCCGAGCAGGCGAGGTCGCTCCTCCGCCAGGCCGGGCAGGAGAACCTCTCGGTCGAGCTCATCACGAGCCCGGCGGACACGGGCATGGTCGAGGGCGCGACGATCTTCGCCCAGAACGCGAAGGCCGGAGGCGTCAACGTCACCGTCAAGAACGTCGACGGCGGCACCATCTACGGCGACCAGTACCTCAAGTGGCCGTTCTCTGCGGACTACTGGGGCACGCGCAACTACCTGCTGCAGGCGGCGACGGGCGTCCTGAAGACGGCGCCGTTCAACGAGACGCACTGGGAGGCGTATCCGGGCTACCCGAGGTTCGAAAGGCTCTATCGCCAGGCGCTGGCGACGGTGGACCAGAAGAAGCGCGCCGAGATCATCAAGGAGATGCAGCGCATGGAGTACAACGACGGCGGGCTCATCATCTGGGGCTTCAAGAACCTGACGGACGGGTACTCGGCCAAGGTCGGCGGCTACAAGGTCGATCGCGGCACGCTCAACCTCAACAAGTACGGCAACGGGTTCCGCACCATCTACTTCGTCTGAGCGCGCGCGGGTGCCGGGCCCACGCCCGGCACCCGCCCGTTCTCCACGCCGATGCATGGACTGACAGGCTTCGTTATCCGGCGGCTGCTGCTCGGTCTCGTGACGCTGTTCGTCACGTCCGATCGTGATCTTCGCCGCCACGCAGGCGCTCCCGGGTGACGCCGCGCGCTCGATCCTCGGACGGAGCGCGACGCCCGAGTCCCTGGCGGAGCTGCGGCGTCAGCTCGGGCTCGACAAGTCCGTTCTCGAGCAGTACTGGGAGTGGATCTCCGGGGTCCTGACCGGCGACTTCGGCACGTCGCTCGCAACGGCCTTCCCGTCACGGAGGTGATCGGCGAGCGGCTCGTCTACTCACTCTTCCTGATGGGGATCGCGGCCGTGATCAGCGTGCCGCTCGGGATCGCGCTCGGTGCCGCCAGCGCCCGCCGCCGTGACAGCAAGTTCGACCAGGTGACCTCGGTCACGACCCTCGGCCTCGCCTCGCTACCGGAGTTCGTCGTCGGCATCACGCTTGCCGTCGTCTTCGCGACGACGGTGTTCCAGTGGCTGCCGGCGGTCGCGGTGACCGAGCCGGGCGTCGGCCCCTGGAACTACCCGAAGGAGCTCATCCTGCCCGTGATCACGCTCGTCATCGCGGTCGTCCCCTACACGGCGCGGATCATGCGCGCGTCGACGGTCGAGATCCTGGAGAGCGACTTCGTGGAGATGGCCAGGCTCAAGGGGCTGCCCGAGAGCCGTGTCCTCTGGCGTCACGCAGTTCCGAACGCGCTCGCGCCGACGTTCCAGGTCACCGCGCTCAACCTCGCCTACCTCGCGGGAGGCATCGTGGTGGTCGAGGCGGTGTTCAACTACCAGGGCGTCGGGCTCCTGCTGGTCGACTCGGTGCGCGCACGCGACATGCCGGTCGTCCAGGCCGTCGCACTCCTGATCGCGATGCTCTACGTCATCCTCAACCTGCTCGCAGATCTCGCGACCATCCTGGTCAGCCCGCGTCTGCGGACTTCACTTCAACGGTCATGAGCCCATGAGCGACATCGCGGTCGTCGAGCCGATCGCGGTCGACCTCGAGGCGAAGCCCGGGCGGCCGTGGCGACTCCTCGCCTCGACCGCCTGGACGCAGCACCGGACGAAGATCGGGCTCGGCATCACGCTGCTCATCGTCGGCATCGCGCTCATCGGGCCGTTCGTCGCGCCCGTACGAGCCGGATCAAGGAGTCGAGGGTCAGCTCCCCTACGCGCCGCCCTCGAGCGAGACGTGGTTCGGGACGGACGACCTCGGGCGAGACGTGCTCAGCCGCTTCCTCTCCGGAGGCGTCTCCGTCCTCATCCTCTCGGGCCTCTCGACCGCGATCGGCGTCGTGCTCGGCGTCGCCGTCGGCCTCACCGCGGCGTACTCGCGCGGGAAGGCTCGACGACCTGCTCATGCGCAGCATGGACGTCCTTCTCTCGCTGCCCCAGATCGTCTTCGCGCTCGTCCTCGCGGCGACGGTCGGCCCCGAGCTCTGGCTCCTGGTGCTCGCGGTCGGGCTCACGACGATGCCCCGCGCCGCGCGCGTCACCCGCGGCGCCGCGGTGGAGGTCGTGCAGCGGGACTTCGTGCGCGCGGCCGAGGCGATCGGCGTCCCCCGCCGCCGGATCCTGTTCAGCGAGGTGCTCCCCAACATCACGAGCCCGCTCATCGTCGAGACGACCCTGCGCCTCACGTTCAACGTCGCGGTCGTCGCCGGCCTCAGCTTCCTCGGCTTCGGTCTCCAGCCTCCGGCTGCGGACTGGGGCCTGATGATCAACGAGAACAGAAACGGGCTCACGATCCAGCCGTGGCCGGTGCTGCTGCCGGTGATCGCGATCGCGCTGCTCACGATCGGCACGAGCCTGATCGGGGACGGTGTCTCGCGCGCGGCGATCGGCATCGACCGCGGCCGAGCCGGGCGCGAATGAGCATGGCTGCTCCCTCGCTCGAGGTCGTCGATCTCCGCGTCGAGATCGAGTACGGCGCGCACGAGGACATCGTCGACGGCATCTCCTTCCAGGTCGCCGGCGGCGAGGTTCTCGGCCTCGTCGGCGAGTCGGGCTCCGGCAAGACGACGGTCGGCCTCGCCCTCCTCGGCCACACGCGGCGCGGCGCGCGCATCGCTCGCGGTGAGGTGCGGATCGAGGGCCGCGACATCCTCGCCCTCCCCCCGCTCGAGCGCCAGCGCCTGCGCGGCCGGCTCGTCTCCTACGTCCCGCAGGATCCAGCCTCGGCGCTGAGCCCGGCGATGCGCATCGGCACGCAGCTCGAGGAGACGCTGAGCGAGCACGGCTTCGGCGCGTCGGACGAGGAGCGGCACGCGCGCATCGTCGAGGTCCTGGGCGAGGTGCTGCTGCCGAGCGACGACACGTTCCTCCGGCGCTACCCGCACCAGCTCTCCGGCGGACAGCAGCAGCGCGTCGCGCTCGCGATGGCGTTCGCCAACCGGCCGCGGGTGATCGTCCTCGACGAGCCGACCACCGGTCTCGACGTCACGACGCAGGCCCACGTGCTCGAGACGGTGCGGGACCTCTGCGCGCATGCACGGCGTGGCGGCCGTGTACGTGAGCCACGATCTCGCCGTCGTCGCGACTCTCGCGACGCGCGTGGCCGTCCTGTACGGCGGTCGGCTCGCGGAGGTGGGGCCGACGGGGACGCTGTTCCGGCTGTCCGCACACCCCTACACTCGGCGGCTCGTCGAGGCCATCCCGGAGCTGTCCGGAGCGCACGCGCTCGTCGGCATCCCCGGCACTGCGCCGCGACCCGGCCACCGGCCGCCGGGGTGCTTCTTCGCCCCCCGCTGCCGTACGCCATAGAGGAGTGCAGTGACGGCCCCGCCTCCTCTCGAGACGGTCGCCGACGACCATGTCGTGCGCTGCATCCGGCACGACGACGTCATGCGGGACGCGATCGCCGCGCGGCCCGCGGCAACAGCGCGGCCGGAGATCGAGGACGAGGACGCGCTCGTCACGGTTCGAGAGGTCGACGCCTGGTACGGGATCCTCCACGTCCTCCACGGAGTGGAGCTCGTCATCAGACCCCGGGAGTGTCTGGCGCTCGTCGGCGAGTCGGGCTCCGGCAAGACGACGCTCGCGCGCTGCATCGCCGGCCTGCATACGGCCTACTCCGGCGCGATCGCGTATCGCGGGCAGCCGCTCTTGCCTGGCTCGCGCGCGCGAACCGCGGACGAGCGACGGCAAATCCAGTACGTCTTCCAGAGCCCCTACAACTCCCTCAATCCGCGGAAGACGATCTCCCAGATCGTCGGCCAGCCGCTCAAGCTCTTCTTCGACTCGCGCGCGGATGACGCGCATCGGCGAGTGACCGATGCGCTCGATCGCGTGCAGCTCTCTACGACCTGCCTCGATCGCTACCCGCATCAGCTCTCCGGCGGCGAGCGCCAGCGCGTCGCGATCGCCCGCGCGCTGATCGCCGAGCCGCAGCTGCTCGTCTGCGACGAGGTCACCTCCGCGCTCGACGTCTCGGTTCAGGCCGCGATCATCGACGTCCTCGCCGAGCTCCAGCGCGAGCTCGACATCGGGCTGCTCTTCGTCACGCACAACCTCGCCCTCATCCGCACGCTCTCGCAGGAGGTCGTGGTGATGAGCGAGGGCCGGATCGTCGAGCGCGGTCTCGTCGACCGCGTGCTCGACGACCCGCAGGCCGACTACACGAAGAAGCTGCTCTCGGACACGCCGAGCCTCGAGGCCGCGCTGGCCGCCGCAGGCTAATAGGGGCGAGGCTTGCTCGCTCCCGTTCGTCGACGGCGCACGGAGGGGCAGGCTTGCCTCGCCCCTACAAGACCCGGAACGCCCAGACGCGGACGAGCACGTCGGGCTCACCCGTCGGGAGCGCCTGGAACTCGTCTCCGCGCTCGACCGTCTCCCAGCGGCCGGCGTCGGAGAGCTCCGCCATCTTCTCGTCGTAGCCGGGCAGACGCTGGTCGGAGCGCAGCGTGAAGATGACGTGTCCGCCCGGGCGGGTGATGCGAACGAGCTCGTCGAGGCAGGTCGCGGGCGCGTGACCGGCGGTCAGGACTCCCGCTGCGACGACGCCGTCGAACGCGCCCGTCTCGTAGGCGAGTTCGTCGCCGAGCCTGCCCTCGCGCAGCTCGCGATAGACACCTTTCCTCTCGGCCTCGGCGAGCATCGCAGGCGAGAGATCGAGGCCGTCCAGCGTCGCGAAGCCCGCGTCTGCGAGCGCGACACCGAGCAAGCCGGTACCTGCGCCGACGTCGAGGATCCTCGCGTCCTCGGGAAGAAGCCTGCGCGCCACCCCGGCCACGGCGACAGGTGACCGATAGCCCATGCCGTCGATCAGCTCGTCGTCGTACGCCGACGCGATCCGCTCGTACTCGCCGCGGAGCTCGTCGAGCGTGCCGGCTCCGTAAAGGCGATCGAGATCCACGTGCGCGTGCGCTGGGCTCGGCGAGGCTCGCAGCAGCCAGATGCCGAGCGCGGCGCAGCAGGCGATCATCACCGCGTACGCAGCCTCCGCACTCAATCCGTCGGCGATCGCGCCTGCGACCAGCGGGCCGACCGTGGAGGCGCTCGCCCAGCCGACGGTGATAAGCCCCATCACCGAACCCCGGCCCAGCGCCGACCGGTGCGCCCCGGCGGCGGCCAGTGGGTAGATGATCGTGTCCATCGTCGACCAGAACGGCGCGCGGAGCAGGATGAACGCGACCGCCGCGAGGGTCGAGCTCGACGCAAGGACGAGGACGATCGTGAGGCCCGTGAAGAGCGCGGCGACTCCACCGACCCTCAGCGTCGCCGAGCGCTCCCCGAAGCCGGGCGACGACCGCGCTCGTGATCGTGTAGACCGCTGACGCGGCGGAGAAGAGCAGCCCGATCTGCCCGGCCGAGACGTCGTTCTCGCGGAGCTGCAGGGGCACGAGCAGGTTGACTCCGCCTCCGACGATCCCGATCAGGACGATGATCCCGATCGCCGCGAGCACGAGCTCGTCGCGTCTCGCCGCATGGATGACCTCACGCAACGGCTGCCGGGTCACTTCGCCGGTGGCCGCGGGCGCTGCGATGACGAGCGCAGCGGTGACGACGGCGGCAGCGACAGCCAGGATCAGGAACGGCGTCCCGGTGTCGAAGCGATCCGCCACGGTGCCCGCGAAAACGGGACCCACCGTGAAGCCGAGCCCGGCGACGGTGGCCGCCGCGGCCAGTGCCCCCGCGCGCCGCTCCTCGGTCAGCGAGTCCGAGAGCCACGCAGCCCCCGCTCCCCACAACGCTCCGAACGCGAACCCGAACGCACCGCGCGCGAGCAGAAGCGTCCAGAACTCGTTCGCGAGCCCCTGGCCGAGCGTCGCGAGCGTGAAGAGAGCCGCGGAGGCGATGGTCACTCCGCGCGCACCGATGCGATCCGCGAGCTGACCGAGCGGCAGCGCGACGACGAGCGCCGTCAGGCTCGTCGAGGCGAGGATCATCCCCGTCTCGACGCCCGAGAGCCCGAGCTCCTCCGCGAATGTCGGCGCCAGCGGCACCATCGCGATCCAGACGAGCGTCTCGAGGAAGATGAGCCCGTAGATCGGAGCGACGGAGCGACGCATCGGCGATTCGCAGTCTCTAGCATCGCGCCGTGGTCGTGCCCGAGCTCCCCGAGGACGTCCGCGAGCTCAAGGAGCAGGTCCGCCGGTTCGTCGAGGAGGAGGTCTATCCCCTCGAGGACCGGATCGCGGAACGGGGCACGATCGACCCCGGCGAGGTGGACGAGCTACGCCGCAAGGCGCGAGCCGCGGGCTTCGGCGTCCTGAACATGCCGCCGGAGCTCGGCGGGCGCGACCTGAACATGCTCGGCCAGGTCGCGATCGAGGAGGAGTCCGGGCGGGCGACGAACGGCCTCGGCTTCGCCGTGGTGGACCGCGGCCCGCGCGAGCTGCTCGAGCTGGCGACTCCGGAGCAGATCGAGCGCTTCGTCGCACCGGTCGCGCGCGGCGAGTATCGGGAGGCGTGGGCCGTGACGGAGCCCGGCGCGGGCTCGGACGTCGCTCGCATCGAGACCACAGCCGTCCGCGACGGCGACGAGTGGGTGCTGAACGGCGAGAAGTGGTTCGTGACGAGCGAGGGCGACCCCGGCTTCTACCTCGTCCTCGCCGTCTCGGGCGACGAGCAGCAGTTGTTCGTCGTCGAGCCGGAGACGCCCGGGCTCGAGATCGTGCGCACGCCGCGTTTTCTCCACGACCCGTACGTCGACGTGCACCCGGAGATCGTGTTCCGCGACTGCCGCGTTCCCGAGGACGAACCGCATCCCGGAAGGTGGAGGCGACGGCGCCCGCGAGTGGTTCACGGTCGAGCGGCTCTTCATCGCCGCACGCTGCTGCGGCGCCGCAACGCGCCTCCTCGACGTCGCGAGCGAGTGGGTGCAGGAGCGCGAGGCGTTCGGCGCGCGGCTCTCCGAGCACCAGGGCGTCGCATTCCCGCTCGCGGACTCGCTGACCGAGCTCCTGGCGGCTCGCCTGCTCACGTACCACGCGGCGAACGCCTTCGACACGCTCGAGGACAGACGAGTCGTGCACGGCAAGGTCGCGATGGCGAAGCTCTTCGCCTCGGAGATGGCCAATCGCGTCGCCGACCGTGCGCTCCAGGTCTTCGGCGGCCGCGGGTACATGGTCGAGAACCCGGCCGCGCGCTTCTACCGCGAGCTGCGGGTCGACCGGATCTGGGAGGGGACGAGCGAGATCCAGCGACTCGTGATCGCCCGCGGGCTCTTCAAGCGCGGCACGGCCCCGTATCTCAACTAGCCGCTTCTAGAGCTTGGCGGCGTACTCCTTGTACTCGTCCGGAACACGCGCGTCCGTGCCGAAGAAGGCGTGCTTCGACATGTCCGGCGAGAACCGGCTGGCGGGCGGCGTCCGACCCAGCCCCTCGGCGACGGCGCGGATGTGGTGCGGGCCTGCGCCGCAGCAGACGCCGAGATAGTCGACGCCGAGCGCGCGCGCCTTGCGGGCGAAGTCCTCGAGCTCGTGCCGGTTACAGGTGAAGGGATCGAGTGCGGTCGGGAACGGCCGATCGCCGGGAATGAGGTCGCAGTCGGGATCCGTGAGCGACGCGAAGCTCGGCTCCTCCTCGGTCGTGCGGTACGGGACCGGGAGCGCTGCGACATGGGTCGTTACACGCTTCGTGATCCTCTCGAGCAGCGGCAGCATCGTCCGAGGGCCGCGGATGCAGTTGAGACCGACGACGTCGGCTCCGGCGTCCTCGAGCCGCTTGCAGGCGTCCTCCACCGGCCAGCCTTCCCGGGTGTCTTCCTCTCGATGGATCGCGAAGGTGATGACAGCCGGCAGCCCCGTCGCCTTGATGACGTCGAGCGCGATCAGCGCCTCTTCGCCCCACCCGAAGGTCTCTCCGATGACGAAGTCGACGTCCGCCTCGACGGCCCACGCGACCTGCTCCTCGAACATCCCACGCACGGCTTTTCGCGACGCGTCGTCGCCGACGAAGACGTTCGTGTTGCAGATGTTGCCGGCGAGCAGCGCGCCCGTCTCGTCCGCGACCTCCTTCGCAATTGCGAGAGCACCGCGGTTCATCTCCTCGAGCAGGTGCTCCTTGTCGATGATCTTGAGCTTCTCGCGGTGGGCGTAGTACGTGAACGCCTCGACGACGTCGGAGCCTGCGTGCACGAACTCGCGGTGCAGCTGGGCGACGAGCTCCGGGTGCTCGAGGACCACCTCCGGCACGAACGCGCCGGCCTGGAGATAGCCGCGCCGCTCGAGCTCGAAGAGATACCCCTCGGCACAGATCACCGGTCCCTGCTCGAGCCGCTCCAGCAGCCCTTGCTTCTCGGCCATCGCGTTGAACCTCCTGTTGTGTTGCTCTTACGACAACTGGAGTTGGCATTATGTACACATGCGCACCGAGTCCGCAACCGGTCTGAGACGCGGGATCGCCATCCTGCTGGCGCTCGAGGGCGGTGAAGAGCTCGGGGTCACGCGCATCGCGGAGCTCGTCGGCCGCGAGAAGAGCCAGGTCTCGCGGACGCTCAAGGTCCTCGCCGACCTGGGCCTCGTCGAGCGGGATCCCGAGACGCTCGCCTACCGCCTCGGGTGGCGCATGTTCACGCTCGCGGCCGCAGCCGGCGACCGGAGGCTCACCGACAACGCCCCACGCTGCCTCGAGGAGCTCGTGACGACCTTCGAGGAGAACGCCTACCTGTCCGTCCTCGAGGGCGACGACGTGCTCACGGTGATGTCGGAGTCTCCCGCACAGGCCGTGCAAGCGCTCAGCTGGGTCGGTCGCACCGTCCCAGCCGCATGCTCCCCGGCCGGGTACGCCCTACTGATCGATCACCCGCGCGGCGATCTCGGTCGCCTGCTTCCCGACGCGGCGTTTCGGCGGGAGCATCCCCGTGGGCCACAGAACGTCGAGGAGCTCTGGGAACGCCTCGTCGCCGCTCGAGCGCGTGGCTACGCGCTCGCCGACGAGGAGCGGGAGCCCGGGCTGGTGGCGGTGGCAGCCCCCGTCCGCGACTTCCGTGGCCGGGTCGTCGCCGCGGTCAGCCTCTCGGCACCGAAGTTCCGCTTCACCGGCCGCATCGATGAAGCCGGTCAGCGTGTCCGAGTGGCCGCCGAGGGGCTCTCGAAAGAGCTCGGGTGGGACTCCACGCCCGCGACTATCCTCGCGCGGTCATGACGGTCGAGCTCGTCTTCACCGAGCGACGCTCCGACATGACGGACGCCCGCGCGCGGAACTTCGGTCGACTGCGAGAGCAGCTCACGGCGGTCGCCGGAGTCGAGGTCGAGATCTCGCACTACGAGGACGTCGACCCGCGCAGGCTCGCCCGGGCGAGCACGATCGTCCTCAGCGGATCGACGGCCGCGTGGTCGGCGCGCGATCCCGGGGAGCTCGATGCGCTTGGCGAAGCCGTGCTGGCCGCGAAACGACCAACATTGGGAATCTGCGGAGGCATGCAGCTTCTCGCACGCTTCGCCGGCGCGGAGATCGAGGTCGGGGAGAGCGTGGAGCACGGCTTCCTCCCGATTCGCGTCGACGATCGCGGCGACCTCCTGCGCGGCTTCCCCGAGAATCCTCTCGTCTACCAGGACCACACCGACGAGATCGGCGTCCTGCCCCAAGGCTTTCGGGTGCTCGCGTCGAGCGAGGCCTGCGCGGTGCAGGCGTTCGCGGATCCGGAGCGGCGCTGGTGGGGAACGCAGTTCCATCCCGAGGAGTCGAGCGTCGAGTACCCCGCAGGCGCACTCGTGCTGCGAACCTTCTTCGCCCTCGCAGACGGGGCGGGCCGTTGAGCGAGGAAGCGCAGAACGTCAGAGACGTCGTCGTCGTCGGCGCGGGCATCGCGGGGCTAGCCGCCGCCTGGACGCTGCGCGACCGGGACGTGCTGGTGCTCGAGGCCGAGGAGCGCGTCGGCGGCCGCATGAAGTCCGAGCCACGCGGGGACTACTGGCTCAGCGTCGGCGCCCACATGTTCCCGGGCCGGGGCTCGATCATCGCCGGCCTGGTCAAGGAGATGGGGCTCGAGACGCTTCCCTTCTCGGGCAGCCTCCTCGGCATGGCCTACCGTGGCAAGGTGGTCCGAGGCGGCCGCGCGGAGACGTATCCGCTGAGGCTTCCGATGTCCCTCGCGGGCCGCCTTTCCTTCATCCGGGCGGGCCTGAAGATGCGCCGCGCGGCGAAGAAGTACAACGCCCTGGCCCGTCAGCGCCCGGGTGAGACAGCGTCGGACGTCCGTTCGCGCGTCCTCGCGTTCCTCGACGACCGCTCGTTCGCCGACTTCGTCGGCACGCTCCACCCGGATGCGGACGCGATCTTCCGCGCGACGACGAATCGGCTGACGGCCGAGCCGGAGCAGGTGTCCGCCGGCTGCATGGCGTCGCTCTTTGCGCACGTCTGGAGCAGCGGAGACGTCGTTCTCGGGCGCAGCCTGCGCGGTGGGGCCGCCGAGCTCCCCAAGAGCCTTGCCGCTGCACTCGGCGAGAGAGTCGTCCTGGGGGCGGAGGTCCGCGAGGTGGCGCCCGAAGGACGGGCTCGTCAGGATCTCGTACGCGACCGAGCGAGGCATCGAGGCCGTCCACGCGCGGGCGGCGATCGTCACCACCACCGCCGACGTCGCTCGACGCGTCATCCAGGACCCTCCGCAGGCGACGGTGGACGCCCTCGAGCACATCACGTACGGCCCGATGGCGGTCCTGAGCATCCTCACAAACGAGACGCGCCCGATGCCGTGGGACGACGTCTACTCGATC
Source organism: uncultured Actinomycetes bacterium (assembly GCA_963721795.1). GTDB lineage: Bacteria > Actinomycetota > Thermoleophilia > Gaiellales > Gaiellaceae > GMQP-bins7. Next base: position 172,282 of record CAVRLT010000020.1, read on the forward strand.
CTCGTCGTCGGCAAGTCGTTCAACATGTTCTTCAACCACGCGAGCGCTGTTCGCTCGCCGTCTGGCGCCCGCCAGCCGGGAGGAACGCTGATGGTCTACGGTGGAGCTGGCCTCGCGCGCCGCCTGTTCGAGAAGAGCGACGAGGGCATCAGGGACACGATGCTCTCGGATCTCCACGAGCTCTTCCCCGAGACCCGCGGGATCATCGAGGAGGTGCTGGTGCAGCGCTGGACGCACACGGTCCCGTATGCATCACCCGGCCGGCATCTCGTTCAGGAGGCACTGGAAACGCCGGTGCACGGCTCGATCTTCCTCGCGGGCGACTACATCGGCGCGTGGACGGATATCGAGTCGGCCGCGACAACCGGGGTCGAGGCGGCGGAGAGGGTAGCCGACTCGCTGGGTAGACGAAGAACAGGGGGGTCTGGCTGAAGCCAGACCCCCGGCGTCGTAGGTACGGGGTCTGGCTGAAGCCAGGCCCCTTGGAGCGATGGTGTGGGGTCTGGCTTCAGCCAGACCCCGGTTTTCACGTCGACCGCACGCGCTCGGGGAACATCGGCAACCCCGCCTCCTCGTCGCCCGGCGGCACGCGCCGAACGCCCACCATCCGGTCGACGACCATGTTCTGAAAGCGGTGCACCGACTCCTCGAAGCGGTAGCACATTCTCCCGCCGGTATAGGCGGTGTCGGCAACGCCTTCCTGCACCCGCTCGACGATCCCGATGTCCTCGCGGTTCACCTCGTCCCAGAACCGGATCAAGCGTCTCCACCTCGTCCTCGAGCCGGTCGCCCGCGCCCGCGATCGACTCCGGATGGGAGAGCAGGTACGTGACCTCCTCGGTCCGACCGGCCTCGGTCGGTCGCGCCAGCATGAGGAACGTGTGGTTCGGCAGCGCGTTCAGCGCCATGTTCGGGAAGAGCCACGCGAACCGCGCGCTCTGGCGGTCGTCCTCGCTCAGCGTCGGGAGCGCGGGGAGCCCCTGCCAGCCTCCGTCGTCGGTGTTCGCGGCGATCGGAGTCGTGCAGAACCCCATGTACATCCCGGCGCCCTGCCAGCGGTAATGGGCCTTGAGCGGTGACACCTTGACGAGCCCCGGATGCACCCAGGGCAGGTGGTAGTACTCCATGAAGTTCTCGCCGACGAGCTTCCAGTTCGCCGCGATCGAGTACTCGACCCGCCGTAGGAGCCTGTGCTCCTCGAGGCGGTGCCCGGCCAGCCGCGTCGGCAGGTCGCCGAGCTCGTCGAGCAACGGCGCCGCCTCCGGGTCGAGGCACACGAACACGACACAACCCCAGGAGTCGACGCGTGCAGGGTGGAGCCCGTAGTCCGCCTTGTCGAACCCACGGACGCCCGACATGTCGAACGCGTCCTCCTGGTCCGCCGGGATTCCCGCTTCCGGCGTGAACAAAGGCGTCCCGAGAAGCACGCCGTCCAGGTCGTACGCCCACGCGTGATACGGGCACTGGAAGAATCGCTCGACCCTCCCCGGCGACGTCTCGCAGAGCTTCGTTCCCCGGTGGCGGCAGAAGTTGTGGTGCGCGCGCAGCTCGCCGGAGCGGTTCCGGCAGACGATCAGCGACCGGCCGCCCACGTCGACGACGACGAAGCTCCCCGGCTCGGCCACCTCGTCCGTCACGCACACGGGTACCCACGAGCTCCCGAAGATCCGCTCGCGCTCGAGGGCGTGGAACTCGGGCGACGTATACGCGTCGGGGATCAGGGTGGAGGCGCGGTCGACCGGGAGTCGGGTCGCACGATACGTCTCCTCCCGCGTGAATTCGGAGGCGGAGACCGGGCGGGAAGGGTTACCCTGGAGGTCGGACATGGCTTTACGTTTCTCGGCTTGCATTGTGGCGGAGGACCGGGAAAGCTAACCCCCAACTGATCTTCGACCGGGAGAGGAGCTTCATGCGTTATCCCAACGAAGAGATCGAGGCCTATCGTCGCAACGCGGGCGAGCTCGAGAACGAGCTGATCGACGAGTATCGGGCGGGCACCCTGTCCCGGAAGGAGCTGATCCAGCGTGGCTCCGTGCTCGGCATGTCGCTCCCGTTCCTCGGGCTGCTCGCAGGGCCGGCCCAGGCAGCGATCTCCAGGCCGATGGCGAGGCCGATGGACGTCGGCCAGCGCGGCGGCACGATCCGTATCGGCACCGCCTCGATCGACGCATCTCTTGAACCGCCCTTGCTCCAGACACTGGCGTCAATCAGCATCACCCAGATCTCCGGCGAGCAGCTCACGTTCGCCGACAAGAACGCCGTCCTGCGGCCGCGTCTTGCGACGAGGTGGACGCCGAGCCGCGGGGGACGGACCTGGACGTTCCAGATTCGACCAAACGTGCGCTTCCACGACGGCAAGCGGATGACGGTCGCCGACGTCGTCGCGACCTTCCGCCGGCTGCTCGGGCCGGACTCGCAGGCGCAGTCGTCCTACAAGGGCGTCATCCGCTCGGTGCGGGCGGCGGGCCGAAACGCCGTGCGCTTCGATCTCGAGGCGCCCAACGGGCTCTTCCCGTACCTCACGGCACAGATGACGTACCAGTCGATCATCCTGCCGGCGAGCTACAAGATGCCCACGGATCTCCAGAAGCCGGGTGAGTTCACGAGCGAGATGAACGGCACGGGCCCGTTCAAGCTCGTGGAGAACCGCGGCCCCGGCGGTATCACCTGGGAGGCCAATCCCACCTACTGGGGCGGCCGGCCCGCGATCGACAGGATCGAGATGCAGGTCCTCGATGACCAGGCGCGGGTGACCGCGCTCCAGAGCGGACAGATCGATCTCGCCGTGCAAGTCTCGAACGAAGGCGCGCAGCAGCTGCAGCGGGCGAACAAGAAGGTCCTCCCGATTCGGACTGCAAACCACCGCTACCTGAACATGAACGTCACCAAGGAGCCGTTCAACGACGTTCGCGTTCGCCAGGCGATCGCGCTGGCGTTGGACCGCCCGGGCCTGGTACGCGGTTTGTGGGGCCGGTACGCGGAGATCGGGAACGACAGCCCGATGTGGGACGGCTACCCATACACCGCGAACGTCGCCCAGCGTAGGCAGAACCTCGAGCGGGCTCGGGGGCTTCTTCGGGCGGCGGGCAAGGAGAACCTCCAGGTCACGCTCACCTGCTATCGGGCCTTCGAGATGCCCGACTATGCGCAGCGCGTGGCGCAGGCCCTGAGGCAAATCGGGATCAACTGCGAGGTGAAGGTCTTCACGAGCGTGCAGTACTTCGACGGGGTCAGCTTCGGCGCCAGCGGCAAGCTCGCTCCCTGGCTCGAGACGGACTTCGGCATCGTCGACTACGGCGGCCGTCCCATCCCGACGACGTATCTGAACGCGGGCTTGAAGTCCGGAGGCGTGTGGAACTCCGCGCGCTACCGGAGCAGGGCATTCGATCGCATGCTGGCGAACTTCGTCGGCGCTCCGGACATCGCCGGGCAGCGGAGGTACGCCCGCCAGCTGCAGCTCCAGCTGCTGAAGGACACGCCCGTGATTTACGCGTACTTCTACAACTTCATCGCCGCGACCGGCCAGAACGTCCGGGGATACGTCCCCGGCGGCATGGCGGACATCAACCTGCGTGGCGTCACGGTGAGGTAACTCCGGAGAGACGTGAGGCGCCGGCCGTTCCGGCCCGGCGCCTCCGGCTCGCCGGATGGCGCGAATGCTCCGGTACGTCCTGAAACGAGTCGCACTCGGGCTTGTCTCGCTGCTGCTCCTGACCGTGATGATCTTCCTCGCGGCGCAGGTCCTGCCCGGAAACCCAGGGCGCATCGTGCTCGGACGGGAGGCGACGCCGAACGCAGTCGCGCAGTTCAACCACGCGCTCGGGATCGACCGGCCGCTTCCGGTCCGCTACGCCGACTGGCTGTCCGATGCCGTACGCGGTGACTTCGGGGCAAACTACACCGATGGCCGCGCGGTCACGGACGATCTCGTCCCGGCCCTGAAGCGCTCGCTCTTCCTCGCGATCTACGCGTTCATCCTCTGTGTCCCGATCAGCATCCTGGCCGGCGTGATCGCCGCCTTACGCCGCGGAAAGCCGACCGATCGCGCGATCACGATCAGCGGGCTCTCCCTCGCCGTCATTCCCGAGTTCGTGCTCGGAGCGATCCTGGTCACGCTCCTCGGCCCGGCCTGGCTCAACTGGTTCCCCGGGATCGCGGGCGCGCTGATAGGCGCCTCGTTCCTGACCAAGCTCGAGTCGCTCTTTCTCCCCGCGCTCGCGCTTGCGCTCGTGCTCTTCGGCTACATCGCACGCATGGCCCGCGCGGGAACGATGGAAGCGCTCGACGCCGACTTCACGCGCACCGCGACCCTCAAGGGGCTCAGACGGCGGCAGGTGATGGGGAGGCACGTGCTCCGAAACGGCCTGCTCCCGACGATCGCGGTCATTTCCACCCAGGTCGGCTACCTGTTCGGCGGGATCGTGGCGATCGAGAAGCTCTTCGGCTATCCCGGCATCGGCTTCCTCACGGTCACGGCGGCACAGATAAAGAACTTCCCCATGCTCCTCGCCTGCGTGCTCGTGATCGGGGTCATCTACTTCGTGGCGACGCTCGCCGGCGACCTCCTCACCGCCGCCCTGAACCCGCGCGTAAGGCTGGAGAAGCAGGCGCAGTGAGCGCTCCCCAACTTCCGGTCGTCGTCGAAGGTGCCCCGCCGCTCTCGGGGCAGCCGCTCGACACGCCGCAGCGCGTACGTCGCGAGACCCTGCGCCTCATCCTCCGCTCGCCGACGTTCATCATCGGCTCGATCGTCACGCTGTTCTGGGTGACCTGCGCGTTCTTCGGCACGAAGATCGCGCCCTACGACGCGTACGAATCGTTCGGCTTCAGCTACGAGTCTCCGACCTGGTCCCACCCGTTCGGCCTCGATCGGCTCGGAAGGGACGTGTTCTCGAGGGTCATCGTCGGCGCGCGCAGCGTGATCGAGGTCGCACCTGCAGCAAGCCTGCTCGGCGTCACCCTCGGCTCGATCCTCGGGTTGATCATGGGCTACTTCTCAGGCTGGACGGACAACATCATCGGCCGTGTTCTCGACGCCATTCTCGCGGTCCCCTTCATCGTCTTCGGCATTCTCGTGCTGACCGCGCTCTCCGGCTCCGAAGAGGGGATCAGCGTCTCCTCGACGAAGCTGATCGTCGTCATCGGGCTCGCGTTCATGCCGATCGTCGCGCGCACAGTGCGCTCCGCAGTGCTCGTCGAGCGCGACCTGGACTACGTGCAGGCGGCGAAGCTGCGCGGCGAAAGAGCCCCATACATCATGCTCGTCGAGATCCTTCCCAACGTCATGGGCCCCATCGTCGTCGAGGCCACGATTCGGCTGGGGTACGCGGTCTTCGCGGTCGCGACCCTCGCGTTCCTCGGATACGGGCCGCAGCCTCCTTCGCCGGACTGGGGCCTGCAGATCGCGGAGCAGTACGCGGACATCTCGCTCGCATGGTGGGCGGTCATCTTCCCGGCGCTCGCCATCGCTTCCCTCGTCGTCGCCATCAACCTGATCGCCGACACGGTGCAGGGGGTACTGGACCAGTGACCACTACCCCACTCGTCGAGTCCGCCGCACCCGCGCTGGCGATGAAGGACGTCGAGATCGTGTACCGCGTTCGCGGCAATGATCGCGAGGTGGTGCGCGGAGTGTCGCTCACGATCGAGAGGCAGGGAAGCTACGGCCTCGTCGGCGAGTCGGGCTGCGGCAAGTCGACCGCTGCTCTCTCGATCGTCCGCTACCTCCCGCGGAACGGGAGGGTGACGCGGGGCCTGATCGAGGTCGCCGGCAGGGACGTGCTCAAGCTCCGGGGCGAGCCGCTGCGCCGCTACCGGCGCGACGCGGTGTCGATGGTCTACCAGAACCCCGGCAGCGCGCTCAATCCCTCCGTGCGTGTCGGCCGGCAGGTCACGGAGGTGTTCGCGCTCCGCGGCGTCGATCGCAAAGGGGCTCGCGAGCGCTCGCTCGCCGTCTTGCGGGAGGTGCACATCGCCGATCCGGAATCGGTGCTGCGCCGCTACCCGCACCAGCTCTCGGGGGGAATGCAGCAGCGCGTCATCATCGCGATGGCCCTGGCGACGAACCCGGAGCTCCTCATCCTCGACGAGCCGACGACCGGCCTCGACGCGACGGTTGAAGCGGAGGTGCTCGACCTGATCGGAGAGCTGCAGGAGCGGTTCTCCACTGCAGTCCTCTTCATCAGCCACAACCTCGGGGTCATCCGCAAGACCTGCGAGCGCGTCGGCGTCCTCTACGCGGGGGAGCTCGTCGAGGAAGGCCCCACCGAGGAGATCCTCCAGAACCCCCGCCACCCGTACACCGTCGGCCTGTTGCGCTGCATTCCGCGCGGTGGCGTGAGCAAGGACCGCGGCAAGCTCGACACGATCCCCGGCTTCCTGCCGCCGATCGGCGTCGACCTGCCCGCCTGCGTCTACGTCCACCGCTGCGCGCTCGCGCAGGAGATCTGCCGCACGCGACAAGCCTCCGGACCACCAGGTCGGCGCCGCCCACAAGAGCCGCTGCCACTTCCACGAGCAGGCGCAGCAGCTGCCACGAGCCACGAGCCGCGACTCCGGCGCCGAGCGTGGTCGACCGCCTCGCAGTGCCGCTCCTGAAGGTGGACGATCTCGCGAAGACCTTCCATCAGGACGGGCACGACATCAAGGCCCTCGCCGGCGTGTCGGCGATGCTCTGGCCCGGGGAGACGCTCGGGCTCGTCGGGGAGTCCGGCAGCGGCAAGACGACGTTCGCCCGCACCCTGCTCGGGATCGTCGAGCCGACGGCGGGCACCGTCGAGATCGACGGCAACCGGATGCCGCCCAAGCTCGGGCAGCGCTCCGCGGCGGACGTCGCCGCCCTGCAGATCGTCTTCCAGAACCCCGACTCGGCGCTCAACCGCCGGCACACGGTCCGGCGGATGCTCAAGCGGACCCTCGGAAAGCTCGCGCACGTCGGAGGCGGCGATGCGGACCGACGCGCGGAGGAGCTCGTCGAGTCCGTGCGACTTCCGGAGCGGGCGCTCTCGTCTCGCCCGACCGGGCTGTCCGGCGGACAGAAGCAGCGCGTCGCGATCGCCCGTGCGTTCGCCGGAGACCCGCGCCTCGTCGTCTGCGACGAGCCGACTTCGGCTCTGGACGTGTCCGTTCAGGCCGCGATCCTGAACCTGCTCGTCGACCTGCAGACGACGAGCAAGACGAGCTACGTCTTCATCAGCCACGACCTCGGGGTCGTCCGCTACCTCTCGGACCGGATCGCAGTGCTCTATCTCGGGCGGCTGATGGAGCTCGGGCCTGCCGAGACCGTCTTCGAGCCCCCACACCACCCGTACACCGAGGCGCTGCTCTCGGCCGTTCCGACGATCGAGGGCGCGCAGCGAGAGCGGATCGACCTCGCGGGCGACATCCCCTCCGCCGCCGATCCACCGACCGGGTGCGTCTTCCACACGCGCTGCCCTCGCTTTCTCGGGCGCGATCTGCGTCGAGCAGGAGCCTCCTCTCGCCGAGGTCGAGCCCGAGCACTTCATGCGCTGCCACATCCCGGTCGACGAGCTACGCGAGCTGCAGAAGACCGCGCCGCCGGCCGAGCGGGTGCCAGTCGAATTGCCCGGCTAGACGTCCTCGCCGACGATCAGCACGAGCTTTCCGACGAACCGCTTCGCGACGAAGTCGCGCTGAGCCTGGACGATCTCGCTCAGCGGGTACGTCCTCGCCACGACCGGCCTGATCTCGCCGCGCTCGACGTATCCGACGAGGTTCTCGAAGACGACCTCGTCCTGGTACGTGCAACCGAAGAGCGCCAGATCGCGCAAGTACAGCGTTCGTAGATCGAGCTCGACGATCGGTCCTCCGATCGCGCCTGCGGTTGCCAGTCGTCCTCCGCTGCGCAAGCACGTCGAGGAGCCGAGGCCATTCCGGTCCGCCGACGAGGTCGACGACCACGTCCACGGACTGCGGCCCGAGTGCACGACGGGGGTCGCTGTCTCGAGGCAGGACATCATCTGCGCCGAGCGCCCGGACAGCAGCTTCCTTCGCCGGCGAGGCGACTGCCACCACTTCGGCTGCTCGGCGCTTCGCCAGCTGGACGGCTGCCGAGCCCACGCCTCCGGAGGCGCCGGTCACGAGCACGCGCTCCCCGCTCGTGACCTCGGCCCGGTGAAGCAGGTTCTCCGCCGTCGAGTACGCGCACGGTATGGAGGCGAGCTCCGCATCGCCCCAATCGCTGTCGACACGAAACACCTCGGTCGAGGGCGCCTTGACGTACTCGGCGAAAGCGCCGTCGATCTCCGAGCCGAGTGTCCAGCAGGCGGGCGGAGGGGCCAACGGGCGAGCGCATGACTGCGCGGACTAGCACCCGTTCCCCGATTCGCGCGGAGTCCACGCCTTCTCCGACCGCGACGATGCGACCGCAGCAGTCCGCTCCCTGGATCCGGGGGAAGAAGATCGAGGCGCCCGTCCACGCCGAGTCGGCCGTGGATGCGTCCGAGAAGCCGATCGCTGCTCCTTCGTCCGTGGCCGAGCGAACATGCTTCGAGTACCAGCCGATGCGCGTGTTCACGTCTGTGTTGTTCACCCCGGCGGCGGAGACTCGGATCAGGACCTCGCCCGTTGCCGGCGTCGGGACCCGCACGTCCTCGCGGTAGGCGAGCTTCTCGTAGCCGCCGTGCCCGGTGAGTTGCACGGCGCGCATTTCCGTCGGTAGGACGCCCGTCACCGCCGGAATGTATTCGAGCGCTCGTTAGCATCGGCGCTCGCGCGTGGGTGACCTACCGATTCGAGATGCAGTCGTCGTCGGCGCCGGGATCGGTGGCCTCGCGGCGGCGTGGGATCTCCGCGACCGCGACGTCCTCGTGCTCGAGGCCGCGGACCGCCTCGGCGGGCGCGTGCACTCGGAGCCTCGGGGCTCCGTACTGGCTGAACCTCGGCGCGCACGTCTTCAGCGGGCCGGGCTCTGCGACCTGGCGGCTGGCGGAGGAGGTCGGCGTCGAGCTTCGCAAGGTTCCGGGACAGCTCGTCGCGGTCGAGCTGAACGGCCGCATCGTCGCCGGCGGGCGGCCGGAGCTCTTTCCGTTTCGCTTGCCGCTTGCGATGCGCGATCGGGTCGCACTCGTGCGTGCCGGGCTTCGCCTGAAGCGCGCGGTCGCCGGGTACGAGCGCGTCGCCGAGCCGCGGGCAGGCGAGACCCATGCCGACACGCGCCGGCGCGTGCTCGCCTACGGCGACGACCGCACGTTCGCCGACTGGCTCGGCCCACTGTCGGGCGACGCGGCGGCGCTCTTCCGGGCGACGGTGACACGTTCGACCGCCGAGCTCGACCAGATCGCGTTCGGCCACGGCGCCGGGTACTTCTCGCTGGTCTGGAACGCGGGGAAGGGACTTTCGTACAACGTCCTCGGAGGGCCCGGACGCCTGATCGACGGAGTCGCGGCCGGTCTTTCGGGGCGAGTCCTCACCGGCGCTGAGGTGCTCGACGTCTCAACCGGGTCTGGCTTCAGCCGAGACCGCGACTCTCGTGCGGGTGCGCTACCGCCAGGACGGGACAGACCACGAAGTACTCGCGCGCCACGTCGTCCTGGCGACGAAAGCGTTCGACGCCGCGCGGATCGCCGTCGATCTTCCTGCCGAGACACGCCACTCCCTCGAGCACATCCCGTACGGCGACTCGGTCGTGATGGGGATGATCACCGCCGAGACCGGCCCGATGCCCTGGGACGACCTCTACGCGCTGGCGACGCCGAAGCGCGCGTTCAGCATGCTCTTCAACGTCGTCAACGTCCTTCGGCCGGCGACGTCCGAGCGTGAGCCGGGCGGAAGCCTGATGGTCTACCGTAGCGGCCGTGCCGCGCTCGAGCTCATGGAGCGATCCGATTCCGAGATCGAGCAGAGCTTCCTCGACGACCTGTACGCGATTTTCCCGGCAGCGCGCGGCGTCGTGAAGGAGACGGCGCTCGTGCGAATGCCGCGGATGCTGCCGTACGCCTTCCCCGGTCGCGCCGCCCTGCAACCAGGGCTCGAGCGGCCGCTCGGCCGCCTCCACCTCGCAGGTGACTACCTCGGAGGCGTGTACACGGAGACGTCGATCTCGAGCGGGCAGAGCGCCTCGGCCGAGATCCGGGCCGAGCTCGAACGCGAGCACGCGACCGCGTGACCTCGGTCGCAGTCGTCGGCGGAGGTGTCGTCGGCCTCGCGTGCGCGTGGGAGCTCGCGCGTGCGGGAGCAGCCGTGACCGTGCTCGAGCGGGGCTCCGTCGGCGGAGGCGTCTCGCGCGGGAACACGGGCTGGGTCGTGCCGAGCATGGCGTATCCGCTGCCCGCGCCCGGGATGGTTCGCGAGGGCGTTCGCCAGCTGGTGACCCGCGGCGATGCGTTCGTTCTCCGCCCTTCGCTCGACCCGTCGTTCGTCCGCTGGCTGTGGCGCTTCTGGCGGAGCTCCTCGGCGACGCGCTTCGACGCCGGCGTGCGCGCGCTGCTCGCGCTGAACCGGCGGACGCTCGAGCTCTTCGACTCCTACCGCGAAGCCGGCGTTCGCTTCGAGATGCACTCGACCGGCCTCGTCATCGTCGCGCGCAGCTCCCGCAGGGCTGGAGCACTACGCCAAGGTCTTTCGCCGCCTGCGCGAGCTCGGCTACGAGGGCGGCGAGCCCGAGCAGCTCGGTCGCGAAGCGCTCCTCGAGCTCGAGCCCGCGCTCGATGGCGCGCACGGTCGCAGTCGGCCTACACGCGCGCGTCGACCGCTACGTCCGGCCGGAGGAACTGACGAGCGGGCTGGCGGACAAGCTGCGCGAACAGGGAACGGAGATCCTCGAGAACCGCGAAGTCGTCGATCTCCGTCACGGCTCGGACGGGTGGACACTCGCGACCGACGGCGGCGAGATCAGAGCGGAGAAGATCGTCGTGTGCGCGGCGCTCCAGTCCGCGCACCTCCTCGAGCGCTTCGGCGTGCGGGTCGCGATGCAGCCCGCACGCGGCTACAGCGTCACGGTCGCCGGGAAGGGAACGCCGCCCCGTCATGCGCTCTACCTCGCCGAGGCGAGGATCGGACTGAGCCCGTACTCGGGCGGCGTGCGCGTGGCCGGCGTCTTCGAGCTCGGCGCGTCGCGGGCGGAGGCGCCGGCCGGCATGGGCGAGCGGCTTCTCGCGGCGGCGGCTTCCTACCTCGCCGACTGGGAGCCGGAGGTCGACGGCCCTCTCCCGACGTGGGCCGGCCTGCGGCCCGCGACCGCAGACGGTCTCCCGCTGATCGGAGAGATCCCCGGGCACGCCGGGCTGTTCGTCGCGACGGGACACGGGATGCTCGGTATCACGCTCGCGCCTGCGACCGCTGCCCTGCTCGCACCACTCGTCCTCGAGGGCCGCATGGCTCCCGAGCTCCGACCTTTCGCGCCGGCACGTCAGTGATGCGCAGCCTCGACGACCTGGACGGACGCATCGGCGAGGGCTGGAGCGGCGAGCGCCCGAACGGGGCTCATGTCAACGTCGTTCTCGCCCGGAGGGGCAGCCCGACTGCCGCCGCGGCCGTCAGCATGCTCGCGCACCCCTCACCCGGGCACACGCCGGTGCTCGTATGCGTAGGGCCGACCGCGGCCGAGTACGAGCCGGTCTGGCCGCCGACGCTGATGATGAACAAGGCGACCGCGCTCGAGGAGCGACACCAGACGATCACGTGGGGCGCCGCCCAGCTCGGCATCGGCCAGGGCGTGCTGGACGCGGTCGCGGACGGCCTGATCGAGGCGAGCGGCGACCTCGTCGTCCTCGTCGCGGTCTACATCGACCCGACCGCCGAGGACGAGACTGCGGTTCGCCAGGCGAGCCGGACGGCGATGCGGAAGGCGCTCGGGATGTGCGTCGAAGGTCGCGATCCCGTCGCTGCCGCCGAGCTCGTCGAGCGCCGCGACTCGCTGCAGAACCCGTTCTACGGCGGCAAGTAGTGCGGATCACGTCGATCGAGACGCGACGCTACCGCTATCCGCTGGACCCGCCGTTCCGCGCGGCGTGGGATCCGGAGCCGCGCACGTACCAGGACGCGACGGTGGTCGTCGTACGCTCCGACGAGGGCGTCGAGGGCTGGGCGAGCGGGGACGCGCTGCCCGATCGCGAGCTGCTCGAACGCCTGCTCGTCGGTGTCGACCCCTTCGACACCGGGGTCGTGCACGGGATCTGCGAGACGGTGGACTTCCACCACGGGCGCAACTGGACGCTCGAGGTTGCCGTCTGGGACCTCGTCGGGCGCGCGCAGGGCCAGCCGCTCTGGCAGCTCCTCGGCGGCACGCGGGAACGCATCCTCGCCTACGCGTCGAGCGGCGAGCTCGTCTCGGTCGAGGAGCGCGCGCAGCGCTGCGTCGCCCTTCGCGACGCCGGCGTCAAGGCGGTGAAGCTCCGGCTGCACTCGAGCGACTGGCGACTCGACCTGCCCGTCGTCGAAGGCGTGCGCGAAGCAGTCGGCTCGGACATGGAGATCATGGTCGACGCGAACCAGGGCTGGCGCATGCCGGGAGATCTCGCGCCGCGCTGGGACGTGGCGACTGCGAGCGCGTTCGCGGACGAGCTGGCCCGCCTCGGCGTGTACTGGCTGGAGGAGCCGCTCGACACGGACGACGTCGAGGGTTACGCGACCCTCTCAGGCCGAACCGGCCTTCGTATCGCCGCCGGCGAGATGGTGCGGACCGAGGCAGCCGCGCGAGATCTCGTGCTCCGGGGCGGTGTCGAGGTGATCCAGCCGGACGTCGTCCTTTCCGGCGGAATCGCGGGAGCTCGCCGCGTAGCCGCCCTCGCTGATGAGGCAGGACGAACCTGGAGTCCGCACACGTGGTCGAACGGCTACGGGCTGCTCGCGAACTTGCACGCCGCCCTCGCGTTCTCGACCTGCCCGTACCTGGAAGTGCCGTTCGATCCTCCGGCATGGTCCGCAGGGCGCCGCGACTGGCTCCTGCCGGTGACGATGGAGATCGCGAGCGACGGGACGGTCGCGCCACCTCCAGGCCCTGGCCTCGGCGTCGTCCCCGATTTCGACTCCCTCGAGCGGTACCGCGTCGGCTGATGACCTTGCAACAGACTGTTGCAAGGTGTCGAACGAGCGGCCGGCGACCCGTCACCGGTGCACCTTCTGCAGCTGATGCGTCGTCGACCCAAGCTTGCAACAGACTGTTGCAAGCGTTCGTTCGTCCTCCTCACGATCCCGGTGCTGCTCGGAAGGGCAGGCTCGGGCTCAGTGCCTGGGGAGTGGCCCGGCCGTGTAGATCTCGTACGCGCCGTCTCGCGCGAAGCGCTCCGCGCTCCGGGTAACCGCCTGCTCGTCGAGCTCCACCCCGAGCCCGGGCCCGGTCGGAACCTGGACGACGCCGCGCTCCGGTGAGAACGGGCCACCTGCGATCACGTCGTCGGTCGTCCAACGAAGGAGTGACTGGCTCGGGCGATCCAGATAATCCGTCGCCGCCGCGACGTGCAGATACGCGGCGGTTGCGATGCCGAGATCGCCGCTGTAGAACCAGAACCCGACGCCGGCCTCCTCGCAGGAGGCGATGAAACGACGCGTTCCGGCGATCCCGCCGAAGAACCCGAGACCGAGCACGAGTGTGTCCGGGACGCCGAGGCTCGCGGCGAGCGCCACGTCGGGCGTGTGGGCGGAGAACGGAATCGCGCATCGACTTCCGCAGCTCGGCCATCTCGTCGAAGAAGCGCACCGGCTCCTCCACGTTCGCGATGCCGAACGGCTCGAAGAGCGCGAGCGCGCGCTTCGCCGTCTCGAGGCGCCAGCTCATGTTCGCGTCGAGGCGAAGCTCGCGCTCGGGGCCGATCGCGGCTCGTACCTCGCGCACGAGCGCTTCGTCCTGCTCGACCGGGTGGACGCCGACCTTGCCCTCGAACACCGGAGAGTCGTGCTCCTCCACCATCCGCGCGCAGAACGCCGCGACGTCCGCCGGCGTCTCCTCGAGTCCGGGCCGGTAGGCGAAGTACTCGCTGAACCGAACCTCGGTTCGCACGGCTCCACCGAGCAGCTCGTACAGCGGGACCCCTGCCTCGCGCGCCGCGATGTCCCAGAGCGCGATCTCGACTCCGGCCAGCGGGCTCGAGATGACCACCTGCGCATCCCCGCGATGCTCGACGGGCGGGGACTCGAGCCGACCGAGCTCGGCGAGCACGTCACCCGCTTCACGCCCGACGAATGCCTGACCGAGCTCGCCGCGCAAGGTCTCCGCGTCGGCAGGCGAGGTCGCCTCACCCAGCCCCACGATCCCGTCATCGGTCGTCACCTTCACGACGGTGCGGCTGATACCTGGAACGACCCCGGACGCCATCAGGTACGTCGCCTCGAGCGGGACGTTCACCGGCCAGGCCTCGACGCGGGCGATCCGGCTCACCGCGCAATCCTGCACGATCGCCTCGAGCGGTACAGAATTCAGTCGTGCTCGACGCGACCCGCTTCGACGCCCTCCAGCAAGCGGATCACGACCTGTCCCCGGACGAGTGCGCCGCCCTCGCGAGAAACCGCAGCGGGCCTCGTCGAGCTCGACGCGCTCGAGCGAACGGGAGACGGCTCCTTCGAGCTCCTCTGGCGAACGGCGCACTCGGAAGCGTGGCTCAACCTGTGGTGGGAACCGCGCGACACCGGCTTCCACGACCACTCCGGGTCGTGCGTCGGCGTGCACGTGCTCGAAGGCACGGCTCGCAACGAAGCGCTCGTGATCGGCGGAGAGCGGCGCGTCCGCGAGTACGGCGCGGGCGAGTCCTTCTCGTTCCCCGGCTCGGGCATCCACCGAATGGAGCACGATCGGGGCGCGGTCACGATCCACGTGTACTCGCCCCCGATCAGCGCGATCGGGCATTACGACGTCGTCGACGGCGAGCTCCGCCGAGAGTCCGGGCCACCGGATCAGGGCTCTCCGCCGAGCCCTGGGCTGACCGCCGTCTCGACGGACGTCAAGAGCGAGCCTGCGAAGCTGACCCTCAGCGAGTCAGCGCGACTGTCGCGCGGCGAGGCGAGCCTCGCGCTCTAGACCGCTGAGGCGAGCTCGTCCGCGTACGTGATCGAGATGCGGCCGAGGGCGCCGGTGACCCCGAGCTCGTAGTGCCCCATCCGCCAGAGCGCAGGCGAATACGCGTGGAGAGAGGTCGCAGGCGGACCACCGGCATGGCGAACCCCGTGGATGTACGAGGAGTCGAAGTCGAACACGGAGCCGGGGGGATGCTCACGGGTCACCTCGTGCATCCAGCCGTCGGGCCTCCGCTCGAAGTGGTCCTCGTGCAGCGTCCCGTCGCAGACGTAGACGGCGCCCGAGGAGACATCGTGGTCGTGGTACCCCGTGTCCTGGGCATCGAGCCAGCAGATCAGCCAGAGGTCGAGATGAGGATCTCGATACAGCTGGATGAAGTGGCGCGCACTCGGGTCGTGGCGGACGAAGCGCTTCCAGAAGCGCGGCTCGCTCGAGAGGTCGACGACGAGCTGCGCGAGTGCCGGCCGGTCGAGGTCCGCGTCCTCGGGGACCCGCTCATGGATCCAGCGGGTCAGTCCCTTGAGCCGAGTAGTCGTGCCGGGTTCTGGTTGCAAAGTGCGTCCGCCACAGCATCGCCGAAGCCGCGGACGGCGTCCAGACCCTGCTCCGGGTCGAGAACCGGGACGTCGGTGCCGAAGACCAGCTGACTCACGCCGAACGTCGCGAGACAGAGCTCGAGCGCGCGATTCCCGTACGAGGACGTCTCGAAGAAGACGTTCGGGTGGAGGACATCACGCCCCGAGACGCCTCTCGAGCGCAGGCGCTCGAGCTGGAACGGCGCGCCTCCTGCGAGCAGGGCGAACACGACCCTGAGGGCGGGCCAACGCGCATTGCCCTCGGCGAGCCAGAAGGCGTGCGCGGCCTGCATCTGCGCCGTGTAGTCGACGACCGCCGCCCACCAGGCAGGAGCTCCGGCCGGCGGTCTTGCCGGGCCTGGGTGGACGAAGAGCAGCCCATCGCGACGGACGAGCTCGTCGAGCTTCGGGCCGAGCAGCTCGAGATCTGCGAGCTCAGGCGCACCGACGCACGCACCCGCGAAACCGGCGAGGTCCGAGCCGGCCGCGAGCGGGACCATGCGTCCCGGTGCCTGCTGCGCCAGCTCGAGGATCCCGCTCTCGTACGCGTCCACGATCTCGGCGGCTTCGTCGCCCGGCAGATCGGTCAGACCGAGCGTCGGCTGCAGCAGCACCACGGCCGAGTCGATTCCGCTTCGGTCGAGCAGCGCGAGTCGCGCATCGAGTGCGTGTGCGCCGAGGTCGATCTCGCTCTCGCGCTCGTCCTGGAGCTCGAGGATCGAGCCGCGGAGACGTGGCGCCCGTTGCCGGCGCGAGAGCACCTCGATCAGCGACTCGGGCCAGAGGTGCTGGTGGAAATCAATCGTCGGCATGGCGGTGCAAACCTCAGATCGGGGTCAGGCTGAAGCCTGACCCCGCAAGCGAGCGGCTAGAGCTCTTTCGCGAACTCGCGGTTCTCGCTCTTCAGGCTCTCGTCGGTTCCGAAGTACGCGTGCTTCGACATGTCAGGCGAGAACCGGCTCGCCGGAGGGATACGGCCGAGCGCCTCCGCGAGGCTGCGCAGGTGATGCGGCCCCGCGCCGCAGCAGAGCCCGATGTACCTGACCCCGAGGTCGTTCGCGTCGCGGGCGAACTGCGCGATCTCGTAGCGGTTGCACGTGAAGGGGTCGAGCGCGGTCGGAAACGGCATTCCGCCCGGGAGCTCCGCGCCATTCGACTCCCGCAGCGACTGGAACGTCGGCTCGTCCTGGTGCGTCCGGTAGGGGACGGGCAGCGCCGCGACGTGGACCGACACCGCCTCGCGGATCTCACGGAGCAGCGGCAGCATGGTCGCCGGCCCCCGGCCGCAGTTGAGCCCGACGACATCGGCCCCCTCCGCCTCCAGCTGCTTGCAGGCTTCTCCGTAGCGGAGCCCGTCCCGCGTCTCCTCCGACTGATGCGCCGTCAGCGTGACGACTGCCGGAAATCCGGCCTGCTTGATCACGTCGAGCGCGATCGACGCCTCACCGACGTGCGAGATGGTCTCCGCGATGACGAAGTCGACGCCCGCGTCGGCTGCCCACGAGACCTGCTCCTCGAACATCCCGCGCACCGTCTTCTTCGACTCCTCGTCGCCGTCGACGTAGACGTTCGTGTTGCAGATGTCGCCTGCGAGCAGCGTTCCCGTCTCGTCGGCGACCTCCTTCGCGATCGCGAGCGCCTTGCGGTTGATCTCCTCGAGCAGGTGCTCCTTGCCGACGATCCGCATCTTCTCCCGGTGCGCGTAGTACGTGAACGCCTCGACCACGTCCGAGCCGGCACGGACGAACTCGCGGTGGAGCTGCGCGACGACGTCCGGTTCCTCGAGCACGACCTCGGGGACGAAGGCGCCGGCCTGGAGATACCCGCGCCGCTCGAGCTCGAAGAGATAGCCCTCGGCGCAGATCACCGAGCCTTTGTCGAGCCGCTCGAGAAGGCCTTCGCTCATGCGTTCATCATGTCAGACCGGACCAGCTCCACGAGAGGCTCGAGGTCGGCCGGCACCGTCTCGCCCGCTGCGGTGAACGGCACTCGCTCGCGTACGAGCGCGTAGGCGCGGGCGGTTCCCGCGCCGAGGGCCGGCCGCTCGCGGAGGTCGATCGCCTGAGCCGCGATCGTCAGCTCGACCGCGACGACTCGCGCGCCGAGCTCGACCATCTCCGCGAGGCGGCGAGCGCCGAGCGGTGCCATCGTCGTGCGGTCCTCGATGCCCTCGTGCTGGGTCGTCGATGCGAGCTCGAACGACACCGGCTGCGCGAGCAGGCGCGCTTCGGCTGCCAGACCTTGCACGGCGGCGCCGAGCTCGCTCAACGCAGGCTCGGCGAGATGCGGCCGTTCCCCGAGCCCCTCCGGGAGGCCGGTGAGCGGAGCCTGCAGGAGCTTGAGCGCACGCTCGGCGGCGCTCGTCACGGCCGGCGCGAGCGCGATCCTGAGGAAGTCGAGCGCCGCCGCGAGCGGGACGACGTCGAAGTTCCCGGCCGCCAGGACTCGGCCCGACGAGGCGGCGACGACCGGGTTTCCCTGGTGCGCGTTGAGCTCGACCGCGAGGACGCCCTTCGCGTACCCGAGCGCGTCGCGGGCGGCGCCGTTGACCTGCGGCAGCGTCCGAAAAGTGAGGGGATCCTGGAGGTTTCGCGGCGGCCCGTTCCAGAGGTAGCTGCCGTCGAGGAGCTCGCGCAGCCGCGTGAGGGTCGAGCGGAGGCCCGGGTACGGCCGCGCCTCGGCAACGGCCTCGTCGATCAGACCCGGATTGGCGGCAAACGCCTCCAGGTCGAGCGCGCCCGCGACGTCGAGCCCGTCGAGCAGGGTCTCGCAGTCCGCCACCGCCAGCGCTGCGATACCGGTCGAGAACGCGTTGTTGTCGACCAGAACGAGCGCTTCGCCTGCTGCGAGCTCGAAGTCCCCGAGCACGCCCTCGACGAGATCGGCGTTCGCGGCGAGGTCGGCCTGACCGACCGACCCGAGCATCCGCACGTGTGGAGTGGCGCCTTCGTTCAGGCGGTCGACGAGGAGCTCCGCGAGCTCGGGGCGGACCCCGGGATACCCTTGCGCGAGCCCGTTCGCGAGCTTGAGCATCGTCGCCCGAACGACGTCCGCGGGAGCCGCCCGGCCCTGCGCGACGAGATGTCCACGGATGAGCTGCCGGTTGAAGCGACCCTGGCCCTCGTCGATCGCGAACTTCTTCCGCATCCCGACACCCGTCGTGAAGCCGTAGATCTGCTGGCCGGTCTCGAGCGCGTGCTCCACGACCGCCCGGGTTGCGCGCATCTGCTCGAGCGCCTCCGGCGCGAGCTCGACCTCTTCTCCGCGACGCGCGACGCGGACGACCTCGTCGAGCGTGAGGTCGTTCCCCGTGAGGAGGACGCTCACCCCCAGACGACCCGGGCCGTCTCGGCGATCGTCCGCAACTTCGCACTCTCGTCGTCGACGGTCAGGGCGTTCCCGAGCACCGACGTCGCGAAGCCGCACTGCGGCGAGAGCGCGAGCTGCTCGAGCGGGCAGAACGCGCTCGCCTCGTGGATGCGCGTGGCGAGCTCGTCGACCGTCTCGCGCCGCCCGCTCTTCGTCGTCACGAGGCCGAGCACCGCGGTCTTTCCCTCCGGCACGGCACTCAGCGGCTCGAAGGAGCCCGAGCGCGCGTCGTCGTACTCGAGCATGAGCCGCTCCGCGTTCACGTGCGCGAAGAGGCGCTCGGCGAGCCAGTCGTAGCCGCCCTCCACGAGCCAGCGCGACGCCTGGTTGCCGCGGCAGAGATGCATGGCGAAGGTCACGCCTTCGTGGCTCCCGTAGACGTGGTTGTCGAGCTCGAGCCCGAGCTCGAGCCAGCGATCGGCGGGCCACCCTCGACTCGCGTAGAAGTCGCGATAGGTCGGGTCGAGGAGCAAGGGGTAGTGCGGCGCGTCGAGCTGGATGTACGTCGCGCCCAGTCGCACCAGCTCGTCGACCTCCTCGCGGAGGATCTCCGCGACGTCGCCCAGGAACTCCTCGAGGCTCGAGTACGCGCTGCTCGAGCGCTCGGGATCCCAGAAGTTGGCGAAGAGGCTCGGGCTCGGCAAGGTCACTTTCAGGATGCAGTCGGTCCGGGGCTGCGCGTAGACGAACTCGTCGGCGGAGAGGAAGCGCTTGCGCCGGAGCTTCCCCTGCACGGCGATCGGAGGGCGCTCGACCTTCATCTCGCCGAGCTCACCGCTCTGCCACTCGCCCCAGAGAAAGGCGTCGAGGTCCCACTCGCCGAAGCCCTCGACCGCCTCGGTCATCTGGCTCTGGAACGACAGCCGCCGCATCTCTCCGTCGGTGACGACGTCCATCCCGCGTCCTCCTGGAGTCTCAGAACCTCGTCGACGGCGGCGTCCTCGGCCTGTTTCAGCTCGGTCGCGCCGAGCTCCCCCTTCTCGAACCGGTCGCGTGCGGCGAGCAATTCCGGCGGCCTGAGGAGGCTGCCGACGACGTCCGAGCGCGCCTCGAGCACGCGCGCCACTGTACTGCGACCGCAGCGCTATCGGCGCGCGTGGGCGAGGGTCCGGGCGCGAGCCACCGAGATGCTGTCGCCCTTCCGCTCGTAGAGCTCGATCGCCCGAGTCACGTACCGGTCAGCAGCGCTCGGGTCTGCGTCGGCGAGCACCATCAGCACGTTGCCGTGGAGGTCGAGCCCGTCCGTCTGCTCGACGAGTGCGCGCGCTTGGAGCGCGACGGCATGGGCCTCGTCCCGGCGTTCCAGGGAGAGCAGCGCCACCGCCTCGGCGAGCCGCGCTGCGATCTGGCCGAACGCGTGATCCTTCTGCATCTGCTGGCGGACGAGGCGTGCGAGCTCGATCGCTTCCGAGCTCTGACCCTGCTCGGCGAGCACGACAGCGAGCTCCGCGACGATCCAGGCGACATAGGCGGCATCTCCCAGGGCAGTCAGCCGCTCGTACGCGCGGCGGAGCTCCCGTTCTGCCACGTCGAAGCGTCCCGCCTGGCGCTCGATTCGCTGCAGCTCCGAAGTGACGCCGACAGCGGAGATCGGGTGTCCGAGCTCTTCGTAGATCTCGACCGACCGCCTGCAGTGCTCTCGTCCCTCGTCGAACGCACCCGTCATCGAGCAGAGGCCGCCTCGGACGCGCAGGGTGAACGCCTCGACCAACCTCGCGCCTGCCGCCCGCTCGACCAGCTCGTCGCAGCGCTCGAACGCTTCGGCAACGGGCAGAGGGCCCCAGAGCGACGCCATGGCGATCGCACCGAGCGCCCGGTAGGACTCCCGCGAGTCGCCGGCACGCTGCGCGTGCTCCACGACTCGTTCCGCCGCCTCGATGGACGACTCGTGTCGTCCGGTCCGAAACCGCGCCCAATGGATGAGGAACCAGCTCCGCGCGAGGCCCCACTCGTCCTCCTCCGCCTCGAACACGGGCACCGCGCGCTCCGCAGCATCGACGAGCTCGGTCATCAAGAAGCTCGCCTCCGTCTGTGCACGAACGCTCAAGACGCCGAGCCGACCCCGCAGCTCTAGCCCCCGTTCGCCGGTGCGCGCGGCACCGTCGCGCACGTCGGCGAAGATCGAGCGCGCGCGCTCGAGCTCGCCTGCTCCGGCGAGCGCTCGTCCCAGCTCGGCGCGCACCTGCAGGGACGCGGCGTCGTCGCTCGAGCTCAGCTCGCAGGCGCGCTGGAGCAACTTCGCCGCATCACGGTCGTCGCCGCGGGCGAGCGCGCGCCGGCCTGCGACCGCAAGTCGGTCCGCCGCACGCGCCGTCAGCTCGCGTGTCTCCTCGTCCCGGCGCCCGAGCTCGGCCCGGTAGCGCGCCGCTTCGGCGAGATGGTGACCGACGATCTCGACCGGGGTGTCGCCCTCGCGCTCGAGGTGCTCGGCGAGTCGAGCGTGGAGATCTGCACGCACCTCCTTCGGCGTCTCGGTGTACGCCGCATCCCGGACGAGCCCGTGGACGAACGACATCGCGTCGCCGGGTCGCGCCCGGATCAACTGGTGGCGCGCCAACGACAGCAAGACGCCGGCGACACCTTCTCGATCATCCGCGCCGGCAAGCTCCAGCACCGCGCTGCGACGGAACTCGCGCCCTTCCACGGCCGCAGACTGGAGAACGACGCGCTCTCGGTGCATCCAGGCGATCGATGCGTGCGGCGAGCAGCGCCTGGATCGTCGGCGGCACGACGAGCTCGCCCGTGGTCCCGACCTCCATGTTCAGCGCCAGCAGCTGCTCCAGGAAGAGGGGGTTCCCGCCCGCGGCTTCGACGATCCTGCGCTTGTCCTCCTCCGCCAACTCACGATCGAGCAGTAGCTCCTCGACGAGTGCCGTGGCGTCGCCCTTCGCGAGCGGCGCGAGCGCAAGAAGGATCGCGCCCGGGCGAGGCGTGACCCAGGCAGGCCGCTCTTCGAGCAGATCCGGGCGCGACATGCACACGAGCAGGATCGGCACGCCGCTCGAGAAGCTCGCGACGTCCTCGAGCAGGTCGAGCAGGGTCGTCTCCGCCCAGTGCAGGTCGTCCACGACGAGAACGAGCGGGCGCTCCCTGGCAAGCGCCTCGAAGAGGTGCCGGAACGCCCAGGACGCCTCCTCCCCCGATCCGCTCTCGGCGTCGGCACCGATCGCTGCTGCCACGCTGTCGGCGACGGCCCCAGCACGGTCGTCGTCCACCAAGAGACCGAGAACGCCCTCGCGAGGATCCGCGCCGAGTACCGGCTCGAGAGCTTCGGCGAGCGGCAGGTACGTGATGCCCTCGCCGTAGGGGGCACAGCGCCCGACGAGAGCCCGAACCGAGTCGTCGAGCTCGCCCAGGAAGGCCCCCACGAGGCGCGATTTCCCGACGCCCGCAGGGCCGACGACGGTCGCGAGAAGGCATTCGCGGCTCTCGGTGGCGCGATGGAGCGCGTCGCGCAGAGCCGCGAGCTCCTGTTCGCGCCCCACGAGCGGCGCATCATCGCGCCGAGCATAGGGCGACATTCCCGGAAGCACGCCCTCGAGGCGAAACGCCGCAACCGGCTCCGCCTTTCCCTTCAGCACGAGTGGCTCCAGCTCCTCGACGGTGATCGCGTCGCCGCCGAGAGCTCGTGTCGTCGCGGCGATGAGGATCTCGCCTGGCGCGGCTGCCTGCTCGAGCCGGGCGGCGACGTTCATCGTGTCCCCGGAGGCGGTGAGACCCTCTCCAGTGTCCGCGCTGACCAGCACTTCCCCCGTCGCGATTCCGGTCCGCACGCCCAGCCGGATGCCGAGGTCGCGCTCGAAGTCGGAGTTCAGGAGCTCGAGGCGCTCGCGGATCTCGACGCTTGCGCGGAGCGCCCGGAGCGCGTCGTCCTCCCGCGCGACGGGAACTCCGAAGATCGCCAAGACGGCATCGCCGAGGAACTTCTCGACCCTCCCGCCGTGGCGCTCCAACACACCTCGAACCTCGTCGAAGTAGCGCTGGAGGACACGCCCCAGGACCTCGGCGTCGAGCGTCTCCCCGAGGCTCGTGGAGTCGGCGATGTCGGAGAAGAGCACCGTCACCGTCTTGCGGAGCTGCACGCCTCGGAGTGTACGAGGGCTATTCGAGCGAGACGACGACCGTCTTCGGCTCGGTGAACGCGTCGAGCGGGTGGCGGCCCCCGACCCGGCCGACGCCCGAGCGGGAGCCCGATCGTCCGCCGAACGGGAGATGGCTCTCCCAGTAGTTCGTCGACTCGTTCACGTTCACCCACCCCGCGCGGATCTGCTCCGCGAAGCGGAGGCCGCGGGCGAGATCGCGGGTCCAGACGGCGGCGAGGAGCCCGTACGGCGACGCGTTCGCGATCGCCAGAGCCTCCTCGTCGGAACGGATGCGCGTGATGGGGACGACCGGGCCGAAGGTCTCCTCCCGCGCGATCTCCATCTCGCCGGTGACCTCGGAGAGGACCGTCGCCGGGTAGAAGAGCTCGGTCGGGTACCCGCTCGCCCGCGCGCCGCCGAGCACGACCTCTGCCCCGCGCTCCACGGGCGTCGGCGACGTGGCGATCCACCTTCGCGGCTCCCGCTTCGTTGTTCAGCGGCCCCATCGTCGTCTCGGCGTCGAAGGGGTCGCCGAGGCGGATCTCGCGCTCGATCGCAGCCGAGAGCGCCTCGACGAACTCGTCGTGCACGCGCTCGTGCACGAGGAAGCGCTCGCCTGCGGTACAGCTCTGTCCCGCGCAGAGGAACGCGGCGGGCAGGCTCGCGCGGGCGGCAGCCTCGACGTCCGCGTCGTCGAGGACGACGAAGGGGCCGTTGCCGCCCATCTCGAGCAGGAGCGCCTTGCCGGCGGCGCGCTCGGCCACGCGATGGCCGGTCTCGATCGAGCCGATGAACGCGACCGCGTGCGTGCCCGGGCTCGCAGCGATCTCGTCCCCGACGACCGGGCCGGGACCGGTGACGAGGTTGAGGACGCCGGCCGGGATCCCGGCGTCCGCGACGCACTCGGCCAACGCGACGGCGCACATGGAGGTCGACGGAGCGGCCGCCCAGACGACCGCGTTGCCGGCCGCGAGCGCAGGAGCGATGACCTCGGCGGGCATCGTGTACGGCCAGTTCCACGGCGTGATGACGCCGACCACTCCGCGAGGCACTCGATAGACGAGCACGCGCTTCGCCGCGTCGACCGACGGCGGCAGCGAGCCCTCGAGCCTGGTGGCATCGGCCGCCGCCTGCCGGAAGTAGCCGACGAGCTCGTCGACCTCGTCGTACGCCTCCGCGACGAGCGGCTTCCCCTGGTCGAGCGTCAGCGTGCGGGCGAGCGCTTCCCGCCGACTCTCGATCTCGACCCCGACCCGCTCGAGCGAAGCCGCACGCTCGAATGCCGACAGCGCGGCCCAGCCCGCCGCCGCCTCGTTCGCCGCCTCGATCGCGCGCCGCGCGTCCTCCCGCGTTCCCTCGGGGACCGTGCCGATCACGTCGCCGCTCGCCGGGCTCTCGGCATCGAACCGGGCGCCGGACTCGCTCTCGACCCAGGCGCCGCCGATCAGCATCGAGACGTCGATCCGATCCTCCTCCCGCGCTCCTTGACTCCGAAGCGGCCGTAGTATATTCACCGTATACCAGTGGTCTGGAGCCGGTTCTGTTGAGCGGTGAGGCCACCGTGAACGGCGGACGTCGCGCCGAACCGCTCATCCGAGCGCACGGTGTCTGGAAGATCTTCGGCCCGAAGGCCGAGCGCATCCTCGGCACACCCGACGCCGAGCTCCCACAGCGAGAGCTCCGCGAGAAGACGGGCTGTGTCGCCGCGGTGCGCGACGTCTCGCTGGAGGTCAATCCCGGCGAGGTGTTCGTCGTCATGGGCCTGTCCGGATCGGGCAAGTCGACACTCGTGCGGACGTTGATCCGGCTGATCGAGCCGACAGCGGGTTCGATCGAGATCGTGGGCACGGACGTCATGGCCGCGAGCAAGGCCGAGCTCCGCGAGCTCCGGCGGCACAAGGTCTCGATGATCTTCCAGCACTTCGGTCTCCTCGCCCACCGGCGCGTGCTCGACAACGTCGCCTTCGGGCTCGAGGTGCAGGGGATGCCGAAGGCAGAGCGACATGCCCGGGCACGCGAAGTCCTGGCTCTCGTCGGGCTCGAGGACGTCGCGAACCAGTTCCCCGACCAGCTCTCCGGCGGGATGCAGCAGCGCGTCGGCGTCGCGCGCGCCTTCGCCGTGAACCCGGAGGTGATGCTGTACGACGAGCCGTTCAGCGCGCTCGATCCCCTGATCCGCCGCGACATGCAGGACGAGGTGATCCGGCTCCAGGCGGAGACGGGGACGACGACGATGTTCATCACGCACGACCTGCCCGAGGCGCTGCGGGTCGGCGACCGCATCGCGATCATGCGCGACGGCGCGATCGTGCAGCTCGGCACTCCGGAGGAGCTCGTCGGCTCGCCCGCCGACGACTACGTCGAGAACTTCACCCGCGACATCCCGCGCAGCACGGTCCTGACGCTCCGCTGGATCATGCGCGAGCCCGGGGCGAGCGAGGAGATGGATGGACCGAGGCTCCCCGTGGGTACCACCGTACGCCGAGCCGTCGCCGTGCTCGCGGCGAGCGAGAAGCCTGTGTGCTGCGTCGAGAACGGGAACGTCGTCGGCATCGTCGACCGGAACGCCGTGCTCACGGCGATCGCCGGAGAAGGGGACGACTGAGATGGCTGCCTCGATCGCGGCCGCGGAGACCGTCGCCCCCAGTCCAGTCCTCGCGCACCGCCCTTGGTGGCGCGGCAAGCTCGTGCAGGTCGCGGGCATCGTCGCGTTGATGTACGTCGGCTACCGGCTGCGGCCGCTCGAATACCCGTGGCCCGAGCGCCTCGAATGGAACGCGCTCTCGGGCCACCTCGACGCCTTCCAGGTGTGGCTGATCGACGAGCGGAATGCCGAGGACAAGAGCGTCGTGTTCGGCATCTTCGACGGCTTCGCGACCTTCGTCGACGACATTGTCAACTGGTTCACCAGGCTGCTGCTGTGGCTGACGTGGGTCGGGACGACGGCTGCAGGCACGCTGATCGCCCTACGCTTCGGTGGGTGGCGCGCAGCCGCGTGGGTCGCCGGAGCGTTCGCGACCTTTGCGCTCACCGGGCTGTGGCCCGAGAGCATGCAGACGCTTGCCCTGATGCTCGCAGCGGTCGGCCTCTCGCTGCTGGTCGGAATCCCGCTCGGGATCGTCGCCGGGCTTTCGAGCCGCTTCCTCAAGGCGATTACGCCGGTGCTCGACGCGATGCAGATCGTGCCCACCTTCGCGTATCTCATCCCGGTCGTCGTCCTGTTCTCAGTGGGACCGGGCGCCGCGGTCGTGTCCACCATGATCTACGCGATCCCGCCCGCCATCCGCATCACCGCGCTGGGCATTCGACGCGTGCCCGTGAACACGGTCGAAGCCGCAGCCTCGGTGGGCGCGACACGCGG
The DNA here is from genome assembly GCA_963721795.1 of uncultured Actinomycetes bacterium. Lineage (GTDB taxonomy): Bacteria > Actinomycetota > Thermoleophilia > Gaiellales > Gaiellaceae > GMQP-bins7. Next base: position 198,637 of record CAVRLT010000020.1, read on the forward strand.
CCAGGTGTTGTCCAAGGTGCAGCTTCCGCTCTCGCGGAAGACGCTCCTCCTGGGGGTCAACCAGACCATCATGTTCGCGCTGTCCATGGTGGTCATCGCCGGGCTGATCGGTGGTGGGGGTCTCGGCGACGTCGTCACCAGCGGGCTGTACTCGAACCCGGGGCTCGCGATCCTCGCCGGCGTCGCCATCGTGGTCATGGCCATGGCGCTCGACCGCTCGACGGAGGCGGTCGCCGAGCGGACGGATCCGACGCACCTCCATCTGACCGCGGGAAGGCGGAAGAGGCTGCGACTTGCCACCTTCCTAACCGTAGGCGGCATCGTCGGCACGGTGGCGCTTGCCAAGGCGCTCGGAGCCGCCGCGATCTATCCGGCGACTGCGACGGCTCAGGAATGGCTGCTCGCGCGGGTTCAAGCAGTGCTCGACTACGTCCAGGACCCGACCACGATCGTGTTCTCGTTCACGGAGCCGCTGGGGAACTTCATCGTCGTCGAGCTCGTCCAACCGCTGATGCAGTTCCTCGTCGAGGCGCCGTGGCTCACGACCCTGCTCGGCGTGACGGCAATCGCCTTCGTCGTCAGCGGAGTGCGACCGGCGGTGACGACGTTCGCCATGTTCGCGGTGATCGGCGTGCTGGGCATGTGGGAGCCGGCGATGGAGACGTTCGCGCAGGTGCTCGTCGCGACAGGGTTGACCGTGCTCATCGGAGTCGCCCTCGGTGTCGCCGCGGCGGAGAGCAACGCCGTCTCGAAGCTCGTCCGCCCCGTCAACGACGTGTTTCAGACATTGCCGCAGCTCGTCTACATCATCCCGTTCGTCTACCTCATGCCGATCTCGTACGTACCCGGCATCGTTGCGAGTGTGCTGTACGCCTTTCCCGCCGTCGTGCGCCTCGTCGAGCGGGGAGTCCGGGACGTCGCACCGGAATCGGTCGAGGCGGCAAGCGCATTCGGTGCGACTCGCGCACAGGTGCTCGGCAAGGTCAAGATCCCACTCGCCGGCGACGCTGTGATGCTTGGCGTGAACCAGGGGATCATCATGGTGCTCGGCGTCGTCGTGATCGCCGGGCTCGTCGGGTCGGGTGGCCTCGGATACCTCGTAGCGCAGGGGCTCCAGCGGGGCCAGTTCGGCTTGGGACTCCTGGCGTCGCTCGCGATCCTGGCGCTGGGGATTGCGCTCGACCGCGTAACGCAGGCCGGTCGAAGCGCGCGGAAGGAGGCAGTCGTATGAGGAAGGCAGGCTCGGTCGACAACAAGGAGGGTTCGATGTCCAATAAGGTCAGAGCTCGGCTCACGCTCTTGGTCGGCGTGTCGCTCGTGGCAGTGATCGGGCTCATCTCGTCGGGGAGCGCCCTCGGCGACGCGGGTCAGTCGTGCGGCACGGTCACCTTGAACGAGTACGGCTGGGCCGGATCCACGGCGAACACGTACGTGGCGAAGTACGTGCTCGAGAAGCGGCTCGGCTGCACGGTGAAGATCACGAAGATCACCGAGGTCCCGAGCTACCAGGCGATGGCGGACAACAAGGTCTCCGCCGTCCTCGAGGACTGGGGCTACCCGGATCAGTACCGGCAGTACGTGACGAGACAGAAGACCGTGATCGACGCGGGCTCGAACGGGTTGACCGGGCACATCGGCTGGTTCATCCCGGGCTACCTCTTGAAGCAGTACCCGCAGTTCAAGACGTGGAGGGGCTTGAAGGGCAGGGAAAGCGTGTTCAAGACTCCCGAGTCGGGCTCCCAGGGGACCTTCCTCGGCGGCGATCCGGCCTTCCAGCAGAAGGACAAGGAGCTGATCGAGGCGCTCGACCTCGACTTCAAGCACGTGACGGCCGGCGGGTACTCGGCGCAGGTCGCCCGGGCCACTCAGCTGATCAAGCAGCGCAAGCCCGTGATCATGTACTGGTGGACGCCGGAGTACCTGAACGCGCATCTCAAGCTCGTCGAGGTTCGCCTGCCACCGCGCTTCAAGGGCTGCAACGACGTCGGCGGCGGGGGAGGCGACATCAAGCAGTACCGGTGCGCGTATGCCGCGGCCCCGCTGAAGAAGCTGTTCAGCAAGGAGTTCGCCCAGAGCGGCTCTCCGGCCGTGAAGGTGCTCCGGAAGCTCAAGTGGCCGAGCAACGACGCTCAGAATCTCGTCGGCAAGTGGATCGCCGGCGACCGGATGAAGCCCGAAAAGGCCGCGGAGAAGTGGGTCAAGGCGAACGCAGCCATCGTGAACGCCTGGCTGAAGTGAGGTGAGTCGGAGCCAGGTCTTCCGCGTCACGCACCGGAAGGCCTGGCTCCATCCACATCGATGAGCACATCGCCACTCAGAGTCCATCAACCGGAGGCCGCCGAGGCGCAGTCGCTGTCCGACCGCGCGTACTACGCGATCCGGGAGCTGATCGTCACGCTGGAGCTCGCCCCTGGCTCCATCGTGAGCGAGCGCGAGCTTCAGGACCGGCTCGGGGTCGGTCGGACGCCTGTCCGCGAGGCGCTCCAGCGGCTCGAGAACGAGCGCCTCGTCGAGGTGTATCCGCGCCGGGGGATCTTCGTCTCGAACGTCAACGTGCTGGACCTCGCGGTGTTGTCGGAGGTCCGAACCGTGCTCGAAGGGTTCGGAGCGCGGTTGGCTGCCGAGAGGGCGACCGAGTCGGATCGAGCTGAGATCGCCGCGTTGATCTCGGACGTGGAACAGCTCACCGCGTCGGCCGACGAGCGGCGCCTCATGGACCTGGACCAGCGAATCCACCGGCAGGTGTACCGCTGCACGCACAACCCGTTCCTCGAGACGACGCTCGACGGCTACTACATGCTCACGCTCAGGATCTGGTTCCTCGCCCTCAACCGCGTGGTGCGGCTCGAGCAGGCGGTCAAGGAGCACCTCGAGCTCTTGCACGCGATCCACGACGGCGACCCCGACCGAGCCGAAGACGCGATGCGCCGCCACGTCGCCGGCTTCGAGGAGGCGATCCGGCGAGTGCTCTAGGTCGACGCGAAAAGCTGTGTCTGACACGGCTCACGCAACCATGCGGGTTTGCGAACCCTCAGAGTCAGACACGTGGTGTATTTGTTTTTGACAGACTGATATATGTCACAACTGTGAACCAACTTCCCGCCAGCGCCCACGCGGTCGTCATCGGGGCCGGAATCGTCGGCTCGAGCGTCGCGCACCACCTCGCCCGGCTCGGCTGGCGAGACCTCGTACTCCTCGAGAAAGGCCCGCTCCCGAATCCCGGCGGCTCGACCGGGCACGCATCGAACTTCATCTACCCGGTCGACCACTCGAAGGAGATGACCGCGCTCACCCTCGACAGCATCCGGCAGTACAAGGAGCTCGGGGTCTTCACCGAGTCCGGAGGGATCGAGGTCGCGCGCACCGAGGAGCGGATGCAGGAGCTGAAACGCCGCATGACCTCTGCCAAGGCGTGGGGCGTCGAGCCCGTCTCGCTGCTCACGCCCGCCGAGGTGAAGGAACTCGTGCCGTTCCTCGACGAGACGGTGATCCTCGGCGCCTTCTACTCGCCCGGCGTCGGCGTGGTCGACTCCCTGCGCGCCGGCACCCTGATGCGCGAGCAGGCGATCGAGCAAGGAGCCCTCACGGTCTCGGCCAACACCGAAGTGCTCGACATCGAGACGGCGGGCGGACGAGTCACCGGAGTCAAGACGACCGAGGGCGACATCGAGACTCGGCGTCGTCGTCATCGCCTGCGGCGTCTGGAGCCCGAGGCTCGCGCGCATGGCGGAGCGCGTGCATCCCGCTGACGCCGGCAGTGCACCAGATGATCGACATCGGCCCCGTCCCTCGGTTCGAGGACGCGAAGCGCGCAATCGAGTTCCCGATCGTCCGCGACATGGACACGAACATGTACGAGCGCCAGGACGGAACCTCGCTCGAGATCGGCTCGTACGCGCACCGCGCGATCCTGTACGACCCCGAGGACCTGCCCTCCGTCGAGGAAGCCGCGCTCTCGCCCACCGAGTTCCCGTTCACGCAGGAGGACTTCGCGCCGCAGCTCGAGCACGCGCTCGAGCTGATGCCGGAGATCGTCGGCGACGAGAACGTCGGCATCAAGTACGCGATCAACGGGATCCTCTCCCTCACTCCCGACGGGATGCCGATCCTGGGCGAGACGCCGGAGGTGAAGGGCCTCTGGTCGGCTGCGGCCGTATGGGTGAAGGAAGGACCAGGCGTCGGGAAGGCGCTCGCGGAATGGATGGTGCACGGCGAGTCCGAGATCGACCTCCACTCGTCCGACGTCGCGCGCTTCCACGACCACCACCAGACGAGCGCGCACGTGAAGGCGCGAACCGCCGAGGGCTTCAACAAGACCTACGGAATCGTCCACCCGCTGGAGCAGTGGGAGTCGAACCGCAACGTCCGCCTTTCCCCCTTCTACTCACGCGAACGCGAGCTCGGCGCAGTGTTCTTCGAGGCGGCCGGGTGGGAGCGCCCGCAGTGGTACGAGTCGAACGCACCGCTGCTCGAGGAGTTCGGCGACCGGGTCGGTCGGCGCGAGGCCGAATGGGATTCCCGCTGGTGGTCGCCGATCATCAACGCCGAGCACCTCGCGATGCGCGAGCGAGCGGGGCTGTTCGACCTCTCCGCCTTTGCCATCTTCGACGTGTCCGGCCCCGGTGCGCTCGACGCGCTTCAGCTCGTGTCGATGCGACAGTGCGACGTGGCAGTGGGCCGTGTCGTGTACACGCCCTGGCTCTCGCAGAGCGGCGGGTTCAAGTCCGACCTGACGATCATGCGGCTCGGCGACGAGCTCTTCCGGGTCGTCACCGGCGGCGCGCACGGCATGGCGGACAAGAAGTGGCTGCGCGACCATCTCCCAGAGGACGGGTCGGCCCAGCTCGCCGATCTCACCTCCGCGTGGTCCACGCTCGGCATCTGGGGCCCGCGCGCCCGCGACATCCTCGCGAGCATCACCAGCGACGACGTCTCGCACGAAGGGTTTCCGTTCGGCACCTGCCGGACGATCGAGATCGGGCCGCTTCGGGTGCTCGCCTCGCGGATCTCCTACGTCGGCGACCTCGGCTGGGAGCTGTACGTCCCGATCGAGCAGGGCGCGCGCCTGTGGGACATCCTCTGGGAGGCGGGTAGCGCGCATGGCGCCGTGCCCGCCGGGATCGGCGTCTACGGCACGACCGGCCGGCTCGAGAAGTGCTACCGGGCGTACGGCACCGAGCTCGAGAGCGAGTACACCGTCGTCGAGGCGGGGATGGGCACCCCGAAGGTCAAGGATCAGGACTTCGTCGGCAAGGAGGCGTATCTCCGGGCTCGTGAGGAGGAGCCGGCCACCATCCTCTGCACACTCACTGTCGACGACCACGCGTCCTCGAACGGCGTCGCGCGTTTTCCACAAGGACGCGAGCCGGTCGTCACTACGGGGGGCGATCCTTTCGTCGACGCACACGGGCGCCGCTCCTACGTGACGAGCGCGGGCGCCGGGCCCTCGGTCGGCAAGCACATCCTGATGGCGTACCTCCCGCCCGAGCACGCTGACACGGACACGAAGCTCGCCGTCGAGTACATGGGTGACCGCTACCCGGTCACCGTCGCGGTCGCGGGACCGACACCGCTCTTCGACCCCGAGAACGCGCGGGTCCGCTCGTGAACGTCCTCGTGTGCGTCAAGCGGGTCCCGATGACGGGAGGCAAGATCGTCCTCACTCCTGACGAGCAGGCGATCGCGACCCAGCACCTCGGGTTCACGATCAGCCCGCACGAGGAGTGCGGCGTCGAGGAAGCGGTGCGGCTCGTCGAGAAGCACGGGGGCGAGTCGGTCGTGCTCACGCTCGGGCCACCCGAAGCCGAGGAGCAGCTCCGGGACGCGATGGCGCTCGGCGTCGATCGGGCGATCCACCTCCTCACCGGAGGCGAGGACTGGGACCCGCAAGCCACTGCCACCGCAATCCTCGACGCGATCGCCAACGGAGCGGTCGGCGGGGTTCGACTTCGACCTGATCTTCTTCGGCAACGAGTCGGCCGACTCCGGTGGCTACCAGGTCGGGATCCGCATCGCGCATGCGCTCGAGCGCCCGATTGCGACCGGACTCAAAGGCGTGACGGTGGAAAGCGACCGCGTCCGCTGCGAGCAGGAGGTGCCCGGCGGGCGCGATGTGTTCGACCTTCCGTTGCCAGCCGTGGTCACGGTGAAGGAGGGACTCAACTTTCCCCGCTACCCGTCGGTTCCCGGCCGGATGCGAGCGCAGAAGAAGCCGGTTGCATCGAGCTCTCCCGCCACCGAGACGCCGCGCCTCGAGAAGGTACGGCTGGTCGTGCCTCCCGGCGAGCGCAAAGAGGCCGAGATCCTCGGCAACGGGCCCGGAGGCAGCGCCGCGAGTCGTCGAGATGCTGCAGCGAATCGGGGTCGCGTGAGCGTCCTCGTCCTCGTCGAGCAAGACAAGGGCGTAGTCGACGAGCTGTCGCTGCAGGCAGTCGCGCTCGCGCGCAACGTGGCGCAAGGCTCTGCACTCCAGGCGCTGGTAGCGACGACACCTAGTGGCTCTGAGCCACAAGGCAACTCTGCGCTCGCAGGCCAGCTCGGTGAGCACGGGGTTTCGACGCTGCACGTCGCCCAGCACGACGTCTTCGGCTCATACGCGCCGCCCGCGGTTGCCCAGGCCGCCGTCGAGCTCGCCGAGCGGCTCGAGCCCGTGGCGATGGTCGCAGCAGGAAGCGAGCGCGGGAACGAAGTGCATGCCCACATCGCTGCACGCCTCGACCTCCCCTTCGCGGCGAACTGCATCACTGTCACGCCGGGAGACCCTGTCCGCGTGACGCGGCTGCGCTGGGGCGGCAGTCTCCTCGAGGAGGCGGACATTCACGGCTCGCCAACCCTCCTCACCGTGGCGCCGCACACCGTCGCGGCCGACCCGGCGCCCGCAGACGAGCCAGCCGTCGAGCCCTTCACCCCCAAGCTCTCAGAGACAGACCAGATCGCCCGCGTCACCGAGCGCGCGCAAGGCGACACCGGCGGCGGCGTCTCTCTCGCCGACGCGAAGGTCGTCGTCTCTTCGGGCCGCGGGGCGGGATCTCCCGAAGGCTTCGGGATCATCGAGGAGCTCGCGGGCCTGCTCGGCGGCGCAGTGGGCTGCTCGCGCGCGGTGACGATGGCCGGCTGGCGGCCGCACACTGATCAAGTGGGCCAAACCGGGACGAAGATCGCGCCCGACATCTACATCGCCTGCGGCATCAGCGGAGCGACCCAGCACATGGCCGGCTGCAAGGGGGCGAAGACGATCCTCGCGGTCAACACCGATCCCGAAGCGCCCATCCTGGCCAGCGCCGACTACGCGGTGATCGGCGACCTGCACGAAGTCGTTCCCGCGATCTCGGCCGAGCTCAGGAAAGCGAGAGGCGCATAACGACCTGGCTCTCCGCGCTCGCCCTGGCGGCGATCGCGGCCGTGGCGATCACGCTGTTCGTACGGCGAGGCCTGCTCCTCGTTCGCCTGATCCGCATGGGAGCTCCGCTCCAGCGGCTCGACGACCTCCCGAAGCGCGTCGAGAACGAGACGACGATCGTCCTCGGCCAGAGGAAGCTCTTCCAGCGGCTCGGCCCCGGGCTCATGCACGCGTTCATCTTCTGGGGCTTCGTCGTCCTCTTCCCGACGATCCTGATCGCGCTGATCTACGTCGTCGACCGCGAGCCGGACCTTTCCGGGTCACCGCTCACATGGCTCGAGAGCCAGGGCTGGTTCGCGCTCCTCGTCGACCTCTTCTGCGCGCTGGTGCTCATCGGCGTCGCGTCCGCGTTCTGGATCCGCAAGGCGCAGCAGCCACCGCGGTTCAAGGGGAGCCACGTCGGCGAGGCCGACCTCATCCTCGCGCTCATCGCCGGGATCGTCGGCACGCTCCTCTTCTGGCACGCGTGCCAGATCGCGCTCGGCTTCAACGAGTGGCCGGCCACGTGGTCACCGCTCTCGAACGCGCTCTCGGGCCTCTTCGGCGACTCGACGTCGACGGAGGTGCTCGAGCGGGTCTTCGTCTGGGGCCACGTGCTGATCATCCTCTCGTTCCTCGTCTACCTGCCCTACTCGAAGCACCTGCACATCGCGACCGCCGGCCCGAACGTCTTCTTCGGGCGCACGCGCCCCGGGGGGCATCTGGAGCCGCTGAACTTCGACGCGCCGGACGAGGAGATCCGCTTCGGCGCAGGCACGGTCTCGGACATCACCTGGAAAGGGATCCTCGACACGATGTCGTGTACCGAGTGCGGGCGCTGCCAGGACGTCTGCCCCGCGTACGCGACCGGCAAGGAGCTCTCGCCGAAGCTCCTGATCATGGATCTCCGCGACCACGTCTTCGCGGAAGGTCCGCAGGTGCTGCGAGACGGCGCGTTCAACGCGACGCCGCTCGTCCCGAATGCGGTCTCGGATGAGGTCGTCTGGGACTGCGTGACCTGCGGCGCGTGCGTCCAGGAGTGCCCGGTCTCGATCGAGCACGTCGACCACATCGTCGACCTGCGAAGGCACCTCGTCATGGTCGATTCGCGCTTTCCGGCCGAGTCCGAGCCGATGCTGCGCGACATCGAGCGCAGCGGCAATCCGTGGGGCAAGCCACAGGACGAGCGAGCCGCGTGGGCCGAGGGCCTTGGCGTGCGCGTCCTCACGCCCGGAAGCCGCCCGCCGGAGGTTCTCTACTGGGTGGGCTGCGCCGCGTCGTTCGACGAACGAGCTCGATCAGCCGCGGAGTCGACGGTGAAGCTGCTGCTCGCCGCACGGGTCGACGTCGCCATCCTCGGCCCGCGCGAGTCGTGCACGGGAGACCCGGCCCGCAGGATGGGGAACGAGTACGTCTTCCAGTCCTTCGCGGAGCAGAACGTCGCGACGCTGAACGAGTCGGGCGTGACCAAGATCGTCGCCAGCTGCCCGCACTGCTTCAACACGCTCGCGAACGAGTACCCGGACTTCGGCGGCCGCTACGAGGTCGTGCACCACACGGAGCTCCTCGCCGAGCTCGTGAGCCAGCGGCGACTGCGGCCGGCCGCGAGCGCGGACCAGATCACGTACCACGACTCCTGCTACCTCGCGCGGCACAACGACGTCGTCTCGGCGCCCCGCGAGCTCGTCGCCGCGGTCGGCCAGCCCGTCGAGATGGAGCGGAGCGGCAAGCGCACGTTCTGCTGCGGCGCGGGCGGCGCGCACATGTGGATGGAGGAGCGCGGCTCGGCGATCAACGAGGAGCGCGTCCGCGAGGCGGCCGAGACCGGCGCCGGCACGCTCGCGGTCGCGTGCCCGTTCTGCACGATCATGCTCGACGACGGCGTACGCCAGACGGAACGCGACCTGCGCGTGGTCGACGTCTCGACGCTCCTCGTCGAGGCGCTCGAGCGCGAATGATCGACGAGCGGCCGTACGACTACGTCATCGTCGGCGGCGGCTCTGCCGGCTGCGTGCTCGCGAACCGTCTCTCGGCCGATCCCGAGACGCGCGTACTCGTGCTCGAGGCCGGGCGGCCGGACTCGCTCTGGGACGTCTACATCCACATGCCCGCCGCGCTCTCGTTCCCGATCGGATCGCGCTTCTACGACTGGCGCTACGAGTCCGAGCCCGAGCCGTTCATGGGCGGCCGCCGCGTCTTCCACGCCCGCGGGAAAGTGCTCGGCGGGTCGAGCTCGATCAACGGGATGATCTTCCAGCGCGGGAACCCGCTCGACTTCGAGAAGTGGGCAGCGGAGCCGGGGCTCGAGCGCTGGGACTACGCGCACTGCCTCCCCTACTTCAAGCGGATGGAGACCTGCGTCGCCGGCGCCAGCGAGTACCGCGGCGAGTCGGGCCCGCTCGTCGTCGAGCGCGGGCCGGCCACGAATCCTCTCTTCGGGGCGTTCCTCGAAGCCGTGCAGCAGGCCGGCTACGAGCTGACCGACGACGTCAACGGGCGAAGGCAGGAGGGGTTCGCGACCTTCGACCGCAACATCCGTCGCGGACGCCGCTGGAGCGCCTCCCGCGCATACCTGCGGCCGGCGCGCTGGCGGAAGAACCTCGACGTGATCTGCCGTGCGCTCGTCACGCGGGTCCTCTTCGAGGGGAAGCGCGCTGTCGGGGTCGAGCTGGCGAGGGGAGGCGGCTTCGAACGGGTCGCCGCCAACGAGGTGATCCTCAGCGGCGGCGCGATCAACTCCCCGCAGCTGCTCCAGGTCTCTGGGGTCGGCGACCCCGAGCACCTCCGCTCGGTCGGAGTCGAGGTCGTGCACGACCTCCCAGGCGTCGGCGAGAACCTCCAGGACCACCTCGAGGTCTACGTCCAGCACGCCTGCACGAAGCCGATCTCGGTCGCGCCGGCGATGAAGTGGAGGAACCGCCCCTGGGTCGGGTTCCAATGGCTCTTCTTCCGCCGCGGGCCGGGTGCGACGAACCACTTCGAAGCCGGCGGGTTCGTGCGCTCGAACGACGAACGTCGAGTACCCGAACCTCATGTTCCACTTCCTCCCGCTCGCGATCCGCTACGACGGAACGCAGCCCGCGGGCGGTCACGGCTACCAGGTGCACGTTGGACCGATGAACTCGGATGTGCGGGGCTCGGTGAAGATCACGTCCCCGAACGCGCGCGACCATCCGGCGCTCCGATTCAACTACCTCTCGACCGAGCAGGACAGGAGGGAGTGGGTAGAGGCGATCGCCTGCGCGCGCGAGATCCTCGGCCAGCCGGCGTTCGCGGAATTCGACGCGGGCGAGATCTCACCCGGCCCGGCCGTCGAGACGGACGAGCAGATCCTCGACTGGGTCGCGCGCGACGCCGAGACGGCGCTTCATCCGTCGTGCTCCTGCCGGATGGGCGTGGACGAGATGGCGGTCGTCGACCCGGCGACGATGCGCGTGCACGGCCTCGACGGCCTTCGCGTCGTGGACGCCTCGGTGATGCCCTACGTGACGAACGCGAACATCTACGCGCCGACGATGATGATCGCGGAGAAGGCCGCCGACCTCATCCGCGGGGAGAAGCCCATGCCCCCGGAGCGCGTGGACTTCTACCGTTACCGAGCCACCGAACCTTCTGTCAGCGCCTGACCCGAAAGACGAAGCCCGCCTGGCGGCGGGCTTCGTGTAGTGAAGCGGGCTACACGCCCGCGACCGGCTGAGACCCGACCAAAAGTGTAGCCCGCAGTGGGCGGAGGGCGCCGGACTCGAACCGGAACCGACCTTCGTCGATCGACCGGGTCTCAGCCGGCCATCCCGCCTCGGGATTTCACCCTCCGCCGCATGAACGACCGTACGGGCGAACTCCGGGCTCTTCAGGCTCGTGATCGCGATCGGCACGGAGTTGTCACACCTGCGCGACACTTAGCCCGAGCGGAGCGCTAGTCGCGCGCAAGGTGACGGCTGATCGCGGCCGCGGCGTCGACGACTTCGCGCGCGACCCGTTCCTCCATGCCGCGCGGCGGGAAGCGGTACGCGGGACCGTGGACGTGGATCGCTGCGACGGCACTTCCTCGCGTATCGCGGATCGGAGCCGCGACCGAGTCGATGCCCTCCGCGAACTCCTGGAGTCCCCAGGCGTGGCCCACCGCGCGCACTTCCTCGAGGCGCGCGCGCAGCTGGTCGGGATCGACGACTGTTCGCGGCGTCAGCGCGGCAAGTCCTCGCGCGACGTACGCGTCGACCGCGTCCTCCGGCCAGTCCGCCATCAGGACGAGACCCGAGGGAACAGCATGCATCGGCGCCCGCGTTCCCGTCCAGTCGCGGACCTGCACCGGGTGGTCGCACTCGACCTGGTCGACGTAGAGGACGTCGAAGCCGTCCGGCAGGCCGAGGCCGGCGTCCTCGCCGAGCGAGCGCACGAGCTCGACGAGCACCGGTCGCGCGAGCGGCGCGAGTCGCCGCTCGGGCGGAACCGTTCGCGCGAAGGCTTCGACCGACGGGCCGACCTGCCAGCGCTTGCCGTCGAGGCGCTCAACCGCTCCCAGCTCCTCGAGCGATCCGAGCAAGCCGAGCAACAGTGCTCTTCGGGAGGTCGAGCCGGTCGGCGAGCGCGGTGACTCCCGCCGGACGCTTCGCCACGGCGTCGAGAATCGCGAAAGCTCGCTCGACCGACTGCACCATTGCCGTCAATCGCCTCCTGGCCTCGCTGGTCTACAATGTTTCATGATACAGCACAGTTCCACGATGCGGAACAGATGAGCACCGACGACGTCGATCTCAAAGCGCTCTCCGACGAGGATCTCGTCGCGCAGATGCACGACGACCTCTACGACGGGCTCGCCGACGAGATCGTCGAAGGGACGAACATCCTCCTCGAGCGGGACTGGGCAGCCGACAAGGTCCTGAACGACGCGCTCGTCGAGGGGATGCGCATCGTCGGCATCGACTTCCGCGACGGCATCCTCTTCGTCCCCGAGGTGCTCCTCGCCGCCAACGCGATGAAGGGCGGGATGGCGATTCTCCGCCCGCTGCTCGCCGAGACCGGGGCCGAGCGCATGGGCACCGTCGTGATCGGCACCGTCAAGGGCGACATCCACGACATCGGCAAGAACCTCGTCGGGATGATGCTCGAGGGCGCCGGCTTCGAGGTGATCGACCTCGGGATCAACAACCCGGTCGAGGCCTACCTCGAGGCACTCGACGAGCACAAGCCGGACATCCTCGGCATGTCCGCGCTGCTGACGACCACGATGCCGTACATGAAGGTCGTCATCAACGCGCTCGAGGAGAACGGGCGCCGCGACGACCAGATCGTCCTCGTCGGCGGAGCGCCGCTCAACGAGGAGTTCGGCAAGGCGGTCGGCGCCGATGCGTACTGCCGCGACGCTGCCGTCGCCTCGGAAACGGCCCAGGCCCTGGTGCTCGCACGCCGTGCAGCCGCTGCCGCAGCTTCTTGACGAGGAGCACACCTTCGAGGCCGAGCGGCCCGAGGTGCTCGTCCTCGCGTGCGGCGCGATCGCCCGCGAGGTGCTCGCGGTCATCGAGCTGAACGGCTGGACGCACGTGACCGTCAAGTGCCTTCCCGGGAAGCTCCACTCGACCCCCGCGAAGATCGCGCCCGCCGTCGACGCGAAGCTGCGCGAGCTGGCGGGCTCGTACGAGCGCGTCTTCGTCGCGTACGCCGACTGCGGCACGGCGGGCGAGCTCGACAAGGTCCTGGACGCTCACGACGTCGAACGGCTCCCCGGCGCGCACTGCTACGGGTTCTTCGCCGGAAACGACGAGTGGCAAGCGATGCACGACGCCGAGCCCGCGACCTTCTACCTCACGGACTTCCTCGCTCGACACTTCGACTCGCTCGTCGTCAAGAGCCTCAAGCTCGACCGTCACCCCGAGCTCAAGCCCATGATCTTCGGGAACTACAAGCGGCTCGTCTACCTCGCGCAGACGGACGATCCCGACCTCGCGGAGCGCGCGCGCAAAGCGGCCGACTACCTCGATGTCGAGTTCGAGCAGCGCCGCACCGGGTACGGCGAGCTCCTCCCCTCCCTCCAGCGGTTCGCCGATGGCTGAGCTCACCGTCATCTGGTGGCGCGACATCCCGGCTCAGGTCACGGCCAAGGCGGGACGCGCTTCCGCGCGAGCGCAGCTGAGCGACCGCTTCCAGGAGGCGATCGACGCGGCCGCGATGAGTGCGGGCCTCTTCGACTCGGACGGCTACCTCGAGGAGTGGCAGCGGAAGACGCGGGCCTGCGGAGACGATCTCGAGACCGAGGTCGCCGACGAGGCAGCGCGGCTCGAGCAGGCCTACGGAGACGGTGAGCTCGCGACCCTCGCCCGCGCGGGCGGGATCGTGGGAGAGGAGACGACGTGACGGAGACCGTTCTCAGCTCGGCCACGCGCGAGGTCGCGATCGGGTTCGAGCGCCCGTTCGTGATCATCGGCGAGCGAATCAACCCCACGGGCCGCTCGAAGCTCGCGGAGGAGATGAAGAACGGCAACTTCGACACGGTCGTCGCCGACGCGATCGCGCAGGTGGAGGCCGGCGCGCACATGCTCGACGTCAACGCCGGCATCCCGCTCGCGGACGAGCCCGCGATCCTCGCCGAGGCGATTCAGCTCGTGCAGTCGGTCACGGACGTGCCTCTCTGCATCGACTCCTCCATCGTGGAGGCGCTCGAGGCCGGCCTTTCCGTCTACGAGGGCAAGCCGCTCGTGAACTCCGTCACCGGCGAGGAGGAGCGCCTCGAGAGCGTCCTGCCGCTCGTCGCCCGCCACGGCGCCGCGGTCGTCGCGATCACGAACGACGAGAACGGCATCTCCGAGGACTCCGACGAGCGGTTCGAGATCGCGCGCAAGATCGTCGAGCGCGCGGCCGACCACGGGATCCCGAAGGAGGACATCGTCATCGACCCGCTCGTGATGCCGATCGGCGCGATCGGGAGCGCCGGGAGGCAGGTCTTCAGCCTCGTCCGCCGCCTGCGCGAGGAGCTCGGCGTGAACACCACCTGCGGCGCGTCCAACATCAGCTTCGGGCTTCCGAACCGGAGCGGCCTGAACGCCGCGTTCCTGCCGATGGCGATCGCGTCCGGCCTCACGTCCGCGATCACGAGCCCGCTGCACGAGGAGGTTCGAAGCGCGGTCAAGGCGGCCGACGTGATGATGGGGCACGACGCGCACTGCGCGACCTGGATCGCCGGCCAGGGCGAGACGCCGTCGGCGGTCCAGCGGGGTCGTCGCGGAGGACGCGAGGGTCGGAGGAGAGCAACCGCATGAGCAACACCGAGCATCTGGTCGTCTTCACGCCCTCGGGGCGCCGCGGGCAGTTCGAGAGCGGCACGACGGTGCTCGAGGCGGCGCGCCGGCTCGGCGTCGACCTCGACTCGGTGTGCGGGGGCCGGGGCATCTGCGGCCGCTGCCAGGTCGCGGTCGACGAGGGGGAGCATGCGAAGCACGGCATCACATCGGCGGCCTCGCATCTCTCCTCGGTAAGCGAGGTCGAGCAGGCGTACGCGGCCGACCGCGGCCTGGCCGACGACCGCCGCCTCGGATGCGTGGCGCACGTCGAGGGCGATCTCGTCATCGACGTCCCGCCCGAGAGCCAGGTGTACAAGCAGGTCGTCCGCAAGGAGGCCGATGCGCACCCGATCGAGATCGATCCGGCGGTGCGCCTGTACTACGTCGAGGTCGAGGAGCCGCGTCTCGAAAGCCCGTCCTCCGATGCGCGCCGTCTGCGAGAGGCACTCGAACGCGAATGGCAGCTCGAAGGACTCGAGCTCGACTCGACCGTGCTCGACGACCTCCAGAGCACGCTTCGTGGAGGTGAATGGCGCGTGACCGCGGCGGTGCACGACGGGAACACGATCACGGCGGTGTGGCCGGGCCTGCACGACCGCGCCTACGGCATCGCCTTCGACGTCGGCTCGACCACCGTCGCCGGCCATCTGTGCGACCTGACGACCGGCGAAGTGCTCGCCTCCGCCGGTGAGATGAATCCCCAGATTCGCTTCGGCGAGGATCTGATGAGCCGCGTCTCGTACCTGATGCTGAACCCCGAGTCGCGGAAGGAGCTGACGCGCGTCGTCCGCGGGTGTCTCGCCAAGATCACCGCCGAGCTGGCGAAGGAAGCGGGGATCGACCGACACGACGTCCTCGAGGTAACGGTCGTCGGCAACCCGATCATGCACCACCTCCTGCTCGGGCTCGACCCGACCGAGCTCGGAGGAGCGCCGTTCGCGCTTGCGATCGAGGACTCGCTGCGCCTGCCCGCTTCCGACCTGGCGCTCCCGATCCATCGCGGAGCTCGCGTGTACGTCCTCCCCTGCATCGCAGGTCACGTGGGCGCGGACACCGCCGGGATGATCCTCTCCGAGGCCCCGTATCTCGGCGACGAGGTCAACCTCCTGGTCGACGTGGGCACGAACGCCGAGATCGTGCTCGGGAACAAGGACCGGCTGCTCGCGGCCTCGAGCCCTACCGGCCCGGCTTTCGAAGGCGCGCAGATCACCTTCGGCCAGCGGGCCGCACCCGGCGCGATCGAGCGCGTGCGGATCGACCCGGAGACGCTCGAGCCCCGGTTCCGGGTGATCGGCACCGACGCCTGGTCGGACGAGCCCGGCTTCGCAGGCACGCGCGTGACCGGGATCTGCGGCTCGGGGATCATCGAGGCGATCGCGGAGCTGCATCTCGCCGGCGTCCTCACCACCGACGGAACCATCGACGGAGCGTTCGCTGCTCGCACGCCGCGCGTCGTCCCGAGCGGCCGCTGCTTCTCGTACGTGCTGCACGAGGACGAGACCCAGCTTCTCGTCACGCAGGACGACGTGCGCCAGATCCAGCTCGCGAAAGGCGCCCTGTACGCGGGGTGCCGGCTGCTCATGGACCACTACGGACTCGAGCGCGTCGACCGGATCCGCCTCGCCGGCGCCTTCGGGAGCCAGATCGACCCCGTTCACGCGCTCGTCCTCGGGCTCATCCCGGATTGCGACCCGGAGCGCGTCACGGCGGCCGGGAAACGCGGCGGGCACCGGCGCCCGCATCGCGCTCCTGAACGTGGCCGCGCGGCGCGAGATCGAAGAGGTCGTGCGCGCGCGTCGAGAAGGTCGAGACTGCGGTCGAGCCTCGCTTTCAGGAGCACTTCGTCAGCGCGATGGCGATCCCACACGACCTCGATCCCTACGAGCGGCTCGCCGCGACCGTCGTCGACCTGCCGCCGCGGCCGTCGAGCGGCGCCGAGAGGCAAGATGAGCGACCGAGGCGCAGAACGGCCTCGGCGGGAAGGAGCGACGGATGAGCACCCACACCGGCCGACGCGGCGGAGGTCGTGCCGCCCGGCAGGCGGCACGCATGCACGCAGTCGTCGAGAAGGTTCCCTTCATCACGCGCACGATGACCCCGGTCGAGGTGCTCTCGGAAGAGGGCCTCGAGCTGATCGAGTCGAACGCGGACACCCTCCTCGAGCAGGTCGGCATCGACTTTCGCGAGGCCCCCGACGCATGCGACCTGCTGCGAGACGCAGGTGCGGAGGTCGAGGGCGAGCGCGTGCGCTTCCCGCAGGGCCTCGCGCGGCAGCTCGTCCAGGCGACCGCACCGCGCACCTTCATGCAGGTCGCCCGTAACCCTGCGAACACGGTCGAGATCGGAGGCAACGAGCACCGTCTTCGCGCCTGCGTACGGCTCGCCGTTCGTGCGCGATCTCGAGGGCGGGCGCCGCTACGGGACGATCGAGGACTTCCGCAACTTCGTGAAGCTCGCCTACGCGTCTCCGTACCTCCACCACTCGGGCGGAACCGTGTGCGAGCCGGTCGACCTCCCGGTCAACAAGCGCCACCTGGACATGGTCTACGCGCACCTCCGCTACTCGGACAAGCCCTTCATGGGCTCGGTCACCCACCCACAGCGAGCCGAGGACACCGTCGAGATGGCGCGCATCGTCTTCGGCGCGGACTTCCTGGAGGAGAACACCGTCATCCTCAGCCTCTGCAACGCGAACTCGCCGCTCGTGTGGGATGCGACGATGCTCGGCGCCGCGAGGGCGTACGCCGAGGCGAACCAGGCGGTGCTGATGACGCCGTTCATCCTTGCGGGTGCGATGAGCCCCGTCACCGTTGCGGGAGCCGCGACGCAGACCTACGCCGAAGCGCTCGCAGGCATGGCCTACGTCCAGCTCGTCAGGCCGGGCGTGCCAGTCGTGCTCGGCTCGTTCGCGTCGTCGCTCTCGATGCAGTCGGGAGCGCCGACCTTCGGGACGCCGGAGCCGGCGCTCGTGCTCTACGTCATGGCGGCACTCGCACGACGGCTGGGCGTTCCGTTCCGCTCGGGCGGCGCGTTCACGGCGTCGAAGATCCCGGACGCGCAGGCGGCGTACGAGTCCGCGAACACGATGCAGCCGACCTTCCTCGCCGGCGTCAACTTCGTGCTCCACGCGGCGGGCTGGCTCGAGGGCGGCCTGACGATGGGCTACGAGAAGTTCGTTCTCGACAACGACCAGTGCGGGATGTGGCACGAGTTCGCGAAGGGCGTCGACACGAGCGAGAACGGCCAGGCGCTCGACGCGCTGCTCACGAACGGGCCCGGGCAGCACTACCTCGGCCACGCCCACACGCTCGCGAACTTCGAGACCGCGTTCTACCGCTCACCCGTCTCCGACAACTCGAGCTTCGAGCAGTGGGAGGCCGAAGGCGCCACCGAGGCGGCGCAGCGCGCGGCGCCGATCTGGAAGAAGACGCTCGAGGAGTACGAGCCGCCGCCGATCGACGACGCCGTCGACGAGGAGCTCAAGCGAGTGGATCGAGCGGAAGAAGGCGTCCTTCCCGGACTCGGACTATTGATGGACGCGCGCGCGCGGGGTCGTTGCCTGTGCGGAGCCGTCCGCTTCGAGGTGCACGGACCGCTCCGTGACATCCTCCTCTGCCACTGCGATGAATGCCGTCGCTGGCTCGGGAACGTCGGGTCGTTCAGCGCGGCGCGGAAGGACGACCTGACGTTCCTCGAAGACCGCGGCCTCCGCTGGATCTCGAGCGCGAAGAGCGATCGGGACGCCGAGCGCGGGTTCTGCGGCGAGTGCGGCTCGAGCCTCTTCTGGCGCCCGGCGGAGAGCGAGCGGATCTCGATCGCAGCGGGAACGCTCGACCCGCCGACCGGGCTCAGCGTCGCAGGCCACTGGTACACGCATCAGGCGGACGACTGGGACGGCCGCCCGACGACGGTCTTCCGAAGGATTCCGAGCTCTCGACGATGGAGGTGTCATGGCGATGAAGCCGACCGGCGGGATGGCGGAGCTGCTCGCGCGGCCCCGCTACGAGGTGATCCCGCTCGACGGAGCCGGGGAAGCGGTGCTCGAGCACGTGCCGAACGAGGTGACGGTGACGGTCACGACGTCCCCGAGGAAAGGCCTCGAGCCGACGCTCGCGCTCGTCGAGAAGGTAGCCGCGCACGGCTACAGTAGTCGTCCCGCACCTCGCCGCGAGACACGTAGAGGACACGGCTCACCTCGCCGAGCTCGTCGACCGCCTGCGAGCGACCGGCGCCACCGACGTCCTCGTGCTCGCGGGCGACGCGGAGGAGCCGGCGGGCGACTTCGAAGGTTCGCTCCCGCTCCTGCGGGCGCTGGCGGAGCTCGGGCAGCCGTTTCAGGACGTCGGCATCACCGGTTACCCGGAGAGTCACGCGTTCATCACGGACGACGCGACGATCAAGGCGATGTTCGCCAAGGAGGAGTTCGCGACCTACATCGTCAGCCAGATCTGCTTCGACGCCGAGCGTGACCGCGGCCTGGATGAAAGCGGTGTGGGACCGAGGGACGAAGCTCCCGATCCACATCGGGCTTCCCGGCCCCGTTCCGCTCACGAAGCTCATCCGCGTGTCGGCACGGATCGGCGTCGGCGACTCGCTGCGCTTCCTGCGCGCGCACAAGGGCTGGCTCGGGCGCGCGTTCAGCGGCGCTTTCGACCCGACTCCGCTCGTCGAAGGTCTCGACGCGAGCCTCGACGACGAGCGGCCGAACCTCGCCGGCTTCCACGTCTTCACGTTCAACGACCTCGAGGGAACGGAGCGCTGGCGCCAATGGCACCTGGAGCAGCTCGGAGCGGCGGATCAGGCGGACTCGGAAAGGGCCAGCGAAGCGGCATCGTCGAGCGTGAGCTCGCGGCCTTCTGCATAGCCGCGGTCGAAGTCCGGGCCGGACGCTTCACGAATCCGCACTTCGCACGCGTCACGGTGGCGCCGCCAGCCCCCGAGCGGCGCGCCGGCGACCTCGTCCTCGATCGCGCCCCACAGCCGGCCCGCGCGCTCGGGTTCGCCGCGCTCGGCCGCGGCCCAGACGAGGAGGCCGACGCCGAAGACGCGGCCGGGTCGATCGTGCAACTGCTCGGCGATCGCCAGGGATTCGCGGGCATGCGTCTCGGCTTCCTCGACGCGGCCGGCGTTCAGGTCGAGAGCGGCCAGCTCCGCGAGCATCCCGCCCTCCCACCAGACGACGCCCGTCTGCCGAGCGATGACCGCGCTCTCGGGGATGAGCGCGTACGCGCGCTCGCGTCTCCGGCATCGCGGGCGATCGCGCCGAGCGTTCCGGTCGTCTCCCCGAGACGGAACGCCCTGTCACCGGGTCCCAATTGCGTGCATGAATGGCGTGGCTCTCCTCGACGAGTCGACGCGCGCGGTCGAGGTCCCCTCGACGCATCGCGTCGATCCCGAGCCGATGGAGGAGGACCGCCCGGCCGAGCTCGTCCTCGAGCTGCTCGTAGAGCTTCAGACTCTCCTCGCCGAGGCGCTCGAGGAGGTCCTCGTGGCCGGATAAGTACGCGCAGGCCCCATAGGAGCGCAGCGCGTCGGCGCGGATCTCTGCAGCGACTGCCTCGGTCTCGGGAAGCTCGAGCAGGCGTTCGTACCAGCGCAGTCCCTCGTGCGAGTCGTGCATCACCCAAAACCAGTCCGCCGCCCTCGCAAGGTCGAGTCCGAGGGCGACCGAGCCGGTCCGGACGGCCCAGGCCAGAGCACCGCGGAGGTTGTCCTGTTCAGCGTCCGCGATGTCGTGGCGCATGGGGTCGCGTAGATCGAACGTGCTGCCGGCGTTGAGGTTTGCGCCCTGCAAAACGGCGAGGAAGTGCTCGGCGTGGCGCAGGCGCACCTCCTCGGCCTCGGGCGACGCGTCCAGCCGCTCGAGCGCGTACTCGCGGATCGTGTCGAGCAGGCCGAGGCGGCCGCTGCCCCAGCGGCGGACGAGGCTCTTGACGACGAGCGACTCGAGCTCGTCGAGGTCGGCATCGCAGACTGCTTCCGCCGCCTCGAGCGAGAAGCTTCCCCTGAAGACGGCAAGCTTCCGGAAGAGCTTCTGCTCGCTCGAGTTCGAGCAGATCATGGCTCCACTCGATCGTCGCACGCAGCGTTCGCTGCCTGGCCGGAGCATCGCGAGACCGTGACTCGAGCAGCGACAGCCGGCGGTCGAGCCGTGCGAGCAGCTCGTCCGGATCCAGGAGCGCGACCCGTGCCGCTGCCAGCTCGATCGCGAGAGGAAGCCCATCGAGCCGCCGACAGATCTCACCGACGGCTCCTGCGTGTCGGAAGTGCGGGTCGACCGCCCGCGCGCGCTCGAGGAAGAGCGCCCCGGCATCGTCGTCGGGCAACGGCTCGACTGGGAACCGGTGTTCCGAATCGACGTGCAGCGGCTCGCGGCTCGTGATCGAGAACAACGGTGTTCGGGGTGCCGGCGAGGAGGGACGAGATCGTCGGCGCGGCTTCGACGACTTGCTCGAAGTTATCGACGAGGACGAGCAACCGCTTGTTCGCCACGTAGTCGATCAATCCGTCGTCGGCGCCGACCGAGTCTCCGATCGCGCGCTCGACGAGAGCGGGATCGCGGAGTGCTTGCAACGGAACCCAGAAGACCCCGTCAGGGAACTGTTCGATCGCTTCGGCCGCGAGCTGGAGCGCCAGCCTGGTTTTGCCGCTTCCGCCGGAGCCGGTGAGCGTGACCAGGCGATGCTCGCGAACGAGCTCACCGGCCTCAGCGAGCTCCCGCTCTCGCCCGACGAGCGGATTCGGCTGAATCGGGAGGTTCGTCCGATAGAGGGTCTTGAGCGGAGGAAAATCCGCGTCCCCGAGCTGGTAGAGACGTTGCGGGGCGGTGAGGTCCTTGAGGCGATGGTCGCCGAGGTCGCGGAGGTTCGCTTCGGAGTCGAGCAGCTGCCCCGTCGTCTCCGAGAGGAGAACCTGCCCGCCGTGACCGGCGCCCATGATCCGCGCCGCTCGGTGCACGTCGGCACCGACGTAGCCCTCGTCCGTGAGGATCGGCTCACCGGTGTGGATGCCGATCCGGACTCGCACGGGACCTCCTTCGAGCGCGGACTGACCGTCTCGAGCAGCGGCGACCGCATCGGTCGCCCGTGCGAATGCGTAGAAGAACGCGTCTCCTTGCGTGTCGACCTCCACCCCGCCGTGCTGCGAGAAGACCGCCCGCAAGAGCCGGCGGTGCTCCGCGAGCACATCGGCGTAGCGCCCGCCCAGCTCGTGCAGAAGACGTGTCGACCCTTCGATGTCGGTGAAGAGGAGCGTGACCGTTCCGCTCGGAAGAGCCCGCACCCGGAGATCATTACGCTGCGGCAGCTCCAAGCCAAGGTTGCGATGACTAATCAGCGACTGCGCCCCGGAGGCAGACGGGTCGGAGCACGCGTCAGCCAGACTCGGACAGAGCCAGCGAGACGGCGTCGTCGAGCGTGAGCTCGCGGCCTTCCGCGTAGCCGCGCTCGAATCGGGGCCGGACGCTCACGAATCCGCGCTTCGCACGCGTCACGGTGACGCCGCCAGCCTCCGAGCGGCGCGGCGGCATCCTCGTCCTCGACCGCGCCCCAGAGCCGCCCTGCGCGCTCGCTCTGACCCCGCTCGGCCGCCACGCGGGCGAGGATGCCGACGCCGAAGATGCGGCCGGGTCGGTCGTGGAGCGGACTGCGATCTCGAGCGACTCGCGCGCATGAGCCTCGCCCTCGTCGAGGAGCCCGGCATTCAGGGACAGGCAGGCGAGCTCCGCCAGCGCTCCGCTCTCCCACCACGGCACGCTGCGCCTCCGCGCGAGCGCAGACGCTCTCGCGGACCAGCTCCAGCGCAGTGCGTCTCGTCACCCTCGTCGCGCGCGATCGCGCCGAGCGTGCCGGTGGTCTGGGCGCAGTCCCCACACGTTACCGCGTGCGCCAGTGGATCGCGTGGCTGATCTCGACCAGCTCGCGAGCGCGTTCGAGGTCGCCTCGCAGCAGCATCGCGCTGATGCCGAGGCGGTGCAGGAGCACCGCGCGGCCGTGCTCGTCCTCGAGCTGCTCGAAGATCGCGAGACTCTGCACCCACCTCTCCTCGGCATGTCTGAAGTGACCTCGCGATTCCCAGGGAGCTCCCGTACGCGCGCAGGGCATGGGCGCGCAAGCTCGGCTGACACGGGCTCGGCTTCCGGGCGCTCGAGGAGGCGCTCGAACCAGCGAATTCCCTCGCTGGGATCACGACGACCCACAACTGCTCCAGCGCGGTCGCGATCTCCAGCCCGAGCGCGATGGAGTCGCTGCGCATCGCCCAGGCAGAGCGCCGCGGAAGTTGTCCTGCTCGGCCAAAGCGATGTCTAGTCGCTGCCCACCCGGACGTAGCGTCGGCCGCGTTGATGTTCGCCTCCTTCGCGAGAGAGAGGAAGTACTCGGCGTGTCGCCGATACACGTCGTCGGCGTCGGGCGCTGCGTCGAGCAGCTCCGTCGCGTACTCGCGGATCGTGTCGAGCATCCCCAGGCGACCGCTCTCCCAGCGGCGGAGGAGGTTCTTGACGACGAGCGACTCGAGGTCGTCGAGATCGGCGTCGCAGACCGCCTCCGCCGCCTCGAGCGAGAAGCTTCCCCTGAAGACCGCGAGCTTCCGGAAGAGCTCCTGCTCGCTCCGGCTCGAGCAGGTCGTAGCTCCACTCGATCGTCGCGCGCAGCGTCTGCTGCCTGGCCGGCGCGTCGCGCGAGCGCGAGGCCAGCAGGGGCAGCCGCCGGTCGAGCCGCGCGAGGAGCTCGTCCGGATCCAGAGCGCGACCCGTGCGGCTGCGAGCTCGATCGCGAGCGGGAGCCCGTCGAGCCGCCGGCAGATCTCACCGACGGCTCCTGTCGGTCGGAACCCGGGACGACCGCCCGCGCCCGCTCGACGAAGAGGACTGCGGCGTCGTCGTCGGGCAACGGCTCGACCGGGTAACGCTGCTCCGAGTCGAGGTGCAGCGGCTCGCGGCTCGTGACGAGGACCATCGCGTTCGGGGTCCCGGCGAGGAGCGACGAGATCGTCGGCGCGGCCTCGACGACCTGCTCGAAGTTGTCGAGCGAGGACGAGCAGCCGCTTGTTCGCGACGTACTCGACCAGCCCGTCGTCGGCGCCGACCGAGGCTCCGATCGCGCGCTCGACGAGGGCGGGGTCGCGGAGCGCCTGCAACGGAACCCAGAAGACACCGTCGGGGAACTGCTCGACCGCCTCGGCCGCGAGCTGGAGCGCGAGCCGCGTCTTGCCGCTTCCGCCGGGGCCCGTGAGCGTGACCAGCCGATGCTCGCGAAGGAGCTCACCTGCCTCCTCGAGCTCGCGCTCCCGCCCGACGAGCGGGGTCGGCTGAATCGGGAGGTTCGTCCGGTAGAGGGTCTTGAGCGGCGGGAAGTCCCCGTCGCCGAGCTGGTACAGGCGTTGCGGGCGCGTGAGGTCCTTGAGCCGGTGGTCGCCGAGGTCGCGGAGCCCCGCTTCGCGCGTCGAGAAGCTGTCTGTCGTCTCCGAGAGGAGAACCTGCCCGCCGTGGCCCGCGCCCATGATCCGCGCCGCCCGGTGCACGTCGGCACCGACGTAACCCTCGTCCGTGACGACCGGCTCACCGGTGTGGATGCCGATCCGGACTCGCACAGGCCCTCCTTCGAGCGCGGCCTGACCGTCTCGAGCGGCGGCGACCGCATCGGTCGCGCGTGCGAACGCGAGAAGAACGCGTCGCCCTGGGTGTCCACCTCGACCCCGCCGTGCCGTGCGAACGCCTCGCGCAGCAGCCGGCGATGCTCGGCGAGCACGTCCGCGTAGCGGTCGCCGAGCTCGTGCAGCAGACGCGTCGACCCCTCGATGTCGGTGAAGAGCAACGTGACCGTCCCGCCCGGAAGCGCCCGCATGCTGGAGAT
This sequence comes from uncultured Actinomycetes bacterium, assembly GCA_963721795.1. Taxonomy (GTDB): domain Bacteria; phylum Actinomycetota; class Thermoleophilia; order Gaiellales; family Gaiellaceae; genus GMQP-bins7. The sequence continues at coordinate 223,140 of CAVRLT010000020.1, forward strand.
CATCGCGCAGCACCGGCTTCAGGCCAAGAGTACGATTGAGCCCGCCAGCGACTGCGTACCGGAGGTAGGCATGTCCGAGAAGATGTGGGGCTCCGAGCCGTTCTGGGGGCTCGGGTACGAGTGGGACCCGGACTGGTTCTTGACCGACCGCCAGAAGGAGCTGCGCGCGCTCCTGATCGAGCTCTGCGAGAAGGAGATGCGCGCGAACGCCAAGCGCTCGGACGACGAGCTGCTCTTCCCGCGCCGCAACCTCGAGCTCCTCGGCGAGCACGGGTTCCTCGCGCTGACCGTGCCCGAGGAGTACGGCGGCCTCGGCGAGAACCACGTCGCGTACTCGATGGTGTGCGAGACCATCGCGCGCTACGGCTGCTCGTCGACCGCGATGTGTTACGTGATGCACATCGGAGCGGTGAACACGATCATGCTCCGCCCCACTCCCGAGCTGGTCGACAAGTACATTCGCCCGCTCGGGGAGCGGCAAGATCGGGACGCTCTCCTACTCCGACCCGGAGACCGGATCGCACTTCTGGTATCCGATCTCGTCCGGCGCCGAGCGCTCGAACGGCGGCTACAACGTGCGCAAGAAGGCGTCGTGGACGACGTCCGCGGGCTTCGCCGACTTCTACGTCGTCCAGACCACGAGCCCCGAGTTCTCGGGGTACGACGACCTCTCGGTCTTCGTCATCGACGGGGGCGACGTCGAGTCGCAGCCGTCGCTCTGGGACGCCCTCGGCTTGCGCGGGAACCAGTCCGGGCCGCTCGAGGTGCCGAACGTCGCAGATTCCGTCGGAGCAGCTCGTCGGCCCCGAAGGGGACGGCGCCGCGTCGAACGACGAGTCAGTCGACCCCTGGTTCCTGATCGGCTCCTCGTCGGTGTGGAACGGAATCGCGCTCGGCACGATCGACATCGCCAAGCGGCACACGACTCGAAAGCGCCACGTCGACGTCGGCCTGCGCGTGGCCGACTACCCGACGATCCAGGACTACGTGGGCGAGGCAGTGATGGACACGAATGCGGCCCGAACCTTCGTCCTCTCGGTCGCGGAGGCGATGGACCGCGCGACGGACAACAACACGAAGGCGCTCGCGCCCGGCGAGTTCGCCCGCGCCGACTACCTCCACTGGGCCTGGCAGATCAAGTTCATCGCGGCGAAGAACGTCGCGCACGTCGTCGACAAGATGCTCCACGCCTGCGGCGGCTCGGGCTACAAGCGCGACATGGAGCTCGAGCGCTATCTCCGCGACGCCAAGGCCGGCTGGGTGATGGGGCCGACGAACGAGGTCCTGCGCCAGTTCGTCGGCAAGGCCGTTCTCCTCGGCTTCGACTCGCTCGACTACTGGAACCAGACGTACAACCGCCGAGCAGTCGAGAACGAGATCAAGAAGCTGGACGCAGACGGCAAGCGCGAGCTTGCGGAGACGCTGATGGCGGAGGCCGCCGAGCAGGAGGCGAAGGCGCCCGCCCAGAAGGCCTGAGGTGAGCCTGCCGAGCGCAAGGGCTGGGGTCAGACCCGTGGGGTCTGACCCCGGGCTGCTACCGGAGGATCCCTACCTCGAGACGTACCTCGTGCGCCCCGGTGGCGCCACCGTCGTCGCGCTCGAGCCGGACGAGCGCTTGACCGTCGTCGACTCCTACGGCGGCCAGGTCGCCGAGCTCACGGTCCTCTCGCCCGAAGGCGCCGACGACGCCGGGCGCGCTCGGCGCGCGAGCGGACGCGCCCGCGACGGTGCTGCGCGAGCTCGTTCGTAACGGAAACGGGTTCCTGCAACAGCTCGCGGCGCCGAAGCTCCGCCCCGAGGATGTACTCGCCGTTCGCCTCTTCGAGAACATGTCTCCGCCCGGGGACCTCGCAGTCGTTCCGCGCCGAGCGCGGCAGTGAAGGTCGTCGTCGCCGCGCCCGCCGGCCGCATCGTCGACGGCGCGCCCCCGCCTTCCGATCTCCTCGTCGAGATTCGCCGAGGCTCGCCGCGGAAGTACGGGCAGCTCGAGCTCCCGACGCCGCTCGCCGAGCCGCGGCTCGACTTCCGCGTCGACAAGGCGACCGCGCTCGCGTACGAGGTTCGCGCCGGCGAGTACATCCAGGTCATCGACGTCGAGGGCAAGCAGTGCTCCGACTTCCTCGCCTTCCACCGGGGACGGCTGGAGGACGGCGTCGAGCGCGGCCTCGACGCCACGGTGACCCGCTCGATCACCGGGACGGCGTATCCGGCGCCCGGCCTCTTCGGGAAGTTCTACGACGCGGACATGAACCCACTCGTCGAAGTCGTACGCGACACGGTCGGGCGGCACGACACGTTCCAGCTCGCCTGCTACGCGAAGTACTACGAGGACATGGGCTATCCCGGGCACGTCAACTGCACCGACAACTTCAACGGTGTGCTCGATCCATACGGAGTCGCGAAGCGGGAAGGCTGGCCCGCGCTCAACTTCTTCTTCAACACGGCCTACGCCGATCGCTTCCTCGCGACCGACGAGCCCTGGTCGCGCCCCGGCGACTACGTGCTCCTGCGGGCGATCGACGACCTCGTCTGCGCCTCGTCCGCGTGTCCCGACGACATCGACCCTGCGAACGGCTGGCAGATCACCGACGTCCACGTGCGCGTGTACCCGGCCGAGCACACGTTCTCGACCGCGATCGCGCGGCGCGTGACCCCCGATGCCGAGGCAGTGCTGACGCGGGAGACGTCGTTCCACCCGCGGACGAGCGAGCTGACGAAGAGCTTCACCGAGTACCGCGGCTACTGGCTGCCCCATTGCTTCGACAACGAGGGTGCGATCGCCGAGTACTGGGCCTGCCGCGAGAAAGCCGCGGTGATGGACCTCTCCCCGCTCCGCAAGTGGGAGGTGCTCGGCCCGGACGCGGAGACGCTGATCCAGACCGCGATCACGCGCGACGCGCGGCGGCTCTCCGTCGGGCAGGTCACGTACACCGCGCTCTGCAACGAGACGGGCGGGATGATCGACGACGCAACCGTCTACCGCCTCGGCCAGGACAACTTCCGCTTCGTCGGCGGAGACGAGTACGACGGCATCTGGCTGAAGGAGCTCGCCGACCGGCACGAGCTCAAGGTCTGGATCAAGCCTTCCACCGAGCAGCTGCACAACCTCGCGGTGCAAGGGCCGGCCAGCCGGGGGATCCTGGAGAAGATCGTGTGGGCGCCACCGACCCAGACGTCGCTCGCCGACCTCAAGTGGTTCCGCTTCCTCGTCGGGCGCATCGGGACGTACGACGGGATCCCGATCGTCGTCTCGCGCACGGGGTACACCGGCGAGCTCGGCTACGAAGTCTGGTGCCACCCCTCCGACGGACCGGCCGTCTGGGACGCGATCTGGGAGGCGGGCGCCGAGCACGGGCTGACGCCGCTCGGGCTCGAGGCGCTCGACATCCTGCGCATCGAGTCCGGGCTTGATCTTCGCGGGCTACGAGTTCGACGACCAGGTCGATCCGTTCGAGGCCGGCATCGGCTTCGCCGTCGACCTCGACACGGAGGAGGACTTCGTCGGCCGGGACGCGCTCGTGGAGCGCAAAGCACATCCGCAGCGGGTGCTGGTCGGGCTCGAGCTCGACGGAAACGAGACGGCGGGCCACGGCGACGACGTCTACGTCGGCCGGCGCAAGGTCGGCGTCGTCACGAGCGGCACGCGGAGCCCGGTGCTGAAGAAGAACATCGCGCTCTGCTCGTGTCGCCGTCCAGTACGCCGATCTCGGCACTCAGGTCGAGGTCGGCAAGCTCGACGGCCTCCAGAAGCGGATCCCCGCGACCGTCGTCCGTTTCCCGTTCTACGACCCCGAGAAGACCCGGCCGAGGGGAGTCGGGGGTCAGGCTGAAGCCTGACCCCAGCGATGCTCGACACGTTCTCCTCGGAACAGGTTGACGCCTTTCGGCGGGACGGCTTCCTAGTCGTGGAGGAGGGCCTTGTCTCCGAGAACGCGCTCGGGAAGCTGCGCGACCGCTACCTCCGCCTCTTCGACGGCGAGTACGAAACCGGGATCAGGCCGGACGAGGTGAACTGGGTCCCCGGCCGCGACCCCGAAGACCGCACGCGCCAGCTCTGCAACGCCTGGAAGTCCGACAGCGTCGTCGCCGCACAGGTGCTCTCCGAGCGAACCGGTCGCCTCGCGGCGCAGCTCATGGGCTACCGCGGCGTGCGCATCCTTCAGGACAACGTGCTCTGGAAGCCGCCGGGGACGAAGGCGATCGGCTTCCATCAGGACTCCTCGTACGCCGACTACCTCGTGCCGCCGGAGATGATCACGTGCTGGGTCTCGCTGCACGAGACCCACGCCGACGCCGGGCCGCTCGAGCTCGTTCGCGGATCGCACGTTTGGCCGAAGTCACCGCCCGCACGAACGGAATTCCACGCTCCGGACGACTGGCTCGCGGGAGCGCGCGCTGCCGCACCCGACGGAGCGGAGCCGGAGACGGTTCCGGTCGTCGTCAAGCCGGGCGGGGGCTCGTTCCACCATGGACTCACCTGGCACGGGTCGGCGCCGAACCGGAGCGCGTCCGTTGCGCGCATGGCGCTCGTCTCCCACTTGATCCCGGTCGAGACGCGCTTCCACGAGACGAACGTCGACGTGACCTACTCGCGCTACCGCCGTCGCGGCGATCTCTCGCTCGACGAGTCCTTCTTCCCCGTGGTGTGGAGCGAATCGGGCTACCGCACGCCCTGGCTCGCCGGGCTGCTCGCCATCGACTGACGACCGGCTTCCATCATTCGCTGGTAGTTACGCGGTCTCGCGGAACCTCGCGGCGAGGACTTCGATCAGGGCGATCGCCGCACGCGGGTCGGCTTCGAGCGCCGCGAGCAGCGCCTCTCGCGACACGGCCACGCAGCGCACCGGACCGGAGGCATGGATGTCCGCAATGCGACCGCCGCCCGGGTCGAGCACCTCGATCTCGCCGATCAGCTCGCCTGCGCCCAGCGTCAACGTCCGTCCCGGTCGGTCGACCTCGACCGTGCCCTCGACCACGAGCAGGAGCTCGGCGCCTGGCTCGCCGATCCGCATGATCGCCTCGCCGTCCGCGTATGAGCGCTCCTCGCCGAGCGCGAGGATCGGCTCGAGCAGCTCGGCCGGCAGCATCGAGAACACCCGAGGGTCACGGACGATGCGCTCGTAGCGGCCGCCGTGGAAGAGGAGCGGCTCCCCTTCGCCGTAGCGCGCGTACTCGACCTGCCCGAGGAAGAGCGAGTGGTCTCCGCCCCAGTACGACCGGACGACTCGCGCGACGAGATGCGCGAGCGCCCCTTCGACGAGCGGCGTCTCGTGGACGAGCTCGAAACGCGGCTCGATCTCCTCGTCGACGAGCACGCGGCCTGCGAAGCGGTCCGAGAGCACCGCCTGCCCCGCCTCGAGGACGTTCACTCCGAAGCGCGTTCCCTCGTGGAGGAGGTTGGACATGCCGCGCGCGCCGGTCGACCGAGACGAGAACGAGGGGAGGCCGCAGGGACACCGACATGAACGCGTTCGCGGTCATGCCGTGCACGGTCTCCGCCGAGCGCGTCGTCAGCACGGTCACGCCCGTGGCGAACATGCCGAGCGTCCGGCGGAACGCGATGGCCGGATCGCCTTCGAGCCCCTCGCCGAGCTCGAGCGCCTCGGCGAGCGGAGCGGCGTCGAAGGACGCGCCGAACGCTTCGGGCGCCGAGATCGCGTTGTCCAGGGCGACCTCGAACTCCTCGGGCGGAACGCCGGCGGCGTGGCTCCATCGCTCGAACGGTGACTCTACTCGGCGGTCGCGCGGCGCTCGGGACCTTGAAAATCGGCTCGATGGGACGCCAATAATCGTGCCCCTTGGCGGGTGACCGCTTGCACTCGGAGCGCGGAGGGCCTGCGGGACCGATCCGGTTCACGCCCGCCACCGCTCGCCGTTCGAGCATCTCGACTGAAAGGAGTCCTCGATGCAGCTAGCGACCTGGCTGGCGCAGGCCGCCCCGGAGTTCCCAGAGCAGCTGACGACGAACTTGCTCCTTCAGAACCTCATCTACGCCTCCGGGACGGTCGGGGCGATCATGATCCTGGCCGGCCTCCTCATGGTCGACGTCGGCGGCGTGCGGAGGGTGAACGTCTTCGCGGCGGCCGTCGAGAAGATGGTGGGGTTCTTCATCGGCTTCGTCGTGTACTTCCTGATCGGCTTCGCGATCTGGAACTGGCAGTACTACGTCGCGTTCGACGTCGCCGATCCCGTACTGGCAGGCGATCAAGGACTGGTGGCTGGGAGGCACGTTCGCGAACGACCTCGCTGGGAACGTCGACCAGGCGAGCCTGGGCGCCAACCTCAACAACCAGCAGATCTTCATCTTCTTCCTCGCCGCCTTCGCCGGAATCGTCAACGTCCTCATCCACCTCTCCGTGACGGAGCGCATGAAGCCGGCCGCGTACTACGTCATCTGCGTCGTCGCGGCGGTGGTCTCCTCGGTTCTCTCCTGGTTGACGTGGGGATCGACCGGTCCGCTCACGAACGCCGGCTTCCACGACTTCTTCGGAGTGGGATTCGTGTACCTCTTCCCGGCGGGGATGGCGCTCGTGCTCGTGCGCAAGGTGGGCCAACGACCCGGCATGTACGAGCCGCATCCGCAGGTGCCCGAGTACCGCTCGTCCAATCTCGGGGTGACGACGGCGGGCGTGGCCTTGATCTTCGCCGGCCTGCCCATGGTGATCCTCTCCTGCCTCTTCTTCTTCGCCCCGGAAGGAGTCGAGGCGCTCGCCGTGAGCGTGACCATGGCGGACACGAGCGTCGGCATCGCATTCAACAACCTCGGCCTCGCGTGGGCGGGCGGCGCCCTCACCGGAGCGGCGATCGCGTACTGGAAACGGAGCTACATCTACCTGCTGCTCGGCCCGCTCGGCGGCTACGTCGCATGCGCGGTGGCATTCGACGTGTACAAGCCGTGGCAGACGCTCCTCGTCGCGATGGGCGCGCCGATCGTCTGCTACGCGGTCTACGAGTTCAGCCAGGCGCGCCGCTGGGACGAGCACAAGCTGACGCCGCTCTTCCTCGGCGCGGGCTCGTACGGAATCATCATGGTCGGGCTCGTCAGCTGGGGCACCGACAAGGGGGGCTACTTCGGCCTGACCGAGGGCGACTACGCCTTCCAGAACGCCGAGATCAACGTCTTCTGGCAGCTCCTCGGCCTGATCGTGCTCGTCGGGTCCGGAGTCGTCACCGCGTGGGTGCTCGCCTTCATCCTCGAGCGCACGACCGGGCTTCGGCTCTCGGAGGAGGAGCAAGTAGCGGGCGTCGACGCCGGCGACTGGGATCTCGTCGGTGATCTCGGACAGCAGTCGGGCGACGGCGTTCCCACTCGCCAGCCAGGGCTGCGCCGGCGACTCCACCGGCGGTCGCGCCCGGAGACTGAGACGAGAAGCGGGTCGCGCGGGCGCGCTCGGTGCGCCCGCGCGACCCTTGCTAGCATGGCGCCCTCTGCAACATCGTTGCCCTAGGAGCAATACTTGGTAATTCCTACCCGCAGTCCGTACGTCGTCGTCGGCGCCGGCATCCACGGTCTCTCGACCGCGTACCACCTGGCGAAGGAGCTCGCGTCGCGCGGCGCCGGCTCGGGCGCCGACGTCCTCGTTCTCGACAAGGCGCACCCCGGCGCCGGCGCGTCCGGGATCGCCTGCGGCGTCGTTCGCAACAACTACTTCCAGCCCGCGATGAGCGAGCTCATGCAGGCCTGCGTCGAGGTCTGGGAGTCCGACCCGGAGGCGTACGCGTACAACCCGGTCGGGTACATCGCGCTCGGTGCCGCCGTGCAGGAGGCCGACCTGACGGCGACGTACGAGCGGCAGGAGCGGATCGGGTACCGCTCGGAGCTGATCCTGGGCGAGGCCGAGGTCGACGAGCACATGAAAGGGCTCTTCCCCGACTGGCGCGCGCAGGGCGTGACCACGTGCCTGCACGAGCACCAGGGCGGCTTCGCGTTCAACATGGACTCGGTCCGCGGGCTCGAGGGCAAGTGCGCCGAGGTCGGGGTCACCGTCCTCTCCGGGCGTCGAGGTCACGGGCTTCGAGGAGGCGTCGGACGGCTCGATCAGCGTGGTCGAGACGTCCGCCGGACGGATCGAGGTCGGCGAGCAGGTCGTCATCGCTCCGGGGCCGTGGGCGAAGCGGTTCTGGGCGATGCTGGGAATGCCGGAGACGATCGACGTGAGGACGCCCTCGGGCGATGTCGTCCCCGACCGGCCGATGTGGACGTACTGGAACCTCCAGGAGGGCGAGGTCGGAATGGACCCGCTGCTCTTCGCCACCGCGGACGGCGGCCCGCCACCGGTCATCCACCTCGACACCGACGCCCCACTCGTCGCGGACGACGGCAAGGTGCTCTCCAAGGAGCTCTGGGGGATCTACTTCAAGCGGGACCGACATTCGGTGCAGGGCGGCGCGTCACCACTCGTCGTCGAGGACGACGTCGTGCTCGATCCGTACCCGCAGACGACGGACATCGACCCGACGTTCCCTGACGTCTTCTGCGCCGGGCTGTCCCACGCGATGTCCCGGTTCGAGGGCTGCCGGGCGCTGTACAAGCAGGCGCGCTCGGGCGGAGTCGGCGCGTTCACGGTCGACAACTTCCCGGTCTTCGACTACTTCCGCCCGAACCTGTACGCGATCCTCGACTCGAACCACGGCTACAAGATGATCGGCGTGGGTCGGGAGGTCGCGAGCGTGCTCCTCGGCGACCACTCGCGGTTGCTCTACCCGTTCCGCTTCGAGCGCTTCGAGACCGGCGACTTGCATCCGGTCTCGAGCTCGCCCTACCCCTGGAGCTGAGAGCAGCCCTGGGGTGGGTCAGGCTTCAGCCTGACCTCGGTTGAGGCGTTGAACCTGATGGGGTCTGGCTGAAGCCAGACCCCATCAGGCTCACGGCGCAGAGAGGTCGGCCGCGTCCCCGAGCTTCGGAACCGGCTCGTCGAGCCCCAGCTTGCGCCCGAGCCATGGCTTCGTCGTGGTCTGCACCGCAAGCGTCACCACGATCGCGAGCGCGACGGTCGTCACGATCAGCTCCGCGTCGGGAACGTCGAGGCCGACCATCAGGGCCGCGAGCGCAGCCGCGACGACCCCAGTCTCGCGAGTCCACGAGAGAAAGACGATCTCCTCGCGCGTCCAGCCGCCACGACGGTCCGGTCCGAGGCAGAGGAGGACGGTCAGAGGGCGAGCGAGGAGGATGAACGCAGCGACAACGGCGAGCGCCGGGACGAAGTCGTCTCTCATGTCGCCCCAGGGGAGATTGGCGCCGAGCGTGATGAAGACGAGGATGACGACGATCTCGGTGATCGAGTCGACCTGGATGCGCATGTCCCGCTCGTGGACCGAGTGCATTCCGAGCCGCAGGCGATCCATGTTGCCGACGATGAAGCCGGCGATGAGCGCGCCGAGGTAGCCGCTCCCTCCGGCCGAGTCGATCGAGACGTAGCCGAGCGCCACCACGGCGACGACGGCGATGGCCGCCGACTCCTTCCAGACGCCGAGCCGCTGGTCCGACACGACCAGTGCGAGGAGGATCCCGAACCCGATGCCTAGGGCGGTCGAGATCCCGAGCTCCGTCAGGAAGTCGAGCACGGGCTCGCTCACCGAGCTCTCACCGGTCAGGACGACGCCCGCGAGCACGAGCGCGAGCACCGCGCCGGTCGCGTCGTTGAGCCCCGACTCCGCCACCGCGGTCTGCTCGACCTTCTTCCGAATGCCGATCCGATCGAACAGCGGAATCAGGATCGCCGGGTCGCTCGGCGCGAGCACCGCGCCGATGAGCAACCCCATCGAGAACGGGATGTCGAAGGCGAGCGTCGCCACCGCTCCCGTGACGAGCGCCGTGATGATGACGCCCGGTATCGCGAGGAGCCCGAGCCCGACCGCGACGCGGCTCAGGACGTCGATCGAGAGCTGCAGGCCGCCGTGGAAAAGGATGAAGGAGACGCCGAGCGTCAGGAGAAGCTGCGCGCCCGTCGAGTCGAGGGGAACGTCGATCGCGTCCGTCACCGAAGGCCCGAGGAGCACTCCCGCTGCAAGAAGGAAGAGCATGCGGGGAGCCCGCAACGCGTCGGCCACGAACTGGGACAGGAGGCCGGCGACGAGCATGACGGCGAGCGTGAGGACGACGTCCTTGACGGTCACGCGGGCGATTCTGCACGGCTGCCCGGACTCCGCGAGCACTTGCGCGGCCGGCGGGCCTCGTAGACGATCTTCGCGTGCTCCTGCTCCTGCTGCTCGATTTCGCGCCCTGGATCATGCTTCTGACCCTTGCGCTCGCCGTGTATCTCACGGTGGTCGAGCTCCGCGAGATGCAGCCACCCCCGCACTACCTGTGGTGGAGCTGGTGGCTGCTCCTCGTCTTCATGACGCACTTCGTCGGCTACCTGATCCTGAGGGCCTACGCTGTCTACCGACGCTGGCACGCCCGTAGCGGGTAACGGCGCCCCGCCGCCGGCGCCGAAAGTGCGGCGCGGGCTCAGGGACCATCCGCTCGGCAAGCTGCTGCTGCTCGCGCTCGTGCTCCTGGCAGCACTCGTCGTCGCGCGCACCTGCGGATCCACGAACCGGGAGATCTCACAGGAGGAGGCGATCGAGATCGCGAAGGAGAGCGCCTCGTTCGAGCCTTGTCCGCAGGTGCAGTGCGTGCAGATCCGCTACGTCCCGCGGGGCATCCCGGTGCAGGGGTACTGGGGCGTCGTCCTCTCCGACGTCCTGGACTCCGAGGGTCAGCCGAATCGGACGGAGAGCTTCTTGGTCAACGTCTCGACGGGCGAGGTCTCGCGGCCGTAGGCGCATAGGTGTATGCCACGCACATAGTCGGGCCCCGAACCTCGGCAGGCGTGGACATGGAAACCGCGTAGCGCGCTTCATACGGTCCCCACACACGTCGACCGCGGTACCCGCCCGAGGAGGGGGGTTGCATGATCTCGTCGATCTTCTCGTCGTGGCTCGCCCAGGCACCGACTCCTGAGGAGTTGCAAGAGCAAGTCACGCTCGACTCTCTGGTCCTGACCGAGCAGTTCTATTTCTGGACCGTCGTGATCATGTGGCTGATCCACGCCGGCTTCATGGCGTACGAAGCGGGCGCCGCGCGGCGCAAGAACGTGATGTCGACGGCGATGAAGAACATCCTCACGATCGCCGTCGTCACGCCGAGCTTCTACTACTTCGGCTGGTACATCTACGGCTGCTTCGAGGAGGGCTGGCCCAAGGACGGGCACGACAGCCCGACTGTCGAAGGCCTCGAGATCCTCGGCGGGTTCTGCCAGAACACCGCCCCCTGGGCCGCGCAGATGGGCCCGAACCTCCAGGATCACGTCAGCGCGGTCTTCTTCCTCGCCTTCCTCCTCTTCTCCTGGACGACGGCGTCGATCATGTCGGGCGCGCTCATCGAGCGCGTGCGCCTCTCTGCGTATCTGATCCTGGCGGTGACGCTGGGGTCGGGCGTCTGGATCATGGACGCTGCGTGGGGCTGGAGCCCCGGCGGCTGGCTCACGACACGCTTCGGATTCCACGACTCGATCGCGTCGCTCGTCGTCCATGGTGTCGCCGGCGCCTTCGCGTTTGGAGTCCTGCTCAACCTAGGGCCGCGCATCGGCAAGTACACGGTCGAGGGGGCCGCGCGAACGTTCCGCGGACACAACACCCACCTGACACTGATGGGGCTGATGCTGATCTTCACGGGCTTCTACGGCTTCTACGCTGCCTGCCTCGTGATCCAGTCGACGGTCTTCCCAGGGTGGCTGAACATCTACTACTCGCCGACGACGCTGGGGGCAATCGCGTTCGTGATCACCTTCGGCTTCGCCGGCGGCTTCACTGGCGGGTGGTTCGCGAGCAAGGGAGACCCGTTCTGGACCCTGTCCGGAGGTCTTGCCGGGGTGATCTCGGTGTCCGCGGGCGCGGATGTGTACCACCCATCGCTCGCGTACATGCTGTCTATCTCGGGGGGCATGCTCGCGGTGTACGCGGGGACGTACATCGAGAAGAAGCTTCGGGTCGACGACGCAGTCGGCGCCGTAGCGGTGCACGGCGTTTGCGGTTTCTACGGCGCCTTGCTCGTCGGGATCTTCGCCGGCGGGTACCCGACCGGGATCAACAACGTCGAATCGTCCTTCGGTGGCCAGTTGATGGGCATGATGGCGTTCCTCCCGCTCGCCTTCCTCCCGGGATATGTCGTCAGCTGGATCCTGAAGAAGCTCAACCTCCTCCGCGTGCCCGCGGAGGTGGAGCTCGAAGGCCTCGACCTGGCGGAGTTCGGCCAGGACTTCTATCCCGAGTTCGAGCGCGTCCCGGAGATCATCATCGAGCCCGACGGACGCGAGGTCGACGGCGCGCCGATTCTGCTCGACGCGTACTGGCAGACGAACGGCAGACCCGAGACTCCGGTCGGCACCGGAGAGAGGAGCTAGGCGATGTTCGACGCGTTCCCGTTCGACGAGTGGAGCGAGGAGATCGCCGAGTTCTGGACCTTCGGCGGCGAGGGCTCGACCGGCACGTGGATCATGACCGTGCTCGGATTCAGTGTGATGGTGGCCGCCTTGATCGGCTTCGTCTGGCTCGAGAACAGGAAGCTCGCACGGCAGGCGGCCGTGCTCAAGGCGTCGGGAGCGCTCGAGCGCCCCGCCGTCGTCGTGACGACCGTCATCACCTCGGACTAGGCGGAAAGGAGACCGTTCGACATGGCCGACAAGCAGATCGACTTTCCGCCGTTGCAGAAGGAGGTGCGCTGGCTCGCACCGTTCATGTTGGGCCTGTCCCTCCTCTGCATCGTCGTCGTGGTGATCATCTTGCTCTCCGACGTCGACGGGCCTTTCATCGGGCCGTGGGGATGAGTACCGTTTAGCCGGATGTCACGGCTCTATCTCCGCTGCGCGATCTGCAGCAGACAACAGGCAGAAGGATTGATCTCAGGGGCCGGGTGGGGCCGGCTCGAGCTCTCGGACGGATCGACGCTCCGCGTCTGTCCTTCGTGCGTCAGCGAACACGCGGACTGGCAGACCCACCTGCTGGCATGGCTCGAGCCAGATCGGGGTCAGGCTTCAGCGTGAGGCGCTAGAACAGCCCGACCGTCTCACCGTTCCCATCGATGTCTATGGCGAATGCCGCCGGCGTCTTCCCAAGACCGGGCATGGTCATCATGTCGCCGCAGAGAGCGACGAGCCAGCCCGCTCCGGTGTACGGCCTGAGATCGCGAACCGGCACCGTGAAGCCGGTGGGCGCGTTCCGGAGCGCCGGATCGTGCGAGAGCGAGAGGTGCGTCTTCGCCATGCAGATCGGCAGCTGGCCAAGCCCGCTCTGCTCGAACGTGGCCGCCTTCTGCTTCGCCGTGGGTAGGAGCTCGACCCCGTCGGCGCCGTACACCCTCGTCGCGATGAGCCTGATCTTCTCCTCGATCGGCGCGTCGATCGGGTAGGCGAACTCGAACTTCGACGGCTGCTCGGCAGCGTCGATCGCCGCCTCGGCGAGCGCGGTAGCTCCCTCGCCCCCACGCTCGAACGCCTCGTTGACCTCGGCGGCGTATGCGCCGTGCTCGAGCGCGAGCTTGCGCACGACTTCGAGCTCTTCGTCGGTGTCGGTCGGGAAGCGGTTGACGCCGACGACCGCCTGCAGCCCGAACCCGTTCACGATCCCGATGTGGCGGGCGAGGTTCCGGGCGCCGATCTCGATCGCGCCGGTTCCACCCTCAGGGTCGCCGGCGTGATGCTTGAGCGCCCGCACCGTCGCCACGAGCACGACTGCGTCGGGACGCAGGTCACCGATGCGGCAGGTGATGTCGAAGAACTTCTCCATCCCCATGTCCGACGCGAACCCGGACTCGGTGATCACGTAGTCGCCGAGCTTGAGCGCGACCCGGTCGGCGACGAGGGAGTTGTTGCCGTGCGCGATGTTCGCGAAGGGGCCGCAGTGGACGAAGGCGGGCTGGCCCTCCAACGTCTGGACGAGGTTCGGTTTGATCGCCTCCTTGAGCACGACCGCGAGCGAGCCTGCGGCGCGGAGCTGCTCCGCGGTCACCGGCTCGCCCTCGTACGTCTGGCCGACGGTGATCTTCCCGAGCCGCTCGCGCAAGTCGGCGAGGTCACGCGCCACCGCGACCATGGCCATGATCTCGCTCGCCGCGGTGATGTCGAAGCCGGTCTGGCGCGGATAGCCGTTCGCCTTGCCCCCGAGGCCGGTGACGACGTCCCGCAACGAGCGGTCGTTCATGTCCAGGCAGCGCCGCCAGGAGATCGTGATCGGATCGAGGCCGAGGACGTTCCCGTGCATGAGGTGCGCGTCGATCAGCGCCGAGAGGAGGTTGTTCGCCGCCGTGATCGCGTGCAGGTCGCCGGTGAAGTGGAGGTTCAGGTCCTCCATCGGGACGACCTGCGCGTAGCCGCCGCCGGCAGCGCCTCCCTTGACCCCGAAGACGGGCCCGAGCGAGGCCTCACGCAGGCAGAGCACGGGCTTCTTGCCGAGGACACCGAGCCCCTGGGTCAGCGACACGGAGGTCGTGGTCTTCCCCTCCCCCGCCGGTGTCGGCGTGATCGCCGTGACGTTGATCAGCTTCGCGTCCGGGCGATCTGCGAGCCGGTCCAGCACCGAGAGGTCGACCTTCGCCTTGTAGCGCCCGTACGGCTCGACCTCCTCGGGTACGAGCCCGACGTCGGCTGCGACGTCGAGGATCGGGCGCATCGTCGCCGCTTGGGCGATCTCGAGGCTGGATGGCATCTGCGTCTTCATCGATCTCCTTGGTCAGCGTTCCCGGAACGTCCGTGCAATCGCTTGCAACAGTCTGTTGCAAGCTCGGTTCCGTCTCGACTTTGGCTGAGAGTCGGTCGCGAGATCTGTTTGCAACAGTCTGTTGCAAAGTCTGCCCGCATGCTCAATGGCTCACCGCTGCCGCGGCCAACTCGGACACGAGGGTGTCGGTGTGGAACCGCTCGAGGGCGAAGGGCGCGATCAGGTCCGGCGTCTTCCCCGAGGCCACGAGCTCCGCGAGCGTCACCCCGACGATCGGCGCCGCCTTGAACCCGTACGTTCCCCACCCGGCCGAGAGATGGAAGTTGTCGATCTCGGTCTTTCCCAGCAGCGGGCTGTAGTCGGGCGAGAGGTCGCACAGGCCCGTCCACGTTCGGAGCACCCGGATCCGCTCGAGCTGGGGGAAGAGCTCGAGCGTGTGCTTGGCCGAGTACTCGAGGAAGGACAGCGTCCCGGTTCCCTTGTATGTCGTGTAGGGCTCGATCTCGGCACCGATCAGGAACTCGCCGCGGTCGGTCTGCGAGATGTACACGTGGAGCTGCGAGGACACGATGATCACGTCGAGGAACGGCTTCATCGGCTCGGTCACGAACGCCTGGAGGATGTGCGTCGTGATCGGGAGGCGCACGCGCGCCAGCCCGGCGACGAGCGACGACCAGCCGGCGGTGGCGCACACGACCTGCCCGCACTCGATGCGGCCGCGAGGTGTCTCGACCGCCAGGATGCGATCGCCGTTCCGCTCGAAGCCCGTCACTTCCGTGTCGGGGTGGATCTCGACCCCGAGCTCGTCGGCGGCGCGCGCGTACCCCCAGACGACCGCGTCATGGCGGATGATCCCGCCCGGCGCGTGGTAGAGCGCGCCCATGATCGGGTAGGACGGGCGGTCGGAGACGTCGAGCTGCGGGCAGAGCTCCTTGACTCCCTGCGCGTCGACGACGCGCGACTTGATCCCCAGCAGCTGGTTCACCTCCGCCCGCTCCTGCATCGTCACGAGCGCGCGATCCGAATGCGCCAGCGTGAGGTGGCCGTGCTGCGAGAACATCAGGTTGAAGTCGAGCTCGCCCGAGAGGCGCTCGTAGAGACGAACGCTCTCGCGGTAGAACTCGGCGCCTTCGGGCGTCCGGTAGTTCGACCGGATGATCGTCGTGTTCCGCCCGGCTGCCCCAGAGCCGATATACGACTTGTCGAGGACGCAGACGTCGCGGATCCCGTGCCGCTTCGCAAGGTAGTAGGCGGTCGCGAGCCCGTGCGAGCCCGCGCCGACGACGACGACGTCGTAGCGGCGCTTGAGCGCGCCGCGCGGCCGCCACATGCGCCGGACTCGGAAGATGTCCTTCATGCGGCGTCTCCGGTGTTCGCCAACCCCGCGGCGATGTCCAGCACCGCAACGGCCACGTCGTGGCCGAGCTCCTGGGGCACGTAGACGCGGAACCGCTCGCCCTCGTCGCGGATGAAGATGCCCGTGACGCGCGAGAGCAAGGGCCCGGCCGCAGGCAGTTTGTCGAGGTCGAGGTCGGTGAGCCGCCGCATCAACGGCTCGCCGTCGATCGCCATCCCCGCCAACGCGCCGGTCGCGTCGTAGGCGAGAACGCCAACCTCGCGGAGGCGCGCGACGACGTCCGCCGGGTCGTCCGGCGTGAAGAGATATCCGCGCCGCGGTGTCAGCCGAACGAGCTGCTCGCCCGCGTGCGGCTCGACGAGATCGAGGTCGCCCCGGATCTCGACCTTCCCGTCGAGCCAGAGGTCGACTAGGCGGTGTCTGACACTTCGTCCCGCAAACCCGCATCGTTCCGTGCACCGGTGTCAGACACCGTGTCCAGCGCGCGGCGAAGTGGCGACGTCGTCGTGCCCGGCTGGCAGCGCGACGGGGACAGGAAGTCGAGGAGGCTCACGACCGCATCCGCGCCCCGTCGCGGTCGTAGAACGGCCCAGAGGTGACGCGCCCGCCGACCAGGCGGCGATCGACGCGAACCTCGAACCTCGTCCCGTCCTCGGCCCGCTCCGGCGGCACCCACGCGAGCCCGATCACGGCTCCGACCGCCTCGCTGCGCCGCGCGCTGGTGATCCGCCCCGCGGGATACCCCTCGATCACGATCTGCGCGCCTTCGGCCGGCACGACGCCGTCTTCCATCGTGAAGCCGACCAGCCGCTCCCGCTCCTCGCGCTCCGAGAAGTGCTCGACGGCGAACTTGCCGACGAAGTCGTCCTTGTCGAGCTTGGGAAGCCATGACATCGCCGCCGAGAGGAGGTTCGACTCGGAGTCCGTGTCCTGGCCGACGATGACGTGCCCCTTCTCGAGCCGCAGGATGCGCTGAGGCTCGAGCCCGAAGGGACGCGCTCCCTCCGCGACGAGCCGGTCCCACAGGAACTCCCCCGCCGGGCTCGGGAAGTGAAGCTCGTACCCGAGCTCGCCCACGAAGCCGATGCGGAGCGTTAGGCACGGAATTCCCGCGACCTCGATCTGCCTCGCATCGAGGTACTTCAGGTCTTCGTCGGCGACCTCGTCCTCGGTCAGCCGCTGGAGCACCTCGCGCGCCCGCGGCCCCGCGAGATTGACGGCGGTGAGCGCGCCGGTGACGTTGACGATCTCCGCGTCGTAGCCCCAGACGGCGTTCCACCACTCGAACCAGGCCGTCACCGAGTCGGCGCCGGTCGAGGTCGTGGTCACGTAGTAGAGGCTCTCGGAAAGCCGCGCGACGGTGCCGTCGTCCATGATTCGCCCGCCGTCCGAGGTCAGCACGCCGTAACGGATCCGGCCAGGGCGGAGATCCGCGAAGCGGTTCGGATACAGGCGCTCGAGCAGCGCGGCGGCTTCAGGCCCTTCGACGAGGATCTTCCCCAGCGTGGAGACGTCGATCACGCCGAGCGACTCGTGCACCGCTCGCACCTCGTCCTCCGGCCGCTCGCTGTAGGCATACGGCCGCTTCCACGGCCCCGCCCACTGCATGCGCGCACCCGCCTCCTCGTGGCGGAAATGGAGCGCCGTTCGTCGCGCCGGCTCGAAGTGGCGCCCGGCAAGCAGGCCGAGCTCGACCGGCGCCCAGGGCGGCCGCGCGGTCGTCGTCCCGAGGTCGTTCTCGTACGCGCGCACCTCCTGGGCATACAGCCGGATGCTCGGGAGCTGGCAGAGCTTCCCCTGGCAGGGGCCCATCGTCACGGTCGTGTACCGCTTCGCGAGCTCGATCGAATCGAAGCCTTCTGCGATCGCGCGCTTGACGTCCTTCGTCGTGACGTCCTCGCACACGCAGACGAAGCACTTGCCGCGGCCCTCGTGGTCGGGGCGAACGTCGATCTTCTCGAGCCCTTCGCCCGTCACCTTCCCCACCGCCTCGACGCCCGGCGGCAGCTCGGTCGGGACGAACACTCCGAGCTGGGGGTCGAATTCGACACGCGCACCCGCTTGCGCAAGGAGCGAGTAGGCGGGCTGCCGTCCCGCCGACGCGACGACGAGGTCGCATTCGATCTCCTCGCCGTCGACGAGGAGCGCACGCACCCGGCCGCGACGGCGCTGCGCTTCGAGCTCCTGCACCGGCGTGTCTCGGAGATCGACGACGCGCGCGACCGCGACTCCGGCCTCGCGAAGGTCGTCGGCGGCCTCGAGGCCGGGATCGTCCGCCGCGACGACGACTGCCCGGCGGCCGGGCCGAACCGAGAAGTCACGCGTGAGCCGACGGACCGCGCTCGGCAGCATGACCCCGACGAGATCGTTTCCGGGGAACACGACCGGTTGCTCGAGCGCACCCGTGGCGACGATGATGCGCTCCGCCCGGAAGCGGTAGAGCACCGTCTCGCAGTCGACCGGCACGAGGCCCCCCTCCCAGATCCCGAGCGCCCGTCGCGGGCGCGAGCACCTCGACACCGGCGAGCTCGGCGCCGCGAAGGCGCGCGCCCTCGTCGACCAGCACGACTCCCGGCCCCTGCGTCGCCGCCGCGAGCGCTGCGGCGCGGCCTGCCTGCCCTCCGCCGATGACGAGCACACGCGCACGCCGATGCTCGACGTCGTAGCGCCGGGAGTGTCCGCCCCGCTCGTCGACGCGGCCGAGCCCCGCGAGGTTCCGCAGAACCTTCTCGTAGAGCGGCCAGAACCGCCGCGGGCGGATCATCGTGCGGTAGTAGAAGCCGACCGGCGTGAAGGGCCCTCCGACCTTGTCCGTGACGCTCAGGACGTCGAGGTCGAGGTTCCCCCAGACGTTCTGCGCCTGCACGTGCGCGCCCTCGCGCAACGGCTCGACGCACACGCGCACGTTCGGGACGCCGTCCACGCTCATCATGCAGTTCGGGCAGTGGCCGGTACAGCAGAGGAGCCCGCGGTTGCGGTGGTACTTGAACGAGCGCGAGAAGGTCCTCAGGCCGGCTGCATAGAGCGCAGAGCCCACTGTGTCACCCTCGTAGCCCTGCATCGACGACTCGCCGAAACGAAAGGTGAGCGGCCGGTCGCGATCGATCCGCTCGCCCGGCTGTCGAGCGAGCCTCCCGTTCACGAGCGCCCCTTCCGGCTCGGTGTCGGCAGCGAGACCGACAGGACCTCGTTCGTACGCGTGTCGCGCTCGGCGAGGAACCACTCGCCGCAGCCCGTCCGGTGTTGCCACCACTCACGCTGAGGGCCGGCGACGTTGTCGCGGAAGTACACGTACTCGGTGAGCTCGCGGAGCGGCGGTGGCCCGTTCTCGGAGGGCTCGGGCCTCCGCGTCACCTCGCCGAAGTACGCGTACTCGTCGACCGGCCTGCGGCCCGCAGTGAGGGCACTCGAGGAGGAACGACATCTAGGGAATCACCCGAATTGCACTCTCAGCAACACTGTGCCAGTATCTGCAACGAACGTACACACATGTCCCGCACTCGTCAACCCTCCACCCGCCGCATCGGCGCCGCCGAACGGGCGATCGCGGTGCTCGACACGCTCGCGGAGGCAGGAGAGCTCGGCACGAACGAGATCGCGAGGCGCACCGCCATGACGCCGAGCACGGTTTCGCGCCAGCTGGGCACGCTCGCGGCGGCCGGGCTGGTGGAGCGGGTACCGGCAAACGGCCGCTACCGCCTCGGCCTTCGCATCGTCCATCTCGCGAACGCCCTCCTCGCTCGCCTCGACGTGCGCGAGGTCGCGCGCCCGCACCTGGCGGCGATCGTCGAGGCGACCGGCGAGACCGCGACTCTCTCCGTCCCCGGCGACGAGGACGCGATCACCGTGGACTTCGTCCCGGGCAGCCATCAGCTACAGCCCGTGTCGAGACTCGGGCGCCCGTCGATCGCGCACGCGACCTCTGCCGGGAAGGTCATGCTCGCCTTCTCGGGCCGCGAGCTCCCCGACAAGCCGCTCCGCGCATACACGCCCCGAACCATCACAGATCCGCAGGCTCTCGCGCGGGAGATCGCGCAGGTACGCGAGCGTGGCTGGGCGCAGGCCTCGGGAGAGCGCGAGCCGGACCTGACCGCGGTCGCGGCGCCGATCCGCTCGAGCCGCGGCGAGCTCGAGGCGATCGTCGCCCTCCAAGGCCCGAGCTCGCGATTCGACGGCGCCGCGGTCGAAGCTGCCGTACCCGTCGTCGTCGAGCACGCAGCCGCGATCTCCCGCGAGCTCGGCTGGCGAACCGACTGACCTCTGCGCGGGAAGAGAGTACGCTCGCCGTGCGTTCCATTGGTATCGAGGAAGGAGGAGACAATGGGTCTTCAGCTCAACGACACGGCCCCTGACTTCGAGGCCGACTCCACCGAAGGTCGGATCGGCTTCCACGACTGGATCGGGGACTCGTGGGCGGTGCTGTTCTCGCATCCGAAGGACTTCACGCCCGTCTGCACGACGGAGCTCGGCTACATGGCGAAGATCAAGCCCGAGTTCGACCGCCGCGACGTCAAGATCATCGGCCTGTCCGTCGATCCGACCGGCGACCACGAGAAGTGGGCCGCGGACATCGAGGAGACGCAGGGCCACGCGCCGAACTACCCGATCATCGGCGACTCGGACTTCAAGGTCTCGAAGCTGTACGGGATGCTTCAGGCCGACGTCGAGGGCGACCCCAAGGCGCGCACGCCGGCCGACAACCAGACCGTCCGCAACGTCTTCGTGATCGGCCCGGACAAGAAGATCAAGCTGCTGCTCGTCTACCCGATGACAACGGGCCGCAACTTCGACGAGGTTCTCCGCGTCATCGACTCGCTCCAGCTCACGGCGAAGCACAAGGTCTCGACGCCGGTGAACTGGAAGCAGGGCGAGGACGTGATCATCGCCGGCTCGGTCTCGAACGACGAGGCGAAGGAGACGTATCCGGACGGCTGGGAGGAGCCCAAGCCGTACATCCGCATCGTCCCGCAGCCGAAGTCCGAGGTCGAGGCAGGCGTCTCGGCGTAGCGACCGCGAGCACTACATGGCATGAAGTGCCCGCACGGGCTCTTCATGCTGCTCGAGGGCTCTCCTCGAAGACTGCCGCGAGGCGGACGAAGCTGTCGGTCCAGCCACCGTCGTGCAGTGCATGGCGAGCCTCCGTCGCGAACGGGCCCTGATCGAGCACGACTCTCGTGCCGTCGTCGACCTCACGGAAGGTCAAGGTGACGACGTTCGTGATGTCATCGGGATCCGGATCCTCCCACTCGAAGGTGAAGACGAGGCGCTCGGGAGGATCGACCTCGCGGTATTCGCCACGCAGATGGAAGAGCTCGCCGTCGGGAGGCTGCATCGCGATCCGATAGCGACCGCCTGGCCGTACGTCGAGCTCCAGGCTCGGGCTCGTGAAGTCTCGGGGCCCCCACCACTTCGCAAGCAGCTCGGGATCGACGCACGCTTCGAAGACCCGCTCCGGAGGCGCATCGAGAACTCGCTCTAGGTGCAGTCTCAACTCGCTCGTCATGAGAATCCCGGGATCCAGTCGGTGCCGGCGAGGGGCACCCGCGCCATTGCCGCGGCCTCGACCGTGAGCGCGACCAGGTCCTCGGGCTCGAGGTTGTGCACGTGCGACTTGCCGCACGCGCGTGCCAGGGTCTGTGTCTCCAAGGTGAGCACACGCAGGTAGTTGGCGATCCGGCGGCCGCCGAGGACGGGATCGAAGCGGGCAGCGAGCTCGTCGTCCTGCGTCGAGATCCCGGCCGGGTCGAGGCCGGCCTGGTAGTCGTCGTAGAAGCCGGCGGCGCTGCCGATCTCCCGATACTCGTCGTCGAGCTCCGGGCTGTTGTCGCCCATCGCCACGAGCGCAGCGGTCCCGATCGACACGGCGTCGGCGCCGAGGGCGAGCGCCTTGGCCACGTCCGCGCCCGAGCGAATGCCTCCCGAGACGATCAGCTGAACCTGCCGGTGCATTCCGAGCTCCTGGAGCGCGTCGACGGCGAGCCTCGTCGCCGGCAGCGTAGGGATGCCGACGTGCTCGATGAAGACGTCCTGCGTCGCCGCAGTGCCCCCCTGCATCCCGTCGACGACGATCACGTCGGCGCCTGCCTTCACCGCGAGCTGGACGTCGTAGTACGTCCGGGTCGCCCCGACCTTGACGAAGATCGGCTTCTCCCAGTCCGTGATCTCGCGCAGCTCGTGGATCTTGATCTCGAGGTCGTCCGGCCCCGTCCAGTCGGGGTGGCGAGAGGCGCTCCGCTGGTCGATGCCCTTCGGGAGATCGCGCATCTCCGCGACCCGGTCGGAGATCTTGTGGCCGAGGAGCATTCCCCCACCGCCCGGCTTCGCCCCCTGCCCGACGACGACCTCGATCGCATCCGCGCGGCGCAGGTCGTCCGGGTTCATGCCATAGCGGGACGGGAGCAGCTGGTAGACGAGCGTCGCCGAGTGCTCGCGCTCCTCGTTCGTCATGCCGCCGTCGCCCGTGGTCGTGGACGTGCCGACCTCGCTCGCGCCGCGGCCCAGCGCCTCCTTTGCGGGCGCAGACAGTGCGCCGAAGCTCATCCCCGCGATCGTCACCGGGATCTCGAGCTCGAGCGGTTTCGTGGCGAAGCGCGTGCCGAGCACGACGTCGGTCGCGCACCGTTCGCGGTAGCCCTCGAGCGGGTAGCGGGAGATCGACGCGCCGAGGAAGAGGAGATCGTCGAAGTGCGGGAGGCGACGCTTCGCGCCGAACCCGCGGATGTCGTAGATCCCCTCGCGCGAGGCGCGCTGGATCTCGGCGATGACGGTGCGGTCGAAGAGGTACGACTCGCGGAGGTTCCACGGACGCGAGGGGTCAGACCCGATGGGCGCGGGGTCTGACCCCGTCTTGGGACTGGCGCTCATCAATACGAGCCCGCGTGGTCGACGTGGAAGTTGTAGAGCTGGCGCGCCGAGCCGTAGCGGCGGAAATCAGCCGGATCCGCGTCCATCCCCGCGGCTTCGAGCAAACCCGCGAGCTGCGCGCGGTGCTCGTCCCGCATCTCCTTCTCGACGCAGTCGGCGCCGAGGCTCGCCACGTTTCCACGTACGTACAACCGCGCCTCGTAGATCGAGTCCCCGAGCGCCTCCCCCGCGTCCCCGCAGACGACCAGGCAGCCGGTCTGCGCCATGAAGGCGCTCATGTGCCCGACCGAGCCGCCGACGACGATGTCGACCCCTTTCATCGAGATCCCGCAGCGCGCGGATGCATCCCCACGGACGACGAGCAGCCCGCCGTGACCCGTTGCCCCTGCCGACTGGCTGACGTTTCCGTCGACGACGACGAGCCCCGACATCATGTTCTCGGCGACGCCGGTGCTCGCGTTCCCCCGGACGCGCACGGTCGCCCGCTTGTTCATGCCCGCGCAGTAGTAGCCGACGTGCCCTTCGATCTCGACCTCGACGTCCGCGTCCAGTCCGCAGGCGACCGCGTGCGCGCCGCTCGGGTTGACGATGCGCCAGGCCGTCGGGCCGGGAGTCCGGGCGAGGTCGTGGAGACGCTGGTTGAGCTCGCGAAGCGAGGTCTGCTCGAGGTCGACGACCTCGACCGCGGCCTGCCGCTCCGGAGTGGCGACGGCCATCACGCCGCGACCTTCTCCCACACGTAGACGACGCCCGGTTGCGGCTCCCACATGCGTGCGTCCGCTGATCCGGGCAGAACCGCGATCGCCCGCCACTCCGAGCCCATCGCGACCCAGTCGTCGGTCTCGGCGAGCACGGCGGGCTTGCACGCGATCGGGTCGCGGAGGACCGCGAAGCCGTCCGCCGTGCCCACCGCGAACGTGTAGAACCCGTCGAGGTCGTCGAGACACCCTTCGAGCGCCTCCTCGAGCGTCGCGCCTTCACGCATGCGCCACGCGAGATACCCCGCGGCGACCTCGGTGTCGTTCTCGGTCTGGAACCCGATGCCCTCTCGCCGCAGATTCGCCCGCAGGCGATTGTGGTTCGACAGCGAGCCGTTGTGAACGAGGCAGAGGTCGAAGCCGGTCGAGAAAGGATGGGACCCCTCGGTCGTCACCCGGCTCTCGGTGGCCATGCGCGTGTGACCCAGCGCGTGCGTCCCCTGGAAGTCGGTCAGCCGGAACTCCTCCGCGAACTCGCGCGGGAGGCCGGTCTCCTTGTAGATCTCGATCACGCTTCCCGCGCTCATGACGCGGAGGTCGGGACGGTTCTTCCGCGCCCACGTCTCCGCCTCGGCAGCGTCGGCGTCGACCACGAACACCGCGTGGCTCGCGCGCACGCTCGGGTCGGGGGAACCGCCGAACGCGGCTTCGAGCGCAGCTGCGACCCCGGCCCAGTCCTCCTCCGGGTCGGCGGAGTAGAGCGTCAGCTTGCTCGAGCCGGCGGGCGCGGGGTCACGGTAGACGGCAACGCCGGCGCTGTCAGGCCCGCGATCGTTCATCTGCGCGAGCATCGCGGCGAGGTGCACGCCGAGCCGCTCCTCGATATCGGGCGACTTGGCGAACAATCCGACGATTCCGCACATGTTCAGAAGTTACATGCCGTACTTTCGCTGTTTGCTGTGTTTCCCACGAAATTGTCAGTCTGCGTATGGTGAATGTCTACACCAGGGTCTGACTGAAGCCAGACCCTGGGTCGTGCGTCAGAAGCGCGTCAGGTACTCGCGAATCTCCCAGGGTGTGACCTGCTCGTGGTAGCGGTTCCACTCGTCGCGCTTCACGCGGACGAAGTAGTCGACGTAGTCCTCGTCCCGTCCGCGCCCGAGCGCTGCGCGCAGCGCGTCGTCGTGCTCGAGCTCGTAGGTCGCCTGGAGCAGCGTCGCCGGAAGGGTCTCGAGCCCCCGGCTCTTGAGCTCGTCGTAAGGGATCGCGTACAGGTTCTCGGCGTTCGGCTCCCCCGCGTCGAGGCCGCGCTCGATCCCGTCGAGGCCGGCCGCGAGCACGGCAGCCGCGGCGAGATACGGATTGCACGACCCGTCGATCGTCCTGTCCTCGACCCTCCCGGGGCCGGGGATCCGGAGCATCTGCGTACGGTTGTTGTAGCCGTAGGAGATCCAGACCGGAGACCAGGTGGCACCGCTCGCCGTCGTTCCGACCTTCAGGCGCTTGTAGGAGTTGACCGTCGGAGCCGTCAAGCGCGCTGGTCGCCCGAGCGTGCTCCTTCAGCCCGCCGATGAAGTGGTACGCGAGCTCGGAGAGGCCGAGACCGCGCGGATCGGACTCGTCCAGGAAGAGGTTCGTGTCGCCGTCCCAGAGCGACATGTGGAAGTGGCAGCCGTTTCCCGTGAGGTTCGAGAACGGCTTCGGCATGAACGTCGCGATCATCCCGTTCTGCTCCGCGAGCATGTGCACCATGTAGCGGAAGAAGATCGCGCGGTCGCAGCTCGTGAGCGCGTTCGCGTACGTGAAGTTCTGCTCGAACTGGCCGTTCGCGTCCTCGTGGTCGTTCGCGTAGTTGCCCCAGCCCAAGTTGTTGCAGTAGCGCGAGACCTGTGTCAGGAAGTCGTACCGCCGCGTCAGCCCGGCCATGTCGTAGCAGGGCTTCTCGAGCGTGTCGTAGGGGTCGGCGATCGTGAGCGAGCCATCCTCGTGCTGCCGGACGAGGAAGTACTCGAGCTCGAGGCCCATCTTGAACTCGAATCCCTTGCCCATCGCCGTCTCGAGCGTGCGGCGCAGGATCGTCCGCGGGCAGAACGGCCACTCCTCGCCCTCGACCGTGACGTCGCACGCGAAGCGGGCGAGGTTCTGCTCCCAGGGGACGGGGGTGTAGCTCGCCAGATCGGGGATCGCGGCGATGTCGGGGTCGCTCGGCGCCTGCCCGATCTCACCGGCGGCGAAGCCCGCGAAGCCGGCCCCGTCCTCGAGCAGCCCGTCGAACGCCTCGCGCGAGTCGACCGGGACGAGCTTCGCGCTCGGCCGCGCGTACATGTCGACGAACTGCGCGAAGACGAACTCGATCCCGCGCGTCTGCATGTCCTGCCAGACGGCGTCCGCGGATACGGCCTCTCCCATAGCTCTCGCCTCCTGCGACGACGTGGAGGCATAGGCGTAACACCCTCGTTCCCGGCGATGAAGGTGCGGTTCCTCCACACCTGAGGCAGGGGCTATTGTTGGGTTCGGATCCGCTAGCCAAATTCCCAGCGCGCGAAATCCTAGGCGTCCGCTTCGCGCCGCGCGGCCTTGCGGCCGCCGAGCCGAGGGCCTGCTCGAGCTTCACCATCTTCACGGCGATCTCGATCATCAGCCAGTCGTCCTTGCGGAGGTCCAGCCCCGAGAGCTCGGCGATTCGCCGCAGTCTCTGGCGCAGGGTGTTCGGGTGCACGAACAATGTCTCCGAGGTCGCGCTGATGTTCCCGTGCCGCCGGAGGAACTCCTCGAGCGTGAGCACCAGCTGCGATCCGCGCTGGGCGTCGTACTCGGCGAGCCGTCCACACTGCGTCGACCGTCGCGTCGCGTATGCCGCCGTCGACGGCGACCCGCAAGAGGTACTTGTAGGCGCCCAGGTCTTCGTAGGAGAGAACCGCCGGGCCGCCCTTGAGCACGACCGTGCCGAGCAGCGCTTGCTGCGCCTCGGCGAACCCGTCCGCGAAGGCCGTCTCGCCGGCGCAGACGCTCGAGACGCCGATCGAGCCCGGCTCCGCCAGCTCACCGTGAATCCGCCCGAGTCGCTCGAGGAACGGCTTCGGGCTCGGTCCCGTGAGCTTCACGAGCGCGCGCAGCGAGTGCTCGCGGCGATCGAAGAGGGAGCCGGGCGCGGCGAGGCGGAGCGCGCGCTCGAGCGCCTCGTCGGCGGGCTCGGCGACGAGCACGAGGTGCGGCTTTGCGAGATCGCAGCCGAGACGGGCCGCGCGCCCCTCGAGGTCACCGCGCGGCCGGCCACCGGCGAGCTCCTCGAAGAAGTCCTTGATCAGGTTCTTCTCCGTGAGCTGCTCGATCACCTGAACCTTCTTGAGCCCGACCGCCACCTGGCTCGCGACGGCCCGCCCGAGCTCGACGCGAGTGCTTCCCTCGGCGACGAGGAGGCCGATCAGCTCTCCGTTCGCCACGAGCGGCACCGCGACGCGCGTGCTGCGCCCGCCGCGCGCGAGCTCGGGCCCGAGCTCCGCGAGACCGAGCGTCTGCCGGGCGTTCCCCGGCTCGGGATCGCTCGCGCCGCGCTCGAGCTCCTCGCTCGCCGGATCGAGGAGGTACAGGTGGCACGCTTTCGCGGCGAGGAGCGGGCGCGCTCCTTCGACGACGGTCTGCAGCAGCTCCTCGAGGGCGTCCGCGCGCGCGATCGCCTCCGCGAGCTCCGTCAGCTGCTCGAGCTCGGCCACACGCAGTCGTGCGTCCTCGTACAGGCGCGCGTTCTCGATCGCGCTCGCGACGAGCGCCGCGGAGGTCACGAGGAAGTCCACCTCGTCGTCCGAGAACTCCCGAGGCGCTTCGGTGTGGGCGGTGATGACGCCGATCACGTCGCCCGAGCGCCCGGTCACCGGGAGCGCGAGGAGCGACTGGAACCGCTCCTCTTCCAGCTCGGGGAAGTACTTCGTCCGGGGATCGTCGAGCGCGTTCTCGCGGATGAAAGCCGGCTCGCCGTGCTCCGCCGCCCACCACGCGAGGCCCTCTCCCCGCTCCATCACGACCTTGCCTGCCTGCCGCTCGTAGGGCGGAGACGCGGCACGCAGGACGAGGCGCTCGCCGTCCTCGTCCAGGAGGTACGCGAAGCACGCGTGCACGCCGCTCGCGTCCGACATCAGCCGCACGACGGCCCCGAGCACCTCGGTCAGCTCGAGCGACGAGGCGACCGTCGACACGATCTGCTGGAGTGTCTTCTCGCCCGTTTGCAGCGCCATTCGCGGGGATCGTACGACGCGCTCGTCGTGTGGACAACTCGGCGCCCTCTTTCGACGCTTACAGTGCCAGGCACTGTTAAGAAGCGCGCCGCCGTCCTCTAGACTCGGGCCGCGTGGAGGTCGTCAACGGCATCGGCGGGTTCTTCTTCCGGGCACGCGATCCCCAGGCACTCGCCGCCTGGTACCTGAGAGCGGCTGGGAATCAACCCTGTTCCGGAGACATACGACGGCGACGTCTGGCGACAGCAGGAGGGAGAGACGGTGTTCGCGCCGTTCCCGCAGGACGCCGAGATGATCGGCCCGCCCGAGCACACGTGGATGATCAACTTCCGCGTCGCCGACCTCGAGCGAATGGCCGAGCAGCTACGCGATGCGGGAGAGACGGTCGAGGTCGATCCCGAGCGCTACCCGAACGGCCGTTTCGCAACGCTGCGCGACCCCGAGGGCAACGGCATCCAGCTCTGGCAGCCGAATGCCGCCCGAGTAGCGTGTCTCGTGGCGGATCGCCAGCGATCCGCGCAGAACAGTGAAGCGCGACGGCGCCGAGGTGACGCTCGTAGGCGCGCGTCTCGAGAATCTCGCTGATCTGCTCGACCGCGAACCGGAGCTCGTCGTCGGTCGTGAAGTAGTGCGGCCCGAGCCGAATGCCGGCATCGGGACGGAAGTCGCAGAGGACTCCTCGCTCCTCCAGCTCGGCATGCACGGCCGCGAACTCCGGCACGCGGAGCACGACCGTTCCTCCGCGACGAGCCGGCTCGCGAGCGCTCGTCACCTCGAAGCCGGCGTTGTCCGCGAGATCGATGAGGAGCTGAGTCTGCCGGAGTGAGCTTTCGCGGATCCGGTCGACCCCGATCTCCTCGACGAGGTCGTAACCGGCCGTCCCCGCGTAGTGGGCGGCCGGGTTCGGCGTGCCGGTCAGGAACCGCACCGCGCCCGTCGGCGTACTCCATCTCCTCCTCGAAGGCGAACGGGCGCGCGTGCGCCTGCCAGCCGGTGAAGGTCGGCTCGAGCTGCTCGGCGAGGTCCGGGCGCACGTACAGCCAGCCGTTCCCAGGGCCTCCGCAGAGCCACTTGACCGACCCACCGACCGCGAAGCCGACACCGAGCGCGGTGACGTCGAGAGGGACGATGCCGGCCGACTGGTAGCAGTCGAGGATCACGTGCGCGCCCACCTCGTGCGCCCTGCGCACGATCGGCTCGACGTCCTGGATCTGCCCCGCCTTGTAGAGGACGTGGCTGATCGGGACGAGCAACGTGCGCTCGTCGATCCGCTCGACGATCTCCTCGTCCGACTCGCAGACGACGACTTCGAGATCCGGCTGCGCCTGGTAGAGGTAGCGGACGGACGGGAAGTTGCCACGCTCGTAGACGACGCGGTTGCGCGCCGGATCGACCGGGCGGAAGCACGAGAGCGCGACCGCTTCGGCGACAGCCACGTTCTGGTGCATCACCGTCGATCCCGCCGGCGCGCCGACGATACGGCCGATCTGGTCGCCGACCGTCCACGCCGTCTCCCACCAGCCCTCGGCCCAGGCGCGGATCCCGCGCTCCTCCCACATGCGGCCGAACTCGGCCAGACGCTCCGCCGCCTTGCGCGGCATCGGGCCGAGCGAGTGGCTGACGAGGTAGGTCGTGTCCTCGAGGATCGGGAACTCGCGCCGGTAGTCGACTAGCTCGCGCACGCCCGCAGGCTAATCCACTAGGGTCGTTTACCAGTGCCGACGCGCGTCCGCTTCGACCGCTTCTACACGTACGCCGAGCTGCAGGAGACGCTCGAGGCGTGGGCCGGGGAGTTCCCCGGCCTGCTCACGATCGAGTCGATCGGCCAGTCCTACGAGGGCCGAGAGATCCCACTCGCGACGGTCACGAACCTCGAGACCGGGCCACCAGGGGAGAAGCCGGCGGTGTTCGTCCACGCGCAGATCCACGCGATGGAGTTCACCGGGACGACCGCGGCTCTCAACCTGCTCGATCGGCTCCTCCACGGTCACGGCGGCGACGAGCGCGTGACGCAGGCGCTCGACACGCGCACCTTCTACATCGTCCCGCGCGTGAACCCGGACGGCGCCGATGCGGGGCTCGCCGACGGGCGCTTCCGGCGGTCGAGCGTGCGTCCGTACCCCCACGACGAGGCGCAGGACGGGCTCCACCGGGACGACGTCGACGGCGACGGGCGGTTGCTGATGATGCGGCTTCGCGACCCGAACGGCTCCTGGAAGCCGCACCCCGACGACGCGCGGCTCCTGATCGCGCGCCAGCCGGACGACTTCGACGGCGAGTTCTACCGCGTGTACCCCGAGGGAACGATTCAGAACTGGGACGGGGTGACGGTCACCATCGCGCCTGTGCTCGAAGGTCTCGACCTGAATCGCAACTGGCCCGCCGACTGGGCGCCCGAGGGAGACCAGCTCGGCGCTGGCCCGTACCCCACGTCGGAGCCCGAGGTTCGCGCGCTCGTCGAGGCGATCGTCGAGCGGAAGAACATCACGAGCTACATCGGCTACCACACCTTCTCGGGAGTGCACTTGCGTCCGTACTCGGGCCGGTCCGACGAGGACTTCCCGACGACCGACCTGCGCGCCTTCCAGCTCATGGGCGAGGAAGCGACGCGGCTCACCGGGTACCCGTCCATCTCGATCTTCCACGACTTCAAGTACGACCCCAAGCTCGTCATCAAGGGCGGCGACATCGACTGGGTGTACGACTTCCTGGGCGCCTTCGCGTGGGTCACCGAGTTCTGGAGCCCGCAGCGCCAGGCCGGTCTCGCGGACTACCACTTCATCGACTGGATCCGCGACCATCCGCCCGAGGACGACCTCGCCATCCTGAAGCTCGCCGACGAGATCGGCGAGGGCTACGTCGACTGGTATCCGTTCGAGCATCCACAGCTCGGGCCCGTCGAGCTCGGCGGCTGGGACCTCGTGCGCTTCTGGTTCAACCCGCCGCTCTCGCGTCTGCAGGAGGAGGTCGAGCCGCACGCCGACTTCGCGCTGTTCCTCGCGCTGGTCTCGCCGCGGCTCGAGATCCGATCGTTCGAGGCAGAGGCCGTCGGCGGGGGCGCGTACCGGCTTCGGGTCGTGATCGAAAACACGGGCTGGCTTCCGACGAACGTGACTCAGAAGGCTCTCGACCGCAAGGCCGTGCGACCGGTCGAGGCCACGCTCGAGCTCCCGGACGGCGCGCGGATCGTCACCGGGAAGGAGCGCGAGGAAGCGGGCCAGCTCGAAGGGCCGCGTCGAGAAGCGCGCGATCATGTGGTGGAAGCTCGACCACGGGACGAAGGAACGCACGAAGCTCGAGTGGGTCGTCGAGGCGAAGCCCGGTGAGCGTGTCGGCGTCGTGGTCAGCCACGAGCGGGCGGGTACCGCGCGCGCCGAGCTCGTTCTTTAGCGCGACATCGCTCTTGGATCGAGCGGCGCGGAGCTTGCGTCTAGAAGCGCTCGAGCTCGACGAGCCCGCCGCGCTCGCCGACGTGGTCGACCTGGAGCGTCGTGTGCTCGATCCCGAACTCCGTCTCGAGGAGTGCAGCGAGCTCAGGCGTCGCGCGTGGCAGTCCTCGCCGCGGCCGACGAGCACGTGCGCCGAGAGCGCGGGGAAGCCGGACGTGATCGTCCAGACGTGGAGGTCGTGGACCTCGACCACACCGGGCGCCCGCGCGAGCCGTTCTCCGACCAGGCGCGATGTCCATCCCGCTCGGAGCCGCCTCGAGCAAGATCGTCGTCGAGTCGCGCAGGATCGACCACGAGCTCGCGAGCACGAGGACGCCGATGAGCGACGCTGACGAGTGGATCGGCCTCGAGCCATCCGGTGGTCGAGGATGATCGCGCCCGCCGCGACGACCCCGACCGAGCCGAGCAGGTCTGCGAACACATGGCGGTACGCGGCCTCGACGTTCAGACTGCCCGCCCGCGCCCGCGACAGGATAAGTCCGGCGGCGACGTTGACCCCGATTCCGAGGGCGCCGAGGACGAGCATCCAGCCGCCGAGCACGTTCGGCGGGTCGCGGAAGCGCTGGAACGCCTCGTAGAAGATCCAGATCGCGAGTGCGACGAGCGCGACCCCGTTCGCGAGCGCTGCCAGGACCTCCGCGCGCTTGTACCCGTACGTCCGCTCCGGCGTAGAGGGACGATCCGCGAGCCAGACCGCGAAGAGCGCGAGCGCGAGCGCGACGTTGTCGGAGAGCATGTGCACCGCGTCCGCGAGCAGCGCGAGGCTGCCCGTGAGCACGCCGCCGACGACTTCGGCAACGGTGTACGCGGCCGTGATCGCGAGTGCGAGGGCGAGCGCGTTTCGGCTCCCCGTTCGAGCGTGATCGTGCGTGTGGGCCACGGAGTTAAGGATTGTTTTACCGCCTGCGCTTGGCGAGGCCGCATGCGCGCGCCATGATCCCGGCGTGCGCGCGAAGATCCTGGCGCTTGTGGCGGCTCTCGCCCTGGCCGCGGCGGTGGTCGTCGTCGCCTCCGCCAGAACGACTGCGAACGGCCTGCCCTCCTACACCGACGGTTGGCAGAAATGGCCGAAGATCAACAGCAAGCCGTTCCGAAACTGCGGCCCGCCGTGTGCGCACTCGGGCGTCAAGAACGTCTACGCGAGCAAGCGAAAGGTCGGCGCGAGATATCCGAACGGCACCGTGATCGTGAAGACGATCGTCGAGCCGGGCACGAACTTCGTGGGTCAGTTCGCGGTCATGCGCAAGGTGAACGGGCGCTGGCAGTTCGTCGAGTACTCGCGGTCGAGCGCGAAGGCGCGATACACGGTGCTGGGGCAGGGACAGTTCTGCCTCAACTGCCACGCGCGCGTCAAGTCGAGCGACTACGTCTTCACGAAGAAGTAGACGACGGCGGCAGAGTTCGCCGCCGCCGTCCAATACGCGTCGTCGCCCGCTAGGCGACGGTCGTCGTTCTGCTGCGATACCCACGAAGCAGCAGGACGAGCCCCATCAGGATCGAGATGATCCCGACGAGGATGCCGAAGACACCACCGACGAACATGAGGATGACGCCGACGACGAGAAACGCGACACCGAGGATGAGATTGAGCATCATGGCGCGGTTTTCTCCCTGAGTTGGAGGACTCCTTTGCGCCGGAGTGCACATCGGCGCACCGCAGTCTCGTCCTCGGTCAATCCTTGACGCGCCTGAATGCCTCGATCGCGCGTTCGAGGTGGTCGGGCTCGAGCGCCGCGGACATCTGCACGCGGATTCGCGCCGTGCCTTCCGGCACGACCGGAAAGCCGAACCCGGTGACGAACACGCCTTCGTCGAGCAGCCGGGCCGAGAGCGCGATCGCCTCGGCCGTCTCGCCGACGATGATCGGGATGATCGCTGCCTCGCCGTCGAGCGGCGCATACCCGGCTTCGACCAGCATCTCGCGGAACACGCGTGAGTTCTCGCGCAGGCGTGCGAGGAGCTCCGGTTGCTCGAGCATGAGCTCGACGGCCCTGAGCGCGCTACAGGCAACGGTCGGCGGGAGGGCGTTCGAGAAGAGCTGCGGGCGCGAGCGCTGCGCGAGGAGGTCGCAGACCTCTTCCGAGGAAGCGACGTAGCCCCCCGCGGCTCCTCCGAGCGCCTTGCCGAGGGTCCCGGTGATCACGTCGACCTCGCCCAGAAGCCCGTAGTGCTCGACGGTTCCGCGTCCGGTCTCGCCGAGCACACCGACGCCGTGCGAGTCGTCGACGATCACGACTGCGTCGTGCTCCCGCCCGAGCTCGACGATCTCCGGGAGCTTGGCGAGATCGCCCTCCATCGAGAAGACGCCGTCGGTGAGGATCAGCTTCCGCGCGTCGCGCGGAGCATCCGCGAGCGCAGCTCGCAACGCCGTCATGTCCGAGTGTGGATAGATGACCTTCGACGCCGGCTTCGACAGCCGCACCGCGTCGATGATGCTCGCGTGGTTGAGCTCGTCGGTGAAGATCACGGTCGAGGCGTCCGTGAGCGTCGGGATGACCGCTTCGTTCGCGTTCCAGCAAGAGACGTAGCTGAGCGCGGCCTCGGTGCCCGAGAGGTCGGCGAGCGCGCGTTCGAGCTCGAGGTGCGACTCGAACGTCCCGCAGATGAAGCGCACCGACGCCGTCCCGGCGCCGTAGCGCTCGAGCCCCTCGATTCCCGCCCGCACGACCTCCGGGTGCGCGGCGAGACCGAGGTAGTTGTTCGAGGAGAGCACGATCACCTCACCCCGGCCCGCCATCTGCACGACCGGCCCCTGCGCGGACTCGAGCGTCAGGAAGTGCTTGTACGTCCGCGCGTCGCGTAGCTCGGCGAGCTCGGATCCGACCTGCTCGGTCAACGTCGTGTTCATGGCGTGGCTCCGTTCGGCTCGAGGACGATCTTGCACGCCTCGCCGGACTCGAGGAGCGCGAACGCCTCCTCGAAGCGCTCGAGCGGCATGCGGGCCGTTATCAGCGGCTCGAGATCGACGACGCCGTGCTCGAGAAGCCAGCGCGTCGTGTACCAGGTCTCCCAGATCTCGCGACCGTTCACCGCAGACACGGTGAGGTTCTTGAAGATGAGCGATTCGGCGATGTCGATGGTCGCGGGCTGTGCAGGGATTCCGAACAGGACGACGTTTCCGCCGTGTCGGACGATCCCGAACGCGTCCTCGATCGCCTTCAGCGCGCCGGACATCTCGAAGACGACCCCGATGCCGACGCCCTCGTTCTGCTCTGCGAACCAGGCCGGAACGTCGTCCACCTCGCCCACGTTGACGACGGCGTCCGCACCGAGCTCGAGCGCGAGATCGAGCCGATAGGGGACGTGGTCGGAAGCGAGCAGCCGCCCCGCGCCGAACGCCCGCGCGATTGCGATCGTGAAGAGCCCGACCGGGCCACAACCGAGCACCGCGATCGCACGCCCGGCGAGGTCCTGCGTCGACGTCGCGAAGACGGCGTTGCCGAACGGCTCTTGCAGGCAGGCGAGGTGCGGCGGCAGCTTCGTCCGGTCGTTTCGCCAGATCACCGAAGCGGGGATGGCCGCGAAGTCGGCGAAGCCGCCGTCGCGGTCGACTCCGAGGATCTGCGTGCGCTCGCACATGTGCGCGCGCCCGGTGCGACAGTGGAAGCACACGCCACAGGTGACGTGACTCTCCGCGGAGACGTAGTCACCCTCGGCGACGTCATCGACTCCGCTCCCGACCGCGACCACCGTGCCGCAGAGCTCGTGACCCAGTGTCAACGGCGGATGCACGCGCTCGGACGACCACTGGTCCCAGCGTTGGATGTGGAGGTCGGTTCCGCAGATGCTCGCCGCCTCGATGCGCACGAGCACCTCGCTCGCGGCCGGTGTCGGAACGGGGAGCTCGTCGAGGACGAGGCCCTGCTCGGGCCCCCGCTTCCGCACGGCACGCATCGTCTCCACGGCGACGATCTTGCCACGCGCCCGCTTTCGCCCCGAGCGAGAGCGGTCCGGTCAGCAAATCATCGCGCCCTCCTCTTCACCGCGCTGAGGCGCCGGCAGCGGACGCCCGGGCGGGACCGAGCCGTCCAGCGAGCGCAGGGCCGCGGCGATCCGCAGCACGCGTGCTCGGGTGTCTGCGAACACGACGACCGTGGACTCCTGCGTCTGGAGCTCCAGGCGAGTGCCTTCGTCGAAGAGCGCTGCGGGCGCTCCGCGCACCGTGATCGGCTCCGGCAGGCCGCCACTCGAGGACGCGTCCTCGGAGAGCGCGAGGTTCCGGCGACAGGCGGGCCAGACCTGAACCTCTGCCGGGGGCGCGCACCCCGCGTCACTGCTCGGCTCGCAGTCCCCGTAGACGAACGACACGAACTGCGCAGTGTCGTCCCGCTGTAGGATCGCGCTCAGCGGGAGGTCGTCGACGCGCTCGCCGGCCGAGTACAGCGGAATGGCGCTCGTGGGTCCCCCGGCTCCCGCCGACCCTCCACCGATCAGTGGTGCCAGCACACATGGGGCCAAGACGGCGAAGGTGATTCGTCTCATGGCAAGTGCGCTACCTGATGGAGCTCGACGACGACGGTCCAGCCGTCCGACGCGGCGTAGTCGCCGTCGCACTGCTTGAAGCTCTGCGTGTTCCCCCACCACACGCGACTCGTCGGGTGCCCTGCGAGCGCGAATCGCCGTTCGAGCTCGTCACGCCCCTGGTCGAAGCCGCTCCCTCCCGGGCCGTTCGAGTCGACCGCATGCCCGCACGGAAACGGGAACACGACGTTGTCCTCGTGATGCGCCGCGGCGACCGCCGTCCAACCGAGCGACGGGTCCGGGTGCTGTCCGCGCAGACGGACGTGGTAGCGCGAGCCGTGCCCGCTCGCACGCTGCGCGTGCAGCGGAGCGCAGCCTCCGTGATCGGCGAAGACCTGGGTCGACCCGGAGGTTGCGGTCCAGCCCGCGTGAGACACGGTCTGGCTCTCGGCCCGCCCCCAGGTTCCCCAGGCGGTGAACACGACGTTGATCGGGTCGACGCGATTCGCTGCCGTCGCCGGACAGGCGCTGTGCGTGTATCGGTCAGCCGTGTCGAGGTGCGCGAGCGCGGGCGACCCAGCGAGCGCCACCAGCGCGAAGGCTCCGAGGGCGAGGGCGAGTCGGCGCATGTCCCGAGGGTAGGAGCAGAGTTCGCACAGCTTTGTGCCGAGTTCGTGCCGAAAAAGCGACGAGACGGCTTAGAAAACGGTGACGGGTGTGCCGAGCTCGACGAACTGGTACACGCGCGCCGCATCGCCCTCGGGCAGCCGGACGCAGCCGTGGGAGGCCGGGTACTCCGGTACGTGCGGGTACTGATGCGTCGCGATCCCGCCCACGAAGTACGCGGCGTAGGGCATCCACACCTGGAACGGGACCGACCAGGACATGATCTCCTTGCGATAGATCCGGAACGAGCCCGACGGTGTCCCGCCCGCCGGCGCCGGTGGACGTGTGCACGGCGCGAGAGACCACACCCTCCTCGACGAGGAGCAGGACGCCGAGGTCGCGATGGATCTCGACCCGGCGTCCGGCGGCTCGCTGCCGGGGCCGTGGGCGATCTGCGTCGACGAGCGCGACCTGCGTCTCGCCGGTCAGCGTGCCCGTGCGCGAAAGCCCTTCCCAGCCCTGGAATGCGAGCACCGACTGCGAGGTCGCGTAGTCGAGCGAGCCGGTCACGCCCGCGCGCGAGAGGTACCCGAGCTGCCAGAGGCGGAGCTGGACCCCGCGGGTGCTGTACGGATAGCCCTTCTCCCCCTTCTGCGCGCGCCAGGCTCCGGGACGAACGCCCAGGCGCACCACCGTGGCGAGCCGTCCTTCCGCCGAGATCGAGGCGAACTCCTGTGGTCCTTCCAGTCGGGACAGCGTCCAGGTGATCTGCGCGAGCCGCGTGCGCACCGTCGTCGACGACCCCGGCCCGAAGAGCGACCGAGAGAAGCTCGCGAGCCACATGCCCTGCCCGGACCGGAGGGAGCGGAGGCGCACGCCCGGTCGGATCGCCGTGCGCAACCCTCGCGCGCGCTCGGCGCGGGTCGGGCCCTGCGTGAGCTCCTTGAGCGCGTGCATTCGCGGCGGGATCCCCTTCGGCACCACGCGCTCCACGCGGACCAGACGGCCGTCACGCACGAAGGCGACGTCCACCGTCTCCGGCTGCACGACCGTCACGATCGCTTTCGATGTCATCGCCGGTGCCCGTGGCGAGGACGATGCCTCGAGGTCGAGCGCCAGCGTTCCCGCGACGGCGAGCAGAAGGGTGACGAGCGACAGTCGCATTTTGCGGAGAATTCTTCGTCGTGCCAGCAAGAACGCCTCTAGCCGCGCGCCCCACGTGAGCGAGGAGGTCAAGCACTGGGGAGTGCGCTACCGAGCGGCGAACGGCGTGCCGCGCTGGGCGGTCGTCGTCGCGCCGGCGGAGTACGGCCCGAACAACCCTTCCGCGCCCATTCCGCTCGTGATCTCGCCGCACGGACGCGGCGTTCGGGCGAGGACGAACGCGCGGCTGTGGGGAAGGCTCCCCGCGCTCGGCGACTTCGCGGTCGTCTGCCCGGGAGGGATGGGACGCCGGCTACCGCTTCATTCCTGGGGCTGGCGCGGCCAGATCGACGACCTCGCTCGCATGCCCGCCCTCCTCCGGTCTGCGCGTCCCTGGCTGCGAATCGACGCCGAGCGCGTCTACGCGGTGGGCGGGAGCATGGGCGGCCAGGAGACCCTTCTGCTCCTCGGGCAGCATCCACGTCTGCTCGCCGGAGCGGTCGCGTTCGATTCCGTCACCGACTTCGAGCTCCGGTACGAGCAGTTCGCGCGCAGCCCGCGCGGTCGGACGTTGCAGGCGCTCGCACGCCTCGAGGTCGGCGGCACGCCGAGGACGCACCGCCGCGCAGTACGTCCTCCGCGGCCCCATGCACTGGGTGCGCGAGATCGCAAGCTCGGGCGTTCCGCTCCAGGTCTGGTGGAGCGACGCGGACGAGATCGTCGTCAACCAGCACACGCAGTCAGGGCGGTTCTTCAAGGAGCTGGAGGAGCTCGGGCCGCGCGGCCGTCTCGAAAAGCGGACGGGCTCGTGGAGCCACACGGCGACGAGCTACGCCCGCCTCCAGCTGCCCGGCGCCGTCGCCTGGCTCGGACTGATCCCGGACGTGTAGCGGCGAGCTGCCTCGCCCTAGACGCCGTTGGCGACCGTCACCTCGACGTCCGCCTGCGCCCGGTTCCCGGCGACGTCCCACACGCTGACCTCCAGGCGATAGCGGCCGTCCGGGAGACGCGGTCGTGTCCCAGTAGCGGAGCGGGAAGAGCCGGAACCAGTACACGCCGTCGCAGCGAACCGAGCCGTGGAACCGCATGCAGCCCTTCGCGACGAGGTTCTGCTCGGTGCCGGGCGCGTAGTGCCGTCCGGCGGAGAGTCCGAGCAGCTGCTCCGCCCTGAACACCTCGCGCCGGCGCACGACGCGGCCGGTCGACAGGTCCCTGATCCTCACGTCGATCCGAAACGGGTGGTGCGGCGCCGCGAGCCACGGGAGCTCCCGGAACCAGCCGATGAAGCTCTGCGGATCGCTCACGCGGACGCGCGCGTCGACGCGGCCGGCAAGCGCATTCCGGTTCAGGCGCTCTCCCGCAGGAGGGAGGCGAGCGACGCTCGTCGCGGGTCGCCGTCCCCAGGCCGGCGTCGCGGGCGTGTAGAAGCGAATCTCGCGGATCGCCGGAGGCGCGGAATCGACGAATGGATGGAGCTTCCCGCCGGGTCTCAGCGGATTGACGACGATGCGTCCGCCGTTCGCGGTGAAGATCGACTCGCCGAGATGCACG
Organism: uncultured Actinomycetes bacterium; assembly: GCA_963721795.1. GTDB lineage: Bacteria > Actinomycetota > Thermoleophilia > Gaiellales > Gaiellaceae > GMQP-bins7. The sequence goes on from CAVRLT010000020.1 coordinate 262,198, forward strand.
TGCCAGTCGTCCTTGCACGTCCATCCGATGTGCTGCGCAGGCACGACGATCTCACCCACCCGCACCACGGCGTCCACGTGCCCGTACCTGAAGTGGCCGACGTGAACGGAGCCGCGCGTGCCGGCCGGTGAGGCGAACGTGACCGGCCCACCTTCGATCGCGTAGACCCGGTGCGTCCGGCCGGGGGGAGCCCCGCGCTCGGGCCGGTCGTCGCGGACGGCGACGTCGATGCCGTCGTGGTACGTCGCGCCGCGCTCGGGGTCGGGGCGCGGATCGAGGAAGGAGCCGCGGATCGGGTGCTGCCGGTGGCGCGGCGCGACCGGCCAGCCGCGGAACGTGTCGTTGTAGACCTGCTGAACCTCGAGCTTCCCTGGCGTCGGCGACACGCGCCGGGACTATGGCAGGCGGGCCGACGGATTCGCACCCCCGTGCGGCACGATGCGCGCGTGCACCTGGACCTCCAGGACGGGCTCGTTGCGCTAGGGCTGCTGACGGCGATCGCGGCCATGCTCGCGCTCGCTCCGAGCCTCCGCGTTCCCTACCCGATCCTCCTCGTGCTCGGCGGGCTCGCCATCGGCCTCGTGCCCGGGATGCCGGAGCTCGAGGCCAAGCCGGAGCTCATCTTCTTCGGCGTGCTGCCGCCGCTTCTCTACGGCGCGGCGTTCTTCACGTCGCTCCGCGACCTGCGGGCGAACATGCGGCCGATCGGGCTCCTGGCGGTCGGCCTCGTCGTCGCGACGACCGTCGGGGTCGCGGTCGTCGCACACGCGGTCGTCGACGGGCTCACGTGGCCGGCCGCGTTCGTGCTCGGCGCAATCGTTTCCCCGACCGATCCGCTCGCCGCGACCGCGATCGCGCGGCGGCTCGGCGTGCCGCGCAAGCTCGTCTCGATCGTGGAGGGCGAGAGCCTCGTGAACGACGGCACGGGCCTCGTCCTCTATCGCGTCGCCGTGGCGGCGGTGCTGACCGGCTCGTTCTCGGCTGCCGCGACGGGTGGGAGCTTCGTCCTCAGCGTCGTCGGCGGTGTCGCGGTCGGGCTCGCCGTCGGTTGGATCGTGCGTCAGGTTCGCCGCCGGCTCGACAACTCGCCTGCGGAGATCACGATCTCGCTCATGACGGGGTACTTCGCATTCCTGCCTGCCGAGCTCCTCGGTTTCTCGGCCGTCCTTGCGGCCGTCACGGCCGGGATCTACCTGGGCTGGTACACGCCCGAGCTGACCACCTCACAAGTACGGCTTCAGGGCATCGCCGTCTGGGAGATCGTGCAGTACCTCCTGAACGCCGTCCTCTTCGTGCTCGTCGGCCTGCAACTGCCGATCGTCATCGACGCGCTCGGCGACATCCCGGCCGGGCGGCTCCTCGCCTACGCCGCGCTGATCAGCGTGACGGTGATCGCCGTGCGCTTCGTGTGGGTCTTCGCCGTCCTCCACGCGCCGAAGAAGATCGCCCGCCGGATGTCGAACTGGCGGGGAGCGGTCTTCCTCTCCTGGGCGGGCATGCGCGGCGCGGTCTCTCTGGCGGCGGCGCTCGCCCTGCCGCTCGAGACGGACGCGGGTGCGCCCTTCCCCGGTCGCGAACTCATCCTCTTCCTGACGTTCTCGGTGATCCTCGCGACGCTCGTCGGGCAGGGGCTGACTTTGCCGCTCGTCATTCGCGCGCTCGGGCTCGAAGAGGACGAAAGCGAGGCCCGCGAGGACGCGAAGGCCCGCATCCGAGCAGCCGAGGCCGCGATCGCGCGCCTCGAGGAGCTCGAGGGCGAGGACTGGGTACGCGACGACACCGCCGAGCGGGTCCGGGGTCTCTATCGCTTCAGGAGCGACCGCTTCAGAGCGCGCTTCGACCAGGGCGACGACGGAGCGATCGAGCTGCGCTCACAGGACTTCCAGCGGCTGCGCCGAGAGCTGCTCGAGGCCGAGCGTCGGGCAGTGCTCGAGCTCCGTCGAAGCGGTGCGATCTCGAACGAGGTCTGGCTCCGAGTCTCCCGCGATCTCGACCTCGAGGACCAGCGCCTCGATGCGTGAGGTCGTTCGTGAGCCGGGCGGACTCAGGAGTCGACGCGACCAGGCGATCGGCCAGCCCGCGAACGCTCGCGCGCAGCTCCTCCGGCTTGCGGATCGTGAACGGGCAGTCGAGCCCCGCGAGGATGCGCGCCATCCAGTCGAGCGAGCTCACACGCATTCGGAGCAGGGTGCCGCCGTCCGCTTCGGCGAGCTCCGCGAGGGTCGCAGGCAGGCGGCGGGTCGCCTCCTCCAGCGAGAGCTGGAGCAGCACCTCCACCTCGTGCGGCCACGGCGTGCGGGCGAGCGAGCGCCTGATGTACGCAGCGGCATCGAATCCGTCCGGAGGGGCGACCGCCGCCTCCTGCGCGAGGACTGCTCGCCGCATACGGTCGACCCGGAACGTGCGGAGGTCGTCGCGCACGTGGTCGAACGCCGCGAGGTACCAGCGCCCGGAGTGCACGACGAGGCCGTGCGGGCTCACCTCGCGACGCGTCGCTTCGCCCGAGAACGCCCGGTAGGAGATTCGGAGCCGCCGACGCCGCCGGATCGCGTCCGCCAGCAACAGCACCGTCTCGCCGGCGACCGGGGCGCCGGCCGGCGCTGCCGTCGTGAAGTCGAGGGTCGTCTCGAGCGCTTCGACGCGCCTGCGCACGGAATCCGGAAGGACGCGGTGGATCTTCGCGAGCGCGCCCTCGGCCGACTCCGCCGAGCCGGCCAGCCCCAGCCGGCCCGCCGCGACGACCCCGAGCGCGACGACCACCGCCTCGTCGTCGTCGAGCATCAGCGGCGGGAGGCGGTAACCGGGACGGATGCGATAGCCGCCGCCGACGCCCCGCTGGCCTTCGATCGGGATGCCGAGATCCTGCAGCGCGGAGACGTAGCGCCTGACGGTGCGCCGGTCGATGTCGAGCCGAGTGGCGATCTCCGGCCCCGTCGCCACGGTCTGCGTCTGGAGCAGCTCGAGGAGCTCGAGCAGACGTGCGGTCGGCGTCGCCACTCACCAAGTCAATCAGATATAGAGGGCGTGATCGGCCCTATTTCTGAGTTAGCTTCCACGGAGTCAACGAACCGAACGGAGGCGGCGATGGGCACAGCAGAGATGAGCGTCCTCGAGGAGATCGGAGTCAGGCCGGACTACCGGCACAGCTCCAAGCTCGTGCGCCCCGAGGCCCGCCTCACCTTGGGGGAGGTGCTCCTCAAGTGGTACGACATCGCTCCCGCGGAAGCTCCAGTCCCGCTCGCCGTGCGCGCGCTCGCTCGCCGAAACCTGCGCGACGGCGCCAAGTCGGGGAAGCTCGCGCTCTCGGGTGAGCTCGGGTTCGTGATCCTGCACCGCTGCGGGGAGAGCTTCTACTTCCTCATCGCGTGCTCCTGGCGGAACGACAACGAGCTCTGGCAGACCGTCTGGGCGAAGGACGGCGACGACGCGATCGCCTTCCGTCCGTGGATCGTCGAGAGCACGCACCGGCCGACGTTCTGCGTCTGGGAGCTCGGGGCCGTCTGGCACGAGCAGCAGGCGTGGAGCCGCTATCTGCGGAGCTCGCGCGACGAGCCCGCGAAGGGGATCTACGTGCGCGACTCCTTCGCCGGCGAGATCTGAACGAACCGAAACGCCCCCGCCCGGACGTAGGATTCGGGCGGGATGCCGCCCATTACGGAGTCGGCGACGAAGAAGCTCGAGCGCGGCCGGGCGTCGTGCGCGAAGCACGCATGGGTCGACGCGTACGAGTCACTGTCGCGTGCCGACGAAGCGAGCCCGCTCGCAGCCGGAGGATCTCGAGCTGCTCGCGACGTCGGCCTACATGCTCGGCCGTGACCACGAATACCTTCGCTGCCTCGAGCGCGCTCACTACTCCCACCTCGACGCGGGCGAGGTGCCGCGAGCCGCGCTCTGCACGTGGTGGATCGGCCTGAATCTCTTGATGCGAGGCGAGGGGGCGCCGGCAAGTGGATGGTTTGCTCGCGGGGAGCGGCTGCTCGAGCGCGACGGTCAGGAGTGCGTCGAGCGCGGCTACCTCCTCCTCGCAGCGATGCTCGGCCACTTCGCGGAGGGTGACTTCGAAGCGGCACGCGCCCTGGCTGCCGAGGCCGCCGACATCGGTCAGCGCTTCGGCGATCGCGACCTGGTCGCGATCGGCGTGATGGACGAGGGCCACGCCCTTCTCGAGCTGGGGCGAACCAAGGAGGGCCTCCGGCTCGTCGACGAGAGCATGATCGCGGTCACGACGGGGGAGCTGTCGCCGATCGTGGCGGGGATCCTCTACTGCAACACGATCGCGGTCTGTCAGGGCGCGTACGAGCTGCGCCGCGCTCGAGAGTGGACCACTGCCCTGACACTCTGGTGCGAGCGGGAGCCCGACATGGTCGCGCACACGGGCGTCTGCCTGGTGCACCGCGCCGAGATCATGCAGCTCCAGGGAGCGTGGCAGGCCGCGCTGGAGGAGGCGCGAAGCGTCCGCGCGCAGGGGGTGCTGAATCAACGCGCGGCCGCGCGGGCCCGCTACGTCGAGGGAGAGCTCCATCGCCTGCGCGGCGACTTCCCGGAGGCGGAGGAGGCATATCGCGCCGCGACCCGACACGGCCACGAGCCGCAGCCGGGTCTTGCACTGCTGCGCCTGGCGCAGGACAACATCGCCGCCGCGCTCGCGGCAATCCGCCGAGTCGTCGCCGAGACCAGCCCGCCACTCGATCGTGCGGCGCTGCTCCCTGCGTACGTCGAGATCGCGTTGGCGGCAGGAGAGGTCGACGAGGCCGAGCATGCGAGCGACGAGCTCGCGGAGATCTCGCGCGCCCAGCGGAAGCGACGCGCTCGGCGCGATGTCGGCGCACGCCGCCGGGGCCGTGGCGCTGGCTCGGGGCGACGCCGCGGCTGCATTGACGACACTGCGGCACGCGTGGAACGCATGGCAGGAGCTCGAAGCGCCGTACGAGGGAGCGCGTGCCCGCGTGCTCGTGGGACGCGCATGCGCCGCACTCGGCGACGACGACACGGCCGTGCTCGAATTGGAGGCGGCGCGTGCCGTGTTCGAGGAGCTCGCCGCCGCACAGGACCTCGCTCGAGTTGGCTCCCTGCTGCGCGGCTTCAGCTCGCGAGACACGCACGGATTGACGCGCCGCGAGCTCGAGGTGCTGCGCCTGCTTGCGGCCGGCCAGACCAACAGGGCGATCGCGACCGAGCTCGTCCTCAGCGAGAGGACGGTCGATCGACACGTCAGCAACATCTACGCCAAGCTCGGGGTGTCGACGCGCGCCGCGGCTACCGCGTACGCGTACAAGCAGCAGCTCGTCTAGTACCCATTCCGCAGAAGACGAAAGTTGGGTAGTTCCGCCGAAGCACTTCCTCCTTCCCGCTCCTAGCTTCCAGAGCGAAGCGCTGATTCGAGATGAGGAGGAATCCCATGAGCAAGGCATACGACGCGATCGTGGTCGGGGCGCGCTGCGCAGGGTCGCCGACGGCGATGCTGCTCGCACGCAACGGCTATCGCGTCCTGCTGGTCGATCGGGCAACGTTTCCGAGCGACACCGTCTCGACGCACCTCGTCCACCCACCGGGAGTCGCCGCACTGCGGCACTGGGGGCTGCTCGACCGCGTCGTCGCAACCGGCTGCCCGCCCGTGGACACCTACGCGTTCGACTTCGGCCCCTTCACGATCTCGGGCGATCCGGGAACCTCCGAAGCGCCGGTCGCCTACGCACCGCGGCGCACGGTGTTGGACAAGCTGCTGGTGGACGCGGCCTCCGAGGCGGGCGTCGAGATCCGCGAGGAGTTCACGGTCGAGAGCCTCCTCGTCGACGAAGGCCGCGTGGTCGGGATTCGTGGCCACGGCAAGGGCGGCCAGACCGTCGACGAGCACGCGCGCGTCGTGATCGGGGCGGACGGCCGCTACTCGCTCGTCGCCGACGCCGTGAGCGCCGACGAGTACAACGAGACACCACAGCTCCAGGTGAGCTACTACAGCTACTGGAGCGGGCTCGAGATGGACGGCCGCTTCGAGACGTACGTCCGCCCCGAGCTCGGGTTCGCCGCGTGGCCCACGAACGACGACCTGACGCTCGTCATCGTCGGCCGGCCGTACTCGGAGTTCGAGGCCGTGAGGAAGGACATCGAGCGCAGCTATCTCGAGACCGTCGACGCCGTGCCGAGCTTCGCCGAACGGCTGCGCGCGGCGACTCGCGAGGAGCGCTTCGCCGGAACCGCCGTCCGCGGCTTCTTCCGAAAGCCGTACGGTCCCGGGTGGGCACTCGTCGGCGACGCGGGCTACAACAAGGACTTCATCACCGCCCAGGGCATCCACGACGCGTTCCGCGACGCCGAGCTGTGCGCCACGGCGCTGCACGAGACGTTCTCCGGCTCGCGTAGCTTCGAAGAGGCGATGGCCGACTACCACGCTCGCCGCGACGAGCAGGTCTTGCCGATGTACGCATTCACGAACGACCTCGCGACCCTCCATCCGCCGCCGCCCGAGCTCCAGCAGGTGCTGGGGGCGGTGGCCGGAAGCCAGGAGGCGATGGACGGGTTCGCGCGGGTCGCTGCGGGAGTGACTTCGCCCGCCGACTTCTTCTCGGACGAGAACGTGGGCCGGATCTTCGCCGCCGCAGCGTAAGTAGCCTCCCTGGCCTGACCGGCCCTGGATGGCTAGCCGCTTCGGAGCTCCGCGTCGGCCTCGGCTGCATGCGGATGTCGACGGACGAGAACCGGGACGAGAAGCTCGCCCTCGAGACGATCGCTGCCGCGGCCGAGTCAGGCATCACCGTCTTCGACACCGCGCGCTCCTACGGCCTCGGCGCGTCCGACCTCGGCCACAACGAGAGGTTGCTCGTTCGGGGTCTGAGAGCAAGCCGCGCCGACGCGACCGCGCGAGTCGTGACCAAGGGCGGCATGACACGCGCCGGCGACAGCTGGATCCCCGATGGTCGAGCGAAGGCGATTCGGGCCGATTGCGAGGCGAGCCTCACTGCGCTCGACGGCCTGCCCATCGACCTCTACCTCGTCCACACGCCCGATCCGCAGACTCCCTGGAGGACCTCTGTGCGTGCGCTCGCGCGACTCGTCGACGAGGGCGTGGTGAAGAGCGTCGGCGTGGCGAACGTCAACCGGCTCCAGCTGGACGAGGCGCTCGAGCTCGCGCCGATCTCGGCGGTGCAGGTCGCGCTCAGCGTCTACGACGATCGCGCGCTCCGAGGCGGAGTCGTCGAGCGCTGCGCGGAGACCGGCGTCGCCGTGATCGCCCACTCCCCGCTCGGTGGACCTCGCCGCGCTGGCGGGCTCGCTCGCCGGCAGCCGCTCGCCGACCTCGCCAGCGCACGAGAGGCAACCCCGGCCGAGATCGCGCTCGCCTGGCTGCTCGACCTCTCTCCCGAGGTCGTCGCGATTCCCGGAGCCCGGCGGCCGGAGACGGCGCGCTCCGCCGCCCACGCCGCGACGCTCGCCCTCGAGCCCGACGAACGAGCCGCTCTCACCGCTGCGTTCGGAGCACCGCGCCGGAGGCGCACCCAGCGACGCTCGCGGACGGCGGACGTGATCCTCGTGATGGGCATCCCGGGCGCCGGGAAGAGCCGCATCGCGGAGGAGTACGTCGCACGCGACTACCTCCGGCTCAACCGCGACGAGCGCGGAGGATCCTTACGCGACCTCGCTGCTGCGCTCGACGAGGAGCTGTCGTCAGGCGCTCGCCGGGTCGTCCTCGACAACACGTATCTCACCCGCGCCTCGCGGAGCTACGTGATCGAGACGGCAAACCGGCACGGAGCCGAAGCGCGCTGCATCTGGCTCGACACCCCGCTGGCGCAGGCTCAGGTCAACCTCGTCGAGCGGCTGCTCGAACGCTTTGGCGCGCTGCCGTCGCCCGAGAAGCTCCGGGAGCTAGCACGGCGTGAGCCGGGCGTGCTCGCGCCGACCTCCCAGATGCGCGCCCTCCGTGAGCTCGAGCCGCCGTCGACGGACGAGGGATTCGCGGAGGTCGAGACGGTTCCGTTCGAGCGGGAGTCTTCGCCGAACGCGATCGCGGGTGGCTTCGTCGCGGCCACCGCGTTGGGGCAGCCCGGGTGGAACCACGTGCTCGAGGAGCTCGACCGGGATGCGCCTCACCTGGTCTTCGACTGGAGCCCGGGCGGCGACGAGGAAGAGCTCGCACGCGTGGCAACACAGCTCGCGGCCGAGCTCTCCGGTCCGGTCGAGCACGCTCTTTGCCCCCACGCCGGCGGCCCGCCGACCTGCTGGTGTCGGCCGCCGCTTCCGGGGTTGCCCCTCGCCTTCGCGCGAGGCCGCCGCATTGCCCCTTCGCGCTCGACTCTGGTGGGCACATCGCCCGCGCACCGAACGCTCGCGACGACGCTCGGCGCCAGGTACGTCCATGCCTGAGCGCTGCGTTGGGGAACGGAAAGCGGCGTCGCACGCGCGCCGAGGAAGGATGTTGCGGAGCTTGCCGGACTCCGCATGAGCCGCTTTCACGGCACCGTTCCGCGTATGCGGATCGCTCTCTACTTACTTCGCAGGTTTTGCGGGGCCTTTGCCGAGCTGCACGTTCGTGATCGTGAACTCGCCCGGCTGGTCGACTATGACGAACGAAAGCGCGTCTGACGCGACCCGGTACGTGGGGTTGGCCGAGGCGAACGCAGCCCAGTTGGGATAGACAGTGGCCCCATAAGCGACGAGGCACGTCGGGTCGTCGATCGCATCAAGCGTGCCCGAATTTGGCGAGCTGTCATTGCATCCCAGCGTGTCGACGAACGCGTAGGCCTCCGTGGTTCCGTCATCGTCCTCGTCGATTGGGATGCTGAATCGTGGCGACCCACCCGCGGCTCCCGATCCGTCGAACGTGAACGCGAGCTTGTTGATCTTGCTCACGAGCTTGCCGTCCAAGTTCGAGTTCTGGAGATACACACCGGCATACGCGTTGTTCGGATCGGCATCGCCGTCGACGGTATCGAGCGTTGCACCCTCGGCCGTCAGCGTGCACGTGCCGTTGAACCCGCCGTCTGTCGTGCCGTCGAAACATTGAATCTTGTTGCCGTTCTCGCTGCCGGCGATCGCCGTAGAAGCGAGCGCGAGGGCGACGAGGACGGCAACGCCGATAAGCGGCAGTCTCATGTGGTTTCCCCCTTTGAATCGACGCCGGGGTCCTACCTCCGCGCGCGGCGCCGAAACTGCCCCTTTGGGGGGATTCGACGAGTTTCGTCCGATCGGCTCAGAACGACGCGCGCGCGGTGCACACCTCGCCGGACGGGCTCGTGGCGCGGGCCCGGAAGCGATCCGCGGCAGGCGTGTCCGAAACGACGCGGCGCGCTTCGAATGACCCCGACGGCGGCCTCGTCGTGCGGGCGCCCCTGAACACGCGGGTGCCGTTCCGCTCGAGGACGATCTGCCAGGTCACGCCGTTTCGATTCTGGTCGACCTCGAACTCGACCTCGACCCGGCCGTTCTCCCGGCTCAGCTTCAACTTCGACGTGCTGGAGCCCGTGCAGGTGCCCCTGACGAGCACGTCTCCGTCCTTCGCGAGACCAACCGGCGCGAGCGCCGCGGCCAACCCCAGCACTACCGCAACCACCACACCCTTCGAAAGCTTGCTGAACATCGTGCGACCTCCTTTCGACTCGAGAAAGCGTCGCCGACGGAGGGTCAGGCGCGGGCTGTCGACGGGTAAGGAAAGTCCAGATCCGAGTTCGAGTTCGGGTTGATCGACAAGCGCGCCGAGCGCGAACGAGCGCCGCGATAGCCTCCGACGTCAGCATGAGCCCGTCGCTCCGACCCGAGACCCGCTACGCCGCCAGCCCGGACGGATACGTCGCGTACCAGGTGTTCGGCTCCGGCCCTCTCGACCTGGTCTTCCTGACCAACTGGGCCACGAACATGGATGCGATGTGGGACGAGCCCTCGGTTGCCACGTACATGGATCGCCTCGGCTCCTTCACCCGCGTGCTCTGGTACGACAAGCGTGGAACGGGAGTCTCGGACCCGGTGCCGCTCGCCTCGCTGCCGACGATCGAGCAGTGGACGGACGACGCCCGAACGGTCATGGACGCCGTCGGGGTCGAGCAGGCGGTGGTCCTCGGAGACACGGAGGGCGGGCCGATGGCGGCGATGCTCGCCGCGTCCCATCCCGAGCGGGTGCGCGCGCTCGTGCTCGTGAACAGCTTCGCGCGCTGGCGGAGGGCGGACGACTACCCGATCGGGATGCCCGAAGCGACGGCCGAGAAGCTCCTCGCGGCCTGGCAGCAGCACTGGGGCGTCACGAGCGAGATCCTCGACCTGACGGCTCCGTCGGTCGCCAACGACCCTCGCTTCCGGAGCTGGTGGTTGCGGTACTCCAGGTTGGCCATGCCGCGCCGCGCTTCGGCGACCATGTACCGCTGGGTCACGGAGATCGACATCCGGCCGATCCTTCCGAGCATCCGAGTGCCGACGCTCGTCGTGCACCGAGCCGGCAACCGCCATCACCGCGTCGCGTTCGGCCGCTATCTCGCCGACCACATTCCGGACGCGAAGTACGTCGAGCTCCCTGGCGCCGATTCGTTTCCCTTTCACGCGGGCGACTTCACGCCCGTGCTGGACGAGGTCGAGGAGTTCCTGACCGGCACGAAGGCATCGCCGCTTCTCGATCGGCGCCTCGCGACGATGCTCTTCACCGACGTCGTCGGTTCGACACGGATCGCCGCCGAGCGCGGGGACAGCGCATGGATCAGGCTCGCTCGGTCTCACGACGAGATCGTCCGAGAGCACTTCAACGCCTACCGCGGGCGCGAGGTCGATCACACCGGTGACGGGTTTCTCGCGATCTTCGACGGGCCTGCGCGCGCCGTCACCTGTGCCGCTCGCATGGTCGAGGCGCTCCGCGAGCTGGGAGTGACGATCCGTGTCGGCCTGCACACGGGCGAGGTGGAGCTCGTCGGACAGGCGGTCCGTGGCCTGGCGGTTCACATCGCAGCGCGCGTGATGTCGGCCGCGGAGGAGGGAGGCATCCTCGTCTCCTCGATCGTCAAGGACCTGGTGCTCGGCTCGGGTATCGAATTCGACGACCGCGGAACGCACCGCCTGAAGGGCGTTCCCGGGGAATGGCAGCTCTTCGAGGTCGTCTCGACGCCGTGACGCTCGCTGCCTAGCCGCCGGCCGGCATGGTCGGCTGCGGAGGCGGAGTCGGCATCGACGTGTACTCCGGCGGGTTGCGACGGCGGAGCGTCTCGTCGACCATCACCCGCACGGGTCGCGTGAGCTGCGCGGCGACGGATGCGTCGCCGTCACCCGCGACGCGCCTACAGGTGGGAGTCTGGAGGCCGCGCGGCGACGAGCGCCGAGCGACGTTCGCCGTGAAGCAGTTGCCCCGTCCCGAGCCCTTCGCGAGCGCGAGGTCGGCCCGCCCGCTGCCGGTGACAACGTTCCGGGAGACGCGGTTGCCGCGCGCCCGCCACGGTGGCCCGGGCTCCGGCACGCCCGGGTCGAAGACGACGAACCGGGCGGTCGGGAAGACCGCGACGCCATAGCGCTGGCTCCCGGTCACGCGGTTCTGGCGAATGACGTTCTCGTTGCCCCCCGCAACCGCGATGCCGATCCCGATGAAGCCTGCGAGCGCGGTCCGGATGGGCACGCGCGCGCGGCCACTGTTCGTGACCGTGTTACCCGTAATGGTCGATCTCGCCTGCGGCGGAAGCGCCTCGTTCGCGTAGGTGTTGGGGACGATCCCTGCTCCGTTGCGATCCCAGATCGAGTCGCGGATCGTGACCCCGGTCGCGTTCGTCCCCGAGTACCCCACGGCCGACAACCTCGCCACGACCTGCGAGAGCGTGGCGCGGCAGGGCCGGCATTCGCCGACGTAGTACGCCGCGCGGGCGGCGCCCGAGACGTAGTCGTTGTCGATCGCTCCCTGCTCGCCGTCCTCGATGTAGATCCCGTACTCCCCGACGTTCCACACGGTGAGGTACGACCCGCGGAAGCGGTCGGCGCCTTCCCACCAGAACGCATTCCGGAGGAAGTTGTGCGCCGACAGGTTGAGGATCGAGACGCCGTCCGCGTGCACGACGATCCCGTTCATCCGCGTGTCGCCGCCGTCGAGGACGACCTGGTTCCGGTCGACGCCTCGGATCGTGATGTCCCGCTTCTCCGGAGGTACGACGTTCCCACCGGGGTACGTGCCGGCAGCGAGCACGATCGTGTCGCCCGGCTGGGAGCGTTCGATCGCGAGCTGGAGCGTTGCTGCATCCTCGGGCACGCGGATCTCCGAGGCAGAGGCAGCCGGACGCGCCGCGGCGACCGGGAGCAGCGCAGCCGCCACTCCCGCGAGCACCGCAACGCGAGTCACACGACGTGCTCGCACATTCAGCCGCTCACACGGGAGCCTTTGCGACAGCATCGACTCGGGGTGCCGCTCGGTCCGCGAAGCACATGGACCACCTTGTACCTAAGCCGAGCTTGCCGCTGTGCCGGGTCGCGAACGTCGGGTCGCCGAAGTTCCGACATCTACTCACTCGATTTCGTACCATCGAGCACAATCGACGGAAGGAGGGGCGATGTTCGGACGGCTCGTCGAGATCGAGGGTGTCGATGCGTCGAAGCGCGAGGAGGTCCTGGGGATCATCCGGGAGAAGATCATCCCGGGTCTCAAAGAGATCGACGGCTTCGCAGGCTTCATCTCCCTCGTCGATGAGGACAATCGGCGTGCGCGCTCGATCGTCCTTTGGGAGACGAAGGAGGGCGCGGACGAAGCCGAGCGCCAGTTCGCCGCGAAACGCCAAGAGATCGTGAGCGGGATGGGCGGGACGGTCCGCTCCGCGGATCTCTACGAGGCACCACTCGTGGAGATACTGACCGGCGCACGCATCTAGTCGGAAACGATGCGGGCCCTCCGGCGCCTGCATCCCTTCAGCCTCGAATGCCTGGACCGGCGGGGACCATCCGCCGGTCTAGGCACGCTCTTCTGCGTGATGTGGATATTCCTCACCCTCGGCCTCTGCATCGCCTTCTGCGTCGTCCTCGTCCTCAACGTCCTAGCCGTGGCCTTCGCCTCCGTTCTGGCGCGGCACGCAGAGCCTCGCGACGAGCTCGGCCCGGAGCTTCGGGCGCGTCTCGTGACCTACGGTCGCTGAGCCCGGTCGACGGGTCCGCAGGGAACCCTGACCACGACCTTCTCTCGGAGGCGAGTGGAGGCGAAGTCGATGGGCTGGGAGCGCATGGACGCGGGTGGCTATACGCGGTCTCGCACCCGGAGAGCTAGGGAAGGTAGTTGCGGTAGCGCCATCTCCGCCTGATCGCCCGCGGCGAGACCAATTCCTTGACGCGTTGCAGAAGGTCGGCAGCCGGATCCCTCTCGATGAGGTCTCGCTCGTCTTGCATCATCGCCACATTCGTGGGGTCCGCCGGTCGATGAGGCGCGGTGGCGACCCGAGCCGTTCCTACACAGGTGGCCACGTAGGTGTCGCTGCCGCTGTCGACCACCTGCGCCACGTAGCAGACGGCCCTGCGTCGGCTTCTCACGCGACTGCCGACCCTGGGAGGTTCGCGCATGTGTCGAATCTCACGCGAGTCCGGGAAGATGAACAGGACAGTCGAAAGACGCTCGCCCACTAGAGGAACCTATCGCCCCTGGATCGAGTGATCTCACGCACTACGTGAAATCGTTGCAGAGAGAGGCTGACCGGTTGTGTCGCCCCCGCCCGCGTGACCGTCCCATCCCCCAAACAGAGGCCTTGCTTCTATGGTCCTTAGCCGAACCGCCGCGCGGACTCGAACCGCGGATCCCTTCAATGCCCCGTGTTGCCCCACCTAGCTCGCTGCCGCCAACGGTGGAGTGGGCGGAGCTTTCGGCGTCGGAGACGGCACCAGCGTTTAGGGCTGAAGCGATTCCCAAAGTGCCGCGCGGTCCAAGAGCGACGGGCAAGGCGTCGCACGTAGCGCACCCGAGGTCCCGAACCAAGCCGCATACGAGTGAGGGCCCGGCACAAGCCGAGCCCTCCATTCGAATAGTCGTGGTCGAGCTACGAGGCGGTGACGCCGTTGCTGTGAGCCACGACGTTGCCACTCGTGATCTTCGGCTCGTTCGGGACGATCGCGTCGAGCTTCTCGTCGCGGATCCATGAGGCGACGAACTTCGAGGACTCCATGCCCTGCTCGGGAGTCTCGAAGAGACCGAGCGAGCTGAAGACGCCGTTGCCGGCCTCGATCAGGTAGTAGCCGGCAAAGCCCGGGAGCTTGCTGAGCTTCGGAACGAGGGTCTCGTTGACCTTGCTGGTCAGCTCGGTCGTGCGATTCTGGTCCACACCGTCGTAGCGGCGGATGGTCGCATGCATGTGATGCTCCTTCGTTTCAATCAGTGACAGGAGAGTCCGAACGAACTCCCTGCTGCGCTCGGGTTGGTGTGACAGCCAAAGAGCAAGAGACAAGAAGCCTCGACGACTTCAAAAACACCCAACGCGCTGGTACCACCCTAGCTGCGATACGTCGGTGCCGTGTTGCGTCTCCTCGAGATGCGCTCCCGGACGTCCACAGGAACCTTCCACCTATTGCGACTGCACAGTGGGCCGCGACGTCCACCCGCACCTCGGCCGGCTGCAATGATGGCCGGAATGATCTAGCTGGAGAGCGCGGGTGACGAGATGACCGACCCCGGTCAACGTGACGCCGGCGGCGACAGCCGCAGCCGTGACAGGCAGATGTTCGAGGAGGCTCGCGCGAAGCGTCTCCATCGCGGTCGCCTCTTGGGATATGCACTTTGTATCGGGTTGTGGTTACTGAGCGCCGTCCCACTGGCACGCCTGTCGAGCGACGAGGGAGGAGGCGCGGGTGTAGCGGCTGCCCATCTGGCAGCGGGTCTTGGGGTCGCGCTCGTCAGCCGCGGCATCTACAAGCTCCTGAGAGGGCGACCGTTCTGGTCGCCATGGTTGTTTGTGATCGCGGCCGTTCTGGCGATCGCGAGCTACGCAATCCAAAGCGCAGGGGAGCGAGTGGCCATCGAGTCGACGGCCGTCCTGTTGTCGACGTTGTAGTTACCGCTCGAATGGGCTGATTCGGCGCGCGCTGTTGCCCCGTCTGTTGCCCCACCAAGGGCCATGACCGAGGTCGGTCCCGGGAAAACGTCGCCTTTGCGGGGATTCTTCGAAGCCGACGCGCGGACTCGAACCGCGGACCCCTTCATTACGAGTGAAGTGCTCTACCAGCTGAGCTACGTCGGCGAGACGTCCAGTTTAGCCGCGGACCAGCGACGCCTCGGGGCGCCGGATGCGGTCGTACGTGTCGCCGTAGATCAGCTCGCGGACGTCTGCCGACTCGAGGAAGTCGCGCGGGAATCCGAGCTGCGGCTTCCCCGCTTCGTCTATCGCCTCGATCTCCGACGGCTCCAGACTGATGTTCGCCGCTGTCAGATTCTCGATCATCTGCTCCTCGCGTGTCGCCGCGACCAGCGGGACGACCGTCGGCGGCGAGGGTCGCTGACGAGCCCACGCGATCGCGACCTGCGCCGGCGTGCACGCATTCGCTTCTGCCACCTCGCGTAGTGCCACGACGACTCGCTCGGTGCGCTCGGAAACCCGGTCCTCCGGCCAGCGGCGATCCTCCGCAGGCTTCCCGGTGAGGATTCCCGCACCGAGGACGCCCCACGGCACGACCGCCAGCCCAAGCGCCGCGGCCATGGGCAGGAGCTCGCGCTCCGGGTCACGGCTGGCGGCGCTGTAGGGGATCTGCAGCGCGACGAACGGCGACCAGCCTCGCAGGTCGGCCAATGTGTTCGCCTGCGAGACGACCCACGCGGGAGAGTCGGAGATCCCGACGTAGAGGACCTTGCCGAGGCGCACCTGGTCGTCGAGCGCGCGCACGGCCTCGTCGATCGGCGTCAGGTCGTCGCGCATGTGCAGCCAGAGCAGGTCGACGTAGTCGGTGTCGAGCCGGCGAAGGCTCTGCTCGAGCGCCCGGACCAGGCTCTTGCGGTGGTTTCCGCCCGCGTTCGGGTCGTCGCGTTCGAGCGACAGCGTGTACTTCGTCGCGAGGACGAATCGGTCCCGGTCGCCCGCAACGAGCTCACCGACGTAGCGCTCGCTCGTGCCGTCGGTGTAGTTGGAGGCGGTGTCGACGAAGTTGCCGCCCGCCTCGGCGTAGCGGCGGAAGATCGCGCGGCTCTCGTCGAGGTCGGCGCCCCAGCCCCAGTCCGGGCCGAAGGTCATGGTTCCGAGCGCGAGCTCGGAGACGCGGAGGCCGCTGCGGCCGAGAGTCTGAAGCCCGAGTGTCGTCCGCATGATTCGATATATATCGAATAGATATGATTCTTGTCAAATGAACACGTTCCCGATTCGAGACGTCATGACGTCGTCGCCGGTGCAGGCCCTGGAGGTGGAAGCCCGCCCGGCGCTCGAGCTCCTGATCGGACTGTCGGCGGCGACCTCCCCAGGCGTGGCGCACGGCGAGAGCTGGGTTCCCGCGCCGAGCGAGTGGTCCGAGGAGCTGCGCGAAGCGGTCGGGCAAGCCGGGGAGCGCTCGGGCGAGGCGTGGCTGCACCTACTCGGGCTCGCTCTCGAGCTCCCGTCGACCGACGCGCGAGCATTCGCGGAAGGCATCGCCCGCCTCGACCCCATCGAGCTCAGGCGACACCTCGTCGGCCTCCACGTGCCGGCGTGGGTCAGCCTCGTGGGCGCGTCGACGCTCGAGCGCGCGGCTACGGGCGATCGAGGGGCGATCGCGAAGCTGCTCGCGCATCCGCGCTACTACGCGAGTCGCGCCGCGGATGCGCTCCCCCCACTCTTGAAGGTTCCCCCGGCAAAGACGAAGCAGCGTGTCGTGGCCGTGCTCCGCCGGTTCTCGACCGACGTCTTCGCGCCGCGAGAGCAGGAGATCATGGCCCCGATCGTCGACGCCGCCGCTGCCGCGCGCGAGCTCGCTGCGACAACGCCGACCCTGCAGGCGCTGATCGAGAAGGTAACGCGCGGGTACCTGTACGAGCCCGAGCCCGAGCTCGACCGCATGGTGCTCGTCCCCCACATCGGCGCGCGGCCGCTGCTCCTCCTCTGCCAGCACCGCGATGCGCGCGTGATCTGCTACCCGGTCGCGGCGGAGCGGCTCGATCCGGAGGCGTCCCTCGCCGAGCAGACGATCCTGCTCGGCCGAGCGCTTGGAGACGGACGCCGGGTGGGCATCCTGCGGCAGCTCGCGGCCGGCGACGCGACACTCGACGAGCTCGCCGACGCGGCGGGACTTGCAAAGTCGACCGCACACCACCATCTCGCGCAGCTGCGCGCGGCGGGGCTGGTCGCGCTCGGTGGAAACGCGCGCGGCTACTGGTACGCGCTACGCGCGGACGGTCTCGCGGAAGCACAACAGACGATCGGAGAGCTTTCCCGCCCACCGCACACCACGCCGGCGCGGCCACCCAAGCAACGCTCGGCCGGCCGGCCGCGAGCCTCGACGACGAGACGCTCGTCCGGCTGACTCCCGCAGCATCCCGGTCGGGTCGCGATAATCCCCGCGTGCTGCCCTTTGGCGTCGAGATGCAGCAACTGGAGCCGCACGCCGACTCGCGCGGCGTCTTCACGGAGCTCTTCCGCGACTCGTGGGAGCTTTCCGTCTCTCCCGTGCAGTGGAATGCCGTCCGCTCGGAGGCCAACGTGCTCCGCGGGGTGCACGCGCACTGGCGCCACGCGGACTACCTCACCGTCGTCGCCGGAAGGGCCGCGATCGGGCTCCACGATCTTCGCGAAGGATCGCCGACCGAAGGGCAGGGCACTGTGGTCGAGCTCGCCGCCGACGCCCCGGCTGCGGCTCTCGATCCCGCCGGGGGTCGCGCACGGTTTCTACTTCCACGAGGCCTCGCTGCACGTGTACGCGGTGAGCCACGAGTGGGATCCCTCGGACGAGCTCGGCTGCCGCTGGGACGATCCAGAGCTCGGCATCGCGTGGCCGTGCTCGGCGCCGCTGATCTCCGGTCGCGACCGCGAGCTCGGCTCGCTCAGCGTTCTCCGCGCCTCCTGGCGAGCAGCGCTCGCAGCGGCGCCGCGCTGACGAGCCGCTCTCGGACGCGCCAGCTCCGCGTCGCACGCATCGCCTGCACGGCGAGCTGCTCGGTGCGCGCCCACAGGTGGTAGTCCTCGGCCGCGCGCCGGATCGCCGCCTGCAGCAGACCGTCCAGCTCTTCCGCGAAGCCGGGCTCACGCGAGCGCGTGAACCAGTCTTCGAGCGCGGCAGCTCGGTCCTCCGGAGGGAGCTGCCCCCACCACGGATCGGGAAAGGTCAGGTACGTGAGCCGATCGCTCATCGCGCCGCGAAGCCCGGGCAGCTCCAGCCACTGCCGCCACATGTAGTGGTCGGTCGGTCCTCCGGGCGGAGTCGTCCTCCACCCGTGCGGCAGCCGACGGTAAGCCTCGATCGTGTGGGCGGTGCCGGTGAGCCCGATCGACGCCTTGCGGCCGAGGCCGACCTCCACGAACTCGGGCCGGGAGTAGTTCCACGGGAAGTACTCCAGCGTGCCGTCGACGGCGAGCCGGGCGGAGACGGCGTGGGCGAAGTCGGCGTCCTCGAGCAGACGGGCCATCTCCGCGACGTGATCACGCAGGAGCAGGTCGTCGTCGGACAGGTAGCAGACGATGCGCCCGCTCGCCTCGCGCAGCGCCTCGTGGCGGTGGAGCTCCCCGTGCCGCTCTCCCTTCGGGAAGTCGAAGAAACGCACGCGCTCGTCGTCACCGAAGTCTCGGACGGCAGCGCGGGTGTCGTCCTCGACGCCGTCCCCGACCACGAAGACCTCGACCGACGCTCCCTCCTGGTCGAGCGCGCTGCGGACGGAGAACGGCACGAGCGCCGCATGTCGGAACGTCGGGATCAGGATCGTCGCGTCGGTCACGCGGCAAGTGCTCGGAGCTTCGCGATCGTGGAGACGACCGCTGCGCCCTCGGCGGCGCTCGAGCGCGGCGCCGGGCCTCCTCGGACGTGCTCGACGAACGCCCGCAGCTCGGCGAGCAGCGGCAGCTCGCCGGGCGTCTCGATGCGCTCCTCGCGAACGCCGTCCGCGTCGTGGCGATAGACCGTGACGTGCTCGTCCCAGCCGTCGGCAAGCACGGCAACCCCGTCGTCGCAATAGAGCTCGACCGAGCGCTTTCGGATCGCCGACCTGCTCGAAACCTCCACCGTGTGCCACCAGCCGTCGCCGCGGAGGACGCCGCTCAGCAGCATCGCCGCTCCGTCGCGCCACTGGGCGACCGCCGCCTCGGGCTGCCCGAGCGCGCCGAAGATCTCGAGCCCGATCGCCAGATCGTGCGGTGCGAGAACCCAGACGGGATCGGCATCCTCGTGGGGGTTGCCCCCGACCCGCACGGTGCGTATCCCCGAAACGGTCCCGAGCCTGCGCTCGCGCGCGATCGCGGCAAGCTCGAGCACGCCCGGGTGATAGCGCCACTTGTCCATGACGAACAGGCGGTCGGGAGCGAGTGCCGCCAGTCGCTCGGCCGCGATCGGATCGTCGGTGAGCGGCTTCTCGCAGAACACCGGAACGTCGCGCCCGAGCAGCTCCTCGACAACGGCAGCGTGTGTCGTCGCCGTCGTTGCGACGATCGCGCCGTCAAGGGCCGGCAGCGAGGCGATGTCCGCGACGATCGCGGCGGCGCCTCCTTCCTCGGCACGCGCGATGCTTTCGCGTGAGCGGGCGACGACCGGAACGTCGCACCCCAGCGCCACGAGATCGCGCAGAATGTGGCGCCCCCAGTTCCCGCACCCGACGAGCCCTACGACCATGCGTGGACGCCGCGCAACTCCCGCTGAAGTCGGACAAAGAGGGCCTCGAGGGCGAGCGGGGCGTTCAGGTTGAACTCCTCGAGCGCGCGCCAGGTCTGGCGAACGGCTTCCGCCGCGTGCAGCGGGCCGTCTCCGAGGTCTCCGGCGGCGTCCTCGCGCAGGTCTTCCAGCCGGTCGGCGTTCACCGCTGCGCTCTCCGCCCCGGCCGCGACGACCACGAGGTCGCGGTACCACGCCTCGAGCGCCTCGAGGCCTGCCAGGATCTCGTCCCGCTCCGCGCCGCGCTGGGCACGACGCACGCGCTGATCCGCCTCGCGCGCTGGGAGATCGATGCCCTCGAGCGCCGCTTGCTCCTGCTCCTTCGCCTCCTGCCCGTGCGCGTCGGAGATCGCGAGCAACGCTGCGGCGGCCTCACCGGGCTCGAAGTCGGGCTCGAGGTAGGCGGAGCGTGCTGCCGCGATGAGCGTCTCGCGCCGGTCGGCGGCCGCCGAGTCGAGCAGGCGGCGGGCGCGATCGAGCCGCCCCGCGGCGGCGCGGGAGAGGGCGCGGATCTCGTCCTCGCTCCGCTCCGGCGCCCGCTCCGTGATCCACTCCCGCACCGCACGCTCGGAGAGCCTCCGGAATGGGACGAGCTGGCAGCGGGACAGGATGGTCGGCGGGAGCGGGCCCAGCTCGCTCGCGACGAGGACGATCACTGCGTAGGGCGGCGGCTCCTCGAGATCCTTGAGCAGCGCGTCGGCCGCGTCCTCGTTCATCCGCTCGGCATCGAGGACGAGGTAGACGCGTCGATCCGCCTCGAAGGGGCGCATGTGCAGGTCGTGCCGGAGCGCCCGCACGTCGTCGATGCGGATCATCTCCCCGAGCGGCTCGAGGACGTAGAGGTCGGGATGCGTGCGAGCTTCGACTCGGCGGGCGTCCCCGAGGAGGGCGGTGGCGAAGGCCAGCGCGGCGGTTCGCTTCCCGACTCCGGGAGGGCCGTGCAGGAGATACGCGTGTGCCGGCGCGTCTGCGAGCGCGGCGGCGAGAAGCCGCTTGGCCTCGAGCTGCTCAGGTACTGACGCGAAGCGCTCCATGCACCTCCTCTGCGATCTGTTCGGGAGGACGCTCGCCGTCGAGCATGACGATCCGCTCGGGGAAGCGCTCCGCCAGCTCGCGATACCCCGCGTCGACGCGTCGGTGGAACGCCTCGTCCTCGCGTTCCAGCCGATCGTGCTCCCCGCCGACGCGCGCCGAGACTTCGGCGGGATCGAGCAGCAAGAGGAAGGTCCTGTCCGGCAAGAGCCCCTCCACCGCGGCCAGGTTGAGGTCGAG
This sequence comes from uncultured Actinomycetes bacterium, assembly GCA_963721795.1. Taxonomy (GTDB): domain Bacteria; phylum Actinomycetota; class Thermoleophilia; order Gaiellales; family Gaiellaceae; genus GMQP-bins7. The sequence continues at coordinate 283,201 of CAVRLT010000020.1, forward strand.
CACGCGGTGGAGCCCGAGCCCGCGTCCGACCCCCTGGTACGCGACCGAGGAGTCGACGTAGCGATCGCAGACGACCGCCTCGCCTCGCTCGAGCGCGGGCCTGATGACCTGCTCGACGTGCTGCGCGCGGGCCGCGGCGTACAGCAGCGCCTCCGCCCACGGCTCGACATGGCCACCGTGCAGGACGAGCTCGCGGATCTGCTCTCCGAGTTCGGTTCCACCGGGCTCCCGCGTCCCGAGAACCGTTTCTCCGTCGGCTTCGAGCCGAGCCCGGAGGAGCTCTGCCTGGGTCGATTTCCCGGAGCCGTCGAGGCCTTCGAAGGAGACGAACATCGGCCGCGGTCCTACGCTCGTCACGCGCCGAGCCAGAGCGCATCCTGTCCGAGCAGAACGCGCCTCGCCTCTCCTCGCGCGGCGAGATCCAGAAGCGCCCGCTCGGTTCCCTCCAAGTCCGGGATGGGGTCCGGCCCCTCCGCAAGCAAGCCCGCGACCTCGGCCGTCGTCAGCCCGTCCGGAAAGTGCTCGAGCAGAGGTCCCGGACCGTCGGGTACCGGATGCCGCTCGAGCCCTGGCTCGAGGTTCGCGACGAGCACGTCGTACGCGAGGATCGGCTGCCAGCCGCCGGCGACGAGCCGCGCACCATTCCGCTCGAAGACGATCGTCGGCGCGGTGAAGCGGACCGGGCCGTCGGACGTCGAGGTCTTGCGCTGCGTCTCGGCGGCGGTACCCGACGCCGACCGAGCCTCCGCCTTGTCCCGCTCGTACGCCTCGGTGACCTCGGCGTCGTCCATCCTCTCGACGATCGCGTCGGAGTCGATGCCCGGAACGTCGCGCAGCGCGGCGCGAATCCGCGCGTCGTCGTCGAGGAGGAGTGGAGTCGTGAAGTTCGCAAGCTGCAATGCTCTGAGCACGCGCCACTCGCTTCCGGGAGCGAGCAGACGCGCGGCGACGACCGCCCGACACCCACGCCCCGTACCCGCCGGTCGCTCCTTGGAGACGAGTCCGAACGGCATGCCGTAGCGCTCCCGGAACGTGTGGTGTCCGAGCACCGCCCTGGCCGGGTCGTATCCGCGAGCGATGAGCGCGCTCGCATCCTCGCGCAGTCCGATCAGCACGAGGCGCCACGTGAGTTGCTCGCGATATCGCCATTCGAGCACCCGCAGCGCGGGGTTCGCCGAGTAGGCCCACGGGCACGCGGCGTCCGTATAGAGCGTGACGTCGACCACGATCGCTACCAGCGATGCTAGTCCGGCGGGCAGCGCCGCGGGCCGCCAATAGGATGCTGCCCGTGCGTACGGTGGTGACAGGAGGAGCCGGGTTCATCGGATCCCACGTCGTGGACGCGCTCGTCGCCCGCGGCGACGAGGTCGCCGTCGTCGACTCGCTCGTCACGGGGAAGCGCGAGAACGTGTCCGAAGGCGCCGTGCTCCATGTCGAGGACATCCGCGAGCCGCTCGACGAGCTCTTCGACGGGGTGCGGCCCGAAGCCGTGTTCCACCTCGCCGCGCAAGCAGATGTCCGGGTCGCGGTCGACCGCCCCGTCGACGATGCCGAGGCGAACGTGATCGGCACCATCCGGGTGCTCGAAGCGGCTCTTCGCCACGGTGCGCAGGTCGTCTTCAGCTCGACCGGGGGCGCGATCTACGGCGAGTGCGCGGAGCCCGCCCGCGAGGACGCCGCGCTCACGCCGTTGTCCCCGTACGGAACCTCGAAGCTCGCCGCAGAGGAGTACCTCCGGATGTACAACCGGCTCCACGGAACGACGCACGTCTGCCTGCGCTACGGGAACGTGTACGGCCCGCGGCAGGACCCGCACGGGGAGGCTGGCGTCGTCGCGATCTTCCTCGGCGCCCTCGCCGACGGCAAGCAGGCGCGGATCTTCGGAGAAGGCACGCAGACGCGCGACTACGTGTATGTCGGGGACGTCGCGCGTGCGACCGTGTCCTCGCTCGGCCAGGAGGGCGGGGTGTTCAACATCGGGACGGGGCGCGAAGTCTCAGTGGTCGAGCTGTACGAGCTCTGTCGGCAGGTCGCCGGCTCGAGCACCGACGCCGTGCACGATGCCCCGCGTCTCGGCGAGCTCCAGCGCAGCTCCCTCGATCCGGGCCGGGCCGCCGCCGAGCTCGGGTTCACGCCGATGGTCGCGCTCGAGGACGGCTTGCAGGCGACGTGGGAATGGATACACGCCGGGGGCCAGGCTTCAGCCTGACCCCCAGACAGTTCAGGCCAGCAGGAGAAAGCCCGCGACGCGCGAATCGAGTCGCGCGTGGATCACCCGCTCGCCGCTCCCGATGAACTCATCCGCCCCTGGCGGCTCGCCGCGTACATCGCGGGCGCCGTCGCGGTGGCGGAGCTTCTCCTGCTCCTCGTCATCGGCGGCGGAGCGCTGGTCGAGACGGTCTCGCACCGCGTGCAGCTCGAAGCGCGCGAGCGAGCACTCGCCCCGCCTGCGACGGAGTCGCGAAACACCGTCGCGCGCAAGCAGACACCGGCCGCCCCGGCGAAGACGCCGCGGGGTCGAACCGTCGTCATGGTGCTGAACGGCAACGGGCGCACGGGCGCGGCGGCGAGCGCGGCCTCGCGCGTGCGCAGCCGCGGGTACCGCGTCGGCACCGTCGGAAACGCATCGAGCACCGACTTCGCGCGCAGCCTCGTCATGTACAAGCCCGGTTTCGCGGGCGAGGCCCGCCGGCTCGCGAAGGATCTCCGCGTGAAGCAGGTCGGCCCGCTCGACGGGATCCGCGCCCGCGACCTCGGCCGCGCGCAGGTCGTGTTCATCCTCGGCGCGTAGGTCCGGGCACATGCCCGAGGTGCGCTTCTGCTCCGCCTGCGGCGCTCCTCTGCCGTCGGCGCCGCCGGTCACGTGTACGGCATGCGGCACCAGCCACTGGCGGAACCCGAAGCCGTGCGCGAACGCCATCGTGGTTCGTGACGACAAGGTGCTCCTCGCCCGTCGCGCATACGCGCCCTGGAAGGACATGTGGGGCGCGCCCGGCGGCTTCTGCGAGGTGGGCGAGCACCCGATCGAGACCGTCGAGCGCGAGGTGCTCGAGGAGACGGGACTCAGAGTCTCCGTGACCAGCTACGTCGGCGTCTGGGTGGACGCGTACGCCGACGAGCCTGCCGCTCCCGACGTCGACGTGATCAACGTCGCGTACTACGCGGCGGAAGCGATCGGCGGAGACGAGGCGGCGTTCGACCGGCGCGAGGTGAGCGAGCTCGGCTGGTTCGACTGGGACGAGCTCCCGCCCGACCTCGCTCCACCCGGAACGCTCGAAGCCGTCCTGGCCGCCGCCCGAGCCGGCACTCCACTCGCGGATCTCAGCGCCGCTCGCAGGCGCCGCGATTGACCGCGTCGCGGGCGACGTCGAGCGGGCCACCTTCGATCCACTGCTCCCCGGCGGGGTCGCGGGTGTAGGCCTCGTTCAGGAACTCGTACGCGGCGCAGGGGTTCCGGAGCGCCTGGAGCTCGAAGAGCCCGAGCGCGTACCAGGTCTCCGGGTTCTCGGGCTGAAGCTCGACGGCGTCCACGTACGCCTCCTCGGCCGCACGCTGGAAGTCCTGGCGCTCCCTGATGCGGGCGATCGCGAAGAACGGGTCGACGGAGAGCGGGTTGAAGAGCCGCGCCCGGTCCGCGCGGTCCTCCGCGCGCTCGTAGTCCGCGTTGCTCAAGGCGCGGGTCGACTCCCGCACGCGCGTGTCGGCGAGCCGTGGCGACGCGAACGACACGAGCAACGCGACGGCGAGCAGGACGGCACCGACCCCGAGAACCGGCCGCACTCTCCGAGCTCCCGGAGCATGACCCGCGGCCACGAGGACTCCGAGCGCGACCATCGTGGGCGCGGTCACGGCGAGGAAGTCCCAGTTGTAGTCGACGAGCGCGTGCAGGAGATACGCGAGGGGCGCAGCGACGAGCGCGACGGCGGCAGCGCGCTCGCCTCCGTCGAGCCTGCGCAGCGCTCCGAGGCACGCGACTGCCGCGGCGACGACGAACGCGCCGAACAGCCCGAGCGCGACGAGCCCTCCCCCTGCCAGCTGCTGCAGCGGCACGCTGTGCGGCTGCGTGACGTTCCGCGCATCCGAGCGGTAGCGCTTCCGCGCGATCTCGAACGTGCCGGCGCCCGCGCCCTCGGGCGCGTTGCCCGCGTACACGTCGACCGCCTCGTTCCACCAGCACCAGCGGTTGCTCAGATCGAGCGAGCCGAGCCTGCTGGGATCGTTCACGACCTCGGCGCAGGAGGTGTCGGAAGAGACCGCATTCCCGACCGCAACCGCTCCGCCGGCGAGCACGGCGACGACGCCGAGCGCCGCAACCGCGAGAAGCGCCCGGCCGATCCTCCTCCTGCGTACCTCCCCGAGCGAGCCGCGCGACCCCACGGCCACGAGAGCGACGACGAGCACGGCGCCGGCGAGCGTCAGGAAGCCGAGGACAGCTCCGTCCGCGACGCGATCGGACCGCTCGGCGACGTCTTCCACGAGCGCCGGCCGCGTGAATGCCCAGCCGCCCACGAGCGCCGCCGGAATCGCCGAGGCGGCGAGCAGAAGCCCACCCTCGACGCGTCGCCCCGAGGAGAGTGCGAGCCAGAGGAGCACGACCGCGACGGCCGCGGCAACGCCGACGCGCGACAGCGTGAGCAGCAGCGAGAGCGTCGCGATGTAGACGAGCGCGCCACCGGCCACCCGGGCGATGGCGTGGTGCCCGCGTGAAGCCCCGAGCCAGAGCCCAAGCCCGATGGCGATGTCCGCGATCAGCGCCAGCGCGTTCCAGTACTCGACGGGCTCCCGCAGGCGAGCCACCCGGTCACCCTCGGGATCGAGCGACGGGATCGACTTGGCGACGAGCGCCCACGCGAGCACGGCGGCCGTGACGACCGCGATGACCGAGGCGCCGAGCCGTGCAGCAGCGCGGCCTCCGACTCCGGCGAGAACGATCCCGAGGCCGAGAAAGACCGCGAACGCGGCGCTCTTGTTGAACGCGTCCCAGCTTCGGTCGGGGACGATCGACCACCAGGTCGTGGCCCCCGTCCACGCGACGAGCAGGACAAGGGCGACGAGCAGCACACCGCCTGACCGCCCGACACGAGGCGCGGCGACAAGCCCGAAGGCGACGGCGAGGAGGGCGCCCGCGAGCACCACTGCCGCAGCTCCACCTACGGGAAGGACGCCGCCGACGTCCGAGCCGTCGCCCGCGAACGCCGCCCCGATGAGCGCCCCTCCGACGAGCGTCGCGACGAGAAGAGCGGCCGTGCCGAGCGTCCGGCCGGACGGCTCCGGCGCCGCATCCATGGCGGGCCAGGCTACCACCGGCCCCGCCGGCCGCTCGCAGCCGGCGCCCTGAATGTGCGCGACCGGAAATCCGCGCGAGTCGGTTTCCGGTCTGACGCAGATAGCCCGTTGCCCGCTCCCGGAGAGGGGTACGAGCTTGTCCGTCTAACAATTCGTTTACCCTGCACTCACGCTGACCTCACCAGGAGCCGGAAGACTCGTCTAACTCTTCAGGCCTCCGGCCTCGCCCCGTGACACCGCACACCTCGTCTCCATATCGCCGCGCCCGCGCCCTTGGTGCGTACTTGGCCACGGCCGCCATCGTCCTGGTCGCGCTCGCCTTGCCTGCGACGGCCATGGCGTCGGTGTGCGGAGACAAGGTCCTCGCGGACTGGTTCGACAACGGACGCATCGACCGCCTGTACCAGGCGCACTGCTACGAGGAGGCGATCGACGCGATCCCGGCCGACCTGCGGGACTACGCGAACGCCGAGGAGATCATCTCCCGCGCGCTTCAGGCCTCGCTTCGCGGCGAGCTCGCTGCAGGCGGCGACGATCCGACGCCCGGCGACGGTGGGGGCGGCACCCCGCCGACCACCACTCCGCCTGGCGAGCCCCCGACCGACCCGGGGACCGAGGCCTCGCCCGAGGTGGACACGACCGGCATCTCGTCGGTTCCGATCCCGCTCCTCGTGCTCGGCGGCATGTCGATTGCACTGCTCGCGGCCGGCGGTCTCGGCTACCTCTCGCGGCGACGCGCTGCGGCGAACGGCGACGACGGGCCTCCCGGCCCCGACGACCTCCTGAGCTAGCATCCTCCACCGTTTACAAACCGGCAGACGGGGTAGACGTCTGAATAGACGTCAGCTGAGTCGCCGTCCCGGGGGAGTTTCTTGAACAACGCGACGAGCCGCCTGCTCTTGGTCATCGCCGTTCTCGGCCTTGCCTTCCTTGCGCCGGGCGCAAGTGGCGCCGCCGAGCTCGCGTGCAGCGGGCGCGTGCTGAGCGACTGGTCCGACAACGGGCGGATCGATCGCGTGTACGCGCTTCCGTGCTACGAGGAGGCGATCGCGACGCTGCCGACGGACATCAGGGACTATACGAACGCCCAGGACGTCATCGATCGCGCGATGACGACCGCTGTTCGCGGCGAGCCCGGCGGACCCGCCGGCGGCGTGCAGGCCCGTCGAGCGTCGAGCGTCGATCCGACGGACACGTCCGCCGCTGCGCCGGTGCCGCTGCCGCTCCTCGTGGTGCTCGGCCTCGCGCTCCTGCTCCTCGGAGCCGGCGCGCTCAGCCGCGTCGCCCGCCGCGGCACGCGCGGCGGCTAGGAGGGCTTGGCGGGACGGGCCTCGTCGCAGGGGTGCCGCTGGTCGTCGCGAGGCAAGGACGCAGGGAGCGTCCATATTCGTGAATATGGACGCGACCGAGGACGCCGCATCGTGGCGATCCAGCGCTCCCCGGCGACATCGGGCCCGTTTCGCCAATCCCTCCTAGGAGCCGCCCGGGTAGAATTCACCGGGCATGGGTCCCTCACTTTTCGCGCAATTTGCAGGAAATTCGCGAGCGAACCGTTCCGTCCGGCTCGCCTCCTACGCTGCCAAGTCCGCTCGCATGCTGCTCGTCGCCCCACCGAGCGGGAGGACCTGATGTCAAAGACCGCTCGGGAGGAAACGATGGCAACGGCGAAGGTAGAGGCACCCCAGCTCGAGTCCGAGATCGTGAACACGGTTGTCGAGGCGGAGGCGAGCGTCGCCCCGCGCCGCGTCTTCACGATCCCCGGCCGCGACCCCTTCGAGGAGGTCGAGTGGGAGCTTCGCCACGCGTTCATCCCCGGCAAGGACGGTCCCGCCTTCGAGCAGAAGGACGTCGAGTTCCCGAAGTTCTGGTCGCAGACCGCGACCAACATCGTCGCCCAGAAGTACTTCCGCGGGCGCATGTCCTCCCCTGAGCGCGAGCGCTCGGTAAAGCAGATGGTCGGCCGCATCGTCGACACGATCGGCGGCTGGGGCCGCGAGGGCGGCTACTTCGCGAACGACGAGGAGGCCGACACCTTCGAGGCCGAGCTGAAGGCGATCCTGGTCAACCAGTACGCGTCCTTCAACTCTCCGGTGTGGTTCAACGTCGGGTTCGAGACGAAGCCTCAGTGCTCGGCGTGCTTCATCCTCTCGATCGAGGACTCGATGGAGTCGATCCTCGACTGGATTCGCCGCGAGGGCGTCATCTTCCGCGGCGGCTCGGGCTCCGGCGTGAACCTCTCGCGCCTGCGCTCGTCCAAGGAGCAGCTGTCGAAGGGCGGCTATGCCTCCGGCCCCGTCTCCTTCATGCGCGGCGCCGACGCGTCCGCCGGCACGATCAAGTCGGGCGGCAAGACGCGGCGCGCGGCGAAGATGGTCGTGCTCGACGTCGACCACCCGGACGTCGAGGAGTTCATCTGGTGCAAGGCCAAGGAGGAGCGGAAGGCGCGCGTCCTCGAGGCGGCGGGCTACGACATGACGCTCGACTCGCCCGACTGGGCCTCGATCCAGTACCAGAACGCGAACAACTCGGTGCGGGTCACGGACGCCTTCATGGAGTCGGTGCTCGAGAACAAGGAGTGGAACCTGACCGCGCGCACGGATGGCTCGGTCGTCGAGACGTCTGAGGCTCGTGACCTGCTCAGGCAGATGGCCGAGGCGGCTTGGGAGTGCGCCGATCCTGGCATTCAGTACGACACGACGATCAACAACTGGCACACGCTCCCGAACACAGGGCGGATCAACGCGTCCAACCCGTGCTCGGAGTACATGTCCATCGACGACAGCGCGTGCAACCTCGCGTCGCTCAACCTCATGAACTTCCGCCGGGAGGACGGCGAGCTCGACATCGAGTCGTTCGAGCACGCGGTCGACGTCATGTTCCTCGCACAGGAGATCGCGGTCGGCTATTCCTCCTACCCGACTCCCGAGATCGAGCGCAACGCGAAGGCGTTCAGGCAGCTCGGGCTCGGCTACGCGAATCTCGGCGCGCTCCTGATGGCGCGCGGGCTCCCGTACGACTCCGACGAGGGTCGCGCGTACGCAGCCGCGATCACCGCGCTCATGACCGGGCGCGGATACCGGAAGTCCGCGCAGGTCGCGAAGCGCATGGGCCCGTTCGCGGGCTACCAGCCGAACGCGGCCGCGATGATCGGCGTGATCGCGAAGCACCGTGCGGCAGTCGGCAACATCGACCACTCGAGCTCGGTACCAGCCGATCTCCTTAATGCAGCTCGCAAAGCATGGGACGAAGCTCTAGAAATTGGCGAAGTAAATGGATATCGTAATGCACAGGCCACAGTTTTGGCTCCAACTGGCACAATTTCATTCATGATGGATTGTGATACCACTGGCGTTGAACCTGACTTTTCCTTGGTGAAATCCAAGAAGCTCGTCGGCGGCGGGGAGATCACGATCGTCAACAAGACCGTCCCGATGGCGCTCGAGAAGCTCGGCCACGCGCCGAACGAGGTCAGCGAGATCGTCGCCTTCATCGACGACAAGAACACGGTCGTCGGCGCGCCCTACGTCAAGCCCGAGCATTACCCGGTCTTCGACTGCGCGATCGGCGACCGCGCGATCCACTACATGGGCCACGTGAAGATGATGGGCGCGGTGCAGCCGTTCATCTCCGGCGCGCTGTCGAAGACGGTCAACCTCCCCGAGCAGACGACGGTCGACGAGATCGCGCAGCTCTTCGTCGAGTCGTGGCAGCTCGGCGTCAAGGCGATCGCGATCTATCGCGACAACTGCAAGGTCGCGCAGCCGCTCTCCGGCAAGACCGACGCAGGCGCGACGACGCTTGCTCCAGTGTCGGGCGCGGTCGGCCCGCTGCCGCAGCGCCGTCGTCTGCCAGACGACCGCGTCGAGGTCGGCCGCAAGTTCAAGGTCGGCGAGTACGAGGGCTACATCCACGTCGGTCTCTTCGATGACGGGACGCCCGGCGACATCTTCGTGGACATCGCCAAGGAGGGCACGACCCTCGCCGGCCTGATGAACTCGTTCATGATCTCCGTCTCGCTCGGCCTCCAGTACGGCGTGCCGCTCGAGGTGTACGTCTCGAAGTTCAGCCACATGCGCTTCGAGCCGTCGGGGATGACGAACGACGCGGACATCCGGGTCGCGAAGTCGATCGTCGACTACATCTTCCGCTGGATGGGGAAGAAGTTCCTCTCCACCGACCAGCAGGAGGAAGCGGGCATCCTCACGCCCGAGGTGAAGGCGCGGCTGGCGGCTGCCTACGGGGACGCGGGAGAACATGCCGCAGCTGCGGTCGCGTTGGACGCCCCGCCGCCAGGCCAGACGGCGCTGTTCAACCAGTGGGAGGACGCCGTCGAGTGCGCCAAGTGCGGTGGTCGCATGGTGCGGACGGGCAGCTGCTACACATGCCGCGACTGCGGGACGAACACCGGGTGTAGCTAGCCACCTCGTCGCAACTACGGAAGCTCAGCTTACGATGGGCCACGCTCCGGCGAGCTCCTCGGCGACTTCATCCAGCTCCGCTCGCGGCCGGACGGAGTAGTCGGGTGGTAAGCGCAAGCCGAAGCCGTCACTCCGGTATCGCGGAAAGATGTGGAGATGCACGTGGAAGATGTCCTGACCGGCTGCTTCGCCATCGGCGAGGAAGAAGTTCACGCCTTCGCATTTCACGTTTGAGCGTCTGAGTGCTGCGGCGGCGCGTTGTCCGACGCGGAAGAGCTCCGCGCCGTCTTCCGGATCCAGGTCGGTCAGATACGAGGCATGCACACGCGGCACGACGAGCATGTGGCCGCGGACGAGCGGCTGGATGTCCATGAACACGACGGCACGTTCGCCTTCATTGACGAAGCTCACCTCCGCATCGCCTGCCACGAGCGAACAGAACAGGCAGTCGGCCATCGGCACATTAGAACCCGCATCCGGTTCCTCTGTCTTCGGTACGGCAGGTACCGCGAGCGGTTGCGATGGGACACGGTCAAGTCCGGGACTGTTGCGCCGTCCTCCGTTGACGTTTGCGCTGTGAACCCCTGAGAATCCGACACGTGCGCGACGACGACGTCAGGAGCGCGTGTTTCGCGGCGCTCGACGTGCTCCAGGCGAAGTGGGGAGCCGACGTCCCGTACGCCGCGCTCTCCGAAGGGTTCAACTTCCGCGGCCGGCGCGTCCCGTTCCTGAACCGCGCCTACGGCATCTACCGCGCCGCCGATGCTCAGCGCGGGCCGGCTGCACTCTCCGTCAACAGCTCCCCCAAGCAGATCCGGTACCAAGACGAGCAGACACCTGACGGCGTTCTCTACCGCTACCAGGGCGAGGGTCCGGACAACCACTTCAACCGCTGGCTTCGGAGCGTGCACGTGCTCGACGTGCCGATCGTCTACTTCGTCGGCACGAGGCCGAACTGGTACCGGCCGATCTACCCAACATACGTCGAGGAGGATGAGCCGGCCGAGCTCCGCGTCCTCCTGGCCTTCGGGAAGATGCGCGGACCGTACGACGAGCGCGAGCCCGTCCACATTCCAGACGAGATCGAGCGCCGCTACGTCGTCCGTGAGGTCAAGCAGCGCATCCACCAAGCGCAGTTCCGCGGCGCCGTGCTCCCCGCCTACCGCGACCGCTGCACGATCTGCCGGCTACGCGAAGTGCGGTTGCTCGACGCGGCGCACATCGTCAGCGACGCCGAGGAAGCCGGCGAACCCGTCGTAAGCAACGGACTCAGCTTCTGCTCGATCCACCACAGGGCGTTCGACGAGGACCTCGTCGGGATCGACCCGACACTCCGCGTCCATGTATCGCCTCGACTGCTCGACGACGAGGACGGGCCGATGCTCGACGTGCTGAAGGGCTTCCACGGCACGACGATCGAGGCGCCCTCGCGCCGGCTCTGGCGGCCTGATCCGGCGCGCCTCGCGGTCCGCTTCGAGCGATTCAGCAGCACTGGGTAGCACTCGGAAAGATCCTAGGCCCAGAGATCGCGGTCGCCGCGGATCACGAGATCCGCGCGCTCGTCCGGTCGTTCGCGCGACCGGTACTCGTCCTCCTCTGCCATCCACGCCTGCCATTGCTCGAGGGCTTCCGACCCGTCACGATCGAGGCCTCGCTGTAGGCGGACCTCAGCCGGGGCGTCGACCCAGATCGAGTACGTCAGGTACTGCATGAATGCCTCACGCGTGGCCGTGACTCCTTCCAGGATCAAGACGTCAGTCGGCTCGACGACGACGAGCTCTCCACCCGTGTCGGGTCCCCAGCTCGATCGCTCGAAGCGTGCGCTCTCACCTCGCGACAGAGGAACGAGCGCTCGCTCCAGGAGCTCGGGCCACCAGTCGATCGGGTTGTCCCACGTTGCGAAGTCGTCTGTCTGGATGATCGGGATACCACCGAACTCGTCCGCGAGAAGCCGGGCGAGGCTGCTCTTTCCCGACCCACCTGGGCCGTCGATCGCGACGATCCTCGTGGCCATCCCACCAGGAGGTCGCCGCGCGCGAACCTCGCGAACGATCCCGTCGAGGAGCCCGGCAAGCTCTTCCTCGTGAGCCTCCTTCACGACGCGCATCCTCGCCATGTCTGACGGACGAGGCAAGCTGGCGGGGGAGTCGCCTCTTGACTGATACCTGGAGCATGCCGGCGGGCAGCGGCGATCGCTGGCCCGAGGACTACGAGCGTGGCCGACCCGGCTGGCCGCATGAGGTTGTCGATCTCCCGGGCGTCCCGCGGACCGCGACCGTGGTCGACCTCGGCGCGGGTACTGGCAAGCTCACGCGTCTCCTCGTCCGCGCGTTCGACCACGTGCTCGCCGTCGAGCCGGCGGACGAGATGCGCCACCTGCTCCAGAGACTCTGCCCCGGAGCCGAGACGCTTCGCGGAACCGGTGAGGAGATCCCGCTCGCCGACGCCTCGGTCGACGCCGTCTTCGCCGCGCAGGCCTTCCACTGGTTCGACGACGAGCGCGCGGTCACCGAGATCGCGCGCGTCCTCGGTCCGGGCGGCGCGGTCGTCCTGACGTGGAATGTTCCGGCAGGACCCTGGGAGCCATCGATTGCCGAGGCGGAGGAACTCCTCAGTGCGCGTGGCCCGAGCCCGAGCGAGGTGACCTACGACCCGCTCGACCTCGGAGGCCCTCGGTACGCGCCGGGCGAATGGCCTCTCCCTCAGCCGATCTTCGAACCGCTCCAGGAAGTGCGACTCCCGAACCCACAGACGGTCGATCGTGAAGGGCTCGTCTCGTACTACGCCTCCATGGGCTGGCTCGCCGACCTCCCCGACGACGAGCGGTTGCCGCTGCTCGACGAGGTGCGCTCAGTTCTCGCGGGCGGCGAGTATCGACGGGTCTGGGAAACGGAGGTGTATTGGACGACACTCGCTGCGCCCGGATAGAGCGATCCGAGACCAGAGCGAACGGAAGCAGTCGCGAAAGCCGCAGCCGCTTGCGGCTTTCGCGACTCACACCCTGTGGTTACGCCGTCACGGCGTCAGCATCGACGCCGCCGTTGCGCGAAGCGATCCAACGGCGAGTGTTCGGAACCGCCACGATTGCAGCTCCGGTACCCGCGACGACCAGGAACGCATTACGGACGCGATGACTTCGCTTGCGCCGTACGCGACCGCCGGCGCTCTCGAGATCGTCGAGCAACGCGCGCACGTGCTTGCGCAGCTTCTTGTCGTTCGCCAGGCGCGACGTACTGAGCCCGTCGCGGATGTTCATGCGAAAGCGGTCTCGGACCTTCGCGCCGTGCGCAGCCGCGGAGCGAAGGTTCGAACGCAACCGCTTGTCACGAGCAATCTCTTCCGTATACGAGATGGTGTCGGTCAACGCTTCCTTCACCTTCTCGCTGCGACTCTTCGTAGTCAGGCCGAACATCTATTCCTCCAATCGGGGCTTGGTTCTACGTGATACCCGCATCCGCGGTCCGAAAACGCCCTCGAGCCGCAGTGCTACCTGACGGCGTGTCGACCGCCGCGCGCAATCGGCCGCCCACCCCCTTGGGACTGCTCGATGAGTAGGGTTCTTACGTCACCCCCCGCTGCGTGCGCGCTTCTCCCGAAGCCGCTTTTTCGCAGCAAGACATGAGCGTCCAGTCGCAGAGCTCGAGCACGAGGCGAATGCCGTCCCCCACATCCGATTCCACAGCTCTGGAGACTCTGCCTTCCACCGTACGAGTACACGTCGTCGGCGCAGGACCCGTGGGCCTTCTGCTCACGGCACTGCTCCAGTCGATGGAGGGGTTCTCGGTGCGGCTCTACGAAAAGCGGAAGGAGTACACGCGCACCCGGATGGCCCAGCTCGCACCGTACCTCGTGGCGGATTCAGTCGAGAGCTACCGAACCGATGCCATCGACGGAGATAGCGTCGAGGCGATCTTCGATCCGCAGGAGCTCGACGAGGGGCTTGCGTTCAGACGGTCCATCCCTTCGGACCTGATGGCGCTTCTGAACAACTGGGCACTGGGGTTCTGTCCCCTCAACTCCATCGAGCGTTCCATCAGCGATCTGATCGATGCGCGCGGGTCGAGTGCGGTGGAGCGCACCGCTGCCCTCGTGACCGCGGACGACGCGATTGAGATGCTCGAGCCGGGAGACGTCCTGATCGACTGCACCGGGAGCAGGTCGCTACTCCGAGATCATCTGACGACGAACTCCAGCGAGGTGGCCGAAGGAGCGAACACGGTCAAGATCCGGCTCGAATACGCGCTCGTCATTACCTTCCTGTACGGGCAGAGCTACGACTGCAACGAGCACTGCAAGTACTACAAGAACATCGAGAACGCGCACTACAAGTTCATTCCCATGGTCCACCGGACGCACTACGACGGCAGCGTCAGCCACGTGACGGGGATCGTCAATATCAGCGCCGAGGAATACGAGGCGATGCCCTCCCGCTTCGACGGCGAGTTGCTTCGCAGCAACTTCCCCGGCGTCGCCGAGTCGATGGACCGTTTCATCGACAAGATCAAGGAGGAGACGCATGGCGAGGTCCTCGGCGATCTCGAGATCGTCCGGATTCCGCTCGATCTGTACCGCGCGCGCAATGCGACGAGCCGTCAGTGGCTGACAGGGGGGCCAGGCGACCACCCCTTCGCCAGCTCACCGGTGTTCCTCGCCGGCGACTCGGCCATCGGCTCGCCGTACTTTCAGTCGCTCTCGCTCGGTTTCGAGTGTGCGATGTACCTCGCGGGACTCATCGCTCGACGCGACCTACCACTCAGAGACATGCTCGATCGCTACGAGCTGTACACGTACAAGCAATGGCTTCGCGTCTACATGCGCAGCAAGATGATCAAGCACAACAAGGATCTGTTCGAGTCCCTCGACGACCCGCTCGCACTCCTCGACAAGTTGCACATCTACTAGCTCGAGAGGGTCCTGCGCCCGCTCGCGACTGAACGAGCTAGCTGTGGGTGGGCTTCTTCCCGATGAGCACGACGAAGTCGCTGTCTCGCGTGGGACTTTCCTCCTGGTGGTCGCCGTGAAGGACGATGTCGACGAAGCCGGCATCCTCCAGCATCAGGCGTAGCTCGTTCGCGAAGTAGTACGTGAGATGGAGCGCATGCAGCTCCTCGCGAGCGAGCTCGCCGTTCAGCCACATCGCTGCGCGCATCTCGTACGTCGCCCGCTGCTCAAGTGGATCGATGTCGATAACACGGGACTGAAGCACGTACTCGGCGCCGTCTGAACCACGCCGCCGCTCGGCCTCTTCGAGTCGTGGCCAGTCACGCGGGATCCCGACCCGCTCACTCTTGACCCAGTAGCGCCACGGATACTCCGTGGCATAGGGGTTCTCGTTGTCGAGAACGAGTGCACCGCCGGGTTCGAGGCAATCGTAGAAGCGGCGCAGGGCTCTCGCGTCCTGATCCCGATTGCTCCCGAGACCGAACCCGCCGCACACGAAGATCGTGCGATAGGTCCGGGGCGGATCGAGATCGTGCATCGGCTGCACGAACAGCGTGGGCGAAAGGCCAGCCCGCTCTGCACTCTCGCGGCATAGAGCGATCATGTCGGGCGAGACGTCACAACCGTCGACGTCCAGACCAGCCTTCAGGTACGGGATCAGAAGTCTGCCGGTACCACAGGCAACGTCGAGGGCAGGCTGACCCGACTCGACGAATCTCTGGAAGTAGGCAATCTCCGGGCCGTCGTCGTTGAACTCCGCCCACCATTTTGCAACCAACCCGTAGTGCCAGGTCTCCGCAGCTTCAACCATCGCCGTTGTCGCCTCCATCTGGCAGGACCCGGAGTATCAGCCACCACCGGCTCGAGTGCTGCTCAATGGTGTCGTCCGGGATCGATCTCGCGTCTAGTCATGATTCGGTTCTGGATCCACGCTCCGGGAGGGCTCCCTGCCCGCCACCGGCTAGCGTCCTCTGTGTGAGGGTCACCGCTGAGGCCGCACGTCGCTTTCTCGTCGCGCGCCACGCGCTCGCTCCCGCGCGTTCGCTCGAGGGAGGGCCGGCCGCCGTGCTCGACGTCTTCCGTCGTCTCGGCTCGATCCAGTTCGATCCGCTCGCGGTTGCCGGTCGCACCCACGACCTCGTCCTGCATGCGCGCGTGGCCGACTACGACCCCGCCTGGTGCGACCTCCTCTACGAGCGCCGCGAGATCTTCGAGGCGTTCAACAAGGGGCTCTCCTTCGTCCCGGCGAGCGAGTTCCCCTGGTTCCGCGGGACGTTGAGCCGAAACGCGCCGCGCATCCTCGCCGAGAACGCCGACGTGGTCGAGCGGGTGCTCGAGCGGATCCGCGCCGAAGGGCCGCTGTCAGCGCTCGACTTCGAGCGCAAGGGCGGGGCGACGACCGACTGGTTCGGGATGCCGACGAACACCGTCCGCGCCGTCCTCGAGGCATGCTCGATCACGGGCGTCCTCGGCCTCGCGCATCGCGACGGACACCGACGCTACTACGACCTCCTCGAGCGGCTGCTCCCGGCCGACCTGCTCGCGCGGAACATCCCGCTCGAAGAGCAACTCCGCCACAAGCTCCTCTCGCGCTACCGCGCTCACGGCCTGCTCGGGGTCGGCGGCGGCGGAGGCGTCTTCGGCGGAATCGGCCCCGCGAAGCCGGATCCGAGGTTGCCCGGGTATCCGGGCAGAACGGCACTGCGCGAAAAGCTCATCGACGACGGCGAGCTCGTTCCCGTCGAGGTCGAGGAGGTGCGCGGGAAGCGCTTCGTGCTCAGGGAGGAACTCGGACTGCTGGAAGGTCCCCCGGAGCCGCCGCCCTCCGTCGCGTTCCTCCCCCCGTTCGATCCGCTGGTGTGGGACCGGGACCTTCTCGGATCGCTATTCGGTTTCGACTACGTGTGGGAGCTCTTCCTTCCGCCGGCCAAGCGGCGTTGGGGCTGGTACGTGCTGCCGATGCTCTTCCGCGACCGCCTCGTCGGCCGGATCGAGCCGCGCATCGACCGCGCCGACGGCCAGGTGCAGGTGATCGGCCTCTGGTGGGAGAACGGCTTCGCTCCTCGACGCGCCGAGGGCTTCGTCGACGCGATGCGGGACGCGCTCCGCGCCTACCTCGAATTCGGAGGCGCGAGCCGGCTCGAGTGGGCTCCGCACCTCGCAACGGAGAGACGACTGTTTCTCACACGTCCATAGAGCGGCGACTAGCTCTCCTCAGGGCTGTGGCAAACGGCCTCGAGCTTGATTCCATGCGGATCGAGCCAGTAGGTCGCATAACAGTGCGGCCCGTACTGGGGAAACGCGGCGGGCTCGTCCAGGACGACGGCGTCGCGTGAACGAGCCCACTGGTGTGCTTCTCGGACGACCGCGCGGCTCGCGACCAGGAACGCGAGGTGATGAAGCCCCGTTCGGCTGCGCGAGTAGGTGCCCGGTTCCACTGCTTGGTAGAGGAACAGTTGTGAGCCCAGACCACCGTCGGGCCCGTAATTGAGTGGGCCTTCAGGGCCTGTCTCGAACCACTCCCGGAGCCCGAGGACGGACATGAGATCGTCGTAGTACTGCTTGGCCGCGACAAGATCCGGAACGCCGATGCCGATGTGGTCGATGAATCCAGTCCGAGGCAAAGGAACCTCCGGCGGGAATGTCCCTCGAGAGTCTAGGAGGACGACAACGCGCGCTCGAGGGCGGCCCGGTCGGTCGGCCCGCCGTGCGTCGCGAGCACGTGCTCGACCGGCAGCTCGAGCAGCGGGCGCAACCCCTCGGCGATCTCCTCGCGCGTCACACCGGGCCGGAGCCACCTCTCGTTGATCTCGAGGCCCTGGCCGAAGTCGACGAGCGTGTCGCCGGAGATCACCGCCCGCTGGCTCTCGACCCAGAGCACCGTGTCGTTCGGCTTGTGCCCGGGGAAGACGTCGGCGCCGAACGGCAGCCGGTCGCCTGCCGAATACGGGTGTGCCTCGCCCTTCTTCTCGCGGAGCAGCCAGACGACGTCGGGACTGCCGTCGCCGGCCTGCTCGGCGGTGATGCCGTACGTGTCCATGAGGTACTGCGCGCTGTCGGGCAGCGGCGTGAACACCGGCACGCCGAGCGCCTCCACGAGGCGCTCTGAGTCCCGCTCGTGCCAGGGCGCGGTGAGCACGATCGCCGTCTCGCGCTCGGCCGCGAGCGCCTCGATCTCGCTCGGCACGCCCAACGGGTCGAAGAGCAGCAGGCGCTCGTCGTCGACGATGGCGTAGGACGAGACGTTCTTGTCCCACGGCTCGCTCGACCTCCACCCCGGATGTGGTGCCTGCCAGTGCCAGAGACCCGGGCGCAGCTCGCGCACGGCGCGATGCTACTGAAACGCTGCGCGCTCCCGATGCACGCGACGGTCGACGCCTACTCGGCCTTCAACGCGCCACCACACGAAGGCTCATCAACTCGTGACCGTCACGCCGCGCGGAATCTCTTTGAAGCGACGGGTCATCACAGCATTCGTCAACCGCGAACGGCGACGACGCGCCGCGAGATCCGCCAGTAGCATCGCCCATGTGGACGGGCAGTCCCGCAAGTCGCGGGGGGCTGCGGCCTCGCGAGGCTCGCGGAGAGACGAGGGGCTCGCGACTCCGGTCGAAGCCGGACAGCAGGCGCTGTCCGAGGGCAGATTCGATGATGCCCAGCGCGCCTTCGAGGCAGCGCTGCGAGAAGCGGAGACGCCGGAGGCGCACGAGGGGCTGGCTCACGCCACGATGTGGCACGACACGGGTGCAGGAGTCGCGTCGCTCGAGGACGCCCACCGCCTCTATCTCGAACGGCACGACGAACGCGGGGCCGGCCGAGCTGCGTTCTGGCTGGCGAGCAGCTACTCATCGCTCGGTCAGCCGGCGGTCGCGGGCGGCTGGGCTGAACACGCGATACGGCTACTGGACGGCCTCGAACCCGGGCCGGAGCACGCGTGGCTTTCCGCCGGGCTCGCCTTGATGGCTCTCGGGCGGGGAGACACTCCGGAGGCGCGGCGGCTCGGCCGCGATGCGGCGGAGATCGCGCGCGGGATCGAGAGACCTGATCTCGAGGCAATGGGTTTCGCGCTCGAAGGGCATGCGCTCGTTGCCGAGGGAGAGGTAGACGCCGGGATGCGGCTGCTCGACGAGGCAACGGCAACGGCGATCGGGAGTGGATCGGCGGACTTTGCGTGCGTCGGGCAGACGTGCTGCACGATGCTGGCCGCGTGCGAGCTCACCGGAGACATCGAGCGGGCGAGTGAGTGGTGTGAGCACACCACCGAATACGCCCGCCGCTATCGGTTCCGGACTCTGTTCGCCGTCTGCCGGACTTCCTACGCAGTAGTTCTCCTACGGCGTGGCCGCTGGCCCGAGGCCGAGGAGGAGCTCGTGCGGGCCAGTCGCGAGTTCGCCGCCATTCGGCCCCGCGCGCGTGGCCACGCGATGTTGCACCTGGGGGAGCTGCGGCGGCGGCAGGGCCGCTTCGACCAGGCCGCCGAGCTCTTCGCCGAGGTTGAGGGAAGTCGCGCCGCGCTCCTCGGCTCAGCCGCCCTCGCGCTCGACAGAGGCGACAGCCAGCGCTCCCGTGACCTGGTCGAGCGCTACTTGCGGCAGACCCCATCCTCGAACAGAGCCGAGCGGGCGGTCGCGCTCGAGTTGCTCGTGAGGTCGGCGGCAGCGTGCAGCGAGACCGAGCCGATCGAGCATGCCGTGGACGAACTGCGGGCGATCGCCGCCGCCGCGCCGACCCAGCACGTCCAGGCCCTCGCCAGCAGCGCGGCCGGGAACTTCGCTGCCGCCGCGGGGGAGCTCGACCGTGCGCGGCCCCTGCTCGAGGATGCCGTGGACCTCTTCAACCGCTGTGGCGCGCCGTTCGAGGCCGCGACTGCGCGCCTGGCGCTCGCCCGGGCTCTGCGCCACGCCGGGAGGCGCTCGGTTGCCAGAGAGGAGGCGCAGGCAGCGCGCAAGGCGTTCCGGCGCCTCGGCGCTGCACACGGAGTCGAGCTGGCAGCGCGACTCCTCGCCGGGCTCGAGGACGAGGCCGGCGCCCAACCGGCATCGACCGCGGGTCTCACGGCGCGAGAGCTCGAGGTCCTCCGACTGCTTGCTGCCGGCCTGACCAACCGTGAGATCGCCGCGCGGCTCGTTATCAGCGAGCATACGGTGCACCGGCACGTCAGCAACCTCTACCGGCGTCTCGGCCTCTCGTCGCGTACGGCGGCCACCGCCTACGCGCACCGCCACGGGCTCGCGTAGCCAGAAAGGGCCATCGTCGAAAGATGGTCGGTTCTTGCGAAGCCGCGACCAGCGCACGCTCGTAGGTTCGTGGGGATGAGCTGCCCGCGACCGAGAGGAGCCGACGATGACCTCCACGTCTGTCGCCCAGAGTCGGAACAACCTCGGGGACTATCGCCGCACGAGCTATGAGATCTGGAGTGCAATGGCTCCCGGCTGGGAGCGCTGGCGAGCACAGCTCGAAGAGGGTCTAGCCCCTGTTCGCGAGTGGCTGATCACGGAGCTTGCGCCTCAACCTGGCGACACGGTGCTCGAGCTTGGGGCCGGTCCGGGCGACACGGGCTTCGCGGCCGGCGAGGTCCTCGGGCCGCACGGCCGCCTCATCTCCACCGATTTCTCGCCGGAGATGGTCGAGGTCGCCCGCCGCCGGGGCGCCGAGCTCGGGCTCGAGAACGTCGACTACCACGTGATCGACGCCGAGCAGATCGAGCTTCAGGCTGACTCCGTCGACGGAGTGCTCTGCCAGAGCGGGTACATGTTGATGGCCGACCCCGCCGCCGCTCTGTCCGAGACGCGCCGGGTGCTCCGCCCCGGCGGGCGCTTGGCGCTGTCCGTATGGGGCGCTCCTGAGCAGAACCCGTGGGCCTCGATCGGCGGCCGGCTCCTCGTCGAGCGCGGCCACCTTCCGCCACCGGAGCCGGGTGCCCCCGGCGTCTTCAGCATGGCGAGTCCGGACCGCACGCGCACGCTCCTCGAAAAGGCAGCCTTCACCGAGGTACGCACCGATGACGTACCGGTGCACTTCGCCTTCGACGACCTCGAGGAGTACGAGAGATGGGTGATGGACGTCGCCGGCCCGTTCGCGATGGTCGTTCGCGGCTTGCCCGAGCGGGACCGCAAGGAGCTGAAGTTGCAGCTCGGCCACGCGTTCGCCCCCTTCGCAACCGACCGCGGCTACGAAATCCCCGGCATCGCCCTCACTGCGGTCGCGAGCTGAGTGCGCGATCGCGCACGTCTCGCTTGCGATCAGTCGAAGGCGAACAGCGGCGGGAGGATGACCACGACCGCGGCGGCCCACAGGGCGAAGACGGGAAGGTAGGTGGTCTGCCAGCGCTCGAGCCGGTGGAGCGTGCTGCGGCCTCTGAGGAATCGGGCCGACAGCCAGGCGGCCCCGGCCAGGTTCACGAGGAGGACGAGGTTCAGGCCGAGCGCCGCCGTTCGGTTCGGAGTGAACCCGAGGTCGCCGATCCGAGCGATCATCGAACCGAGCACCATCACGTCGAGCACGAGGGCGCTGACGACGGCAACCAGCTGGATGCCGTCCATCCACCCGGGGGACGACGTGGCCGGGTCCCGTGCGGACATCCCATACAGGACGAGCGCGAGGACGACGACCAGCAGCGCGTCGATGACGCTCAGGAGCTCGCGATCGAACGCCCCGCCGAGCCCGGTCACGGCGTAGACGACCGCTGTGCCGGCCAGCATCACCGCGAACAGCGGCGTGAAGAGCATCGTGAGCACCGGCGCCATGTTCTCCACGACCCGTTGCTTCGATTCGACCAGCCACGCGGACACGATCACGGCGCCCGCCGCTCCTGAAGGCAGCACCCACTCGGCGATCCGCTCGACGTCGACCCCTGCGGGCTCGAGGATCGCAGCGGTCAGGCCCATGAGAACCCCGCCTCCGAGCGCGATCAGCACGTAGTAGATGAACCACTCACCCGTGAAGCGGACGAAGTCCATGCGCCGCTCGTGCGCTCGGACCGTGCCGCCCATGTACGGGTAGGCAACGACGCACCAGAGCACGACCGGCAGACCGAGGATGACGAGGGCCTCGGTGTCCGAGTCCGCACCCCAGGGGTAGAGGTTGACCACGAGCGCGGCGAGCACGAACGGCGCCGCCGTCAGCACCCAGTGCCGCGCGTCGAGCTGCCGCCGGCGAGCGAAGTACGCGGCGAGAAACGGCAACACGAAGAGAGTGGCATTCCGCGCCAGCCAGGTCGGCTCCTCGTCGGGGAAGTCGGCAGCGAGGCGTGCGACCTGGATCGCGACGGCCGCGGCCACGGCGAAAGCGAGCGGCTCGAACCAGCCGCCGGAGACGCGTGCCGGCTCGTCGTCACCGCTCAGGACGAGTTGCTTCCACAACCGACCGCTGTGCTCGCGTGCGAACTCCCGGGAAAGGCCGTCGAGGTCTCCCAGCCGCTTCACGGCGATCAGGAACGCCTCGTCCGCTGTGAGGCCGGCCGCGTTCAGCTCGGAGATCTGGTGGCGAAGATGATCCTCGAGCTCGTCGACGTCGTGGCCGTTGACCCCAGGGGCTTTGGCGACGTAGGCCCGCCACTCTGCGATCTGTGACTCCACGCTCTCCATGGCTCAAGCCTCGCCGAGAGCCGTCAGCAGCACACCGGACCCGGGCCAGACGTCATTCAGCGCACGGGTGACCGCCGCCCACTGCCGTTGCTGATCGGCGAGTGCTGCTCGTCCATCGTCGGTGACGATGTAGTACTTGCGGCGACGCCCTTCGGGGGATGCTCGCCACTCCGTCGTCACGTACCCGAGCCGACTGAGGCGGTGGAGCAGCGGGTAGAGCATCCCGTCGGTCCACTCGAGCTCGCCCCCGGAGAGCGCACGTACCCGCTTGAGGATGGCATAGCCGTAGCTTTCACCCTCCGCCAGGATGGCGAGCAC
Source organism: uncultured Actinomycetes bacterium (assembly GCA_963721795.1). Lineage (GTDB taxonomy): Bacteria > Actinomycetota > Thermoleophilia > Gaiellales > Gaiellaceae > GMQP-bins7. The sequence continues at coordinate 305,750 of CAVRLT010000020.1, forward strand.
GAGTGGTGTTGCGACAGCCGCGACCAAGTCCTTGTCGATGTGCATACCGCCTCCACGGCTCGAAGTGCTATGCATAGAAGCACAAGGTACATTGAGCCGCAAGGTGTTGGACGGAGGGAGCGTTCCGGAATGTCCCAGGAGGAGTCGGCTAGACTCGCCGGCGTGGCGTTTCCGGCGTAGTTGATCCCGCCTGAGTGACCGTCAGCCGCACATCTGTGCGAGCTGACATGGACTGCCTGACAGGCACCGGCCGTCGATGGCATCCGTCGGTTGCCGGCGACGAGATCACTAAGGAGGAAACGTGGTCACCGAAGCTCGTCTTGAACGTCTTGTGTCCGGGCTGGCACCAGTCACACCCGGATGGTTCGTCGTCAACACGGCTGACGCCGCGTGGACCAACAACGAAGCGTACGGCGGCGTCTGCATCTTCGAGTCCGACAACGTCGTACTCCAGGGTCGACCCGATCTGACGGCGTACGAGAAGCCGGATGCCGGGTTCACGATCCGCGTGGTGCCGCCCGGGCAACCATCAGGTGGCTATCACGCCGAGTCGGTCCAGGAGGACTTCCTCATCCTGATGGGCGAGTGCACGCTCATCATCGAAGACCAGGAACGGGACCTGCGGCCATGGGACTTCGTGCATTGCCCGCCGATGACCGCGCACGCGTTCGTCGCCAAAGAAAGAGGGCCATGCGTGATCCTCGCCACGGGAAACCGGCGTGACGACTCCGAACTGGTGGAGCCACGATCCGAGGTCGCGCTCCGCTACGACGCGGGACCCGAGCGCAGAGGGCGATGGGAGGTTCAGCGTCCGAGACACTGGGCCGAACTCCCGTGGGCTGAACGGCGTTAGTGCTCATGCGTGCGCTGCGGCGTTCGGCCCGAATGCCGCAGCGCACTACCGGCCGACATCATCTTCTGGGCCAATGTTCGCGAATGTCACCCGAGGCGAGCCCGTCAAGACGCTTCGACGGGTGAAACGGCCGTGCGCATCACGCAATTCTTCTTCCCTTGGGTCGCTCGTAGCTGATGCCGACCTCCTCGAAGAGGCTGCCGTGGCGCTGTAGAGGAACTGGGAACGCATCTTCTCGCCCTCCAGGTCGTGCGGATAGCCCTCCACCACGCCGCCGCCCGCCTTCGCGATCAGATCGAGGCACCACTCAGCAGTCCCGCTGCGCCACTGCGCCGATATGCATCAGTGGTACCGCGTGGTTTTGTGGGAGAACGCACACCCGCATGTGTCAGCGTGCTCTCCCTCGGCGCGTCGAGCGCAGCCTCACACCGTGAGGACGATCTTTCCTCTCGCGTGCCCTTCTCCGATGTACCCGAGCGCGTCCGCGATCTCGCTCAACTCGTATCGCCTGTCCACCACCGACCGCATCTTTCCGCTCTCGAGCAGCTCTCGCAGATTCTCCATGTCGGGCTTGTTGAACTTCGCGATGAAGAAGACGAGCTTCCGACCGCTGCCGATCGCGGCCAACCGGAACGTGGCGACGTGTCCGATCGGTCCGAGCAGGCGATTCTTCTTCGGCCCCCCGACCAGGACAACCGTCGCCTGTGGATTCAGCACGCGCTTGCACGCTGACCACGATCTGCCTCCGGCCACGTCCAGCATCAGGTCGTAGCGCCGGTCGCTCCGCGTGAAGTCCTCCCGCGTGTAGTCGATGACGTGATCGGCGCCGAGCGATCGTGCGATCTCCACGTTCCCCGTGCTGCAGACGGCGGTCACCTCCCCGCCGAGCGCCTTCGCGATCTGCACCGCGTACGTGCCCACGCCGCCCGACGCGCCGTTGATCAAGACCTGCTGACCCGGTCGGAGCTGTCCCCTGTCGCGGAGACCCTGGAGCGCGGTGAGCGCCGCGACCGCCACCGCCGCCCCCTCTTCGAAGCTGACGTCCGCGGGCTTCGCGACGATCGCTCGATCCGCGCGTGCACAGACGTACTCGGAGTACGCCCCGCTTCTCCCGCCGAACACGTCGTCACCCGGTCGGAACTGCGTGACGCCCTTGCCGACGGCCTCGACCGTGCCGGCATAGTCGACGCCGAGTCGTTCGCTCTTCGGCTTCCTGAGACCCATCTGCACCCGACCGACGTACGGCCTCCCCGTCACCTCGTACCAGTCCGCCATGTTCAGCGACGCCGCGCGAACACGCACCAGCACCTCGTCGTCCCCCGGCACCGGCTTCTCGATCTCTCTGATCTCGACGACGGCCTCGGGCGAGCCGAACCGTTCCCTGACGGCCGCCTTCATCGGACAGGCCCGTCGTTCAACGTGAGGACGACGTTCCCCGTCTTCTGCTGCGTCTCGACGTATCTCGCCGCCTCGATCACGCCCTCGAGCGGGTACGTGCGGTCGATGACCGGCCGGAACTTCCCCGCTTCCACGAGCTCCTTGACGAGCAGGAGGTCGTCCTTCGTGGACGGCGAGATGTCGAAGACGACCTTCTTCGAGCCGATCCGCGAGGTGATCGGCGCGAGGACGAAGTTGTAGAGCCGGTCGGTCGCGATGTAGAGCCCGCCGGGCTTCAGCGAGCCGCGCGAACGAAGGAACGAGTGCTTGCCGACCGCATCGAGGACGACGTCGTACGTCCGACCGTTCTTCGTGAAGTCCTGCTTCAGGTAGTCGATGACCTCGTCGGCCCCGAGTGAGCGAACGAGCTCGACGTTCTTCGTGTTGCAGACCGCCGTCACGTGAGCGCCGAAGTGCTTGGCGAGCTGAACCGCTGCCGTCCCCAGTGCCCCCGAGGCGCCGTACACGACGATGGGCTTTCCTTCGAGCGGTTGGAGCTTCTCGAGAGCGGTCAGCGCAGGGAGTGCCCCGTCCGGGATCGCGGCCGCCTCCTCGAAGGTCAGCCCGGCCGGCTTGGGTGCGACTCGGCCGCTCTCCTTCACGAGCACGAGCTCGGCATGGGCGCCGAAGCGATACCCGCACGTGCCGAAGACCTCGTCGCCCACCGTGAACTCCTTCACGTCTGCGCCGACCTCGGCGACGACTCCCGCGAAGTCGCTGCCCGACTGCCGTTGCTTCGGCCGCAGGAGCCCGGTACCCATGAAGCGCCAGAGGACGGGATCGGCTTTGCGAACGTGGCAGTCCGTCCGGTTCACTGTCGTCGCGTGGACTTCGACCAGCAGCTCGTCGCTCGCCGGCGTCGGCCGAGGGATCTCTTCGATGCGCAAGACCTCGGGCGGTCCGTACCTGTCGTGGACAACCGCTCTCATGCGTTCACTTCCTCTCGGGTCGGCCGGCCGCCGTTCACCGTGAGGACGACGTTTCCGGTCTTCTGCCACGTCTCGACGTATCTCGTCGCCTCGACCACGTCATCCAACGAGTAGCGCCGGTCGATGACCGCCCGGTACTTCCCTGCCTCGATGAGCTCCTTGAGGAAGAGGAGGTCTTCCCTCGTACTCTTCGAGCCGTAGAACACGACCCGCTTGTCGAGCTTCGACGTCAGGTACTTCAAGGGGAAGTTGCGGAGGCCGTCGGTCGCGACGAAGAGGCCGCCGGGCTCCAGCGAGCCTCGGCAGCGGCGGAACGAGTGCTTGCCCACCGCATCCAGAATGACCTCGTACGTCCTGCCGTCCTTCGTGAAGTCCTCCTCGAGGTAGTCGATGACCTCGTCGGCTCCCAGTGCTCGCACGAGCTCAACGTTCTTCGTGTTGCACACCGCGGTGACGTGCGCGCCGAGGTGCCTGGCGAGCTGCACCGCCGCCGTCCCGCAGGACCCCGAAGCGCCGTAGACGACGAGGCGGGTGCCCTCGCCGACCTTCGCCACCCTCAGGTGCCCGAGCGCCTGCAGGGCGCCGTCGACGACCGCTCCGGCCTCCTCGAAGGTCATCCCCGCGGGCATGTGCGCCATCAGGCCGCCTTCCCGCACGCAGACGTACTCCGCATGGGAGCCCCAGCGCGCGCCGAAGACGCGGTCTCCGACCCCGTACTCGCGCACCGCCGCGCCGACCGCCTCGACCTCGCCTGCGAACTCCGTGCCGAGGACCTTCCGCTTCGGGCGAAGGAAACCGGCGAAGAAGCGCCAGAGGAACGGCTTCGCCGCACGAATGTGGCAGTCCGTCTGATTGACCGTCGTCGCGTGGACCTTGACGAGGACCTCGTCGTCGTTCGCCACCGGCCGCGGGATCTCTTCGACCCGCAGTACTTCCGGCGGCCCGTACCTGTGGTGAACAACCGCTCTCATGGTCCCGTATCCCCTCTCCCATTCACCGTCAGGACGACGTTTCCGGTCTTCTGCCCGGTCTCGACGTACCTCGTCGCCTCGACCACGTCCTCGAACGGGTAGCGCCGGTCGATGACCGCCCGGTACTCGCCCGCTTCGATGAGCTCCTTGAGGAGGAGGACGTCCTCCTTCGAGTACTTCGTGATTCCGAGCTTCACCTCCTTGCTTCCGATCCGGCGTGTGAGCAAGGACAGCAGCGGGACGTGCCACATGAACCCGAGGTCGGTGTCGACGAAGGTCCCGCCGGGCTTCAGCGATCGCCTCGACCGCCTGAACGAGTGCTTGCCGACTGCGTCGAACACGACGTCGTACGTCTTGCGGTTCTTGGTGAAGTCTTCCCGCAGGTAGTCGACGACCTCGTCCGCGCCGAGCGAGCGCACGAGCTCGACGTTCTTCGTGTTGCAGACCGCAGTGACGTGAGCGCCGAAGTTCTTTGCCAGCTGTACGGCTGCGGTCCCGACGGACCCCGAGGCGCCGTAGACGAGAACGCTCCGCCCTTCCAGATCGCCGACCTGTCTCAGGCAGGCGAGCGCGAGCGCTGCTCCGTCGCAGACCGCTGCCGCCTCCTCGAAGGTCGTGCCGGCAGGGATGTGCGCGAGCGCGCCACCCTCGCGGACGCAGACGAGCTCCGCGTGGGCACCCGAACGGACGCCGAACACGTGGTCGCCGCGCTCGAACTCAGTGACGGCTGCGCCGAGGTCTTGGATCTCGCCGGCGAATTCCAGTCCGGGGATCCTCTGCTTCGGTCGTAGCAAACCGGTGACGAAACGACTGATGAAGAACTCGGCGCTGCGAAGTCCGGTGTCCGTCCTGGTGACAGTCGTCGCGTGGACCTTGACGAGGACTTCGTCCTCTTTGGGAGCAGGCGGCTCGACGTCTTCGATTCTCAGAACCTCCGGAGGCCCGTACCTGTCGTAGACGACGGCTCTCATGCGTGCACCGCTTCGGCGCGCTCCGCCGACTGCGAGACGCCCGCGCCGTTCACCGTGAGGACCACGTTCCCCGTCTTCTGCCCGGTCTCGACGTACTTCGTCGCCTCGACCACGTCCTCCAGCCGGTACCGCCGGTCGATGACCGCCCGGAACTTCCCCGCGTCGACGAGCTCCTTCACGAAGAGGACGTTCTCCTTCGTGTACTCGGGGAGCGGAATCGTCACCCTCTTGTCACCGATCCAACGAGTCAGGAGCGCGAGCGGCGGGACGTGCCACATGAACCCGAGGTCGGTCTCGATGTAGACCCCGCCCGGCTCGAGTGAACGGCGACAGCGCCTGAACGAGTGCTTGCCAACCGCGTCGACGATCACCTCGTACGTCTTGCCGGTTTTCGTGAAGTCGTCCTGGAGGTAGTCGACGACCTCGTCGGCTCCCAGCGAGCGCACGAGCTCGACGTTCTTCGTGTTGCACACCGCGGTGACGTGGGCGCCGAAGTGCTTCGCCAGCTGCACCGCCGCCGTTCCGATGGCTCCCGACGCGCCGTAGATCAGGATCCGCCGCCCATCGAGCGGGCCTGGCTTGCGCAGGCACGCGAGCGCGATGATGGCTCCGTCGCTGACCGGGGCTGCCTCCTCGAACGTCAGGCCCGTGGGCATGTGCGCGAGCGCGCCCTGCTCACGGACGCAGACGAACTCCGCGTTCGCACCCGACCGCACCCCGAAGACACGATCGCCCACGGCGAACTCCTTCACGGTCGCGCCGACTGCCTCCACCTCGCCCGCGAGCTCCATGCCGACGATCACTCGCCTCGGTCGGAGGAGGCCGGTGAAAACACGCGTGAAGAACGGCTCCGCGGCGCGATGGCCGCAGTCGGTCCGGGTGACCGTCGATGCGTGCACTTTCACGAGGACCTCGTGCTCTTCGGGCGTCGGCCGCGCGACGTCGGCGACGCGCAGAACTTCCGGAGGGCCGTACTTGTCGTGAACGACGGCTTTCATGACTTCCTCTCCTCGCGCTGGAATCGATGGATCGGGCCGCCCTGGCTCCACGCCCGTCCTGCGCGATAGAGCTCGGCGGGCCTGCCGCCCGCCGGGCCCGGTTGAGCTCTGCGGCCGGTCGGGATCACCCAGCCGTCGTCTTGGACGATGCTGCGCCGGAAGTTCGCGGCGTCGAGCTGCACCCCCCAGACGGCCTCGTACACCGCCCTGAGCTCGGCCAGGGTGAACGTCGTCCCCACGAAAGCGGTCGCGATGCCCGTGACCTCGAGCTCGACGCGAACGCGCTCGATGGCGTCGCGCACGATCTCCAGATGGTCGAACGCAAGGTCGATCCGCCCGTTCAGCACATCGGAGACCGGCACGAGCGCAGCCACCGCGGCATCCGTGCCGGCCATGACGGCTCCGACGTCGCGAAGCACCGCGAGGTAGGCGACCGTCACGACGTTCATGCGCGGGTCGCGCTCGGGATCGCCGTACGCCCCGAACTGCGTGAGCAGGCTCGGGACGTCGACAGCCGTTTCCTCGACCAGCTCTCGTCTCGCAGCCTCGTCCAGGGTCTCGGTGGGACGCTTGAACCCGCCCGGGATCGCCCACATTCCCTCGAACGGCGCTTCTCCACGCTGCACGAGCAGCATGTGGAGCTTGCCCGCGGACATGGTGAGGATCACCACGTCGACCGTGACCGCGAACGCCGGGAACTGCGAGGGGTCGTAGCCGACCGGCGCTTCCTCACGCCTGGCTTCGGGTGCCACTACGCGGCCGTCCCCGGCGCGCCACGGCGCACGCGGCTGCCGCCGGTGCGCGTGCGCGACCTGCGGACGCGGTCGCCGCGGTCGATCTGCTGTATGTAATCGAATGGAAGCGAAGCGACTAGCACGGTGTGCTCCTCTCTAGTTTTGGTCTCGATGACTGTTACCGTAGCACCTGGTTATAGTCTTGTCAACCAAAACTTCGAGCGATGACTCGAGACGTGCTGAGACGTCTGAACGTGAAGGTACTTCGACGAGGGAGTGAGCGATGACGTCATCCGAGAGTGCGACGGCGAGTCGCGTGCTCGTAGGGAAATGCCGGTGCGGGGCGGTTCGCTACGAGGTCGCGGACGAGTTCATGTACGCGGCGAACTGCCACTGCTCGGAGTGTCGAGCTGCCACCGGATCGGCCTTCAAGGCGTTCGCGCGAATCCGGCGCGAAGAGCTCACGGTCACCAAGGGACAGGGGGAGCTCGCCGTGATCGGAGAGGAAGGGCTCAACGACACACGCTGCCAGGCTTGTGGATCGTTCCTCTTCTCGGTGGTGAACGACGGCGCGTTCGTGCACGTATCCCTGGGGTCGTTGGTGGACGCACCGACGCTCCGCCCGACCCACCACATATTCGTCGGCTCCAAGGCAGCGTGGTTCGAGATCACCGACGACCTGCCCCAGTTCGACGAGTACGCGAACTAGCCCCCGTCAGGGCAGTGGAAGCGTCCCGCCGCCGGCCAGGCAGTCGGCGAGGTACAGCGCGGTCCCGGGATCGCCGGTCCACAGCGTGTGGCGCCCGCGACCGAGCTCCGTGCGAGCCCGCGCGACCTGCGCGAGCGAGTGCATCGCGAAGGCGCGGGCACGTTCGAGCCAGAGCTCGTCCCCGGTGCGCTCGAAAAGCGCGAGGAACGCATATCCGTTGCCGGCGGTTCCGTGGCAGAGACTCGCTCCTTTCGCCAGCGGGCCGGCTCGCCAGGTGAGCTCCCCGCCCGCGCGCAGCACGCGCCCGTGCTCGTCGTCGCCGGGCGCGACGCGAGCAAGCGACGCCACGACTCCGGGCGAGCCGTGACACCACTGCACCCTGATCGACCCGTCCCGATTGCTCTCCAGGCTCTTCATCGAAGCGACCGGCAGCCAGTTCGCGAGCCCGTCCTCCTCGATCGCGTAGCGGGCAGTGGTCTCTGCGGCTCTGCGGTGAACCTCGTCGTCTGCATCGCGCAGCAGCGCGAGCACGCAGCCCGCGAACCCGTGCGCGGGTCCGATGAACTGCTCCGCCGATGGTCCGAGTCGCTGTGTCCAGAGGCCGGTGGGCATGTCCCACGCGTCGATCAGCCACGCCGCGCTCTCGGCCCAGAGATCGAGCCACCTTTCCTCGCCCGTCAGCTCGTGCATGGCGGCAGCGGCGAGCATCGTTCCGGGGCTGCCCCACATCAGCTCGCAGCGCGGATCCTGCGAGTTCGCTGCGATGAGCTTCGCCAGCCGGTCGGCGTTCTCCTTCGGCGGCGCGAGCCGCTGCAGCACGAGTCGAATCCCCGTCTCGCCCATCCACAAGCTCCGCTCGTGGTCGTAGTCGGGGAAGTCGGGCTCGTACGCGCGCTCGAGGTACGAGACGTAATCGCGGCGGAGCTCCACGAGCCCCCGGCGCTTCAGCGAGTCGAGCGCCCGAACGACACCGGCGCCGCCGGCATACACCGTCCGAAAGCGGTACTGGTCGTCGCGCTCGTCGACGATGTCCTCAGGGTGGGTCTGCCAGCCATCGTCGAAAGCTCGGTCCGCGTCCTCGGCGATCTCCCGAATCGCTGCGCGGACGCGATCGGGGTCCCAGTCGTCCTCGATCAGCCGCTCGTGGACACGTGGGTCGTAGAGCATCCCCGGAGACTAGAGGGGCCGGACTCCCCGTCAGTACGCTCAGCGGATGGTGAAAATCAGCTGGGAGCAGGCGCTCGCGTGGCGAATGCGGCGCCACCTGCTCGATCCGGTCGGTCGGCTCTCCGTGCCCGACGTCGTCGCCCGCCTTTGCGGGGTCCAGGCACAGGTCGCGTCGTCCGCCGAGCTTGCGATTCGCGTCCGGCGTGAGACGTCGAGGCGCGGCGAAGTTGGACGTGCCTTGCGGGATGGACGTCTCGTCAAGACGTGGGCGATGCGGGGCACGCTCCATCTGCTCACGCCCGAGGATGCCGGTGCCTTCCTCTCGCTCGTGGCCTCAGGACGGTCCTGGGAACGCCCGAGCTGGCAACGCTACTTCGGGATGACGCCCAAGCAGACGGAGATGCTTCGCCGGGTGGTCCGCGCGGCGCTCGAGAGCGGACCGCTCACCCGAGACGAGCTCGCCACTGCGGTCAGCGGGAAGCGCGGGCTTCGTCACGTGGGCGAAGGGCTGCGCTCGGGTTGGGGGACGCTCCTGAAGCCCCTGGCGTGGCAAGGCGACCTCTGTTTCGGGCCGAGCCAGGGAAGCCGCGTGACGTTCATGCGCCCGGAGGACGCAAGCTCGCGCTGGCGCGGGCTCCCCGATCCGGACGAGGCGGCGGCCGTCGCGATCGTCGCGTACTTCCGCGCGTACGGGCCGACGACGATCGATGCCTTCGGCAACTGGCTGGCCGGCGGCTACTTCGGGAAGCGCCGGCTACGAGCCTGGTTCGGCGCGCTCGGCGACCGGCTCCTGGGGGTCGACCTTGACGGTGAGCCCGCGCACGTACTGGCCGAGGACCTCGACGTGCTGGCCACGGCGACCCCGACCAAGGCAGTGCGGCTGCTGCCGGGCTTCGATCAGTACGTCCTCGGCCCTGGGACCGGGGACGGCCATGTCGTCCCGCCATCGCGGCGTGCCGCGGTCAGTAGACAGAGCGGCTGGATCTCTCCAGTCGTACTTGTCGGCGGCGTCGTCCGCGGCACCTGGGAGCTGGACGGCGACCTAGTGCATGTGTCCTGGTTCGGGGAAACGGGAAAGCCTCCGCGAACCGCGCTTCGGGAAGAGGTCGGGCGGCTCTCGTCGCTCCTCGGTCGCGATCTCCGGCCCGAGATCAGCGTCGACTAGCGGCTCAGATCGATTCGGCGAGCACCTCGGCCAGCCAGCGTCGGGCTTCCAGGGTGAGAACGGGATTCGTCTCCATCGTGTAGTAGGCGAGCGCCACCAGCGCCTGGGAGAGTGTCCAGCCGCGAGCTCGCGCCCACGTTGCCTCGTCGACCGAGAGGGCGGCCTGGAAGCTCTCACGGGTGTCGCCGGAAAGGACCTTCCACGCGAACATCACGTCGCAGGCGGGGTCGCCCACCGCGAGACATCCCCAGTCGATGACGGCGCTCAGGCGTCCGTCTTGCGCCAGCAGGTTTCGCGAATCGAGGTCACCGTGGATCCAGACAGGCGACTGATTCCACTCCGGCGACCGCAGGGCCGATTCCCACGCAGCGGTCACCGCGTCGGCGTCGATTGCGTCGCGCAAGGCGTGGATCGCGCGGCGCGTCCCGGCGTCGCGTGCCGCGAGCGGTTGGCCGCGGAACACGTTGTGCTGGCCCGGCGGCGGGCCGCCCGCAGGATCGATCTCCTGCAAGGCAGCGACGAAGCGCGCGAGATCCCTCGCGAGTCGGCTCTCATCGGCAATGTGCTCGCTGGTCGCGTCCTCTCCGCCGAGCCAGCGATACACGGCCCACTCGAAGGGATAGCCCGCCCCGGGCAGCCCTGCCGCCAGCGGGACCGGAACCGCGAGCGGCAGAAGTGGAGCGAGTCTCGGAAGCCACTCTCGCTCCTTCGCGAATGTCTGGCTGGCGCGCCCCAGCTCCCTGCGCGGGAGGCGCACAACCATGTCCTCGCCGAGCCGATAGAGCGCGTTGTCGGTTCCCGAGGATGGCACCGGCTCGATCGGAAGAGCCGCCCACTGGGGAAACTGCTGTGCGATCAATCGGCCGACCAGCGCGACGTCGTGATCCACCTCGTCGGCGTGCATCTTGATCACGCCGCTCATGGCGTCGGCCGTACTACGGAAGCCAGCCGCAGAGGACGCTCCTCGCCTCGATCACGGCGGCCTCGGGCACCATCTCTCGGAGGGTATAGCGTCCCGGATGCAGGAATCGTGCGTAGATTGCGGGCGTGAGCTTCGCCGTCGCCGCGGATGCGTACGACCGGTTCATGGGCCGCTACTCCGTTCCGTTGGCGCCCGCGTTCGCCGATCTCGCAGGCGTGGAGGCCGGTCAGCGCGTGCTCGATGTCGGCTGCGGGCCCGGCGCGCTCACCACGGAGCTGGTCCAGCGGCTAGGCGCGGAGGCGGTCGCGGCCGTCGATCCCTCGGAGCAGTTCGTGATCGCCGCCCGGGAGCGTCATCCAGGGGTCAGGGTTGAGCAGGCCTCGGCTGAGGAGCTCCCGTTTCCGGACGACGCCTTCGACGCTGCTCTCGCGCAGCTCGTCGTCCATTTCATGTCGGACCCTGTTGCCGGGCTTCGGGAGATGGCGCGCGTTACTCGTAAGCACGGGGTCGTCGCCGCGAGCGTCTGGGATCATGCCGGCGGGAAGGGGCCTCTCAGCCCGTACTGGGACGCGGTGCGGGAGCTCGACCCCGACGTGCAGGACGAGTCGAACCTCGCGGGCGCCCGCGAGGGACACCTGACGGAGCTCATGGAAGCGGCAGGTTTGAGCGAGATCGAGGAGTCGCACCTCGAGGTGAGCCTCGAGCATCCGAGCTTCGAAGACTGGTGGGAGCCGTTCACGCTCGGAGTGGGGCCCGCCGGCGACTACGTCGCCGGCCTCGACCCCGAGCAACGGGCCGAGCTCGAGGAGCGCTGCCACGAAAAGTTCCCCGCGGCGCCGTTCGTGCTGATCTCGCGCGCATGGGCAGCGCGCGGGCTCGCGTAGCGAGACGGAGGGGTCAGACGCGTGGAGCCTGACCCCGGCCGGGTGCTGACGAAACCCGGCGGTAGCGCAACGCGACCAGGATCGTCGCACCGATCACGATTGCTGCAACGGCGTTCGGCACGACGAGCACGAGATTCGAAGCGGCAATCCCGTACGAGAACCAGAGCGCGAAGCCGACGAGCAGGATGACGAAGTATCCGATCGAGACGTTGCGCGAGCTTCGGTGTGCCACCATCGTGCGGATCTGGAGCACGGGACCGAGGGCCATGGCGATGGCCCAGGTGGCGGCGATCAAGGCGAGGGTGGATTCCATACCGTCCCCCGACCTTAGAGCCTCTAACACAATGAGGCCTCGTCGACGGTGCGTGATGGGCGGTGCGAGGCAAGGACGCAGGGAGGGGCAATATGCAGGCATATTGGCCCGACTGAGGACGCGGCATCGCGCCGCCCAGTGCGTGCCGGCGACTCAAAGCTTCATTGTGTTAGATGCTCTTAGAGCGACTTCCAGAAGACGGTCGTGTCACACGGGCGCCCGTCCGGGTACAACGCGTAGCCCGGGATCACGCCGACCCGGTTCCACCCCAAGCGCTCGTACAGGCGCTCTGCGGCATCGCCCGTCACGGTGTCGAGCACGAGCAACGTCCTCCCCTCCGCTCGCGCCTCTTCCTCGGCGTGCTCCATGAGCAGCTGCGCGATGCCGCGCCCGCGTGCCGAGCGGTGGACGAGCAGCTTCGCGATCTCGGCTCGGTGTGGCTGGTTCGGCGGCAGCGCGAGGACGACCTGCACGGTGCCGATCAACTCACCGTCGGCGAAGGCCGCCAACAGGAGCCGGCGGCCCTGCCTCACCTCATCCGCAGCCGCTTCGAACACGTCGCGCCCTTGTGCCTGCGAGAACGGCGCCATGTAGCTGACCGAAGCACCGCCGGCTACGCAGTCGACCAGTACCGCCGCGAGCCCGTCGACGTGCTCGGTGACCCCGGTCGCATCGAGCCGGCGGATCTCGATCTGCTCGCTTGCGGCCACCGGGCTACGCAGGCCGATAGCGAAGGAGCGTCACACCCGAGTCGAACGTCCTCGACCCGAGCAGTTCCAATGGGCTCTGCTCCCCCTCGAGCGGCCGCTCACCCGATCCCCACAAGGCGGGGTGGACCCAGAACCGAAGCTCGTCGATGAGACCGCGCTCGAGCAGCTGGCGCGCGAAGTCACCACAGCCGATGAGAACCAGATCCCGGTCGTGCTCCGCCTTCAGCTTCTCGACCCCGGTGACGGCATCGCCCTCGATCAGCGTGGCGTTCCATTCGAGCGGTCCCTCGAGGCTGCGCGACGCGACGAACTTCGGCATCGGGTTGAGCTGTTCGGCCCACTCCCCCGTCTGGGCGGGCCAGTAGCCCGCGAGGCCCTCGTACGTCCTGCGCCCCATCACCATCCCCGCTGCGTCGACGAACTGGTCGCGGCTCGCGCCGTCGTGCTCGCCCTCGCTCACGTACCACTCGCCGACGGTCGTGACGCCGTCGACCGTCATGGCAGTCGAGAGAATCAGTCTGCTCACGACAGCCCGTCTCCTATCCCGACTCGTAGCGCCTGGACTCCTGAAGGACCCAGGTGTTCCCGTCGGGATCGCTGAAGTCCGCGAATGAGTTGTAGTCGCGACGCTCGGGATCCTGCCCCGGCTTCCAGCCGTCCGGCGTCATGTGCCGGATCTCGCTCACGTCGACGCCCCGCTCGACGAGCTCGGCATGGGCTGCCTCGATGTCCGTGACGACCAGGTGTGTTCCCCTGACCGAGCCAGGTGTGGCGTCGGTGATCCCGATGCCGATCGTTATCGAGCACGCCGAGCCGGGGGGCGTCATCTGTACCACGCGGAACTCGTCGTTCGGTTGGTGGTCGACGTCGAGGTTGAAGCCGGCCTTCTCCACGTAGAAGTCCTTCGCCCGATCCACGTCCGTGACAGGGATCAGGACGAGCTCGAGCTTGAAATCCATCGACGTCCCCTCCCTACTCGCGCGGCGGCAGCTGCTGCACCGCCCAGCGGTTGCCGTCGGGGTCGCTGAAGAAGACGAACGAGCCCCACGGGAACTCCTCGACCTCGGTCGCCTCCACTCCGCGTGCGACGAGCTCGGCGCGCGCGGCGTTGATGTCCGAGACGACGATCTGGGCACGGGCCGATCCGAGCGGCGCGTCGGAGATCCCTGTCCCGAGCGTGATCGAGCACGCTGACCCCGGCGGCGTCAGCTGAAGAAAACGGATCTCGTCCGAGACCGTGATGTCGTGATCCAGGGTGAAGCCGGCCTTCTCCGTGTAGAAGGCCAGCGCGCGGTCGACGTCCGAGACGGGGACGGCCACGAGCTCGAGCTTCCAGTCCATTCGGGTTCCTCCCTTGGCGAATTCCGAGGCTCCCCGGAACCTAGCGACCTTGTTCCACTTGCCGGCTGATGAGAACATATGTTCGTGTCGAACGACGCCACGATCCTGCACGCCGATCTCGACGCGTTCTTCGCGTCGGTCGAGCAGCGAGACGATCGTCGCCTTCGAGGCCGGCCTGTCATCGTCGGCGCGTGGGTCGTGCTCGCCGCGAGCTACGAGGCCAAGGCGTACGGGATCCGGACGGCGATGGGCGGGCTCCAGGCGCGCAAGCTCTGCCCGCACGCGGTGCTGGTCGAGCCCCGCATGTCGGCCTATTCCGAGGCGAGCAAAGCCGTGTTCGAGGTGTTCGAGGACACGACACCGCTCGTCGAGGGGATGTCGATCGACGAGGCGTTCCTCGACGTCCGCGGCCTCCAGCGTCTCGCCGGGACACCGGCCGAGATCGCCGCACGGCTGCGACGGAGAGTCCTCGAGCACGTCGGCCTGCGCATCACTGTTGGCGTGGCGAGGACGAAGTTCCTCGCGAAGGTCGCGAGCGGTGTGGCGAAGCCCGACGGCTTGCTCGTCGTTCCGCCCTGTGACGAGCTCGCGTTCCTCCATCCCCTTCCTGTCGAGCGGCTCTGGGGAGTTGGCCGGGTCACCGCCGAGAAGCTCCATCACCGCGGAATCCGGACCGTTGGCCAGGTCGCCCAGCTCGGTGAGCCTGCGCTCGTCGCGATGCTCGGGCGCGCGTCGGGTCGGCAGCTCCACGCGCTGGCGCACAACCGAGATCCGCGGCGGGTTCGTTCCGGCCACCGCCGAGGCTCCATCGGGTCGCAGCGCGCGCTCGGCCGCCGGCCACGATCGGCTGAGGAGATCGATGCGACCGTCGTGGCGATCGTCGACCGGCTCGCACGGCGCCTCCGCCGAGGCCGGCGAGCCTGTCGCACCGTCGTGCTTCGCCTCCGCTTCTCGGACTTCTCGCGGGCGACGCGCTCGCACACGCTGCCGCAGGCGACGACCCAGACCCAGGCGATCCTGGACACCGCAAGAGGGCTGCTGGCCACAGCCATGCCGCTCATCGAGGCGCAAGGCCTCACCCTCGTCGGGCTCGCGCTGACGAACCTCGAAGACGACTCCGCCGTCCAGCTCGCTCTGCCCTTCGCTCCTCAGCTCGAGTGGGCCCTCGACGCCGCTCTCGACGAGGTGCGCGACCGGTTCGGCTCCGACGCGGTGACCAGAGCACTACTGCTGGGTCGCACCCGCGGGGTGGAGATGCCGCTCCTGCCCGACTGACGCCTCCTAGAGCGGCGGAATGTTCTGATTGCGGCGGAGAGCGTTCGACGGGTCGTAGCGCGTTTTCAACGCGCGCAGCCGCTCGAACGCCTCGTCTCCGAATGCAGCGCGAACCCGCTCGATCGGCTCGTCGGCCTGCATGTAGTTCGCGTAGCCACCCCCCAGTGACCATGGCTCGATCGCCGCTGCCGTCTGGCGCGCCCACTCGATTTGGGGCTCGTCGAGCTCCGCGTCGCGCCAGACCGCCATCACGCTGACGTTGAACGCCGCCTGCCGGTATGCGAGGGCCGAGAAGCCTTCCGCTACATCCTTCGGCGCCCCGTGCAACGACTCGATCAAGACATGACCCGGCGGGCGACCGAACGCGACGAGACGCTCGAGGAGCTGGTCGATCAGCTCGTCCGCGAGCTCACGCACGAAGTGTCCCTTCCAGTAGTGGCGGTTTTGACCGTATGGCGAGTCGAACACGAGCTGCTGTTCCAGGAACGTGCGAGGCCGCACGCCGTCGCTCGCGAGCCCCGGTGCCGAACGGAGCGTGCGAAGATCCTCCGGATCTGCGTCCGAGCCCGTGTAGGAGGGTGCGACGACGACCACCGGGGACAGCGACTCGTCGATCGCGAGCTCCGCCTGGCAGCTCAGGTCGCGCGGAGAGCGCCCGACGATGTCGCGGAAACGGCGGAGCGCGTCGAGCGCACCGTCACCGCGATACTCGAGCACGCCACCGACGACACGGTCGAGCGGATGAAGGCGGAACTCGAGCCGGGTAGCGACGCCGAAGTTGCCGCCACCGCCTCGCAACCCCCAGAGCAACTCGGGGTTCTCGTCACGGTTCGCGTGGACGAGCGACCCGTCGGGGGTCACGAGCTCGGCCCCGACGAGGTTGTCGCAGGTCAGGCCGTGCTGGGCGGTCAGGTGGCCGATCCCACCGCCGAGGGTCAGACCGGCGACGCCCGTGGAACCCACGATGCCTCCAGGCGTCGCGAGGCCGAACGCCTGCGTCGCGGAGTCGAAGTCGAGCCAGGTGGCACCGCCGGCGGCGCGAGCGAGCCGCGCCTCTGCGTCCACGTCGACGTGGCGCATCGCCGACAGGTCGATCACGAGCCCGTCGTCGCAGACGCAGTGCCCTGCGGGGTTGTGCCCGCCACCGCGAACCGCGATCTCCAGCCCGTGCTCGCGTGCGAACGCGAACGCCGTGGCCACGTCATCGCTGCCCGTACAGCGCGCGATCACTGCAGGCCGACGAGCGACGAACGCGTTGAATCCGCGCCGCGCGCTGTCATAGACCTCGTCACCGGGTGCGATGACCTCGCCCGAGAGTCGCTGCCGGAGCGCGCTCAGGTCCACGTCGACGTGTGCGCTCACGTTCGCCCGCCTCGCTCCTAGGCGGTCTCCGCCTGCGGCTCTGGCCCGTGCTCGAGGTGCTCGGCGCCCATCGGATGGGGACGGAGGAGCGCGGCCCCGATCGCAGCGGCGGCGAACGCGAAGATCGCACCGACGAGGAACGCAAGGTGGTAGCCACCCGTCAGCGCTTCCAGTTCGCCTTCTCCCGCGGCTGCCAGGGTGTCCGTCCGCGAGGCCGCGAGGCTGGCCAGCACGGCGAGGCCGAGCGCGCCGCCCATCATGAACGAGGTGTTCACGATCCCCGAAGCGAGGCCCGCCTCGCTCGGCTCGACGTCGCTCATCGCGGCGAGGAGCACCGGGTTGAAGGCGATGCCGGCGCCGATGCCGAGGAGGATCATGCTCGGGAGGACGTCCACGACGAAGGTGCCGTCGACTGGCGCGCGCGCGAACAGGAGAAGCCCGATCCCGGCAAGCCCGAGACCCGCAGCCAACGGCAATCGGATCCCGTAGCGCATGACGAGCTTCGCGGAGAGCCCGACCGAGAGCGCTCCCATGATCAGGTTCCCCGGCAGGAAGGCGAGACCGACCTGGAGCGGGCTGTACCCGAGCACGAGCTGGAGATAGAGGGCGGAGAGGAAGAACCAGGCGAACATGGCGCCCGCCCAAAGGATCCCGACGACGTTCGAGACGGCCAGGTTGCGGAGCTTGAAGAGCCCGAGAGGCATGAGCGGAGCACGGACGCGCGCCTCGATGGCCACGAAGACCGCCATGAGCACGGCCGCCACGGCGAGCAAGCCGACGGTCTGGCCCGACGTCCACCCGACCTCGTTCCCGTTGACGATCGCATAGACGGCGAGCATGAGCGCGGCGGTCACCGTGACGGCGCCTGCGACGTCGAGGCGTCCCTGCGAGGACATCCCTGGAGCGGCGGGTAGCAGCCGCAGCGAAAGGACGAGGACGGCAACTCCGACCGGGAGATTGACCAGGAAGATCCATTGCCAGGCGAGCGCGTCCGTGATGATCCCGCCGAGCAAGACCCCGATGCTCCCGCCGCCCGAGGCGACGAATCCGAAGATGCCCATGGCCTTCGCCCGCTCTGCGGGCTCGGTGAACAGGGTCATCATCAGCGAGAGCGCGACGGCGGAGACGATCGCGCCACCGACGCCCTGCACCGCGCGTGCGACGACCAGCACCTCCTGCGTGCCCGCGAGACCGCAGGCGAGCGACGCCACCGTGAAGAGCGCGATCCCGATCAGGAACAGCCGCCGGTGCCCGTAGAGGTCGCCCAGGCGACCTCCCAGCAGCAAGAAGCCGCCGAACGTCAGGAGGTACGCGTTGACGACCCAGGCGAGAGAGGAGTCGGTGAAGCCGAGGTCTTCCTTGATGGACGGCAGTGCAACTCCGACGATCGTGACATCGAGCACGATCATCAGGTCGCCGAGGCACAGAACGAGAAGTGCGAACCAGCGACTGCGACTGTCCATCGTCATCGTGCATCCTCCCTTTCCAGCTCGCTCGTGTTGCATGTAGACGTTCGACGGGCGCGAAAGTCATCGGTAGAGCGTTCCAGGAGGCGCTGATGTTGAAGAACTCACCGTTCTATGCAGGATTTGCCGTCGACGACGCGGCGCGCGCGAAGGAGTTCTACAGCGAGACGCTCGGTGTCCGGGTGATCGAGCTCGGCGACGGCCTGCTCTCGCTCCAGGGCGGCAACGGCTACGCGGTGCTCGTCTACGAGAAGGACACGCATGAGCCCGCGGCGCACACGATCGTCAACTTCCCGGTGGACGACATCGAAGCCGCGGTCGACGAGCTGCGAGCCGCCGGAATCGAGTTCGAGCAGTACGACAAAGGGCCGATCGCGACGAACGAGAAGGGCATCGCGACTCCCGGCCCGAAGCAGGCCTGGTTCAAGGATCCCGCCGGGAACATCCTCTCCGTCATCGAGGGCTGAAGACCCGGGTCTGGCTGAAGCCAGACCCCAATTCACGACGGGCCTGGCCGCCGGAGCCACCACCCCAATTCAAGGGGGTCTGGCTTCAGCCAGACCCCCGGGCAGCCACCGGAGCGCCATCGCTAGTGTGAACGGGCCGCCATGAGCGACCACGCGCTGCCAGCCCCGGCATCCTCGCGCTCGGGTCACGTCAACCCGTGGCTCGTCCTGGTCCTCGTCTGCATGGCCCAGTTCATGGTGATTTTGGACGCGACGATCGTCAACGTCGCCCTGCCGTCGATCCAGGCCGACCTGGAGATGTCGGACGCCGACCTGCAGTGGATCGTCAACGCGTACACGCTCGTCTTCGGCGGCTTCCTGCTGCTCGGCGGCCGCGCCGGCGACCTCGTCGGGCGCAAGCGGATCTTCCTCGTCGGCGTCGTGATCTTCACGGTCGCGTCGCTCCTGAACGGGCTCGCGACGAGCTCGGAGATGCTCATCATCTGCCGCGGGGTGCAGGGGCTCGGCGCCGCACTGATAGCACCGGCCGCGCTCTCGATCATCACGACGACGTTCGCGGAAGGCGCCGAGCGCGCGAAGGCGATGAGCGTCTGGGCGGGGATCGCGGTCGGCGGCGCCGCGGTCGGATTGCTGCTCGGCGGGATCCTGGTCGACGCGTTCTCGTGGCCGTGGATCTTCTACGTCAACGTCCCGGTTGGGATCGCCGTGTTCGTCGCATCGCTGCGCCTCGTCCCCGAGTCGAAGGACGAGAAGGCGCACAAGAGCTTCGACCTCCTCGGCGCCGTGACGGTGACGTCCGGGCTGCTGATCCTCGTGTACGCGATCGTGAAGGCACAGGAGAAGGGCTGGGGATCGGCGCACACGCTCGTGATCGGCGGGCTCGCGCTCGCGCTCCTGGCTGCGTTCCTCGTCATCGAGCGCCGGTCCATCGAGCCGCTGGTGCGTCTCTCGATCTTCCGCGTTCGGACCGTGCGCGCGGCGAACCTGGCCATGTTCTTCGTCGCGTGCGGTCTGTTCGCGATGTTCTTCTTCACCACCCTGTACATGCAGCGGGTGCTGGGCTACACCCCGCTCGAGGCAGGTCTCGCGTTCCTGCCCTTCACCGCCGGAGTCATCGTCGGTGCGGGGCTTTCACAAGCCCTGGTGCCGAAGGTCGGCGCCCGCGAGCTGCCGCTCATCGGGATGGCGATGGCGATCGTCGGGATGCTGCTCTTCATGCGCCTGCAGCCCGGAGGATCGTACGTCTCCGACCTCTTGCCGGGATTGATTCTCGCCTCGATCGGCATGGGGCTCACGTTCGTGCCGGTCACGCTCATCGCGACGAGCGGCATCCCGGACGCAGACGCCGGCCTCGCCTCCGGCCTCTACAACACCTCGCAGCAGATCGGAGGCGCGCTCGGGCTCGCGATCCTCTCCACCTTCGCCGTGAGCGCGACCGAGGACACGCTCGCCTCCACCGGTGCGGATCCGACGCAGCAGGACCAGGCGCAGGCGCTCGTCGACGGGTTCCACGTCGCGTACTTCGGAAGCGCGTTGCTGATCGCCGTCGGGGCCGTGCTCCTCTTCCTGCTGCTGCGGCGGGAGGACGTCGTGGCGGTCGGTGAAGGCGACGCCGCGCTCGCCCAGGCATGAGCGACTGGAAGACCTTGCGCAGGCTGGCTCTCGCTCTTCCCGAGGTCGAGGAGGACGTGGCCGGCCGAACGTCGTACCGCGTGCGCGGAAAGCTCTTCGCCTGGATGGCACGCGAGCGTGACGGCGGAGGCCTCGCGGTTCGCGTGGACCGGGACGAGAAGCAGCTGATCCTCGACTCGAATCCCGAGGTGTACTTCACGAGCCCGCACTACAACGGGTATCCGGGAGTCCAGATCCGACTGGAGGCGATCGAGAAGAACGAGCTCCGCGAGCGGCTCGAGGACGCGTGGCTGATCCAGGCCCCGAAGCGCCTCGCCGCGGAGTTTCTCGCAGAGGCGGATTAGCTCGCGCCGCTGTTCTCGAGGCGCCTAGTAGTTGAGCCCGGAGACCAACCGCTCGAGGAGCTGGAGGTCCCAGCCGTTCATGAAGTCCGCGTGCGCCGCGAACTTCCCCGAGGCCGGCCGAGCGTGTCGCGACGTCGGCGGGTAGATCAGGGCGAGGTCGATCGTCGGCAGCCGTACGGGATGCGTCTTCGGGCACGCCCCCGCCACGGAGTACGCCATGTGCCGCTTGTGATCGGGGCTGTCCGTGCCGTTCCCGGTCCAGCAGTTCGGGAAGCGGACGTTGAACACGAGCGCGGAGTCCTGCGAGCAGACGGGAACGAGGCTGAACCGCTTGCCGGACGCTCCTCCGCAGCCCCACGACACGACGCTGGTGGGCTGCGCCTTGCGCGCCTTCGCGTTGCCGGCCACCATCTTCAGGCCGGCGGGCGGCGCGACGACGGGACCCGACGTGTGGCGCGTGTAGTAGAGAACGGCTGCATGCGGGATGACCGCCTCGAGCCCGTCGTACAGCGTCGGCACCCAGTAGGTCGACGAGTCGAGCTCCTCGCACGTCGTCGATCCGTCCTTCAGCGACTCGGGCGTCGAGGCCGCATCGACCTTTCGATTGCCGATGTAGGTGTGGTTGTGCGAGCGGCCGGGAGCACCGGGAAACACGATCGGATCGTCGTTGTTCCGATGGCTGAACCCGCACGCGACGTTGAAGTACGGACCGCCCGGGAACGTCCGCGTGACGCGCTGCGACGTGTCGAGCGACGCTGACTGGCCTGTCGTCGCGACGAGGCCGCTCGCCGCCGCGACCAGGGCGAATACCGATACGGCAAGGATGCCGATCGTCCGGCCCCTGTGACCGTGGCGGGTCACCGTGTCGTGAGCGTACTACGGCCCGCATCGTTCGCCAAGCGAGATGACGGCTACACTCGACCGACACAGGACGAATACCGAAGGCGCCGCCTGCGCCCTCCCTATCCGTTCATGGCAGGAGGAGCGATCGCATGGCGAGTGAAGCGAGCGAGAGGCTGGACGCCGCTCAGGACGGGGTTGCCCATCGCGTCGGACGGCGGGCCGCCAACCGTCAGAAGGCCGCCGACGTGAATCTCGCGACGGATGCCCAGGGGCTCGTCGAGTTCGGCTGCGAATGCAAGACCAGCGACTGCGAGCGCTCGGTTCGCGTGCCGCTGTACGTCTACCAGCGCATGATGGACTCGGACCAGTACCTGCTCCAGGCAGGCCACCATGCGTTTGCGAGCTACCGGACCATCGTGCAGCTCGGTCTGATGCGGATCGAAGAGCGCGCCTGACGGCGTTCGTCAGTCGGCTGTAGGTACGAGAGTCTCGTCCGTCTCGACCAGCGGCTCGCCGTCCTCGACCGTGCCGTCGTCGAGCGGGACACCCTCGGCCGCAGCCAGCTTCTTCGCCCGCTTCTTCTCGAGCTTGCGCTCGCGCTTCTCCTTCACGTTCCGCTCGCGCGTGAGCTTCGCCATCGTCTGCTGTCTCTTGGTCGCCACGGCTCTACCTTAGCCGCAATCGGCAGACCGCGACCGCCCGAGGAACCTGAGAGCTCCTCTGCAGAGCCCCGCGGCGGCTCGACGCTGATACGCCTCGGTCGCCAGCAGCCGGTCGTCCGTTCGGTTCGTCATGAACCCCATCTCGACCATGATCACGGGAACGTCGGCCCAGTTGAAGCCGGTGAAATCGCTGCGCTCTTGCAGGCCACGGTCGGGGAAGCCGAGCGCGCGGACGAGGTCCTCTTGCACGATCCGTGCCGCTCGCTTGCTCTTCGCGTAGACGTCGTCGGTCCAGCCCCGCCGCAGTGCCGGGTAGAGCGTGTGGGAGCCACGAGCGCCTGGATCGCTCGAGCCGTCGGCATGAACGCGCAGGAAGAGCGCGGCCCCCGCGCTGTTCGCGATCCGCGCTCGCGCGATGTTCCCCATGCTCGTTCCCGCGGTCCTGGTGCGAGTCATCACCACTCGAATGCCGGCGCGCTCGAGCAGCGGGCGGAGGCGGGCGGCCACGCGCATGTTCAGATCGGCTTCCCTCAACCCGGACACGACTCCGTGCGTGCCGCCACCGTCCTTGATCTTGCGCGTGGACGAGCCGGGGCCGATCGGCTCCTTGTCGGCGTTGCCCCGCAGGTCGTGGCCCGGGTCGATGACGACGACCGGGGCCTGCGCCGCCTGCGCAGCCGGGACCAGCACGACGAGCGCGACCAGCGCGGTGAGGAGCTTCAACACGATCAGAGAACGACGAACGAGACGGCGACGAACTGGGAAACGGCCGCCGCGAGAACGAGCACGTGAAAGACCTCGTGGAAACCGAAGGTCGCCGGGAACGGATCGGGCCAGTGCGTCGCGTATGCGATCGCGCCGAGGGTGTAGAGCACCCCGCCGACGGCCACGAGAACCGCGGAGGCGACGTTGAGCTCGGTGAAGAACTGCGGCGCCGCGATCACCCCGATCCACCCGACCAGCAGGTAGACCGGTGCGATCACCCACTTCGGCGCGTCGATCCAGCCGACGTTGAGGACGACCCCGAGGGCGGCGCCGGCCCAGACGCAGGCGAGAACCACCGCCGGGAGCACCCCTGAGAACGCGAGGAGCGCGAAGGGGGTGTACGTGCCCGCGATGAAGACGAAGATCATCGAATGGTCGAGGCGGCGCGCCCAGGCGCGCGCCCGTGCCGATCGCCAGGGCCGGCGGTGGTAGAGCGCACTGGCGCCGAACATCGCCGCGAGCGCCGCCGCGTAGACGGTGACCGCGAAGCGGGCGCGAGCGCCCTCGGAGAGCGCTACGAGGGTGGCCCCGGCCGCAACGGCCGCGAAGAACGCGTACTGGTGGAAGAGGCCCCGGAGGCGCGGAGTGGACGGAAGGTCCATCGGGAGATTGTGCCCGTCAGCTCCGGCGCGCGCCGCTCACTCGGCCAGACGGACGAGCCGGCGCAGTGTCGACTGCGGCCCGAGCGTGCGAGCGGGACGCCGATCTCCGGCTCCGAGCTCGAGCGCGAATCGATACCGCCGACCAGGGCGGTAGATCGGGCACTCATCGGTACGACAGGGGAGCATGGACATGCGTCTCACACGTTTCCCTGCACTGTCGAAGAAGACGATCGTCAGAGGGACGAGCGTGTTCTTCATCCAGAACCCACCGCTCGTCGCTTCCGGGAACACGAACAGCATTCCGTCCGCGGGCGCCTTGCGCCGGTGCATCAGCCCCAGAGCGCGACTCTTCGAGGTGAGAGCGAGCTCGGGTCTGAAAGCCACTCCGTCGAGCGTCAGCGTCGCCACCGCCGAGCCGTCCCGGACCGTTGCGCCGCCCGATCCCGCGGCGGCGAGAGAGAGCGCGGCGACGGCGATCAGCAGCAGGCGCACGAGACAGACGATAGGCAACGCACGTATGCGAATTGTGCGCGGGCGCGCGCGTCCGTCACAGCGTCACCGTCACTGGCACGCGCTGCACCGCATTGTTGCCGTAGCCGCCCACATTCCACTGCGGCTCGAGCGGCTGCACGTTCCCGGCCTCGTCTCGTGCGCGACAGCAGAGCTCGTACTCGCCGGGCTCGGCATTCCACGAGAATCGCCAGCCGCGCCAGGCCCAGCGCCCTCCCGCTTGCGGCGCCACCTCCGCCTCCGACCAGGTCTCGCCGCCGTCCGTCGAGACCTCGACGCCGGACACCTCGGCCTCCCCCGACCACGCCCTGCCCTCGATCACGCACTCGCCTCGAGCCACGGTCCGCTCACGGGTCCGGAATTCGGGAATCCCCGGAGGCACCATCAAGGCGCGCACCTGGATCCGCGCGAGCGGCTCGCCGACCTCGTCCTCCTCCTCACGAAGCCGGTAGCTGTGGCGCATCTGGTATCCGTCGAAGGCTTTGTCGAGGAGCGAGATGCGCCCGAGCCACTTGACGCTGGTCATCCCGTACCAGCCCGGCACGAGCAGCCTGAGCGGGAAGCCGTGCTGCGGCGGCAGCGGCACTCCGTTGACCTCGTAGGCGAGCAGGACGTCCTCTCCCATTGCCTCCTGGAGCGGCAGGCTGCGCGCGTAGAACTGCACCTCCTCGCCTTCGACCCCACGATCGAGCCCTTCGAAGAGAACTTCGACAGCACGCTCGTGCACGCCGGCTTCCTCGAGCAACGGCGCGAGCGCAACACCCTTCCAACGCGCGTTCCCGACGGCCTCCAGCAGCCACGGCTGGCTGACGACGTGCGGCTCGATGTGCACCCTCCCGTTTCCGGCGCACTCCATGATGGAGGTGATCTCGAGCGCCGGTCTCGAGCGCAGGTCGTCGAGCGAGAGCGAAAGGGGCTTGCCGACGAGCCCGTCGATCTCCAGCCGCCAGCTCTCGGGATCGACCAGCGGGATGTCGTAGTGGATCAGGAGGTAGTGAAGGCCCACCGGCGTGATCTCCCACCTGAGCGCCTCGAGCGGCAGCGCGTGATTGCGCGCCGCGAGCTGGAGCTCCTCGAGGCTGATCCCCTCGCTCATCCACCTGACACTAGCGAGCGGGGCGCGCTCGTAAGATCGCCTTCGTGGAGACGCGAGAGCTCGGGCGGAGCGGGATCGCGGTCTCCCGCGTCATCCTCGGCTGCGGCAACTTCGGTGGAGTCGGCTCGGCACCCGAGTTCTTCGGGCAAGGGATCTCCGAGGACGAGGCCTTCCGGATCATGGATCGCGCGTGGGAGCTCGGGATCACGACGTTCGACACGGCCGACGCGTACGGCGGAGGCCGGAGCGAGACCTTCATCGGCAGGTGGCTGAAGACGAAGGGAAGCGTCGTCAGAGACGCCATCGTGATCGAGACGAAGACCTTCAATCCGAACGAGGTAGGGGCAGATCGCGGGCTGTCGGGGGCTCGCATCCTTCGTCAGATCGACGTCAGCCTGGGGCGGCTCGGGCTCGAGCGGGTGGCGCTCTACCTCGCGCACGAGTTCGATCCCGACGTTCCTCAGGAGGAGACCCTGCGCGCCTTCGACGAGCTCGTGCGAGCGGGGAAGGTCGCGGCAGTGGGAGCGTCCAATTTCGCGTTGGAGCGACTCGCGGAGGCGCTCGAAGTCTCGGAGCGCGAGGGCCTCACTCGCTACGAGTGGGTGCAGCGCTCGTACTCGCTTCTCGACCGCCACGATGCGGACGACGTCCTCCCCTTCTGCCGCCTGAACCGCCTCGGCTACGAGGCGTACGGCCCTCTCGCAGGCGGCTGGCTCACCGGCAAGTACCGTCGCGGCGGCGAGTACGCCGCGGGATCGCGGATGACGCAGCGTCCCGCGTCCTACGAGAAGTACGCCTCGGATCGAGTGTTCGACGCGCTCGAGGCATTCGAGACCGAGGCGCTCGGGCGCGGTGTCTCGATGCCCGGGCTTGCGACCGCGTGGCTTCTCGGCGAGCGCGACCTCACGGCCGTCGTGGTCGGGCCGACCCGCGCGGAGCAGCTCGATCCGGTGCGCGAAGCGCTCGCACTCGAGCTGACGTCGGCGGAACGGGCGCATCTGCGAGGCTTGTTCCCGTGAGCCTTCTCGTTCTCTCGGAGCACGACGTGCGCGGCCTGCTCGACATGGAATCATGCATCGAGGCCATGGAGGAAGTGCTTTCGGCGCTTGCGCGCGGCGAGCTCTTCCAGCCGCTCCGCTTCGTCGGACGGCCGGCAGGTGCGAGCAACCTGATCGGCCTGATGCCCGCGCACCGCGGCGGTGACGCCCCCGCCTGGGCGCTCAAGGAGATCGTCGTGACGCCGGACAACCCGACCCGCGGGCTCGACGCGCATCAGGGCGGGGTTCTGCTCCACGACGGGACGACCGGCGAGCTCGTTGCCCTGCTGAACGCCTCTCCCGTCACCGAGATCCGCACCGCCGCGGTCTCGGCCGTCGCCACTCGCGCCCTCGCGCGCGCGGACGCGGAGCGCGTCGCGATCCTCGGGGCGGGCGTCCAGGCGCGGGCGCACGTCCACGCCATGCGCGCCGTGCTCGACGAGCCCGAGATCCGGATCTGGGCGCGAAACCTCGATGCCGCCGAAGCGCTCGCGGCCGAGGTCGGGGCGGTCGTCGCTCCGTCCCCCGACGCCGCGCTCTTCGGCGCGGAGATCGTGTGCACGACGACGAGCGCGAGAGAGCCGATCGTCGAGCGTCGCTGGCTCGCGTCGGGCGCACACGTCAACGCCGTCGGCTCCAGCATCCCGACCACGCGCGAGCTCGACACCGAGACCGTGGCCGCGAGCTCGCTCTTCGTCGACCGCCGCGAGTCGACGCTGAACGAGGCGGGCGACTACCTGATCCCCGCGTCGGAAGGGGCGATAGGGCCGGATCACATCGAGGCCGAACTCGGCGAGGTGCTCGTCGGAACGCACCCCGGGCGGGCAGGCGAGGACGAGCTGACGCTCTTCAAGTCGCTCGGGCTCGCGGTCGAGGATCTCGCGTCGGCCGAGCTCGTCGTCCGCCGGGCGCGTGAGCAAGGCGTCGGCAGCGAGGTCGAGTTCTGATCGCGCTCGACCAGATCGAGGCCGCGCGAGTGCGAATCGCGACGACGGTCGTCCGCACACCGCTCGTCCGGCTGTACCTCGACGAGGCGCCGGCCGAGATCTGGCTCAAGCTCGAGAGCATGCAGCCGATCGGCTCCTTCAAGCTGCGAGGAGCAGCCAACGCCATCCTCAGCGCGCCGCGCGCGGAGCTTGCGGCGGGTGTGGTCACGACCAGCACCGGCAACATGGCCCAAGGCGTCGCCTGGATGGCGCGAGTCCTCGGTATCCCGGCGACGATCGTCGTCCCCGACAACGCGTCGCAAGCGAAGCTCACAGCCGTCGAGCGCATGGGTGGACGCATCGTCCGGGTGCCGTGGGAGACGTGGTGGGCCGCGGTCGACGCGGATCGCGAGAATGCGCTCGCCGATCTCGAGGGCGTCGACGGGTACTTCGTCCACCCCGTGCGGGACGATCCGGTGAAAGCGGGGAACGGGACGATCGGGCTCGAGCTCGCAGAGCAGCTCGAGGACATCGACGCCGTCCTCATCCCATGGGGAGGCGGCGGGCTCACGACCGGCGTGGCGAGCGCGCTCAAGGCGGTCTCGCCCGCGACGAAGGTCTACGTCTGCGAGCCCGAGACCGGAGCGCCCGTGGCGGCGGCGATCGCCAATGACGGGGTTCCGACGCCGATCGACTTCACTCCGTCCTTCGTCGACGGGGCAGGCTCGGGATCCCTGCTCGCGGACATGTGGGAAGGTGCGCGCGACCTCGTAACCGATGCGTTTCCCGTCTCGCTCGAAGCGACCGCCGCGGCGCTCAAGCTCCTCGTGGAGCGGGGTCGCATCGTCGCCGAGGGGGCGGCCGGGCTACCGGTTGCCGCCGCGCTCGCGGGTGCAGCAGGCGAGGGGCGAGTCGTCTGCATCGTCTCCGGCGGGAACATCGATCCGAGCCGCCTCGCGGAGATCCTGGCGGGAAGGGTGCCGGAGTGAGGATCGTCGCCCCGGAAGAGGCGCGGCGGATCGCCGTCCGCGCCCAGCTTCTCGACGGCTCGGCGAAGAACCTGCTCGACGCCGTTCGCCGTCTCGGGTTCCTCCAGATCGACCCGATCTCGACGGTGGCGCCGCCGCAGTACCTCGTCCCCTGGAGTCGGCTCGGGCCGTACGACCCAGCCGAGCTCGACCGGCTCCTCTGGAAGCAGAAGAAGCTCTTCGAGTGGAACGCGTTCATCCGGCCGATCGAGGATCTCCCGATCGTCCAAGCGCGCATGCGCAGGCGGAGGAACAACTACACATGGGAGCGGCGCAGCACCGAGTTCCTGCAGCAGAACGCGCGGTACAAGCGGTACGTCCTGAAGGAGCTCGAGCGGCGCGGGCCGCTGCTCTCACGCGAGCTCGACGATGACTCGACCAGGAACTGGACGTCGCACGGCTGGTACGGCAACCGCAACACCGCCATGATGCTCGACCTCCTCCACGGCCGCGGAGTCGTCGCAATCGTCGGCCGGCGCGGCGGGCAGCGGCTCTGGGATCTCGCGGAGCGCTGGTACCCGGAGACCGAGAAGATCTCGCTGCGAGAGGCGGAGCGGCGCGTCGCCGAGAAGCAGTTTCGTGCGCTCGGGGTTCGACTGACGGCCGCAGGCTGGGAGGCGCATCCTCGGGTGTCCGCCGATCCGGTTCCCGATCGCGCCACGCTCCTGTCCCCCTTCGACCGCCTGATCCACGATCGCGACCGCGCGGAGGCGTTGTTCGACTTCCGCTACCGGCTCGAGATGTACGTCCCGAAGGCGAAGCGCGAGTACGGCTACTACGTCCTCCCGATCCTCGTGGGCGATCGCCTCGTCGGCCGCGTGGAACCTCTCTTCGACCGCAAGAGCGGGACGCTCCGAGTGCTCGGCGCGTGGGGCGACACGTCCCGGTTGGACGAAGCGCTCGACAGCCTCGCGAGCTTCCTCGGCGCCGAGCGCGTCACCGCCTGAGTCAGACACGAGTCCTGCGACGGAGGATTCGTCCCGATTCGGTCACGAACGTTCCACAGCGAAAAACGGGACGCGCGTGGCGTTTCCCGCTCGCAGCCATGCCTGCACAGAACAGTGTCCTCTCCGTACGCGTCTCGATCGGTGTCTGACACAGGGCTGAGTAGCATCCGCGACGTGGAGTTCGAGACCCGCGCCATTCACGTCGGGCAGGAGCCGGATCCTGCGACCGGGGCGGTCACGACACCGATCTACCAGACCTCCACGTACGTGCAGGACGCGGTCGGCGTGCACAAGGGGTACGACTACGCTCGTGTCGCCAACCCCACGCGGACGGCACTGCAGGAGTGCCTCGCCTCACTCGAAGGCGCCGCGCACGGGCATGCGTTCTCGTCCGGGCTCGGTGCGGCGACGACGCTGATGCACCTGCTCTCCCCCGGGGATCACGTCGTCTCGGTCAACGACGTCTACGGGGGCATCTACCGGATGTTCTCCCAGGTGTACGAGCCGAAGGGGTACCGCTTCACGTTCCTCTCGGCCCGGGAGATCTCTGCCGGCCTGGGCGATCACCTCGAGGAGAGCACGCGGCTCGTGTGGCTCGAGTCGCCGACGAACCCGCTCCTGAACCTCGTCGACATCGGCGCGGCGGCCGAGGCTGCCCACGCCGTCGGCGCGATCGTCGTCGTCGACAACACCTTCGCGACTCCGTACTTGCAGCAACCCCTCGCGCTCGGTGCAGACGTCGTCCTGCACTCGACCACGAAGTACCTCGGCGGCCACTCCGACGTCGTCGGAGGCTTCCTCGCGACGAACGACGACGCGATCTCGGAGCGCCTCGCGTTCCTCCAGAAGTCGCTCGGCGCCGTCCCCGGCCCGTTCGACAGCTGGCTCGTCCTGCGCGGGCTGAAGACGCTCGCCGTCCGCATGGAGAAGCACTGCGAGAACGCGATCGCGGTCGCGGCGCACCTCGAGCGCGAGGAGCGCGTCGCGCAGGTGTTCTACCCCGGTTTGCCGACCCATCCGGGGCACCGGCTCGCCGCGGCGCAGATGCGCAACTTCGGCGGCATGGTCTCGTTCACGGTCTCGAGCGAGGAGGAGGCCGTCGCACTGGTCGGTCGCACGAAGATCTGGAAGCTGGCGGAGAGCCTCGGCGGAGTGGAGAGCCTGATCGAGGTACCGGCGCGGATGACCCACGCGTCGACCGCCGATGCACCGTTCGCGGTGCCGGGCAGCCTCATCCGGCTATCGGTCGGGCTCGAAACCGCGCACGACTTGATCGACGACCTCGATACCGCCTTCGCCGGCTAGTCTCGCCCGAGCTCGCGCTCGATCTCCACGATCCAGTCTTCGTGCACCTGCACGAGCGCGCGTCCGAGGCCGCGGACGAGCTTGAGATAGCGCTCTCGGTGCGGCAGCGTTCCCGCGATCTCCTCCGCCTCGTCGAGGTTCGCAGAGAGCTCGGCGAGCTCGGCCCGCAGCCCGTCGAGGCTCCGGAGGACCGCGTCGGCGCCTGCGATGTCGCCCGAGAGGACCTTCACGACCGCTTCATGCTGAATTCGCGGGAACGGCGCCGGCTCGGCGACCCACACCGCCAGCGCATCACGGCCTCTCTCGGTCAGCGCGTAGTGCGTGCGGGGGCGAGTCTTCCCCGGACGTGTCTCCGAGCGAAGGTAGCCGAGATCCTCCAGTCGCTTCGCCTCTGCGTAGTAGTGGCTGTCCGCCGCGGCCCAGTAGATACGGCCTTGCCGCATCATCCGAACCAGATCGTGCGCCCCTGCGCCCCCGTCGCCGACGAGCGACAAGATCACATACGAGAAAGGCCTCAGCTCGCTCAACTTGACAAAGCTCCTTTTTGGAGTTATAAACTCTTATATAGAGTTTATACGAAGGAGCCGAGCTTGACGACGCAAACCGTGACAAGCGCGATCTGGTTCATCGACAACCTCGTGCGCGTGCACCTGTCCGGAGACGAGACGGATGAACGACTTTCGCTCATCGAGATGCTCGCGCCGCGAGGTCACATGCCCCCACTTCACGTCCATCGTGCCGAGGACGAGACCTTCTACGTCCTCGAGGGTCACGTCCGTCTCTACGTCGGAGACGCCGTGTACGCCCTCTCGCAGGGAGAGGCGGCCTTCGCCCCCAGAGAGATTCCACACACCTTCCGCGTCGAGTCCGAGACCGCGCGCGTCCTCGTCGCCGCGACCCCCGCGGGGCTCAACCGGTTCGTCGCCGCCGCGGGCCGACCGGCTGATGCTCTCGAACTACCCGCCGAGACGGTCCTGCCCGACCCGCAGCGCTTCGCCGAGATCTGCGAGAAGTTCGAGATCGAACTCCTCGGGCCTCCGGGCACCCTGCCTTCGTAAGATCGGCGGGGTGACAGCCGAGCCGATCGACCTGCACCACCTCGACGAGCGCATCATCGGGTGCTACGTGCTCGAGACCAACGACGGCCCTGCTCTCTTCGACTGCGGGCCGACGACCTGCATCCCGCACCTGAAGGCAGGCCTTGCGGAACGGGGCCTCGACCTCACCGACATCCGCCACCTGCTGCTCTCCCACATCCACCTCGACCACGCGGGGGCGGCAGGCGTGCTCGTCCGCCAGCATCCATGGCTTCAGGTCCATGTCTCGGAGGTCGGCGCACCTCATCTCGTCGATACGACGAAGCTCGAGTCGAGCGCCCGGCGGCTCTACGGCTCGGCCTTCGACTCGCTGTGGGGAGAGCTGGCTCCGATCCCCGAGCGGAACGTCCACGTGGTCGGAGACCGAATTCTCGGCCTCGAGTGCTTCCCGACTCCGGGACACGCCTGGCATCACGTCTCCTACCTCGACGCCGACGGCACCCTCTATGCCGGGGACGCCGCGGGTGTGCGAATCGCGCCCGGCAGCTTCGTCCTGCCGCCGTGCCCGCCGCCCGAGATCGATCTCGAGGCGTGGACGCAGACGATCGACGAGATCGAGGCCCGCGCCCCGGGCCGACTCGCGTTGATCCACTTCGGGACGTTCGACGACGTGCAGGAGCACCTCGCCGCGCTTCGCGAGACCTTGCGAACCTGGTCGAGCCGGGTCGAGGACGGCATGGACGAGGCGACGTTCGTCGCGGCGGCGCGCTACGACGCCGGCCAGGTCGACCCGGAGCTCACCGACCTCTACGACGACGCCGCGCCCTTCTGGCACCACTACCGCGGCCTGGAGCGCTACTGGCGGAAGAAGCGCGAGGGTAGCGCGGGGTCAGGCTGAAGCCTGACCCCCTTCGTCTGGGGTCTGGCTTCAGCCAGACCCGTCACTCGCGCACCGCGTGCGCCTCGAGGTCGCCCATCGAGACGAACTCGAGCGCGGACGCGTGCGTAGCCTCGAGCACGACGGGCGGCGCGACACCGGCCTCGAGCGCCTCGTTCCAGCGCTCCGCGACGACGCACCAGCGGTCTCCCGGCGCGAGGCCCGGGAACATCCACTGCGGCTGCGGCGTGACGAGGTCGTTCCCGCGCGAGACGGAGAACTCGAGGAACTCCTCGGTCATGACCGCGCAGATCGCGTGGAATCCTGGATCGCTCCCCGTCCGGCAGTAGCCGTCGCGGTGGAACCCCGTCACCGGATCGAAGGAGCAGGGCTCGAGATCGCCGCCGAGAACGTTCACAAGCCGAAGCCTAGGCCCAGCCGGTGACGAGCCAGCGCCCACGCCGGAAGCGGGCCAGCATCGCGGTGAGCCGTACGAGGATCAACAGAACGAGCGCCGCCCACACGCCGCGGATCCCCCAGTCGCCGGCCAGCGAGACGAGGAGCGTCGCGGCGCAGACGAGGAACGCGACCACCATCGACCCCGCGAGATAGGGGCCGTCGCCCGCCCCGATCAGGATCCCGTCGAGCGCGAAGACGGCTCCGTTCAGCGGCTGCATCAGGGCGAAGAGCGGCCACAAGAGCGCGGTCTCGTCGAGCACGGCGCCGTCGCTCGTGAAGATCCGCGGCAGGACTCCGGCCAGCGCGAGCATCACCAGGGCGAACGCGCCGCCCGCGGCCACCGCGAGCCAGATCATCCGCTCGCCCGCGGCGTAGGCCCGCTCCGTCCGCCCCGCCCCGAGCTCTCTCCCGACGATGATCTGGCCGGCGATCGCCACCGAGTCGAGGACGAGCGCGAGGAATATGAACAGCTGAAATGCGATCTGGTGGGCGCCGATCGCGGCGTCTCCGAAACGCGTCGCGACCGCGCCTGCGAGCACGAACGAAGCCATCAGCGAGGCAGTGCGCAGGAAGATCCACTTCCCGAGCGTGAGCACGCGCCGCGCGAGGACGAGCCGAGGGCGCGCGTCGGCACCCTGCATCCCTCGCAGGATCACGACCACGAACGCCGCCCCCATCCCCAGCTGCGCGACTGCGGTTCCCGCGGCGGAGCCGGCGATCCCCCAGTCGAACCCGTACACGAAGAGCACCTCGAGGACGACGTTCACCACGTTTCCGGCGATCACGATGACGAGCGGCGTCCGCAGGTCGGCGATCCCGCGCAGGTAGCCCTGCCCGCCGAGCGCGAGGAACGCCGCGGGAAACCCGATCGCAGCGATCCGGAGATACGTGACGGCGTAGTCGGCGGCGTCCCCCTCCCCGCCCATCAGCGCGACGAGCGGCTCTGCGAGCACGGCGATGAGCCCCGACACCGCGATCCCGAAGGCCAGCGAGAGCCAGATCGCCTGCGCCCCGAGCCGTCGGGCGGTTTCCGCCTGTCCGGCTCCGCCCGCCCGCGCGACCTGGGCGGTCGTCCCGTACTGGAGGAAGTTGAAGATCGCGAAGGCGCCGCCGAGGATGGTCGCAGCGATCCCGAGCGCCGCGAGCTGCGACCGTCCCAGGTGGCCGACGATGGCCGTGTCGACGAGGAGGTAGAGCGGCTCGGCGGCGAGCGCGCCCAGCGCAGGGACCGCGAGCTTGAGGATCTCGCGGTCGTACTGGGAGCGAAGTCTCATACCCGGAGGATGGTGGTCGCAGGGGCGGGCATGCCCGCCCCTACAGCTATGTGTGTACGACTTCCTCCACGGATTCGGTCGCGGCGATCGTCGCCTCGTAGGCGGCGACGTAGTCCGCGACCATGTGCTCCGGGGAGAACCGCTCCTCGACCTCGCGCCTGATCTCGCCCGGGTCGAGCGAGTCCGCGAGCTCCAGGACCGCGGGATCCTCCATCTCGCGGTAGTTGTCCACGAGGACCCCGGTCCGGCCGTGGTCGATGATCTCGGGCGCGGCGCCGCGACGGGTCGAGAGCACCGGCGTGCCACACGCCATCGCTTCGATCATCATCAGGCCGAACGGCTCCTCCCAGTCGATGGGTGAGATCAGCGCGCGAGCACCCATCAGGAGCTCGACCTTGTCGGCGTGGCCGACCTCGCCCACGTACTCGATCGAGCCGCCGAGGTGGGGACGGATGAACTCGTCGAAGTAGCGGATCTCGAGCGGCTCCCGGCACTTCGCCGCGATCTTCAGGGGGAGGCCCGTCTCGAGCGCGACCGCGAGGGCGCGATGCGCCCCCTTGTCCGGGCTCATGCGCCCCAGGAAGACGAGGTACTCGCCGCCGGACTTTCGCCTGAACGGATAGACGGAGAGGTCGAGCGCGTTGGCACAGTTCGCGATCCACGGGAGGTCCGGCTTCGGCTTGCGCTGGTTCATCGAGATGGAGATGAGCTTCGCGCGGTTCGAGAGCGCGATCACGTCCTCGTACAGGCGGCCCGGCTGGCCGACGAGCGGCCCGTGCACCGTGTGACAGAAGGGAATCTCGAGGAGGCCACCGAGCGCAAGTCCGAGAAGACCCGTGTGGTCGTGGAGCACGTCGAAGCTCTCCGACCGGCGCAGCGCAAAGACTGCGTGCTGCATCTCCCAGTACGTGTGCCCGATCCACTCGCTCGGCGCCGTCTGGAACACGGCCTCGAGGCGGGCCTGCGTCTGCGAGTCGCCGGAGGCGAAGAGCGTGACGTCGTGGCCGGCGTCGACGAGACCCTCCGCGAGCAGCGCGACGACGCGCTCGGTGCCGCCATACGCCTCGGGCGGGACCGGGAACCACACGGGACAGATCAAGCCGATGCGCATCGCCATCTCCTCGCTCTATACCCCCTCCGTGATCGTGACACGCCCGCGCTCGACCTGAACGGACCAGTTGCGCCCGAAGGCGCGAATCCCCTCGACTCGCAGGCCCTCGAGCCAACTCGGCAGCTCGTCCGTCACGTTCGAGACGAGCCGCTGGCGAACGCGGTCCGGCTCGATCCCGAGCAGGACCCGGACGAGGAGGATCGGCGTGCCGGCGGCCCAGGCCTGAGGGCGAGCAGCCGTCGGATACGCGATCGGGAAAGGCGTCTCGTCTCGCGCATACCCGGCGAAGACCTCGGGGAGCGACCAGTCGAAGTGGCCCGCCGCCTCGATCAGCGCACGCGCGACTCGCCGCGCGGCCTCGGTGTATCCGTGGCGCGCGAGCCCCCAGGCAGTGAGCGACGTGTCGTGCGGCCAGACCGTGCCGTTGTGGTACGAGATCGGGTTGTACGCGGCCTCGTCGCTCGCCATCGTGCGGATCCCCCAGCCGGACCAGAGCGACTCCGAGAGAAGCTGGTCGACGACCGGCGCGACTCTCTCGGGGAGGACGATCCCGCTCCAGAGCAGGTGACCCATGTTCGAGCAGCGCGCGTCGACATGGTGCTTCTCCCCGTCCAGGGCGAGCGCGAAGAACCCACCCCGCTCCTCGATCCAGAACGCCTTGTCGAAGGCCGCCCGCAGCTCGTCGGCCTCGCGCTCGAGCCGTTCGGCGAGCTCGGGCTCCCTCCAGACGTCGCGGGCGATCTCGGCGAGCCCGCGCTTCGCGTCGTACACGTATCCCTGCACCTCGACGGGCGCGACAGGGCCGTCGGCGAACCGGCCGTCGTGGAAGCGCTGCGAGTCGCCCGAGTCCTTCCAGGACTGATTCACGAGGCCACCGTCCGCCTGCCGCGCGTACTCGACGAAGCCGTCACCGTCGACGTCGCCGTAGCGGTCGATCCACTCGAGCGCGAGCATGGCCGGCTCCCGCAGCCGCCGGACGAGAACCGCGTCGTCGGTCCAGCGCCACGTCTCGGCGAGGAGCACGAGGAAGAGCGGTGTCGAGTCGATCGAGCCGTAGTAGCGCGGGAACCAGAACTCGGCAGCGCGACCGTGGCGGACTTCGTGGACGATCTTCCCGGGCTCGGCGTCCGTCGCCGGATCCTCGGACGTGGCCTGCAGCTCCGCGAGGGCGTCGAGCGCGCCGATCGCCGGCTCCGGCCCGAGGAGCAGCGATTGCAGCGAGGTGATCGCGGTATCGCGGCCGAAGACCGTCATGAACCACGGCATGCCCGCGGCGAAGAGGGGTCGTCGGAACTCACCCGTGCGCATGCGGAGCGCGGCCAAGTCTGCGATCGAGCGGTCGAAGGCGCGCCGCAGGCTCTCCCAGCCCCCACGAACCCGCGGCACCCGCAGCGTCCACGCGGCAACGACGTCCCCGAGCGTCTCCCGCTCGTCGGTGAGGTGCTCCACGAGCTCGGCGTCCGTCTCCGGGTCGAGCGAGGGAACGACGTCGACGGTGAGATCCCAGCGTTCGTGCGGTTCGAGGGAGAGGTCGAAGACGGCTCCCCCGTTGTCGATCCGGCCTTCCTGGGAAAGGACGATCCGGGTCCTCAGGTCGCCGGCCGGGTCGACGATCAGGATCTGCCTCCGCGCCTCGTCGTACGTCGCGGGCGCGGCCGGCGGGAGATCCGGAGCGTTCAAGGGATCGCCGAGGGCGAAGTCGTGGAGCTTGACCGAGATGATGTCCGCGAAGTCCGCGGCGAGCTCGAGCGAGACCTCGAAGTCGAGCCGGTGCATGCTCTCGTTCCGGATCGCGATTCGCTCCTGCATGCCCGAGCCGACGAACCGCTCGCGGGAGATGGAGAGCGCGTCCTGCGGGAGGCTGTCCAAGCTCGCATTCCGGAGGAAGAAGGCCGCGGCGAAGTGCTCGACCCGGCCGGACGACAGCAGGAGCGGGGGCGACCCCTGGACCGAGAGCCGGAGTCGCGAGAGGAACCGCGTGTCGTGCGCGAAGAAGCCGCTCGTTTCCGCGGCGATGTCGCCCCGGTCGTCGGACATGCAGAAGGTCGACCCTTCGAGAATGGTCAACAAGGGGGCACCGTCACGTCCGGCGAACGACCCTCGCCCCGCTCGACTGCGCGAGCGCCTTCACGACGATCTCGTCCACGTTGACGTGCAATGGGCGGGTGAGGGCGAACATGACGCAGTCGGCGACCTCGTCGGGCGTGACGGGGTCGACGCCTTCGTACACCGCCTTCGCGGCGTCCGCGTCCCCCCGGTAGCGGACGAGCGAGAACTCGGTCTCGACCAGCCCTGCGTCCACCGTCGTGATCCGGATCGGGCGGCCGAGAAGGTCCTCGCGCAGCGCGTACACGAAACCGCGGACCGCGAACTTCGCGGCGACGTACGAGGCCCCGTTCTGGTACGCCTGGCGTCCCGCCACGGAGCCCATGAACAGGATGTGGCCCTCGTCGCGGATGTGCGGCAGGCACAGGCGCGTCATCCGGAGCACGCCGTCGACGTTCGTGTGCAGCACCGTCTGCTCGTCCTCCGGATTGGACTCCCAGAACGGGTAGCGGCCGAGCGCGAGCCCGGCGTTGTTGAAGAGGATGTCGACGCCGCCGAGCTCGGCCGCTGCGCGACCGACGAACGCCGCGCAGCTCTCCTCGTCCATGACGTCGAGAGGGAGCGCGAGGTCGGCCTCGACTCGCTCCACCCGTCGCGCGCCGCCGACGACGCGGACGCCGGCCTCCCGCAGCTTGCGCGCTGTCGCCGCGCCGATGCCGCTGGAGGCACCCGTGACGATCGCTGTTTTCCCGCTCAGGTCCACGGCCATGAGCCTAGATGGTTGACGAACAGGGGTCTGGCTCAAGCCAGACCCCAGCAACAGAGGTCCGGAGTCGGCTTCCGCCAGACGCAAGCAGGGGTCTTCGCCGCCCGCCGGCTGGTAGACGCACGACTCCGCCTCGGCGGACTCGTATCGCGGCTCGTGGTCTGAGACAATCGCCCGATGGGCGTGCGGCCGCCGCTTGCAGGATCCCCTCTGCTGGGCCTGCTCGCGCCCGCCCTCCAGGATGAGCTGATCGGCGCGGCGAGACCGGTCTCCATTCCGGCTCGCGACTGGCTGTTCCTCGAGGGTGACGCGGGCGACTGCATCTACGTCGTCGTGTCCGGACGCATGCGCGTCGTCGCGGAGCGCGACGGCCTCGAGCTCGTCCTCGACACGCTCGGGCCGGGAGCCGTGCTCGGGGAGCTCGCGATCCTGACGGGCGCGCAGCGATCGGCGTCGGTGCAGGCGCTTCGGGACACCGAGCTGCTCGAGATCGACGGCGTGCAGTTCGAGCTCCTGCTCGACAACGAGCCCGGGGCTCGCCGTCGGGCTCGCACGTGCGCTCGCGGAGCGCATCCAGCGAGGCGACCCGGCCACGTCAGACCGAGGCGCCGACCGCCGTCGTGACGGTCACCGCGAGCCCGGGGACCGACGCCGACGGGCTCTGGAGGGAGCTGGAGCGCTCGTTCTCGGAGCTCGGTGACACGTGGTCGCAGTCGGCGCCTGGCGAGGAGTGGGCCGATCCGAACGAGTGGGGACGGGTACTCGGCGAGCTGGAACGAGCACACGACTACGTGCTCCTCCGAGCCCCGCTGGACGGAAGCGACTGGTCGAGCTTCTGTCTCCGCCAGGCCGATCGAGTCGTGCTCGTCGCGGGCGAGCCTCCCGCCGCAGCGACTCCCGCGCTGCACGGCTCGGACCTCGTGTTCCTGCGAACCCCGCGCGTGAGCGACGTCGCCGCCTGGTCCGACCGCGTCCAGCCTCGTGCGCACTACGTGATCCCCGCCGACGCCGATCTCGCCGATGCCGGCAGGCGACTGGCGCGGAGGCTCACCGGGCGATCACTGGGAATCGTCCTCTCGGGAGGAGGCGCGCGGGCATACGCGCACATCGGCGTCCTCGAGGCGCTCGCCGCCGAGGGGGTCGTCATCGACCGCTACGGGGGCTGCAGCATGGGAGCGTTCGTGGCGGCGCTGGCTGCGCTCGGCCGGCCCCCGGACGCGATGCTCGACGTGTGCACGCACGAGCTCACGCGCCGCCGCGCACCGTTCAACGACTACACGTTCCCCCGGCACGCGCTCATCCGGGCGAGGCGCGCCGCCTCGATGCTCGAGCGGGTCTTCGGCGACGTCGCGATCGAGCAGCTTGCGTGGCCGCTCTTCACCGTCAGCGCGGACCTTCTCTCCAGCCGGATGATCGTGCACCGGACCGGTTCGCTCCTCGAGGCAGTCGGCGCGAGCATGGCG
Source organism: uncultured Actinomycetes bacterium (assembly GCA_963721795.1). GTDB lineage: Bacteria > Actinomycetota > Thermoleophilia > Gaiellales > Gaiellaceae > GMQP-bins7. The sequence goes on from CAVRLT010000020.1 coordinate 345,154, forward strand.
ATCCCGGGGCTCGCGCCTCCCGTCGCCCGCCGCTCCGAGCTGCTCGTGGACGGCGGCGTTCTCAACAACCTGCCCATCGACGTGATGGTCGGGAGCGAACCTGGCCCGGTCGTCGGCGTCGACGTCATCCGGAGGCTGGAGCGTGCGGATCTCGGCTCGGAGGAGCCCCAGGCGCTACTGCCGACGATCCTCGAGACGCTGTCGCGAGCGACCGTGCTCGGAAGCGTCGAGCGAGCCGAGTCGAACCGCGAGCTGGCGACGCTCCTCGTCACTCCCGACGTGCAGGACATCCCGCTTCGCGGCTTCAAGCACCTGACGCGCGCGGTCGACGCCGGCCGCCGTGCCGCGGAGGAGGCGCTCGCCGCAGGCGGCAAGGAGCTTCTCGAGGAGGCGCAGGCCGCCCAGGGCGCTCGCGTCCGCGTCGAGGCGCGGACGACCGCGTGACACGTACGACGAGCGGCCGCTAGTCGGATGGTGTCTCGGCCAGCCAGGCGCGGGCGGTGTCCCGCTCCGAAGGCTCGAACAGGCGCAGCTCGCCGGGCGCCAGCCAGCCGAACGCGCTCGCCGCGTGCCTGACCCAGTCCTTGTCCGTGACGAGCGCCATCCGCTGCCAGGAAGAGCGATGCTTCAAACCGACCGAGCCGGCCGCCTTCACGTCCTGCAAGAGCGCGCCCGAGTCGAGCCCGTCGAAGTCGTCGGCGAGCTCGAAATAGACGTTCAGCTTCTCACGACGCTCGAGCGCCGCGTAGACCGGCTCGATCATCTTTCGGTACTCGTCGCTCGTGATCTTGCCGGAGGCGCGAAAGCCGAGCGTTCCCGGAGGCAGACCAGTGACGTTCTCGATCACCGTCCCGAGCCTCCCCGCCGGGCCTTCGCGCTCATGGTGCCGCCGCCGGCGTCCATCGTCCGAACACCGCTCTCGCCAGGATGACCAGACCAATCCCGGTCAGGAACAACGCGACCCCGACGACCATGCTGAAGATCGAGAGCATCTCCGACATGAACCCCATGTCCAGCGCGGTCGCAAGCGCGGTTTCGGTGACCCACGTGTTTCGTGCGCCGTTCGAGATCGGCTCGCCGTTCTCGTCTTTCGCCGCCGCAGCCTCGTCGTTCGTCCCCGCCGGATCGCTCGGATCCTCAGCCGACTGGTAGCGGCCCATCTGCGCGTACGTGAGCCCGCCGGTGCCCGACAGCGTGTGCTCGCGCATGATCTCCGCCTGTGCGAGCGCCTTTCGGCCCGTATCGACCGGCTCCCCGGCCCACTGCTCGGCGTGCTCAGCGACCGCCGGGTCCTCGATCGGCCCGAAGACGATCTGCTCACGCTCGATGTGGTCGCGGGTGAACGCGAATCCCCAGATCCCGAGCGCGAAGACCGCGATCCCGAAAAGGATCAGCACCGCTCCCGAGATGTACCCGCCGATCCGCAGAAACTTTGGATCTGCCATCGTTTCCTCCTTTCCGAGACAAACGGTTCAGGAGCAGGCGTTCGCGGCCGTCTCTGCTCTGGACGCAGCCTCCTCGTAGCCATCGACCGCATCATCGCTCTCGGCCAGCGCCTGCGTCGCTGCGAGCGAGGCGTCCGCGCACAGCTCGGCTTGCGCAGCTTCCGCACGGGCCTGTTCCGCCTCGGCTCGGGCCAGGTCGCGCTCGGCCTGCGCCTGCTCGACTTCGCCTTGCGCCTGGGCCGCCGCTGCCTGGGCCTCTGCCATGTTCTGCTCCGCTTCGTCGACGGCTTCCTCCGCCTCGGCCACGTCCTCATCGCTGACGACGATCACGCCGGCGACTCCGGAGAGCGTTGCCTCGATGCTCGCACGGGCAGCGGCGATGCGGCTCTCGGCCTCAGCGGAAGCGGACTCGGCCGCCGCGGTCTGGGCTTCGAGCTGCTCCTCGGTGTCGTTCAAGTCGTCGTTGAGCAAGAGCGCCCAGGCGCCGAGCCCGATCGCCGCGGCGACCGCCACGCCCGCGAGGATCATCCATGCCACCGGACGCTTGCGCTTCGTGCCTTCGTGCTGCGGGGGCACGTCCGGCGTTCCGGCCGCGGCCTGCTCGGGCGTTGTGGAGTCGTTGGTCACGTATTCGCCTCCCGGTCTCGACGTCTATCGCCTCGCGGTGCGGCGCGGAGCGGCTCCGCTGGCGCGCTCAGATGGTAAGCGCCGCGCGTCGTCCTCCGTCGATGGTGACACCCACGCCCAGAACTCGCTTGACTTGGCAAGCTCGTAGTGAGAGAAACCGACCTGGAGCGCTTCGCGACGGAAACGGAGGAAGGCATGAGCTCGACGAGGGACGACAGGCCGCCGCAGGAAGTCCTCAACCCCATCCTCACGCGAAGACGACTGCTCGAAGTCGCCGCGGCGCTCGGGCTCACGCTCTCGGCGAGCGGATTCCTCGCGGGGTGCGGAGATGACGACGAGGCCACGTCGATCGGCCCGACCGGTGACCCCCAGCGCGGGGGACGACTGCGCGTCGGACATGTCGGCGGTGGCACGGGAGAGTCGGTCAATCCGGCGACCGGCTCGTCGTTCATCGACGCTTCTCGCTTCTTCAACATCTACGACCCGCTGTTCCGCGTCAGCCCGACGCTCGAGGTCCAGCCCGGCCTCGTCCTCGAGTGGGAGCCGAACGACGACTCGACCATGTGGGTCTTCCGCCTGCGGCCCGACGTCGTCTGGCACGACGGGAAGCCATTCACCGCCGACGACGTCATCTACACGCTCCAGCAGATGGCCGACGAGGGTCATACGGCGCACTCGAGCGTCTCGAACATCAAGCTCGCGGATGTCAGGAAGTCCGACGACGTCACGCTCGAGATTCCGCTCCTGCGACCCGACGCGCGGCTGTACGACCAGTTCGTCCAGCAGAACACGGTCATCGTCCAGGACGGCTCGCAGCCCACGCGTCTGCCGGTGGGCACGGGCCCGTTCAAGCTGACCGAGTTCACGCCGGGCCAACGCAGTCTCGGCGTGCGCAACGAGAACTACTGGGACGAGGGCAAGCCGTACGTCGACGAGTGGGAGGACATCTCCATCGACGACAACACGGCGCGACTGAACGCTCTCCTCGGCGGCGAGATCGACATGATGAGCCAGCTCCCCTTCACGCAGGCACGCGCGGAGGCGGGCGGCGACCGGATCCAGGTCATCGACGCCCCGAGCCCGGCGCTGCAGGTCTTCATCATGGCAGTCGACGAGGAGCCGTTCGACGACGTCCGCGTGCGCCAGGCGTTCCGGCTCATCGCCGATCGGCAGGCGCTCATCGACGGCGCCCTCTCCGGCTACGGGACGATCGGCAACGACCTCGCCGGCAACGGCCTCCCGTACTACATGGAGGCGGCGGCGCCGGAGCAGGATCTCGAGCAGGCCCGCTCGCTGCTCGCGGAAGCGGGTCACGAGAACCTCGAGGTCACGCTGCACACGTCGGACATCGTCCCCGGCTTCGTCGAGGCGGCGACGCTCCTCGCGGAGCAGGCGCGCGAGGCGGGCGTGACGGTGAACATCAAGCGGGAGGCCGCGAACGCCTACTTCGACACGTCCCTTCTGTATACGAAGCTGCCGTTCGCGCAGTCGTTCTGGACGTACTCGTCGCTCGCCGCGTGGTACACGCAGTCCCTGCTGTCGGACGCCGTCTGGAACGAGACGCATTTCCGCGACGAGCAGTACGACGAGCTGATCCAGGACGCGATCGGCGCGACCGACGAGTCGTCGGCGCAGGAGCTCTGGGACGAGGTGCAACAGCGCCAGCTCGACGAGGGGGGCTACATCGTGTGGTCGTACCAGAACATCGTCGACGCCGCGGCGCCGAACGTGGGCGGGATCACGCCCAGCTCGTTCTTCAACCTGGGCGGGTGGAACTACCGGGACGTCTGGCTGCAGGCGTGAAGGCACGCGGGCGCCGCCTGCAGCGCGCAACGACACGCGGAGCGCGGCGCCCACGATGACCACGTCGGTCGCGGTGACCGCAGCGCCCCACCGCACGAGCTTCGCTCGCCTCGCCCTGCGCCGGATCCTCGCCGGGCTCCTCACCCTCCTCGTCGTCTCGGCGCTCGTCTTCGTCGGGACGGAGCTGCTTCCCGGAGACGCGGCCAGCGCCGTCCTCGGGCGCACGGCGCAGCCCGAGCAGCTGGCGGAGATGCGCGAGCTCATGGGGCTCGAACGGCCCGCGGTCGAGCGATACGTCGACTGGCTCGGCGGCATCCTCACCGGGGATCTCGGCAACTCGGCCGCTGGCTACGCGGCCGGGGCGGAAGAGGACATCTGGGACGACATCCGCGGGCCGCTCTGGAACACCCTGATCCTGGCGGTGATCGTGGTCGCGCTGATGATCCCGTTCTCGCTGATCCTCGGAGTGGTGGCAGCGACGGGAGTCGGTCGCCTGCGCGACCACATGATCTCGCTGGGGTCGCTCGCCGTCGTCTCGCTGCCCGAGTTCATCATCGGCTCGCTCCTCATCGTCGTCTTCTTCTCGTGGCTCGACGTGCTGCCGCCCGTGTCGCTCGTCCCGCCCGGGACGAGCCCGCTCGAGCGTCCGGAGATCCTCGTGCTCCCGACCCTCACGTTGCTCGGCGCCACGCTTGCAGGGTCGACGCGGATGGTGCGAGCCGGGTTGCTCGAGTCGCTGCGCTCCGACTATGTCCAGATGGCGCGGTTGAACGGGCTGCCGGAGCGGATGGTCGTCCGCCGGTACGGGCTACGCAACGCGCTCGCGCCGGCGGTACAGGTCTTCGCGCAGAACATCCAGTACCTGATCGGCGGGATCATCGTCGTCGAATACCTCTTCAACTACCCGGGCATCGGGAAGGAGCTCGTCGACGCGGTCGCCATCCGCGACGTGCGGGCCGTGCAGTCGATCGCGATCGTGATCGCCGCGGTGTACATCGCCGTGAACATCGTCGCCGACCTCGTCGTCGTCGCACTCGTGCCGAAGCTGAGGTCGGGACGTGCCTGAGTCGCTCCGGTTCGCGCGCAGCGGCGCCGGCGCAGTCGGCGCGGCGGTGCTCGCGCTCGTCCTGCTCGTCGCCCTGTTCGGGCCGTTCGTCGCGCCGCACCCGCCCGCCCGACCGATCGGGATCCCGTACGAGGGGCCGAGCGGCGAGGCGCTGCTCGGCACGGACTTTCTCGGGCGAGACGTGCTCTCCCGCATCCTCTGGGGAGGCCGGAGCGTGATCGTGCTCGCGGGTCTTTCCGTGCTGCTCGCCTACGCGGGCGGTCTCGTGGTCGGGCTCGCGGCCGGGTACTCGCGCGGGCTGCTCGACCCGGTGCTGATGCGCTCGGCGGACGTTCTGCTGTCGCTGCCTGCGCTGCTCTTCTTGTTGGTGCTGGTGACCGGCTTCGGCTCGAGCCGAACGGTTCTCGTCGTCGGCGTCGCGCTGATCCAGCTGCCACTGGTCGCCCGCATCATCCGCTCTGCGACGCAGGCGCAGTCCGGGCGCGGGTTCGTGGAAGCCGCGGCGGCACGCGGCGAGCGGACGAGCGCCATCCTCGGGCGGGAGCTCCTGCCGAACATCGTTCCGACCATTGCGGCGGACATCGGGCTGCGACTGACCTACGCGATCATCCTCGTCGCGTCGGTGAACTTCCTCGGCCTCGGCCTGCAGCCGCCGGACGCGGACTGGGGCCTGATGGTCTCGGAGAACCGCTCGGGCCTGAACTTGAACCCGCTCGCGGTGCTCGGCCCCGCGACGATGATCGCGCTCCTCACGATCGCGGTGAACATGGTCGGCGACGCCGTTGCGCGCCAGCAGGGCGTCTCGGCGATCGAGGTGGGTACCCGGACGTGAGCGCAGTCCTCCAGGCCGAAGGCCTTACCGTCGAGCTTCCTGGCGGACGCGCGGCGGTCGACGACGTCTCGCTCACCGTCGGGCCTGCCGAGATCCTCGGCCTCGTCGGCGAGTCGGGCTCCGGAAAGACGACGCTGGCGCTCGCGCTGCTCGGGTACGCGCGGCCGGGCTGCCGGATCGTCGCCGGCTCGGTCGACGTCGCGGGCACGCGTCTCACCGGCCTCGACGAGACCGAGGCCCGGAGTCATCGTGGACGCGTCGTCTCGTACGTCCCGCAAGACCCGGCCTCGGCGCTCAACCCGTCGCTGCGCATCGGGGCCGCGGTGAGCGACGTCGCCGAGGAGCACGGCGGCGAGTCGGGGCGAGGCCGGGTGCTGCAGGCGCTCGAGCGGGTTCACCTTCCTGGAGATGCCGCTTTCGCGCGGCGCTATCCCCACGAGCTCTCCGGCGGACAGCAGCAGCGCGTCACGATCGCGACGGCGCTGGTCTGCGAACCGGCCGCCGTGGTCATGGACGAGCCGACGACCGGCCTCGACGTCGTCACGCAAGCGCGGATCCTGGAGGAGGTCGAGCGGTTGCGCTCGGAACGCGGCATCGCGGTCGTCTACGTCAGCCACGACCTCGCCGTCGTCGCGTCGGTCGCCGACCGCGTGGCCGTGATGTACGAGGGCCGCATCGTCGAGGAGGGCGATGCGACGCAGGTCATCACGCACCCGCGGCACGAGTACACGCGGCGGCTCGTCGCGTCGATCCCGCAGCTCGTCGAGCGGAGGCGAGATGTGCGAAAGAGCGGCGCGGCGATCCTCTCGGTCGAGGGGCTCCACGCGGCGCACGGACGCGCGCCGGTGGTCGATGACGTGTCGTTCGAGCTGACGCGCGGCGCCTGCCTTGCGATCGTCGGCGAGTCGGGCTCGGGGAAGACGACGATCGCGCGCTGCGTCGCGGGGCTCCACCAGCCGTCCGCGGGCGCGATTCGGCTGGGCGGCGAGCAGCTCGCCCCGCGTGCGCGCTCGCGCACACGGGAGCAGCGACGCCGGCTGCAGATCGTGTTCCAGAACCCGTACGACTCCCTCAACCCGAAGCGTCGGATCCGCGACGAGATCGCGCGGCCCGCCCGCCTTCTGCGCGGGATCTCGGCGGCGGACGCCGAGGCAGAGGTGGCGCGGTTGCTCGAGCGCGTCCGCCTGTCGAGCCGGCTCGCCGACCGCTTCCCGGGCGAGCTCTCGGGCGGCGAGCGCCAGAGGGTCGCGATCGCTCGCGCCCTGGCAGCCGGGCCGGAGCTCCTCGTGTGCGACGAGATCACCTCCGCTCTCGACGTCTCCGTCCAGGCGACGGTGCTGGAGCTGCTCCAGGAGCTGCGCGCGGAGCTCGGTCTCTCGCTCTTGTTCATCTCCCACGACCTGGCCGTGGTCGGAACGGTCGCCGACGACGTGCTCGTGCTCGAGAGCGGGTGCGTCCGCGAGACGGGGCCGACCGCGAAGGTGTTGTCGAGCCCCCAGGACGACTACACGCGGCGCCTGCTCGAGGCCGCCCCGAGCCTGCCCACGCCGTGATCGTCCTTCGCTCGGAGGAGCTCCTCGCGGTCGTCGATCCCTCCCACGGGGCGGAGATCCTCGAGCTGATCCACGTGCCGACCGGCCGGAGGGTGCTGGGCCGTCCACCGTTCGCCACGGAGCGACCGGTGGCAGGCGACCTCGCGGAGGACGTGTGGACCGCCTCGTACCGTGGCGGCTGGCAGCTCGCGGCCCCGAACGCCGGTGCGGTGAGCCGCGTGGGCGACGTGGAGCACGGCTTCCACGGACGTGCCTCGAACGACCCCTGGGAGGTGCTCGCGTCCGAGCCCTCGCGGGCGACGTTCGAATGGCGGGGCCACGGGCTCGCGCTCCAGCGCACGGTCGAGCTCACGGGTTCCGACGTCGTGGCTCGCCTGCATGTGGAGGCGCTCCAGCCGGCCGCGCTCGTCGTGCTCGAGCACGTGGCACTCGGGCTCGAGTTCCTCGAGCCCGAGGTCGAGATCGACCTTCCCGCAGGTCTGGCGTACGAGCTCAGCGAGACGGACGGGCCGCCGGTTCCCCCGCCCGATGCCACGCGCTGGCCCGACGTGCTGCTCCTCGACGGCTCGCGCGAGCGCGGCGATCGCTGGCCGCTCGACCGTCCTCGAAGCCGCCTGCTCGCGGTGGCGGACCTCCCGGAGGGGCGTGTGCGCGTTCGCAACACGAGGACCGGCATGACGGTCGACTTCACCTGGGACGCAAGCTGGCTCCGGCATGTCTGGATCTGGCACGAGGCGCGCGCGTACGGCGGGCGGTGGCGCGGCCAGGCGGAGCTCCTCGCCATCGAGCCGACATCGGTCCCGCATCCCCTCGGCCTCGCCGCCGCGATCGAGCACGGCCAGGCGCTCGAGCTCGGGCCGGGCGAGACGGCCGCCCATGAGCTGCGGCTGGCCGTGTCCGGAGAGTTAGGCGCGGTACCGCTCGACGGCCGCTTGGTCGAGCTCGACGCCGAGGCCGGGAGCGGTCGGCAGCTCGATCGCTCCGTCGACGACCTCGGGCTCGGTCGAGACGAGCTCGCGCCGGAGCGGCGAGTCGAAGAGGTCGGGGGAGAGGTGCTCGACGAACGGGACGTTCGGCGTCGCCGCCTGGAAGTGGCGCGCGGCAGCGGCCGTGATCCCGGTCTTCCACCCGTGCGGCACGACGAGAACGCCGGCCATCTCGGCGAGCTGGGCGATCCGGACCATCTCGGTCAGCCCGCCCGCCCGGTTGACGTCGGGCTGGAGGACGTCCACGCAACCGCGCTCGATCCACTCGCGGCACTCGAAGCGCGTCGCGGCCATCTCGGCGCCGCCGATGCGCGTCTCGGCACGCGCCGCGAGCTTCGCGTGGCCCTCGAGGTCGTCGTGCTGGAGCGTCGCCTCGGCCAGGTAGAGGTCACAGTCCTCGAGCCGGTTCAACGTCCACAACGCTGCCCGCCAGTCGCTCCAGCGGTACCCGAAGTCGACGAGGAGCGACGTGTCTTCGCCGACGAGCCGCCGGCCCTCCCGGATGCAGCCGACCAGCTCGCGATCGCTGACGAGGTCGCCGAAGAAGGCCTCCATCTTGATCGCGCGGAAGCCGAGCTCGAGCGCGCGGTCGAACCCGCGCGCGAGCTCGTCCATGAGCTCGCCGATCGTGCGGTCGCCGGGGATCCCTGGATAGACCGTCGCGTAGGGCCGGATCGAATCGCGGCGAGCGCCGCCGAGGAGCTGATACGCGGGCCGTCCCAACTGCTTGCCTACGAGGTCGTGCAACGCGACGTCGACAGCCGAGAGCGCGTGGATTCCGAGGCCGCGCCGCCCGTGGTAGATGGTCGCCTGGTACAGGTCGCTGTGGAGGGAGCCGAGCTCGAACGGGTCGCGCCCCAGCAGCACGCTCCGCAGCCCGCGGCTCCACGCGTGGCGATCCTCCATCAAGACGAGCTCCCTCACGACCGGGCGCCGGGGCATCCGCCTCGCCGATCCCGACCGTGCCGTCCTCGTCGCGGATCACGACCACGACGGTCTCGGAGGAGCTGTCGAAGTCGTTCGGGTCGCTCTCGGGCGCGCGAAGGACGATCGCCTCGACGTCGGCGATGGGTGCCATGGACTCGCGAGCCTACTGCGCGCCGACGGCGATGTGCGAGAGTCCCCGAGTGCCGGAGCCGGCCTCGTCCGCAGTCGTCACCGGAGCTGCCGCCGGTCTCGGGCTCGCCGTTGCGCGACAGCTCAGCTCCGAGGGCGCGCGCGTCGTCGGGGTCGACGTGGACGAGAAGGGCCTCGAGCGTGCGGCGGACGAGCTCGGGCTCGAGCCGGTCGTCGGCGACGTTTCCGAGTGGAAGACGCACGAGCGCGCGGCGGATGCAGCCGAGGCGCTCGGCCCGCTCGGGGGCTGGGTCAACAACGCCGGCATCGACATCCAGGGCGCCGCGCACGAGGTGACGGAGGAGGAGGTCGACCGCGGCCTTCGCATCCTCCTCACGGGAGCGATCGCGGGGACCGTCGTCGCGGTGCGGCGGATGCTGCCGAACCGGCGCGGCTCGATCGTGAACGTCTCGTCGGTGCAGGGCGCAGCCGCGTTTCCGCGCTACCTCGTCTACGGCGCCGCGAAGACCGGCGTGCTCCACATCGCCCGCTCGGTCGCCGTCGACTACGGCCCATACGGCATCCGCTGCAACACGGTGCTCCCCGGGACGATGGACACGCCGATGACGGACAGCGTCCTTCCGGGTGACCTCCCCCGGGAGGAGGCGCTCCGCCGCGAAGGCGAGCTCGCGACGCTCGGCCGGATCGCCGCTCCCGAGGAGGTGGCGGAGGTCGTCTGCTTCCTGCTCTCCGACCGCGCCTCGTACGTCACGGGCGCGTCGGTGCTCGTGGACGGCGGCGCGGCCGCCCGCTGCTTCGCCTACCCGCCGCTCGAGCTGTAGTCGAGGAACGCTCCGTCGACGCGGAGCACCGAGCCGCTGGTGAAGGACGACGCATCCGACGCGAGCCAGACGGCGGCCTCGGCGACCTCCTCGACGAGCCCGAGTCTCGGAATGGCGTGCGATCGAGCAAGGCGCTCCCGCTCGCTCTCGTCCTCGACCTCGTCGGTCATGCCTCCGTCGATGACCCCGGGTGAGATGCAGTTCGCGCGAACGCCTTGCGAGCCGTACTCGACGGCGATCGTGCGCGTGAGCATGTCGACGCCCGCCTTCGAGGCGTTGTAGGCGGCGTCGCGGGGCCACACGCGGTACGCGGCGACACTCGTCATCGTCACGATCGAGCTGCCCCCCGCCGCGACGAGGTGCGGCAGGGCGGCGCGACAGACGTAGAACGTGCCCGAGAGATTGGCCTGCACCGTCTCGTCCCACGTCTCCACCGTCATCTCGCCGACGGGAGCCCACTCGCAGTCGACGCCCGCTGCGTGGACGAGGCAGTCGAGCCCCTCGAGGAGCTCGGCGGCGCGGTCGACACCGGTCTGCACTGCCTCGGCGTCCGTCACGTCGAAGGCGATCGTCTCGGCACCGGGGAGCTCCGCGAGCCGAGGCTCACGACGCCCGGCGAGCACGAGCCTGGCTCCTTCATCGGCGAACGCGCGAGCGATCCCTGCGCCGAGCCCGCGGCTCGCTCCGGTGATCAGTGCCCTGCGGCCCTCGAGCCGGCCCACGCGGGCAGTATCTCGCTTCGCGGCGCGCTCGGCCGAACGTTGCGAGAGCGCGCTACCCCAGGCGTTGTCTCGACGTCAGCTTGGTGCTTACAGACGCGAGGCGGCGATCCCGGCCTCAGCGTGTCCGCGTCGTCCCGGCGCAGTGCGTCGAGTCGGCGTCGCGCCTGCTTTGTCGGGCGTGTGCCGAGGTCGGCTCCAAGCGGACGGGACAGCCGACGTTCAGCCGCGTGCAGTTCGCGAGCGACAAGTGACTCGGGCGTCTCCTCATACATCGTGAGTGCATCGCTCGCCGGGCCTCGGCGCTCGGCCACCCCGGTTACGACCAGCGTGCGCCGGACGGTCCTGATGGTCACTTCGATCGTGTCCCCCGTCCGAATCACCTTCGAGGGCTTCACGCGCTCGCCGTTCACTCGTACTCGCCCCCCAAGGACAGCCGCGGTCGCCGCGCTGCGCGTCTTGAACATGCGCGCTGCCCAGAGCCATTTGTCGATCCGCACCTGCTCCACGGCGCCATGATCGCAGTCGCTCGCGAGCTACCTGCGGATCGAGGAGCGCGAACTGGAGGGGGCGGCGCGACGCTTGGATCGCCTCGGGGGCGACGCGTTCGCCGAGCAGTGCCAGTACCTTTGCGGCGATCGAAGGATTGTCCTCGATGAGCCGCCAAAACCCCCCGCGTGTTAGCACGAGAGCTCGGACCGGCGAGGTCGTGACAACGGTCGCAGTGCGTGGAACATTTGCGACGAGCGCGATCTCCCCACCCACTCGCCTGCGGTGAGATCGTTAACTCTCGCCAGCTCGAGATACGGACACCGTGCTTCGATCAAGAGGAAGAACTCGCTCCCAGGCCTACCTTCCTGGATCACTGTCTTACCCTCGCGCCAGTCGACTTGGTCGGCCAGATTCGCGATCAGCGGAGTTCCTTCTTCGAGCAAATCGCAAGGAGCGGAACTCTTGAGATCAAGTCGACCTTCGCGTCGTTATGGAGACGCACGGCCGGATCCTAACCCAGCATGTCCTGAGATGAATGTGGCCCGGCTGGGCTTGTCAGATCGTCTGCCTCACCCCGAGACCGCTGAAATCGTCTCGAGTAGCTCTGTCCGCGACGGCCCCGCGAGGGAAGGCGATCCCTGATCGGCGGCAATCGTCCTGGCGCGTTCGATGAGGGCTTCGTTTTGCTGCAGTGCATTGGGCGGACCGAGCAGATTCACCTGTCGCGCCACTGCCCGGAAGAGGTCTGGATCCTTTGCTGCAGCCGGAAACGCAGTCAGTCGCAGGAACAGAGCCATGCTTTCCATCGGGTTACGAACGTCGATCGGCTCTCCCTTCCACTGCCGGAGCCGATCCCGGTCCTCGGCTGAAACGACATCGAATCGCGCGGCGGCGTCTGCCCCCACGGCAGCATCGAACGCGTACGCGATTGCGAGCAGGTCGTCGCTCTCGATAGCAACTCGCGCGAGCGTGAACCCGTGGTGGATCGAGAGAGACGCACCGTAGGCGAACGTGGGATTCGTATGGCACAGCGCATCGCCGACTGGCTGAATCCCTACTGCAACTGGTTCGCCGCCCAGCATGAGAGAGCGATGGACGTTTTGCAGGCTGCCCATCGGGAGCACTGGCGTCACTGCCTCGGACTGGTCCGGATGCACCCAGGGCACGAGCGACGGCATCGCAAGCGCGGCGGCCATGTAGGCCTTCTCGAATCGGAGCACTCGCAGGTCTCGTTCCCACGGCGGGATCATCAGGACGAGCGCAAACGTCCTGTTGTCTTCAATGAACATCCCGAATGCCATGTAACCGATCTCACCTCGCGGAACACGATGCAGCGAGTGGACGGTCGGCATGGTCACGCCCGAGCGGAAGCGGAAGTGCCTGCTGTAGTAAATGAGGCCGCACTCCGCTCTTCGCTCGAGGGGCGCGCGGGCTCCTAGCGAGGTGAGCCAAGACACCAAAGGCGACGTACGCCCTAGGGCGTCGACAACGAGGTCCGCCTTGATCTCGTCACCGTTGACGGTACGAGCCCCGGTGACCCGAACGTCGCGCCCTCGCGAGACGCGAGCGGCTACCAGTTCGACCACGCGAGCGTTGGTGAGCAGGTTGATGTTGGCTTCGTCCTCCACGGCTCGCCGGAGCGCACTCTCGAACACCGGCCGACGAGCCCAGATCGAGACGAACAACTCATCCTGAGCGTCCCTGGCTCCCGGCAAGAGCTCGTACTGTCGATTCTCCAATGCTCCGAGACCAAGGACGGCGTCGAGGACATCAGGTGCCTCTTCGAGGAGCACGCGTCGAGCGAGGCCGAGGAAGTTGTGAGGCTGACGAAAGTGGGCGATGCCGGGTCGCTCCCAATCGTCGAACAGCTCATCAGCTCCATGCCGGTCTTCGATCGGCCCGTCGCGCTCGAGCAAGACCACGCGCTTCCCACTTCGCGCGAAAGCGAGTGCGGCAGACAGGCCCGCCAAACCTCCGCCGAGCACTGCGACATCCGCTCGAAGCGCTATTCCTGGCACGCGCTCGACATCATCGATGCCGCGACGGTCGCAGACAAGATACGAGCTGTCCGCGAAAGCGCTGTGACGTCGCGCCCGCACGCGGGGCGGGACGGCAATGCGCCGATGCGACTTAGAAAACGCCTCGGAGGACGGGTCACCGCGGCGGGCGAGCGTACTAGCTTGAACGCCAGGTGTACACCCGGTGTGTGCATCAAGCGTGTCGCTCGAGCCATTCGGCCACGCTACAAAGCACTTTCAGCCCGATCCGCGGCGTCGTTTCGACGCCTGCCGACTACGACGACTCTGTCCGCCCGTACCGCGCCATCGAGACGCGCCGTTGGCACAAGGCGTCGCGTGCTGGAAGCCGGTTCCCTCAGAGCTAGAGGTCGGGCAGCGTCCCGAGATCGGTCATCGACCTGTAGAGGCCGCTACTCCAGTCGGCTCCCTTTTCCCGATCCACAAACCTGTTCATGTCGTTGAGCAGGCTTGCGAAGGTGCCGCCCTCTTTGAGAGCGGCCGACAGTGCGTCCTGTGCGCCGTAGCTACCCAATCGGAAGTACTGACGGCAACCGCCTGCGTGCTTCTCGGACGAGTTGATGACAGCGTAGGTGCCCATGTACTCGACTCCGTCGGGACAAGAGTCGGCGAACTTGCTCTCGTTCTCTGAGATCCACGCTTGAAAGTCGCTCACCTCGCCCACCTTGATGTCGAACCCGTACTCCATGATGAGACTCACCTCGACCTCCTCATTGCCGATGGCACTGGGACTCGACTATCTCACGCCGACGACTCCCGCAAAAACGCAGAGGAGTGAGCGTTCACCTTCCCGGGACCGGGCGCCGCGGTCGCGGACGGCGCGGACACGGCCGCGAGCAGGACGATCAGCCGAGCCAGTGGAGGCTCAGCCCGCAGCGATGTAGTCGTTCAGAAACTGGATCTCGAACGACTGCAGCTTCGACTTGAACTTCACGAGGTCGCCGATCGAGACGAGCCCCACGACCCTCTCCTCCTCGACGACGGGGATGTGTCTGATGCGGCGAGCGGTCATCATCGCCATGCACTCGTCAACCGTCGTCTCGATCGTGGCGACTACGAGCGGCGAGGACATGATCTCGCGGACCTGACGCGCCTCGCCGACCTCGGCCGGGACCCGGCGCCAGGGGGCGCTCTAGCCGAAGCGCTGCTCGACGGCTTGCCTTGTGCGGTTCAGGGCCTCGGCGACCTGCGACCAGGTGGCGCCTTGCGCACGAGCCTCCTCGACCGCAGCGCGCTCAACCTTCTGCAAGACCTCTTGCATCTCCGCAAGCGAGTCGAGGATCACGAGCGGCTCGTTGCTCGACCGGACGCGGAACATCGCCTTTCGGTAGCGACTTAAGGTCTCCTCAGGAATCCGCTCGATCAACCAGGGGTGATCGAAGCTATCTCCGGACGGAGGGTTCATAGGCCCCGATCCTATCAGCACATCTAGCTTGACAAGCTTGGCGCATCACCTTGTCGTTTTTTGGATAAGATTGCTTGACACTATGAGGCAAGCTATCTTTAGACTGCCCGGTTAGAGGAGTCCCCGCCCACGATGAACTTCAACACCAGCACCCGTGGGGACTGAAGGCGGTCGCAGCATGAAGCGCGTCTTGCAGAGGGAGGGTCCCTTGACCCCCGAGCAGCGCGACCTCCTCAGGAAGCAGATCGACGCCGCCGTGCGAGAGCGCGCGAAGAAGCTGCCCGGCACCGGCGGGAAGGACGCTGCTCCCGGCGGCTACACAACATCGCGGACGAACGGGAAGTCGTGATCGCCAGACCGAGAGGCCCAGCGTGCCCCGCCTGCGGCATGGTCCCTCCCGATGGGGGGCGCGGAACCCGTCGCAAGTTCGGGTCGAACCACCTGTTCGGCGCGCACCCTGGCAGCTTGAGCGCCGTACGCTCCGAAAAAGAGAGGGAGAACCAGGAGGGAAAAGGAATGGATGTGAAGGGCGCAAAGGCGCTAAGCGAGCGCCTCGCGGAAGCCACACGCAACGTTGATCTACCCCCCAAGAAAGCGGAGGCCTCGGGAGACAACTCGGACAGAACATCAGAGGTCGCTGATACCACGGCGAAGGGGTAGGCGGCGTTCTTGCATCGTTGCCTCTCTGAGTAACTCCGACTGCGGTGGGTCAGTTGTGATGGTTCACGTCACCGGCTCCGGCCACACCACCTCAGTTCAGCGCCGCCTCTAGCTCGCGCTCCGCAAGACTCCCCGTCACACCTGGGTCGTCCCGCAGGCTAGGTCGCCCACGAGCCCGCGAAGCTCGCGAACCCCGAGGAGTATCGCGTGGTACTGGACATCGTCGAGGGCCGCCGCAGCCCGCACTTCGTACCCGCGTCATTAATGCAAGAAACGCAGGCGTGCCCCCTACTTGGTGATCCAGACGACCAGAAATAGAAACGAAGCGGCGGTTGCCACGATCACCATCCAGACCTCCATTCCCACCGCAGTCCCCCTCTCATGAAACGAGGCCCGCTAGAGGCGGTTTCGGTCGCGGGCAGCTCGCCCCGAAGCCCTTGCTTTCTACGAATTCGCCGGTTGCGATTCACTCATTCGACAAGGACCGCGATGCAGTTCCCGAGTTCGTCGAAGTTGCAGAGGTCGTCCTTTCCCTTGCCCGTGGACGAGAAGACGACGATGTTGACGAAGTGCCCCCAGACGTCGCCGTTGTCGAGGCTTCTTCGGTAGGTGCTCCCGTACCACGGATGCGGATCGTTGTCGAGGCAGGGCTTCACCGTTCCGACCACGTCCCAGCCGGTGGCATAGAACCCCGCGAAGTACTTGACCGGGACCTGGTCGTTGCCCGCTGCCTGGAACCTCCCGGCGTCCGTGATGATCAACGTTACGTAGCGCGGGTCATTCGCGAAGTCGTACTTCGTGAAGAACTCCTTGAGGGCAGCCTCGTCCTCGGGTCCGCGACCGGCGGGTGGTGTGTCTTTCGGCCAGTTGTTCTGGTAGCACGTCGGCGTCTCGAAGCGCTTGTCCAGACCCTGCCGAAACTGGCCGATCTTGTCGCCCGTCTCCACGGCCACGCATATGGGGGCGGGGTTGTTGATGGTCGAGTCCGGAGGCAGGTCGCCGACGCCATACCCGTCGCAGAAAATGTCCGCCCACTCGTCGATTCCGTCCTTGGGTGTGCTCCAGTCGTCGTAGTTGACGCCGTAGGTCGTCTTGCAACCGTCCTCGATCTCTTGTGCAAAGTTGATGCCCTTGTCGCAGTCGAACGCCTGGTTCTGGCTGCCGGAGGGGCTCGCCACCCGAAGGAGGAGTGGAGGTGCAAAGGGGCTCTCAATCCGCAAAGGCTTGCGGAAGCCAACGGTGACGACGACGCTCCTGTCCGGGCCGCTGTTTCGGGAGTTTGCGTCGATGACGCCTGGCTCTTTGGTTGTCAGCTCGAGGTAGTCGATCGGCCCTGACTTCTCGTCGGCCACGTACGGATGGGCGACTCCGCCGAAGGTGCCGGAGTGGCCATGGCCTGCGACTTCCGTAGCCCAGTTGATCGAAAAAGTCGAGCGCCCGAAATCGGTAGCGAGCGTCGCGTTCGAGCTTGTCCTCCAGAGGCTTTCGTTCGGGTCTCCCGAGGGTGCCGGCCCTTCATAGTCCATTCGACAGCCCTGGCCGCCGCAGCCAGGCGCAGTCAATTTCACCTCAGCCGATATACCTCCCTGCGCCGGCCCCCTGCTCGGATCGCCGCCGACTCCGAAGTCGATGACAGCTTCGGCGCCCAAGTCGCAGTCCCCGGCTCGGAGGAAGTACGGTGCCGAAAGGTCGTCCCCACACGTGAGGTTCAGGACCCATACGTCTCGGATCTGTGGCTGGACCGGGGTTCCGCCGGGAAGCTGAGACCAGCCGTGGATGAACGTCAGGCCGTCCTGATTTCCGTCGCCGCCGTAGCAGCTGACAAGGCCGGGGGACTGCGTGCACATCGCGGTCAGAGCGCCCGCCCCGGTGGTCAGCATCGGCGTGTCGTCGATCTTCGAGACGAGGATCACGACCCCCGTGTTCTCGCCGACGATGTCGACGAGGTCCTCGAACTCCGGCGTCACCCAATAGGACAGCTTGCTGTCCGGTGTCGGCAAGCCCGCACACGATACGGCGGTCACATTGCAGAGCGGCTGGGGGGGTGTCTTCACGATGCCGTCGTTTTCGTCCACGAAGATGGCAGCCACCGCCGCAGGCTCGATGTCGGGAACCGCCCACGGCAGCATCCCGCTTTGCTCCTTGACCTGCAGGATCTCGACCCTTGCCTTCTTCTTCGGATCGGCGACGAACGGCAGGAAGCCGAAGAGAAGCGGCGCGTCGTCGTCCGTCGCCTTCACGTCGAGCGTCTTCGAGCTGCACGGGTCTCCGGCCGTGGCCGGGTTGTTGTCCAGGTCGAGCGTGTTGTCGAGTCCGACCCCGTCCATGGGATCGCCGTCTGCCCAGTAACGGGCACCGTTCAGGACGACGCGTACGTCGTTCGGTTCCTGTGCTTGCAGATTCTTCGTCGCCGGATCGCGCTCGGTGTCGCCCGAGTAGTTGAGGGCCATCGCCCTGATGCCCTCGTTCGCGCTGTCCGGATCGCCGAACTGGAAGGAGCAGCCTACGAACTTCGTAGCGCCGGCAAATGCGCCAGCGTCGACCATCGTCTGGAGTCGCCTCGAATGCACGTACCAGTTACCGACATCGATGACGATGACGCTCAGGATGAGGATGACCGGAAGGAGGAGGGCGAAGAGCACCGTCAGCACGCCGCGCTGGTCCGCTTCGTGCCCTCGCGCAGCAAGTAATCGTCCCGAAAACCGGGTGCCGCGATCTCCCCAGATCCCCCGCACGGTCCCCTTCCCTTTTGTCCTTCCCCGCGCGCATTATGGTGCGTCCGGCTCCGTTTTCAAGGTCCGGAGCGCGCGAGGGCCGGCGGCGCATCCACAATGCCCTCCGTTCGCGGTTGCTGGTGCGGTTATGACGGGGCAGTTCCGTCGCAGTTTCGAGAACGCCGATCCGCGGGGCGAATGCCAGCCTGGCAGGCTCGAGCGAGTATCGAATACGCAGAGACTTCCGTTACAGACAGAGATCGCTTCGTTGCTCGAGTAGGAAGCCTTCTGCAGAAGTTGGCTATTTTCGGAAGACGCTTCCGCACCGACCATCCATCCGGGAGTTCATTCGCGCGCGAGCCCGCTACCCCCCGCACTAGCGGGTTCTCGTGAAGCGGATGAAGGGACTCGAACCCTCGACCCTCTGCATGGCAAGGACAGGGCGCGAACTGACAGGAAGCAACAGGAGCGGACACTTCGCTCAGTTATCGGGATTCCTGCGCTTCCGGGGATGACACGGGGAGCCAGTAACTGACCACACGAGTCAACCCTGCTGCTAACCACCACCCCGCCCCAGATGGAGCACGTTGCGACGCGGCGGCTATGTGCTCGCGGGGGCGAGGAGGTCGGCCTCGGCCACGTCATCACTCATTGCCTCCGGCAATGGTTCACGTCGTAACTTGTCGGGGCGGCCGTGGCGGCGGACAACGACAGCCGCGGGAAGCGCGATCGCAATGGCTGCCACGATGTCGAGCCAATAGTGATTGCTGGTCGCGAGGACGACGAAGATAATCCAGGCAGGCCACGCGAGCCAGAGGATCTTCGCCGTGCGCGAACGAACGGCTCCGAACATCGCGACGCCGACGATGAGGGCATCCATCGCGTGCAGGCTCGGCATCGCGGCGTACTGGTTCGCGAGACTGGAGACGCTGTCGTGGTGCTCCGCCAGCGTGTCGGTGAAGCCCCAGCGAGGAAGCATGCGAGGCGGGGCTGTCGGGATCAGGACGTAGCAGATTAGGCCGGTCACGTTCGCGACGATCAGCCAGTTCCGGAAGAAGGCGAAGCGCTCGTGCCGACGGAGGTAGACCCAGGCGAGCGCGACCCCCACGATCACGAACTGCGACAGCCAGTAGCTCCAGGTCGTGAGGAAGACCATCAGCGGATGGACGACGAGTCCCTGCAACGCGGGCTCGAAGAGCAGGCCGAGCCGTTCCTCTGCTCGTGCGATGGCCTCGCCGTTCTCGAAGGCGAGCGAGACGTTACGGTCGGCCAGTCCGCGGGTGATGTTGTAGGCGAAGTAGAAGGCCATCCAGATGACGAACTGGATGCACAGATGGGAGACGCCGCGAGGCAGCCGTCGATCGGCGCGAGCTACGAGTGTCGAGATCATCCTGGTTGAGGTGAGTTGATGGATCCGCCGAACGAGGCTCAGTGCCTTGCGTTCTTGCGCCCGACCTCTTCGAGCAGGCGCGCCATCGAACGAAGCATGTCCTTCGCCCCCCTCGCTCGCTAGGACACAATTGGGTCAATTCATTGGCGTTCGTCGCTGCCGGTCACCCGCTCCGTGCGAAGCTTCGTTTGCCACCTGACGGTCGCCTCGCCTCGAGCTCGCGCTCCGTCGGGCTCCAACTGGCAGCTCGACCACCGCGACGACGGCTGCGGTTGGCTCGGACCGAGTCATGCCTCGTGCAACGTCCGGGGGGCAGCGCTCGCAGCTCCCCGACGGCAGCGCGAAAGCGATCAAGACGGAGGCAGGTCAGCGCATGGTCGCGCTCTTCCCGAGCTGC
The DNA here is from genome assembly GCA_963721795.1 of uncultured Actinomycetes bacterium. Classification (GTDB taxonomy): domain Bacteria; phylum Actinomycetota; class Thermoleophilia; order Gaiellales; family Gaiellaceae; genus GMQP-bins7. The sequence continues at coordinate 365,177 of CAVRLT010000020.1, forward strand.
GGAGCCTGCTTCTGAACTGGAAGCTGAAGAGTCGTTTCACCGGACGCGAGCATTACGTTCTCGTCACCGCGACCGGAGGCTTCCCGTCCAGCAGCGCAACGCGCAGCGTGCACTGGAGAAGTCGAAGGCGGCCGCAGGTCTCGACATCCTCGAAGGACAGCTGTCCTGGCACAGCCCGCGGCAATCGGCGGGGTCCATCTGGCTCACCGAATACGCACTCCCGGTGACAACCGTTAGCGCGATGATGGGCCACGCGAACCCGGCCTTCACCCTCGCCTGTTACGGGGCGCGATCCCCGAGAGGAGCAGAAGATGGTCGCGGATGTATTGGCCCGCGCGGCAGCGGCTGGATCCTGACTTTCTCCTGACTATCGAACACGGCTGTCGAATGATGAGCAACCAGCCCCCAACAGAAACGCCCCGGTTGCGGGGGCTTTTCTCTATGGGCGGTGCAGGACTCGAACCTGCGGCCACCTGCGTGTAAAGCAGGTGCTCTACCAACTGAGCTAACCGCCCTCGCGAGGCATTTCACCAGAAGCGGCTCCGCGGCATATCTGGCGCGGACGACTACGGTACTGGCGTTCCCGTGACATCGCCGTCGTGAAGGGAGCGCACGAATGATCGATCTCCTCAAGCCGGAGGTCACCGTCGAGCCGCGGCCGGTCGATCCGGACATGTCTCGATACGTGCGCTCGTACCTGATCATGCGCATCTTCATCGGTGCGCTCGCCGTCGCGCTCCCGTTTCTGCTCGTCCTCATCGACGGCCTCGGGTTCGACGGCGACCCGTTCCCGCGCGATTCGCTGAGCGCGTACTACTACTCGGGCGTCCGAGAGCTCTTCGTCGGGACGCTGAGCGCCACCGCGGTCTTCCTCGTCACGTACAAGGTCGCCGATCGCACCTTGGACAACACGCTGAGCGTCGTCGCCGGGTTCGCCGTGCTGCTCGTGATGCTGTTCCCCACCTCTCCGCCCGAAGGCGTCGGCCTGACGCCGCTCCAGGAGCTGCTCGGCGTGTCCGGAGTGAAAGCCGTGCACTTCGTCGCCGCGGGTGCGTTCATCGTGTCGCTTGGAGTGATCAGCTTCTTCTTCGGAGTACGGGAAGGCGCCCGAGAACCTCGGGAAGGAAGGCGCTCGCCGACGTTCTGGCGGGGCTATCACTGGTCCTGTGCCGGCGCCATCGCAGCGGCCGTGGTGTGGATCGTCATCACGGCGCTCGTTGGCGAGCCGAGCAAAGCACTGCTCGTCGGAGAGGCCGTGGCGGTCTGGGCGTTCGGTGCCTCGTGGCTGATGAAGGGCCTGGAGCTCGACTTCCTTCGACGGAGGTAGCTCTACACTCCGACGCGGGCCCCCATCGACTAGCGGCCCAGGTCACAGCCCTTTCAAGGCTGTAGCGCGGGTTCGAATCCCGCTGGGGGCATCACACGGGCCGGTAGCTCAGTTGGTAGAGCAGGGGACTTTTAATCCCAAGGTCGTTGGTTCGATTCCAACCCGGCCCACTTCTCGCGCGGTCTCGCCACCCCGCCTCCACCTCTGGCCCGAACCGTTTCACCGTCCTCCTCGTAGGGAACGTCGGTGGAGAACGCGACCGAGGGGAGAGACCATGAGACGATCGTGGCTAACCGCCGCTTTTGCTGTTATTACGCTGATCGCCGCTGCCACTGCAGCCGCGGCGAACACGTTCCCCGACGTGATCCAGCTTCCCACGGGGTGGCGCCCCGAGGGAATCGAGGCGGGTAAGCAGCACACGCTGTACGTGGGATCCATTCCCACGGGCGCCGTGCGACAGATCGATGCGAAGACAGGGGAGAGCTTCACGCTCGTTCAGCCGACAGCCGGACGCTCGGCGACGGGCCTCGAATACGATCGCAAGAACGGGCGACTGTTCGTGTCCGGCGGCGGAACCGGCGCGGCGTACGTCTACGACGCCGAGACCGGCCAGCCGATTGCCGACTACCTGCTGACGCCGGAAGGCCCACGGTTCATCAACGACAACGTCCTCACGAAGGATGCGGTGTACTTCACCGACTCCAGGCGGCCCTGGCTCTACCGACTGCCGCTCGGCGACCACGGCGAGCTCCCGGACACCTCGGGCGTGCAGACGATTCCGCTCTCGGGCGACTACGTGCACGATCCGACCGTCGGCGTCAACAACCTGAACGGGATCGTCGCGACGCCGAACGGGAAGATGCTCATCGCCGTTCAGAGCAACACGGCCTTGCTCCTGAGGATCGACCCCAGCACTGGCATCGCCGACACGATCGAGCTCACGGGAGGAGACGCGACGAACGGCGACGGACTGCTGCTCGTGGGCCAAACGCTCTACGTCGTCCAGAACTTCAGAAACCAGGTTGCGGTGATCCACCTCGCGCCCGACCTCAGCTCGGGTACGGTCGTCGACCACTTGTCAGATGACGAGTTCAGAGTGCCGACGACGATCGACGAGGTGAGCGGGCGCTTGTACCTGCCGAACGCTCGCTTCGGCGTGCCCAGCCCGGATACGCAGGACTTCGAGGTGGTCAGCCTCGGCTAGCGGTTGTGGAACCGGTACAGCGTCAAAGGGGGGAGCCCTTGTGGCTCCCCCTGTCTAGGTTCGCGCGCGAAGCCAGCCCATGACGTCCTCATGGCGTCCCTTCGTGTGAGCGGTCCTACCGAGTCGGCTGGGGAAGGGACCCGGCCGGGCGTCGGTCCCAGCGACTTCTCGCCACCACCAAGCCGCTGCCGGCCGTGACCGCAGCGACCAGGCCGATCGCCACTCCGTTGCCCGCGAGATCGGCAACGACTCCCGCGATCAGGCCGCCGACGACGAAGCCCGAGTCCCGCCAGAAGCGGTAGATCCCCACCGCCTGCGCTCGATCGCGTGGCTCGACGGCATCGGACACGGCCGCGATCAAGGTCGGGTAGACGAGCGCCGTGCCCGCGCCGAGCAGCACCGCGGCGACAACCGCAGGCGCGACGTCACCGCCGCCGGCGACCAGGAGCGCGAGCGCCCCGCCTTGGACGAGCATTCCAAGGACGATCAGCGGCTTCCGGCCGACGGAGTCCGACAACCAGCCCGTGCCCAGCTGCCCGAGTCCCCAGACCGCCGGGTAGACCGCCGCGACCACTCCGATCTCGGCAGCGCTCGCACCGTTCGCGGCGAGATAGAGCGGGGCGAGTCCCCAGGCGAGAGCGTCGTTCAGGTTGTTGACGAGCCCTGCCTGCGAACAGGCCCGCAGCACCGGATCGCGGTAGGAGACGAGCGGGAACGCGCGCCGTAGCCCGATCTGCTCGGCGCGGCCACCGAAGTCGACCTGCTCGGCGGTGACGTGTCCGTGCGTGTCCCGGACGAAGAGCAGCGATGCCACGAGCCCCGTCGCCGCGATTGCCGCACCGCCGACCCAGACGAGCGTCCGTGGCGCGATCGACGCTGCCAGCAGGCCCGTGACGAAAGCGGCCGCCGCGACACCGAGATACCCGGCCGACTCGTTCAGCCCAAGCGCGAGGCCCCGCCGCTTCGGCCCGACCAGGTCGATCTTCATCACGACGGTCATCGACCACGCGAGGCCCTGGCTGGCACCGAGGAACAGATTGGCGACCACGACGAAGGTCCAGCTCGGCGCGATTCCGATCAGAATCGGCACAGGCAGGGCGAGGAGCCAGCCGAGCACGAGCAGCCGCTTGCGGCCGACCCGGTCGGCAAGCGTCCCGGCGCCGAGGTTCATGAGCGCCTTCGAAGCCCCGAAGGCGACGACGAAGGTCAGGATGGCGGTCTTCGAGCTGAGCCCGAAGTCCTCCTCGCCGATCAGCGGCAGCACCGTCCGCTCGAGACCGACCATCGCCCCGACCAGCGCGTTGATCGCGACGAGCAACGCGAACTGGCCTGCATTCGCCCGCAAGCCGAGCCGGACGGCGGTCACGCGGCTTGTTGGGCCTGTCCTAAGGGTTACAAGCCGCCCCGCCAGGCGACGATGAGAACCGTGATCGCGACGAGGGCGGCGATGAGGACGACGGCGAAGTTTGCGGCGAGCGCGATCGGCGTCAGGCGCCCTGAGAGCCCCTGGCGAGCTGCCGGCGGGCTGTCGGTCGCACGCCATTCGACCGCCCCGGCGAGAACGCCCGTGATCAGCTGGTTCAGACTCACACCCTCGATCTCGGCGGTACGTGCGAGCTCATCGTGCAGGGTCGGAGGCATGCGAACGAGGAGACGCCCGCTGTGCCGAGGCGTCGACTTGGCGTCGGGCTCTCCCTCTTGTGCATCTTCGGGCGCCCCGTTGGCAGCGGCCCAGACCCGCCGAACGGCCTCCTCCGGCGTGCGCGCCGCGCGCCGAGCAGTCCGGTTGCTCCTCGAGCTCGGCCAGCCAGACGGCGTCAGGCCCTTCCCCGGTTCGCACGAGCGAAACCCGATAGGAAGCTGCCGAGTCCTCGGAGAGCGACGGCGCGCTCCGCATGACCCGAGTCTACAAGCCCAAAACCTGCTGCACTAGAGCTTGACGAGGGAGTCGCGGGCGGCGACTCGTGTGCTCTTCTGCTCGAGCGCCCCTCGCAACCGCTCGAGCGAGGTCCGGATCAGCCTCGACACCTGGATCTGGGAGAGCCCGACCTCGCGGGCGATCTCCGCCTGGCTCAGCCCGGCGAAGAAGCGCAGATGCAGAATCCTCCGCTCCCGATCGCCGAGCGTACGGAAGCCGGCGGCGAGCAAGAGACGATCGTCGGTGGCGTCGAAAGGGTCGTCGGCCCAGACGGCGGCACGCTGTCTCGCCGTCGTCCGCGTCCGCGGTGGAGATAGGGCACCGGCCTCCGTGCTCGCTCCGTCTCCATCGCCTCCTGGACCGCACCCTCGTCGCTGCCCGTCTCGCGAGCGAGCTCGGAGAGCGTCGGCGCCCGCGCGAGGCTGGCGGCGAGACGCGTCCGCGCGCCATGCAGGTCGACGGTCAGCTCGGCGAGACGGCGCGGCACACGGACGACGGCGGTCCGGTCACGCAGGTGGTTCTTGATCTCGCCGGTGATCGTGGGAATGGCAAAGCTCGAGAAGTCTGTCCCTCGCTCGGGATCGAAGCGCTCGATCGCCTCGATCAAGCCGATCGAGCCCACCTGGACGAGGTCGTCGAGCCGCTCCCCCGAGTGGGCGAAGCGGAGCGCGAGCGTCCGGACGAGCGGCAAATACAGCTCGATCAGGCGCTCGCGCGCTGCTCGATCCCCTCTCCCGTGATAGGCGCGCATGAGACCTCCGAGATCGTCATGCGAATCACATCTCTGTATCGGAGAAGTTTGCATCATTTTGATCTTCCACGATCATAACGCATCTATTTCTCGATGCGAGAAGAGACTTTCTAAAGTGGACGACTGACAGGCGCGCTCACTGGGTATTTCCATCTATGCGTGCTCGAACGACCCGAGAACTCGTCATTGCATCCGTGTCGGGAGGAGATCCGGAAAGGGTGTCGTTCACGGTTCTTGAAGGTGCTCGTAAGCACTGCGGCTCTCGGCCTCGTCATCACCGCGCCGTCGTTCGCTGCGGACGGTGGGCGGTGGGTCCCGCCGGTACCCGCGGTGCCGGACATCGTCGTTCCCGACCGTCGGACCGGCTCCGATTTCCTCGGCCGATCCAACTCCGGTCGTCGGGTTCGAGCCGGGCGCAATTCCAGGCCCGCCCCCGGTGAGCGACGAGACCGAGGTTGACGGGACGCCGCAGATCGTCGCAGTGAGCCCCGCAGTCGACGAGCCTGCTCCCCAGGAGCACGAGATAGCCGCCGTAGTATCGGCCCTACTGGAGCCTGATATCACGCCCGTAGTCGATCTGGTCGGCTCCCCTCCGACTTCGACCGCGGACGCGTCGACTTCGACCGCGGACGCGTCCTCATCTCCGAGTCTTTCATCGCCGAGCGCAGAGACAGGCGTGACGGTTCCTGGCCTCAGCCCCGGCGACAACAGGGCTGAAGGTCAACACCACGGTTCGGCAGATCTCGCGTCGGGCGACGAGAGGATCGGCGCCACCGTCGACCGCGCCGGAGCCGGCCTCTTCGGCAGGGGCGCCCCCAGCGCGACCTTCGAGTAGTAGCGGCTCAGAGGCGTCAGTTCTCGATTCAGATTCTCCGCGATATCAAGACTGATGATTTGCAGTATCAATCTGAGCAACAATCGAACAGAGGACGCCATGGAACTGGACGTGGAACCTAACAGTGGATTGCGCCGGAAACGCGACGTCAACCTCGACCGAAACCGGAAATGAGACGTCGCTGGTCTGGAACTGGGAGTGGGCTCTGGGACTGGGCGTGCAAGAGCGCGGACATCGGTACGAGCGTCACGACCTCGACGTCTTCTTCTACGTCTGGCGGCAACACGAACGTGTCGGTGCGCGTCCTGAGCCCCGGCGACGACGGCTCGGTCACCCAGAGCGGCTGAGCTCAGCGGGCACGACGGACGAGAGCGGAGGCAACGGACGCCTCCTCGACCGGCCTCTGGAACTGGAACTGGACGTTCACGTTCTGCGATGAGACGACGTGCGGTCTCGACCCTGATCGACAGTCAGACGCCACTCAGCTGGACGTGGACGTGGACCTGTGGAATTGGACGTGTGAAGACGCAGCCGGCGCGCCTCCGGAGCCCGGCGAAGCCGCTCCACCGCGAAGCGGATGCAGCGCCGGTACCACCGCTGTCGCCGGTGATACCAACCGAGCCGGCTCCGGCGACGCTGGCTCTGGTTCCTGTGTTTACGGTGGATGTGCCACTGACGCCGAAGTTTCCGCCTCTTCTCGGAGCGTCGCTCGTGCCGTCACTCGACTCGTGCCGTCACACGAAGTCGTCGTGGGATCGGTCGACGTGGATGTCACCGTCCTCGTGGACCAGTGGGTTGCGTGCGCTTCCGGAGCTCCTGCTGCCCGTCCCCGGCGTCCCCGGCGTGCGTCGACGTTTCGGTGCTCATCGTGCCCACCGAGACGCCCGGTGCGCCCGCACCGGGAGGCGGCCCAGACTCCTCGAAGCGCGCGCGGGTGCCGGGACACCGCGAAGCGGAGTCGAGCACGCCTCCGCCGATGACGACGCCGATCGCTCTTGCAGCGTTCAGAAGCCTCTCCGAGCGGATCGAGCTCGACCCCGACGAGGAAGCCGCCCAGCGCGCATTCCGCGCCTCCTCGCCAAAAGCACGGGCCGCAGTTGCCGTTCGGTCAATCGCGCTCGTACGGGACCGCCGGCTCGGGCACGTCCGGAGGGCGAGTGCCCAGCGTGCCGGTCGCCGCCGTAGCGGCGCTCATCGCGTTCTTCATTCTTGCCGCCCCACGCCTGGGGCGGCGACTTCCGGGTTGCGCGGGAGCTGAGCCCGCGCAGCACGTACCGCTCCTCGATCGACCACCCGGGCTGAGAGCTGTCAGTCCTCGTCCCGACGCCAGTGCCGCTCCACCCAGCGCCTGGTGTCACACCGACAGCTCGAAGGGAGACAAGATGAAACGTGCTTTCATCGCGCTGACCGTGGCTCTCCTCCTCCTGCTCGTTGCGGGAGTGGGGACGGCCGCAGCGGATCCCCCTGCAAGCCAGGGCTGGGGCCAGTGGGCCGAAAGCCAGGAGGACGCAGGGGCTGCTGTAGGGGCAGCGCCACAGGGACCGAACGGACGAGAGCGGCTCGGTCGTCGCAATCGAACGAGGCCGTCGTCGGGCGCGGCGGCAGGGAACGCGAACGAGTCGTCGACAGGAGCGCAGAGCAGGACCAGGGCGCTTGCACCGCCTCAGGAGGTGATCGGGGCCAGACGGCAAGACGTGCTACGAGCCGTATCCGATGCCCGGGCCACGCAAGTGCGAGACCTCGGTTGCCGTCCAGCTGGACGGCAAGAACGTGCTTCGAGCCGCGTATCAACGCATGCCGGATCCGCGCCACGAGTGCCCGCAGCTCGTGGCCCGGTGAAGGAGAGGGCACTGCAGGTTATCGGCCAGTCGGCGGACAACGAGCAGGATGCGACGGCTCTTGCCGCAACCGAGCAGGAGAAGCCGTCCAACGAGAACGTCTCGATCCGCGTCCTCAGCCCGGGCGACGACGGCTGCCGTCTCACAGTCGAACGAGGCGTCGTCCGAAGCGACGGCAGGCAACGCTGAACGTCACCGAGCAGAACGCTGACCAGACCCAGGCGGGTGGCTCGGGTCTGACCAGGTCGATCGGCCAGTCGGCCGACATCGGACCAGGACGCAACGGCGATCGCGACGACCGAGCAAGAGAAGCCGTCGAACAGCAACATCTCCGTCCGGGTCCTCAGCCCCGGCGACGGCGGAGACGTCTGGCAGTCGAACGAGGCGTCGTCGGAGGCGGAGGCGGGCAACATCAACCTGACCGGGCAGCACGCTGACCAGACCCAGGCAGGCGACTCCTGCAAGTGCGGGAACGCCGGCGAGCAGGTCATCGGCCAGACGGCTGACAACGATCAGGATGCGACCGCTCTCGCAACGACGAAGCAAGAGAAGCCGTCGAACACGCAACATCTCCGTCCGGGTTCTCAGCCCTGGCGACGACGGCGACGTCTGGCAGTCGAACGACGGCGTCGTCCGAAGGCCGAAGCCGGCAACCTGAACGTCACGAAGCAGATCGCCGACCAGACCCAGGCGGGCGACTCCTGCAAGTGCGGGAACGCGCGAGCAGATCATCGGCCAGTCGGCCGACAACGATCAGGATGCGACGGCTCTCGCCGCGACCGAAGCAAGAGAAGCCGTCGAACAGCAACATCTCGTCCGGGTTCTCAGCCCCGGCGAGAGCGGCGCACGTCGATGCAGTCGAACGAGGCATCGTCGAAGGCCGAGGCCGGCAAACCTGAACCTGACGGAGCAGACAGGCCGACCAGACGCCAGAGGGGCGACTCCTGCAAGTGCGGGAGCGGTCTCCAGGTGATCGGTCAGTCGGCCGAAGTCGGAGCAGGATGCCGCGGCCATCGCCGCGACCATCCAGGAGAAGCCCTCGAACACGAACGCTCCGATCCGCGTCCTGAGCAAGGGCGACGACGGTGACGTCTGGCAGTCGAACGAGGCGTCCTCGAAGGCCGAAGCCGGCAACCTGAACCTGACCGAAGCAGAAGGCCGACCAGAAGCAGGCCGGCGGCTCGGGCCTACAGGTGATCGGCCAGGAGGCCAAGAACGATCAGGACGCATTCGCACTCGGGCTCACCATCCAGAAAGGAGCCGAGAACGAGAACGAGCCCCTGCGCGTTCTGAGCAAGGGGGACAGCGGCGACGTCAGGCAGTCGAACGAGGCATCGTCGAAGGCCGAAGCCGGCAACCTGAACCTGACCGGAGCAGAAGGCCGACCAGAGCCAAGAGGGCGACTCCTGCAAGTGCGGGAGCGGTCTCCAGGTGATCGGTCAGTCGGCGAAGTCGGAGCAGGATGCCGCGGCCATCGCCGCGACCATCCAGGAGAAGCCCTCCAACACGAACGCTCCGATCCGCGTCCTGAGCAAGGGCGACGACGGCGACGTCTGGCAGTCGAACGAGGCGTCCTCGAAGGCCGAAGCCGGCAACCTGAACCTGACCGAGCAGAAGGCCGACCAGGAGCAGGCCGGCGGCTCGGGCCTACAGGTGATCGGGCAGGAGGCCAAGAACGATCAGGACGCGTTCGCACTCGGGCTCACCATCCAGAAAGGAGCCGAGAACGAGAACGAGCCCCTGCGCGTCTTGAGCAAGGGGGACAGCGGCGACGTCTGGCAGTCGAACGAGGCATCGTCGAAGGCCGAAGCCGGCAACCTGAACCTGACCGAGCAGAAGGCCGACCAGAGCCAAGAGGGCGACTCCTGCAAGTGCGGGAGCGGTCTCCAGGTGATCGGTCAGTCGGCGAAGAACCACCAGGGCGCGGTGGCGCTCGCGGCCACGCTGCAGCTTGGCTCGAGGCAACCGTGCAAGTGCGAGGACTCCAAGTTCGGGAACAGCAACGAGCCGACGCGGGTCCTGAGCACCGGCGGCGACGGCGCTGTCCGCCAGGCCAACGTCGCAACGTCCGACGCGAAGGCCGTGAACTGGAACGAGACGAAGCAGGTTGCGTCCCAGATCCAGACTCATCCGTGTCGGTGCAAGGCCGGCGACGGGATCCAGGTCATCGGTCAGCTGGACGTCAGCAAGCAGTTCGCTGTCGCTCTCGCTGCCACGCTGCAGCTGGATCCGTCGAACAAGTCGGCGCCGGAGCGCAAGGAGAGCCCCGGAAAGAAGAGCCCCGTGTCGCAGAAGGAATGGACCCTGCCCACGACCGCGCGGGGAGCAGGACGGCGACCGACCAGTCCAGGCACCAGGTCGAGGGAAGGTGATGCCGTCGAGCGAGTGAGCCAATGACGAGGGCCGCCGGTCGCGGGGAGCGGGAGCGGCCGGCGGCCATCGCTCACGCAGCGAAAAGTCGTGTTGACGGGTCGGAAAGCAAGGAGTAGCGTGCCATGAAAAGAGCGGCAACGAGCTTTGGGGGGCTTGTGCAAGCCGAAGCCAGGGAGAGGCGGCAGCGGCACGATTTCCCGGGGCCGTCGGCATCTGTGGCTGCGGCTCCGCGTACTCGAGCGTCTTCTGCTCGGGGGAGCGCTCGTCGTGGCGATCGGCGCTCTTTCCGTCACGCAAGCTCGACGGGGCGGTAAACCCGGAGCCGGATCCGTACCCGTCCGGAGCAACCGCCCCAGCGCCCGCGCCGGATCCGCACCCGTCGGCAACGAGCTCCGCGCCGAAGGTCCAGCCGGAGCCGGATCCCGTGGCAACGAGCTCCGTGCCGAAGATTCAGCGTGCTCCGGCGCCCACACCGGCTCCGGCGCCGGTGCCATCCACGCGTGGCGTGACGGCGCAGGACGAGTCGGCCACCGTCCGGTCGAGCACCCCCCAGCAGCGTCGAACGACGCCGACTCGAACGCAGAAGCCGAGCTCGCGCGCGACGCCGGCGGCAAAGAAGCAAACGCGGACCGCGCCTCCCCCGGCGGCTGACAAGAAGGCTCCCAAGAAGACGACGACGTCGGTCGCCGCTCCTGCGGTCGCGGCGGCCGCGGCGTCCACCCACGCACGAACACTGGCGCTGGCGGGGCTGGCGCTCTTCGCGCTGGTTCTGGCGAGCTCGAGCCTGCTGTACCTCGTAGCTTCGAACGACCGATGGGGGGCGAAAACCCGATGATCCGACGACTCCCGCTTCTACTCCTCCTCGCGGCCCTCGTCGCGCTCACGCTGACCAGCTCGGCCTCGGCGATCCCACCCGCGCCTCCAGACCCGTACTGCTCGCCGGGCCCCGCGGACTGCAATGCCTGGCATACGTCGAATGTCACCGTTTCCTGGGCCGCACCGCCGCCCGGCGTCACCGCGAGTGGCTGTGGAGGCACGACGATCACGAGCGACACCGGTGGGGCCGGCTGTGACCTGCACGTGGTCGGACGCGACCGGGGCGAGAGCGACGACGACGTACGTCAAGCGCGACGCATCCCCGCCGGCGTGACGGCATCGGCGGACCGAGGCCCGGACAACAACGGCTGGTACAACCGGGCCGGTCTCGGTCACTTTCTCGGGAGACGACGGAACCTCCGGCATTGCCTCCTGCACGTCCGCCACTTACAGCGGCCCCGACACCGGCAGCACGTTCGTCGAAGGCAGCTGCTTCGACAACGCGGGAAACCGCGGCGGCTTCAGTTACGAGCTCAAGTACGACGCGACTCCACCGAGCGTCCAGGCGAAGCCGAACCGACCGCCGGACGCCAACGGGTGGTATCGGAAGGCTGTCACGGTGTCGTTCCTGGGCGCGGATGCGGTGTCAGGAGTCGACTCGTGCGCCGCGCCCGTGCTGTACAAGGGCCCTGACGCCCGGAAGACGTCGCTGGCCGGCACCTGCCAGGACAAGGCTGCAAACAAGAGCCCTGCGGTCGGCTTCGAACTCCGCTACGACACCAGGCCTCCACGCCTCGTGCGCGTGGTGGCCGAGATCATGACGAAGGGCATCGTTCTCAACTGGCGCGCGTCGAAGGACACCCACACGTTTGCCGTCCTCCGGCGACCCGGCTTGAAGGGGCCGAAGCCTTCAACGGTGTACTCCGGGAAAGCCAAGGCGTTCACCGATCGGCGGTTGAAGAGCGGTGTCAAGTACCGCTACACGGTCGTCGCCTACGACGAGGCTGGGAACGCAGCCGTGAAGGGCCTGCTGGTCAAGCCCGACGGCTCGGTGGCGACGTCGGCGCCGACGAGCCGCCGTGAACACGCCGGGGGTGACGAAGCCGAAAGTGAAGAAGCCGAAGGTGAAGAAGCCCGCGGTGACGAAGCCGGCGCTGACGAGCCCCGCCGTGGGAGCGCGCGTCACGGCGCCGCCGGTCCTCGCGTGGAGACCCGTGCCGAAAGGCGACCTACTACAACGTGCAGCTCTACCGCGACGGACGGAAGATCCTCACCATCTGGCCGAGACAGCACGTCGTTCCGCCTCCAAAGCTCGTGGAAGTTCGAGGGACGAACCTACCGGCTCACTCCGGGTCGATATCGCTGGTTCGTCTGGCCGGGATTCGGGCCCCGCTCGGAGACCCGCTACGGGAAGCTGCTGGGAGGACGCACCTTCGTCGTGATCCGCTAGCTGCTGGCGCCGCTCGACCTCTACCGGGTCAGAGAGGCTTGCGATAGGCCGTCCACGAGCCGACGACCTCGTACCCCAGGCCCGCGTACAGGTCGAACGCGCCGTTGAGGTTCTCCGTGTGCACTCCGAGAGCGACCTCGGTCATTCCGCGGCCCGCGAGCTCGCGGATGCTCTCGACGATCAGCGCTTTCGCGAGCCCGCGACGGCGCCAGCGGCGCGCCGTCGAGATGTTCTCCGTCCAGCCGCGCCGCAGACCGCGTTGCTCGTTCTGCGCAGTGTCGATGAACGACCGCACCTGACCCGCGACGCCCTCGTCGTCCCACGCGATCTTCCAGAGCGTCAGGTCGCGGTACGGGCGGTCGAGGAAGTCCGCATACGACTCCTCGGTCGGCTCGATGTAGCCCCAGTGGTCCCGGAAGGCCTCGGCGTCCGCCTCCCAGATCGTGCGGAGCTGATCCTCGGTCGCGGGGCGGATCTCGACGTCCGTCCGGCAGCGGGTGGTCGGGAAGGTCCTCGACCGACGGCCGAACCATCTCCGCCGCGTACGTGACGGGGTCATACCCGTGCTCGCGGGCCAGCGCGGTGCCGCCCGCGTTCTTGTCGTTGATGAAGAGCTGGAGCACCTTCTCTTGCTCTTCGTGCGCGGCGGCGATCTCTCGGAGCCGATTTTCGTTCCACTCGAAGAGCGCGGTCCCGATGCCGCGGCCCCCGAAGGAAGGGTCGACGAAGCAGCCCTGCGTGTAGGTGCGCGGGCCATCGACTTCCTGATCCCACCACACGCGACTGTAGGCAACCGGAGCGCCGTCCACCTCCGCGACGAGCAGGTCGCGCTCGGGGTCGGAGCGTTCCAGATGCGCGTAGTGGGCTGCGACTCCCTCTGCCGTCTCGACCCGGTCCGAGCCCTCGCCTTCGGCGAAGGCCGTGATGAGGCGGGCGAAGTGCGGATAGTCGGCCTCTCCCCGGAACGGCCGGAAGACGGCGACCTCGAGCGCGGGAAGCTCGGGCATGTGCTCATTCTCCCTCTTCACCGCAGCGACAGGGTGCGTGCGCGAGGTTCCCTTCCCTCGCGCGCGCCGGACCGGTGGAGCTAGGTCGCGATCTCGAGCGCGAGGTCGAGCGGACACCCCGCTGCGACGAGCGAGCGCGTGAGGTGGAGGTCCGCGTCGGAGGAAACGAGCAAGCACGCCTGCTCGAGACCGAAGCCGAGAGAGCGGAACTGGTCGAAGCGCCAGCTGTTCACCCGGCTCTCCTCTGAGTCGATCTCCTCGCGTGGTGGATCCTGCTCGGACGTAGTCATAGCGGTGCCTTTCGGAGACGAGACTGACTACGTACGTCCTTCAACGAACGCGACGCCGCGTAGTTGTTGGCAGGACGTAAGGCTTGGTTGCGCCAACGTTGTCCGGAGCGACCCCCCGGCAGCGCCTTAGGATGACCGCATGCGCGCGGCGCAGATCGCGGAGCTGGGAAAGCCCCCCGAGTCGGTGACGATCGGGGGCAACGGCTCCGTCGAGATCCTGGCCGTCGCGCTCAACCCACTCGATCTCGCAGTCGCCGCCGGACGCTTCTACGGCGGCCACCCCCCACTTCCCGTACGTTCCAGGATGCGAGGCCGTCGGGAGGCTCGACGGCGAGCGGGTCTACCTCTTCGGAGACGGCCGCGGCACCGTGCGCGACGGCTTACTCGCCGAGCGCGTCGATTTCCCATCGCAGCTCGCCGTTCCCGTGCCCGAGGGAATCGACGAAGCCGTGGCCGCCGCGGCAGGCGTTGCCGGGATCGCCGGCTGGCTGCCCCTCGCCGAGGTGGCTCCGGTGCGGCCGGATGACCGGGTGCTCGTACTCGGGGCGACGGGAACCGTGGGCGCGGTCTCGATCCAGGCCGCGCGCTTGCTCGGAGCCGAGAGGGTCGTTGCCGCAGGCCGCGACTCCGACCGGCTCGAGCGCAGCGCGCGAGCTCGGCGCCGACGAGACGGTCCTCGCTCGACGGCAGACGACCTCGCGGAGCAGCTTCGCGAGGCAACCGGTGGGGACGGGCCGACGCTCGTCGTCGACGCGCTCTGGGGCGAGCCGGTGCGGGCAGCCGTGGACGCAGCCGCCCCTCGAGCGCGAATCGTCCACGTCGGCCAGTCGGCGGGGCCGGAGACGACCCTCGCGTCGGCCGCCGTCCGCGGAAAGCGGCTCTCGATCCTCGGCCACTCCAACTTCGCCCTCTCGGACGACGAGCGCGGGAAGGCGTACCTCGATGTCGCCGAGCAGCTTGCAGCGGGCCGGATCCGGATCGACGTCGAGACGTTCTCGCTCGACGAGGTCGGCGCGGCCTGGGACGCTCAAGGAAGCGGGAGCAAGGCGGTCGTCCGGTTCTAGGTACGGCGAGGGCCCCGACGCGCGAGGCCCTCGAATCGTCGCGAAGAGAAGGGCTAGACCAGCCCCTGCGCCCTCCACTTGCGGTAGATCCCCCTCGCCCTGGTGTCGAACGCCTTGACGGCGTCGGCCGGGGTCTCCTTCCCCTGCGCGACCTGGGCGAACATCTGCGGGATCATGAACGTGTTGAAGATCTCGTCGATCACCGCGTTCGAGTGGCCCGGATGGCCGGGGTTCGTCGTGTACTTCTCGGCGATCGTCGTCAGGACGGTGTACTTCCCCTTCGGCTTGTGCGTGTCCGTCGCAGCGATCTTGCGGATCGTCTCGAACCCGCCCCTGATCGAGTTCGTCCACGGCGGGAAGTTGTAGAACTCGCTGCGAACGAAGTGCTGCACGGTAGTTCAGCTGCTGGTCGATGAGGTACTTCCGCGCCGCCTCCTTGTTCTTCGAGAACTTCCAGATCACGTAGACGCCCATCACGTGCTCGTTCCCGAGGCGCATCGCAGGCCCGCGTGGGATGGACGCGAGCCAGGTGTCGTCCGCGAGAGCCTGGTTGCCGGATTTCTCCGCAGTACGCACGATCGAGATCGCGTTCAGCGCCACCGAGAGCCTGCCGGCGACGAAGGCATTGTTGTTCGACGCCGCCGTCCAGGCGAACACCTCGTCGGTCATGCCGGTGCGGTAGATCTCGCGCATGACCTGCAGCGCCTGGATCGCACCTCTTCTGTTCGAGCCCTGGTTGAAGACGATCCGGTTCGCCTCGTTCTGGATGAAGCCGCCGTAGCAGTAGAGGAGCGACGTGAGCAGCATGTTCGAGTCGATCTCGTTGGACATCCCCAGGCCGACGGGGTGCCCCTGCTCCTTCAACCTCGCCGCTCCCCTGCGGAGGTCGTCCCAGGTGTTGAGGCTGACCCCGGCCTGTTGCAGATGGCTCCGGCGATACTGCACCGGGTCGGGCGCGTACGTCTCGGGAAAGCCGAAGAACTGCTTCGTCCTCGGGTTGTACGTGCTCTTCTTGGCCACCTTCGCCATCGGGCCGAACCTCTTCGTCACCTCCTGGACGAGATCGGTGACGGGGACGACCTGCTTCTGGAACGACGACGGCGGGGAGATGAACCAGTGGAGGTCGTGACCATCTCCCGATGCGACCTCGGCCGATCCGTTGCCGAAGAGCAGCGCGTTGTTGATGTGGTCGATCTTGACCTCGACGTCGTTCTCCTCGCCCCACCGCTTGGCGTAGGTGCCGTCGAGCCACGTGTCGTAGGCGGGGACGAAATGAGCCCACGTCATGATGCGGAGCTCGCCCGCTTGCTGCTTGTGCTTGAACCTGAGCGGACCGTAGAAGCCCAGGGCCTTGTCCGGCAGGGCACCGAACATGCCCACTGCGAAGGCGGCGGCCGCGCCTCGCTTCAGCAGGTCTTCCCGGGTCAGCGCCGAGCTCTTCGCGAGCTCGTCTGATACGTCCGCCAACGGGTACCTCCTTTCTGACGTGGATTCTCTACCTGAAGGCGCCGCCTGTAAACCCCTTGATGAAGCGGTCGAGGAAGGCGTTGTAGAGGAGCGCGAGCGGGATCGCGGGAATCAGCGTCGCTGCCATGAGGGACTGCCAGAAGTAGATGTCGCCGCGAATCAGGTCGTTCGGGATGCCGGCTGACACCGTCCGTTGCTCGGAGGTCGAGATGAAGGTGAAGGCGTAGATGAACTCGTTGACGCAGAGCGAGAAGGCGAATATGACAACCGTGAGGATCCCCGGTAGCGAGATGGGCAGGACGATTCGGTAGAGCGCCTTCAGTCGCGAGCAGCCGTCCACGAGCGCGGCGTCTTCCAGCTCCTGCGGAATCGTCTTGAAGAACCCCATCAAGAGCCACGTCGCGAACGGAATCGTGAACGACGGGTACACGAGGATCAGCGCCCACAGCGAGTCCTTCAGGTCGAGGCTGGTGACGATCCGCGAGAGCGGGAGGAAGAGGAGCGTGGGCGGAATGAGGTAGACGAGGAAGATCCCGACGCCGGCGGTCTGGCCCCAGCCCCCCGCGAGCCGGGCGAGGGCATAGCCCGCGGGCAGCGCCAGGAGCAACGTGATTCCCACCACCGCCATCCCGACGAGAAACGTGTTGAGAAGCCACGTCGCGTAGTTCGTGTCCTCGAAGATGAACTGGACGTGGTCGAGGGTCGCGTCGTTCCAGAAGTCCCAGCCGAGATTGCCCTCGGGGTCGTGGTAGAGGTAGGGCGAGCGCTCGACGTTCGAGAGGTCGAGGTTGCTCTTGAACGTCGTCACGAGCGCGAAGTAGAAGGGGAACGCCAGCACGATCGCGAACGGTCCGACGACCAAGTAGGTGAGCCCTTTCTGGCGCCGGGTCATGGGTCGACTCCAGTCGACCCATGACGTGGCGGTGGAGGGGTGTGGGGAACCGGGAGGTTCCCCACGCTCTCAAGAAGAAGGGGGCACGTGGGGGAAACATGGTTTCCCCCACGAACGCGAGCCGTAGGCGAGCGTTGCCGGGTCATGTGAGCTCCTGTCATGCCACTTGGGCTCTGCGCGCGAAGAAGAGCATGGCGACGGTCACGGCGATGAGGAGCGGGAAGAGGTAGAGGGAAATGGCGGCTCCTTCGCCGAGGGAGCCGGAGTTGATCCCGACCGCGAACGCCCACGTGGGCAGCACCTGCGTCGAGTTGAACGGCCCGCCCGCAGTGAGGATGTACACCACCGCGAAGTCGCCTGCGGTGAACACGATGCCGAAGAGCACTGCGACGAGCGCGATCGGGAGCTGCAGCGGGAGGTCGACGTACCAGAGCTTCTTGATCCCCGTCGCCCCGTCGATCTTCGAGGCGTCATCGACCTCGTTCGGGATCGAGGCACGGCCGGCGATGAAGATCACGACCGCGAACGGCAGGATCCGCCACGCGTGGACGAGTGTGATGGCGATCGCCGCGAGGTTCGGGCGGCCGAGCCACTGCAGCGGCGCCTGGGCGCCCTCCTCGATGTGCGCGACGTCCAGCAGCCAGACAGCGCGTTGTCGAGATGCAGCCGTGCGAGCGTCCAGTTGACGACGCTGAAGAGGGAGTCCAGGAGCCACAGCCACGTGATCGTCGAGAGGACGACCGGTGCGGCCCACGGCAGGATGACGAGGAAGCGGATGAACCACTTCCCGCGGAAGTCGCGGACGAGGAAGTTCGAGAGGATCGCCGCCCCGACCACGACGAAGATCTGGGAGGCGATCGTGAAGATCAGCGTGTTGCGGAGCGCGCGGCGAAAGTTCTCGTCGCCCCACGCGTTCGTGAAGTTGTCGAAGCCGACCCAGTTCCCGCTGAGCGACCCGCCGATCGCGTCGGTCAGGCTGAGGTAGATCGCCCAGACGAACGGAACGCCGACGACGAGCACCATGAAGATGACCGCCGGGGCGATGAGGAGCGGCGCGAGCACACGGCGGTTCTCGAGCGCGCGTCTCCAGCGACGCGAACCCGTTCGCCTCCGCGGGGCAGCGTGGGCCTCCATCCCTCCGGCTCGATGCTAGTAGATTGCTCGCGGGTCCCAAGCATCGACGGGGAGGCCGGGTTGGCGGAGATCACGCTCGAGAACCTGACGAAGGTCTATCCGGACGGCACGGAGGCGGTGACCGGGCTCGACCTCGAGGTGGGCGACGGCGAGTTCGTCGTCTTCGTGGGGCCGTCCGGCTGCGGCAAGACGACCGCGCTGCGGATGATCGCGGGCCTGGAGACGATCACCTCGGGGGAGGTGAGGATCGAAGGCGAGGTCGTCAACGACCTCCCGCCCAAGGATCGCGACATCGCGATGGTCTTCCAGAACTACGCGCTGTACCCGCACATGAACGCGGCCGACAACATGGGCTTCGCGCTCAAGATGCGCGGCGTGCCCAGGCAGGAGATCCAGGGGCGCGTGCGGGAGGCGGCGGTCATTCTCGGACTCACCGACGCGCTCGGGAAGAAGCCGCGCACGCTGTCGGGCGGTCAGCGGCAACGCGTCGCCATGGGTCGGGCGATCGTCCGCCAGCCGCAGGCGTTCCTCATGGACGAGCCGCTCTCCAACCTCGACGCGAAGCTCCGCGTCGAGATGCGCGCCGAGATCGCCCGCATCCAGCGCGACCTCAACGTGACGACCGTTTACGTCACGCACGACCAGACCGAGGCGATGACGATGGGCGATCGCGTCGCGGTGATGCGCAACGGGCTCCTGCAGCAGGTCGACAAGCCGCAGGTGCTCTACGAGCGCCCCCGGAACCTGTTCGTCGCGGAGTTCATCGGCTCTCCCGCGATGAACGTGGTGATGGCGGACCTCGCACGCACCGACGGAGACCTGTGGGTGAGCTTCGGCGGGCAGCGGCTCCGGCTCGACCCCTCGTCGATCCAGCGTCGCCCGGCGCTGTCGAGCTTCGAGGGCCGCCAGGTGATCCTCGGAATACGGCCCGAGGACATGGAGGACGCAGCGCTCGTCGGCGAGACGAGCGACGACCGCCGCCTGTCGATCGTGTGCGACATCCGCGAGGACATGGGCTCCGAGGTCTACGTCCACTTCAACGTGCCGGCAGAAGCGGTCACGTCCAAGGAAGTGATCGAAGCCCTCGTCACGGATGCTCCCGAGGACGCGGAGACACGGCTGGCCGCGGAACGAGCCAGGGGCGAAGGCGTGCCGTTCGTCGCCCGCCTCGAGCGGGACACCCAAGCCCGCGAGCGACAACCGCTGGCGATCGACGTCGACGTCGCGCGCCTGCACTTCTTCGATCCCGAGAGCGGCCTCGGGATCTACGACGAGCACGTAGCGTCGGAAGCGGTCTCGGCGACGGCGTAGGTGCGAGGCTTGCCTCGCCCTCTTCGTCCGCCGGTCGTCGCCGCGGCTGCGCTGGTCGTCCTGTGGGTCGGGGTGAGCGCGGTGCTCGCGATCTGGTTCTCGGGCCGAATTCGGGACTGGTCGGTGATGACCGACGAGCTCCTGTACGCGAAGCTCGCGACGTCGATCGCGGACACGGGCTCACCGCTACCCCGCGTGCACGGGACGTCGATCGAGGTCTACAACCAGCTCTACCCGCTGCTGATCGCCCCGCTCTACGGCGCGCTCTCGCCTCCTGAGGCGTTCCGCGCCGCGCACGTGCTGAATGCGCTCGTGATGGTGAGCGCGGTCTTTCCGGTCTACCTGTTGGGACGGCAGGTGCTTCCTCGCGCCTGGGCGGTCGCGGTGGCCGGGCTCGCGGTGCTCGTCCCCTGGATGGTGCTCACCGGCTTCGTGATGACGGAGTCGGCTGCGTACCCGGCCTTCGCGTGGGCACTGCTCGGATTGCACTCGACGATCGCGGCCCCGAGCCCTCGCCGCGACCTCCTCGCCGTCGGCGCACTGGCCCTCGCCGTGCTCGCGAGGACGCAGTTCGCGGTGCTCGTGGCGGTGCTGCCGTTGGCGATTCTCGGGCACGAGCTCGTGCGGAGACCGTGGAGGCAGGCGGTCGAGGGTGCTCGGCACCGCGGTTCGCGAGCACTTCGTGCTCGCCGTCCTCTACGCCGGAGGCCTGGCGCTAGTAGTGATCCTGGCGCTGACGGGATCGCTCGGCAGCCTCCTCGGCGTCTACGGAGTCACGGTCGAGGAAGGGTCGCTGCTGCCGTCCGGCGTCTGGTCGTCGGCCGCGAGGCACCTCGATGCGGTCGCGATCGGGTCGGGCCTCATCCCGCTCATCCTCGGAGGGGGTTGGATGCTCGCGACGCTCGCCCGTCCTGCCGAAAAGCGTGCGCACGCGCTAGCGACTCTGTCGCTGGCGACGATCGTGCTGCTCACGTTCGAGGCCGCATCGTTCAGCGTCCGCTTCGGCGAGGGAGTCGTCCGCGACCGGTACCTCTTCTACGTCGTCCCGCTGCTCCTGATCGGCGCTGCGGCGGCGCTGCGCAGTGCCGATCGGCGGGGGGTTGCGACGGGAGCGGCTCTCGTCTCGATCATCTTCGCCGCGACCGCCGCGCAGCTTCCCTTCACCGTGTACGCGGGAGTCTGGGTCGACTCGCCGGCGAGCGTGCTCAACGAGTACCTGATCGAGCAGTCGGGCGAGCTCGGCACCGGCACGTTCGTCGCGCTCCTCGGCCTCTTCACGGGCCTCGTGTTGGTTCTGGCGCTGCTGCTGGCCCCGAGGACGCCAGTCGCAGTCGTCGCGCTGGTCGCGCTCGTAGCGTTCTCGGTCCTCACGCTCAGAAGCGAGGTCGACCGCGTGGTGACGGGCACGGGACTGAGCGGTCGTCCCCTGGCCGGCCCGCCAGGCCTCGTTCTCGACTGGGTCGACACCGTCGTTCCCGAAGGCGAGAGCGCGGCGCTCGTCGCGTTCCCGGTCTCGACCGCGTGGGACACGACCGCGATCCGCTGGTGGGACGTGGAGTTCTGGAACCGGACAGCCACGCACGCGTACGTCGCCGACGACGGGAACTTCCGGTACACGCCCTTCCCGCACCGCGAGCTGGAGCTCGACTGGGCGAGCGGAGTCGTCGAGGGAACCGAGGATGCTCCCCGCTACGTCGTCGAGGCGCCGGGCGACTCGCGCTTCTCGCTCGCGGGTCGCGAGCAAGCGGAGAACCTCGGCTTCGTCGTCAGGTCGGTCGATCGTCCGTATCGAGCGCTGTGGGCGAGCCGCGGGCTCCAGGCGGACGGCTGGACGACACCCGGTCGGCCGGCGACGATCCGCGTCTACGGGCAAGGCGCGCACCGAGCGGGTCGTCGTTCGCATGACCGTTCGCGCACCGACCGATGCGGCCGCGACGTATCGACTTGGCGCTGACCCGACGGTGCGCCTCGAGCCCGGCGAGGAGAGAGTGCATGACGTGAGCCTGTGCCTCCGCGCGGGCTCGATCGTCGACTTCTCGCTGACGAGCCCGACGAGCACGACGATGGAAGGCGTCCCGCTCGGACCGAATGTGGACGAGCTCCGCGAAGTCGGCGTGAACGTCGGCCCGGTCTCGGTGGACCGACTGAGGCGAGTGCTAGCGTTGGCCGCCGTGGAGCGCTGGCATCTCCCGTCGATCGAGGCGAACGGAAAGCGTGAGCCGCGGGTGCTCTTCTCCGGCCCCGAGTGCCGAGCCGTGCTCGTCGACCTGCAGGAAGGGCGAAGAGATGGGCGACCACCGGGTTCACGAGCGCGCAATCGTCGAGGTCGTCTCGGGCAAGCTCGACGTCGTCGTCGGCGAGCGCTCGGTGGAGTGCGACGCGGGGACGCTCCTGACCTTCGAGCCGGGCGAGACGCGCAGCGTGCGGGCACTCGAGCCGGCGCGCATCGTTCTCCTCCTCGCGCCCTGGCCCGGCGAGGGGCACTTCCGCGAGGGAGAGAGCGCCGACCCCGCGCGGATGCCCGCGAACGCAGCGTCACCGCCTCTGCAGTAGTTTCCGCGGATCGATCTTCCGGAGGAGGTTGCGGTGGCCGACTACACGATCAAGCACCTGGAGGAGGTCGGCGACGTGCTCGGCGACTACCCCGGCGAGATGCGGATGATGACGACGGCGCTCGAAGCCGAACAGGTCGCGTTCACCTACCGGCGCATGCCGCAGCACACCGGCGGAAAGGGCTCGTACGGGCACCGGCACAAGACGCAGGAGGAGGTGTACTTCGTCATGTCGGGGAAGCTCCAGTTCAAGCTCGGCGACGAAGTGCTCGACCTCGAGAGCGGCTCGGTCGTCCGAGTGCCGCCGGAGACGTGGCGCTCCGTCTGGAACGACGAGCCCGAGGACGCGGAGCTCGTCATCGTCTCGAAGGTCGTTCCCGGCGGCTCCGCCGACGACGCCGAGTATCTCGAGAATTTCTGGCCCGAGTGAGGGCTCTCTAGTCGCGGCGAGAGCAGGACGCTCTCAGGTGCGCGCCCAGGCCGTGAGCGCGTCGATCAGCGCTCGCAGCCGCGCGCCTTCGGGCGTCAGCACGTACTCGACCCGCGGCGGCCGCTCGTCGCGCACCTCGCGCCGGAGAACACCAGCCCGCTCGAGCTCGACCAGCCGCTGGGTCAGCGTCCCCGGCGGGATCTCGCCGAGCGCCTGCCGGAACTCCCCGAAGCGGGTGCACCCCTGGTGGGACGCGTAGATGATCGACACCGCGTAGCGCCGCTCGAGGAGATCCGCCACGCGGCGGACCTCCTCGGGGACTGCAACCTGTGTCCTACAGCGCCACATTCGACTCGACGGGCTTCTCCTCGAGCGCGAGGCCGAGCACCTCGCCGATCGACATCACGGGGTGGAAGATGACGTCTTCCTTCACGTTGTCCGGGATCTCATCGAGATCCGCACGGTTTCGCTCGGGGATGACGATGTCGGTGATGCCCGCGGCGTGTGCAGCGAGCACCTTCTGCTTGAGCCCGCCGATCGGCAGCACGCGACCCTGCAACGTGATCTCGCCGGTCATTCCGACGGTGTGCTTCACCGGCCGGCCGGTCAGGAGCGATGCGATCGCGGTCGCCATCGTGATGCCCGCACTCGGACCGTCCTTCGGGATCGCGCCGGCGGGGACGTGGACGTGGAACGCGCGGTTCTCGAACGCCTCCTCGTCGATGCCGAGCTGCGTCGCGAGGGCGCGCACCGTCGAGATCGCGATCTGGGCTGACTCCTTCATGACGTCGCCGAGCTGTCCCGTCAGGACGAGCTTGTCCCCGTCCCTGTGAGACGTGGCCTCGATGAAGAGGACGTCGCCTCCGGTCGCGGTCGCGGCGAGACCCGTCGCGACACCGGGCACCGCCGTCCGCTCCGCGACCTCGCGGTAGAACTTCTGCCGCCCGAGCGCCTCGCGCACTGCTTCGGCGTCGATCTCGACCGGTGGCTTCGCGTCCTCCGACGCGATCTTCGTCGCGGTCTTGCGGAGGACGGTCCCGAGCTCGCGCTCGAGCTGCCTCACGCCCGCTTCCCGCGTGTACTCCGAGATGATCAGTGCGAGCGACTCGTCCGGGATCGACACCTCGTCCTCGCGCAGCCCGTTTCGCTCGCGCTGGCGCGGCCAGAGGTAGTCGCGCGCGATGGCGACCTTCTCGTCGGTCGTGTACCCGTCGAAGCGGATGACCTCCATGCGGTCGAGGAGCGGTCCCGGGATCGTCTCCGTCATGTTCCCCGTCGCGATGAACACCACCTGCGAGAGGTCGAGCTCGACGTCGAGGTAGTGGTCGCGGAACGAGTGGTTCTGCGCCGGGTCGAGCACCTCGAGAAGAGCCGAAGAAGGGTCGCCACGCCAGTCGGCGCCCACCTTGTCGACCTCGTCGAGCATGATCACGGGGTTCATCGTCCCCGCGTCCCGTAGCGCCCGAACCAGCCGGCCGGGAAGCGCGCCGATGTACGTGCGCCGGTGGCCCCGGATCTCCGCCTCGTCGCGGATGCCGCCGAGCGACATGCGGACGAACTCCCGTCCGGTCGCCCGGGCGATCGACTCGCCGATCGAGGTCTTGCCGGTGCCGGGCGGCCCGATCAAGGTGAGGATCGCGCCTGAGCGCTTGTCCTCCTCGATTCCGCGCTCCTTGCGGAGCTTGGCGACGGCGATGTACTCGACGATGCGGTCCTTCACGTCCTCGAGACCGGCGTGGTCCTTGTCCAGGACCTCGCGCGTGTGCAGCGGGTCGAGGCGCTCCTCGGAGCGCTTGCTCCACGGCACCGCGAGCAGCCAGTCGAGGTAGTTGCGGATCATCGACGCCTCGGGCGACTGGTCGCCCATGCGCTCGAGCCGCGAGAGCTCGCGGTCGGCCTCGACCTGGACGTTCTCGGGCATCTCGGCCTCGGCGATCTTCTGCCGGTACTCCTCGACGACCGAGCCCTCGTCCTCGCCGAGCTCCTTGCGGATCGAGTCGAGCTGACGGCGCAGGATGTACTCGCGCTGCTGCTTATCGACTCCGGACTCGACGTCGTCCTGGATGCGCTGGCGGATCTGCATCAGCGCCAGCCGCTCGCGCTGGAGCTCGAGAGCGAGCTCGAGCCGCGCGCGCACGTCGATGGTCTCGAGCAGGCGGACCTTCTGCTCGAACGTGATATCGGGGGAGTAGCCCGTCGTGTCCGCGAGGGCGCCCGGCTCGGTGATCGAGCGGACGAAGGCTGCGATCCGGCCGTCGTCGCCGCGCAACTCCAGGATCTCCTCGACGACCGCGCGGTACTCGCGCTCGAGCTCGCGAATCCGGCCGTCGGCGCTCTCCTCGTCGGGTCGCTCCTCGACCTCGACGAGCAGGCGGCCCTGGCTGTCCGAGCCCGCGGCTCCGGCCACGGCGCGATGCAGGCCGGAGAGCGCGACTGCGCGACCACCGCCGGGCAGGCGGATCCGGTCGGTGATCTCGGCGACGGTTCCGACCTTCGCGTACTCGTCGTCGTGCTTGGGAACGAGCAGCACGCGCTCCTCGTCGCCGACGTCGACGGTAAGGGTGACGTTCATATTCGGGAAGACGACGATGTCCTCCAGGGGGACGAGCAACAGGCGGTTCTCCGGCTCGTTCACGATCTCGCTCACGACTCTCCTTCGTACGTCTCGTGTAGGTAGTACGAAAAGTGTAGCGAGTGGTGCTGCGGCGTCCGCGAAGCGGGCGTTTCTATCCGGTTAACCGGTGGAAACGGGCGAACGCACGGGCCGCGACCTGCCCCGCGAGAACGTCCGAGGACGGGCCGATTCCGGACGGTCGCCATGTCATCACGCCGGCGACGAAGACCCCGCCGCGCCAGAACACGAGCCCGGTGTCGTGGCGCGAAGTCGAGATCCAGCCCGCTTTGTGCAGGACGTGGACGCCACGGCGCTCGCCGACGACGCGGTCGAGCTTCGGCGTGTCGCGCACGTTCGCCGCGAGCCACAGCAGATGGCGGGCGTCCGCCGGCGTGAAGCCGGGTTGCGCCTCCCTGAGCGGGCCCTTGGCTCCCGACGCGAGCCAGATCGCACGCCACAACGACGCCATGTCCCAGGCAGTCGTGTACTTGCCGGCGACGACGGGCGGATCGTCGACGCGAACCGGGATCGACGCCGAGAGGCTCCTCACCTCGTAGCCGCCGTACATGATCGAGTCGACGAGCCCGATCGAGCGCATGAGCGTGTTGACCTGGGCCGAGCCGGCGCTCGTAGAGCCGGCGAGCCAGACCTCGAGCGCATTCGCAGCCGCGTCGTCGGACACCGTGATCATCTCGCGAAGAAGCCCGCCGACGTACGAATCGGGCGGCGGGATCCCGGAGTGACGAGCCAGCACCGCCGTGGCGATCGCGAGCTTCAGCGTCGAAGCGGCCGGGAAGCGTGCCCTTGCGTTCCAGGCCGCGCCGCGCCCGCTCGTCAGGCTCTGGACGTAGTACCCCGCGGTTCCGCGGTACTCGCCGCACGAGGGCCTGGAGCCGGTGCGCGAGCAGTGGATCCTGCCTCGCGCGAACGACGCGCGGGCGTGCTGCGGCGGGGAGGCCATAGACCTTCGGGACAACCCGAGACGAGCGCCGGCCATTCGCCGCGATGGTCGTCACCCGCAGGCTCAGCTCGCCGAGCGGGAGGGCGACTCGGAGCGAGTAGCGCCGGCCGCGAAGCGGCTTCGAGACGAGCGTGCGCCCGTTCGCCGCGACGACGACGAAGCGGGTTCCCTTCGCGGCACGACCGGTGACGAGCCCGTACGAGACCTGGTGCGGAGCGGGCTGCTCGATCGCAGGAGGCGGAAGCGGAGGAGCGTCGGCCACGACGCACACGATAGAACCTCAATCCCTTGTGACACAGTGTCACAAGGAGTCGCCGCGGCCGTTCGCGCATCTAGCCTGGCCCCGTATGCCGATTCTGGCCCACGTCGACCTCGATGCGTTCTTCGCAGCGGTCGAGGAGCTCGAGGATCCGGCGCTGCGTGAGAAGCCGCTCGTCGTCGGCGGCGACCCGCACGGCAGAGGCGTCGTCTCCACGGCGAACTACGCGGCGCGCGCGTTCGGCATCCACTCCGCGATGAGCTCCGCGGAGGCACTTCGCCGCTGCCCCCACGCCGTGTTCCTCCGCCCGCGGCATGCGCTCTACAAGCAGTACTCACGGGCGGTGTGGGACACGATCGCCGAGGTGGTGCCTCGCGTCGAACGCACGGGGATCGACGAGGGCTACCTCGACCTGGCACCGGTGGCGAAAGGCTTCGTGCAAGCGCGCGCGGTGGCATCGGCGGTGCAGACCTCGGTGCGGGCGACGACGAGCCTCACCTGCTCACTCGGGCGTCTCGACCTCGAAGGTCGTCTCCAAGATCGCGTCCGACCGCCGCAAGCCCGGCGGCATCACGGTAGTCCCGCCTGGACGCGAAGCGGCGTTTCTGGCGCCACTCGCGGTGCGACTCCTCCCGGGAGTCGGCCCGCGCGCGGAGGAGCGGCTGCGGCGTGCAGGGATCGAGACGATCGGCGGCCTCGGCGCGCTCGACGACGACCAGCTCAAGTCGCTGCTTCCCGGATCCGTCGGTCGGCTGCTCCGAGATCGCGCGCACGGGATCGATCCTCGCGACCTCGAGCTCGGCGGCGACCCCGTGTCGGTCTCCGCGGAGGACACCTTCGCCCGCGACGTCTCCGAGCAAGCGCAGCTGCACGCCGAGGTGCGGCGCCTCGCAGAGCTCGTCGCCCAGCGGCTGCGCGACTCCGGCCTTTCCGGGCGCACCGTCACCGCGAAGCTCAGGTACGGAGACTTCTCGATCAGGACCCGCTCGACCACGCTCCCGGCTGGCGTGGACGAGGCCGACGTCATCGGCGACGTCGCGTGCGGACTGCTCGATCGCGGGCTTCGCGACCGGCCGGGCGCGCTCCGGCTCGTCGGCGTCGGAGTCTCGGGTCTCTCGGCCTACCGCCAGCTCACACTCTAGGATCGCGCGATGCTCGAAGCGGCGCTCTGGGGGCTGATCACCGCCGGATCGCTCCTCCTGGGGGCCGCGATCGCACTCATCGCGCGCCCGGGTCATCGCGTCGTCGGCCTCACGATCGCCTTCGGGGCAGGCGCGTTGATCGCGGCGGTCGCGTACGAGCTCGTCCTCGAGGGGTTCGAGTCGAATGCTGGTGGAGCGGCGCTCGGATTCGTCGCAGGGGCCGGAGCCTTCTACGTCGGCGACTGGCTGATCGACCGTCGCGGCGGCCACGGTCGCAAGTCCATGAAGGGAGAGGCGACGAACCTTTCCACCGGCGCGAGCGCGATCGTCCTCGGCACCGGTGCTCGACGGCATCCCGGAGTCGTTCGTGCTCGGCGCGTCCTTGCAGGTGGACGGAGTCGTCCCGGTCGCCGTCGTCGTCGGCGTGTTCGTGTCGAACGTGCCGGAGGCGCTCTCCGCCACGATCGGACTGCGCGAGGGCGGCTGGACGAGCGGGCGCCTGCTTGCGATGTGGAGCGCCGTGGTTGCCGCATCCGTCATCGCGGCGGCTCTCGGATGGTGGGCGCTGGACACCATGCCGGCCGCGGAAGGAGCATTCGCGCTCGGATTCGCAGCCGGCGCGCTCCTCGTGATGCTCTCGGACACGCTGATGCCGGAGGCGTTCGAGCTCGGCGGGCGCGAGGCCGGCCTGCTCACGGCGCTCGGGTTCGCGCTCGGCTTCTCACTCTCGTAGGAGGGAGGAGCGGCGGGTCAGGCAGGTCGGCCCGCCGTCGCCCTTCCTCGAGATCTCCTCACCGCGATACACGGTGACGTCGACTCCCGACGCGCTCCATGCGCCGCCTCGTCTCGGGATTGCCGTCGAGCGCAAGAGCGCGGCGCGGGCCGAGCGCGAGAACGTTCGAGCCCTGAGATTCGAACTCGTCGTCGGGCACCTCGACGACGCCGATTCCGCGGTCGGCCAGCAGGCGAAGGAGGCGGACCGGGGCCAGCCGCGGATAGACGACGGCGAGATCGTCGTCGAGCGGCGAGATGAGGGACATGAGGTGGAGCACTTCCCCGGTGCCGTTCCAGTGCGGGAGGTCGAAGGTCAGGAGCTCGACTCCCGGGAAGGCCGCCTCGAGAGCGGCGATCGCCGCCGAGTTCGTGCGGTAGCCGATCCCCACGAGGAGGGTCTTCTCGTCGAGCCAGAGCGTGTCGCCTCCCTCGACGAACGCGGGCTCGACGATCTCCGCCACGACCGGGACGCCTGCCTGCTCGAGCGTCGGACGCGAGAGACACGGGCTCTCGCCGGCGTCCTTCCTTTCCCGGACGGAGCAGGACCGCGCCCTCGTCGCCGACGAGGGCCGGGTCGTACGCGTAGATCGCGTCCGGATTTCCGGGGTCGTGACGGGAGACGACGACCTCGGCGCCCGCGCTCTCGAGGATCCCGCAAAGTGCCTCGTGCTCGGCCTCGGCGACGGCGACATCTGGGGCCGCTCTCCAACCGTAGTCCCGCCAGCGAGCCGCGTCCTCGGGAAGCGGCGGACGTACGAGAACGCGCCGCAGCGCCTTCGTCATCGACGCGCTGCCGAACGCCGGCACGCTAGAGCACGCGGGGGCGATGCGAGGCGGAGTACACGTCCTTGCGCAGGATCAACCCGTTCTCGAACGGGAAGATGTCGACGCCGTCCCATTCGAGACGCCGACCCTCGGCAGTCGGTCGCCGAGGCCGTCCACTCACTGACGACGAGGCCGTCGCGCACGTACGACCGACGGCCGCGAAACGTCAGGTCCGGCCAGTTCTCGAAGATCCGGGAGAGGTGCGCCGCGACGTCGTCGCCCTCGACGCGTTCGCCCGCGGTGTGATTCTCGAAGACCATGCCGGGCGCGTGCAAGGCGACGATCGCAGGCACATCGTGGGCGTTCCACGCCTCGTTGTACCGCTCGATCGCGCGTTCGAGCTCGGACGCCGTGTCGCGCTCGTTCACGCGGGCGAGTATCACGTGCCGCGCATACATTGACAAACGTCGATGTACGGACTAGCGTAGGCATCGATGAACGTCGATCCCTTTCCTCTGCTCGTCCCGGCCGACTGCTGCCGACCGCTCGACGAGGACGGCCTCACGGACGAGGACGCGGAGGCGACCGCCGCGCTCTTCAAGGCGCTCGGCGACCCCGCGCGCGTTCGGATCGTGAACTTGCTGGCGCGCAACCCGGAGTCGGTGTGCGTCTGCGAGCTCACGCCCACCCTCGGCCTCTCGCAGCCGACCGTGAGCCATCACCTGAAGAAGCTCGTGCAGGCCGGGCTCCTGCGCCGTGAGCAACGGGGCGTCTGGGCGTTCTACACCCTCGACCGCGACGGCCTCGAGCGGGCGGCGAGCATCCTCGACCTGAAGGAGGTAGCCGTATGAGCACGGATCTACGCAGACGAGGTCCGCGTGCGGTACGCGGAAGCTGCGCTCGGGCTCGCTGCAGGCCAGGGCTGCGGGTGCGACTGCGAGAGCATCGGGTGCTGCGGCGACGAGGCGACGACCCTCTTCGGCAAGGGTCTCTACGACGCCGAAGCAGCGCGCCGACCTGCCGGAGGACGCGGTCAGCGCCAGTCTCGGATGCGGCAACCCACTTGCCGTCACCGCTCTGCACGAGGGCGAGACCGTCCTCGACCTGGGATCCGGCGGCGGGATCGACGTCCTGCTCTCGGCCCGCCGAGTCGGGCCGACGGGAACCGTCTACGGCCTCGACATGACGGACGAGATGCTCGCGCTCGCGCAGCGAAACGCAGCGAAGGCCCGCGCGACGAACGTCCACTTCCTCAAGGGCCTCATCGAGGCGATTCCTCTTCCCGCCGAAAGCGTGGACGTGGTCATCTCGAACTGCGTGGTGAACCTCTCGACCGACAAGCGCGCCGTCTACGGCGAGATTCGAGCGCGTGCTGAGACCTGGGGGTCGCGTCGGGATCACGGACATCGTCGCCGAGAACCACCTCACCCCCGACGAGCGCGCGCAGCGGGGAAGTCACGTGGGGTGCATCGCGGGTGCGCTCTCCGAGAAGGAGTACCGCGAAGGGCTGACGGGCGCTGGGCTCGTCGACGTCGAGGTGGAATACACGCACCGCGTGGCCGACGGAATGCACGGAGCGATCGTCCGCGCGTCCAAGCCCGTGTGAACGTCCTCTTCGTCTGCGTGAAGAACGCCGGGCGCTCGCAGATGGCAGAGGCCCTGTTCGCGCGGGACGCAGGTACGCGGCACTCGTCCCGGTCGGCCGGGACGAGCCCGGCGCAGCGGGTTCACCGCGAGGTGGCAACCGTGCTCGGAGAGGTCGGGATCGACCTCTCGGAGCGGGTACCTCGTGCGCTGAGCGAGGAGGACGTCGAGTGGGCGGACCTCGTCGTCACCATGGGCTGCGGCGACGCATGCCCGGTTCTGCCGGGCAAGCGCTACCTGGAGTGGGAGCTGCAGGATCCCGAAGGGCGCCCGCTCGAGGAGGTGCGCGCGATTCGCGACGACGTCGCTGCTCGCGTCGCCGCGCTTCTCGACTCAGCGGAGTAGCCGGCGACGCGTCGACAGCGCCTCGAGGATGCGGTCGACATCCTCGTCCACGTTGTACAGGTGGAGCGAGATGCGCAGGTTCGAGTCGCGCTCGGAAGTGACGATCCTCTCGCCGAGGAGCTCCCCGACGAGTGCCGCAGCGTCGGTCGAGGCGACACAGATCAGAGGGCCGTACTCGCCCGGGCGCCTCGGAGTCGCGAACGGTCGCGCCGAGCTCGTCCAGGCCGGCGAGCAACCGGTCGGCCAGGCCTCGCACATGCGCCTCGATCGCGGCGCTGCCGACCTCCTCGACGATCCCCATGCCGGCGAGGCCCGCGTAGATGTTCGGCACCGGAGGCGTGCCTGCGTCGAATCGCCGCGCGTCGGCGGCAGGGGAGTAGTCCGAGATGTCCATTCGGAAGATGTCCTCGTCCGCGAACCAGCCCGTCTGGGTCGGGAGCAGCCGCTCGTGCAGGTCGCGGCGAGCGAACATGAAGGCAAGGCCGGACGACGCGAGCAGGTACTTGACCGTGCCCGACGTGAGCAGGTCGACGCCCAGCGCAGCGACGTCGAGCGGGATCGCACCGGCTGCCTGATAGCTGTCCGCGAGGCAGAGCGCTCCCCGCTCGTGCGCGATGCGCGCGACTTCGGCAACGTCGAGCCGGTACCCCGTGCGGTACGAGATCGCCGTGCAGCAGACGAGCGCCGTGCGTTCGTCGATCGCCTCCGCGAAGCGCTCGAGCGGAATGCGCCCCTCGGCGTCGGGGCGCACATGGACGACCTCCGCTCCCCTGAGCTCCTGCGCATGGGCGATCTGACCCACGGTCGGGAACTCGAACTCGGAGATGACGATCCGGGTTCGTCCCTCCTCCAGCGGGAGCGCGCTGACGAGGGCGCTCACCGCCTGCGAGACCGAGGTCGTGACCGCCACCTCCGCGGGCTCGGCGCCTACGAGCCGTGCGAAGGCCGCACGAGCCGCGTCCGCTCGCTCGACCCAGTGCTCCCACTCGGCGCCGTGCTCGTCCCACCCCGCGAGGTACTCCTCGTACGCGCGCCGCACGTCGACCGAGAGCGCGCCCTGCGAGCACGAGTTCGCGTAGGTCGTGTGCTCGAAGATGGGGAAGCGCGCCCGCACGGCCGCTCCGACACCTTGCAACAGTCTGTTGCTTGCGGTCACATCTCCGGCTTCGGCTCTTGCGGAGTGGTGTTGATCCGACATTGCAACAGTCTGTTGCTTGCGGTCACCGGCCAAGGTATGCCTTCCGCAGCTCCTCGTGCTGGAGAAGCTCGGACGCCTTTCCCTCGAGGACGATACGCCCGGTCGAGAGGACGTAGCCGCGGTCGGCGATCGAGAGCGACACGTTCGCGTTCTGCTCCACGACGAGGAGCGCGACTCCGGCGTCGTGCACCTGCGCGATGATCTCGAAGCTGCGCTCGACGAGGATCGGCGCCAGCCCCATCGACGGCTCGTCCATCAGGAGCAGTTTCGGCCGGGCCATCAGGGCACGGCCCATCGCGACCATCTGCTGCTCGCCGCCGGAGAGCGTTCCCGCAAGCTGCTTTCGACGCTCCGCGAGCAGCGGGAACGTCTCGTAGACGCGGTCGAGGTCCTCGGAGAGGTCGGCGCGCGGCCGCAGGTACGCGCCCATCTCCAGGTTCTCGAGCACCGTCATCGGGCCGAACAGCCGGCGGTTCTCCGGGACGATCGCCATCCCGCGCTCGATGCGGCGCGCCGTGGTAAAGCGCGTGACGTCCTCCCCGCCGAGCACGACCGAGCCCGAGCGCGGAGCCACGATTCCGAGGATCGTCTTCAACGTCGTCGACTTGCCGGACGCGTTCCCCCCGAGCAGGCAGACCAGCTCGCCCTCCCCGACCTGGAGGTTCACGTTCTGGAGGATGTGCATCTGGCCGTAGTACGTGTTGATTCCTTCCAGCCGGAGCAGCGGCTCGGGGGTTCCATTCGAGCTCGTCACGTGCGCTCCGTCGCGGACGTGCCCAGGTACGCCTCGATGACCCCGGGATCCGTCGCGACCTCGGTGAAGGAGCCCTCGGCGATCTTGACGCCGTGGTCGAGCGCGATGACCCGGTCCGAGATCCCCTCGACGACGTGCATGTCGTGCTCGATCACGAGGATCGTGTAGCCGCCTTCCTCGCGCAGCCGCGCGATCAGCTCCGTCATCTCGTGCGTCTCGACGGGGTTCATCCCCGCGGCCGGCTCGTCGAGCAGGAGGAGCCTCGGCTTGGCGGCGGTCGCGCGCGCGATCTCGAGCCGCCGGCGGTTCGCGTACGAGAGGCTGTAGGCGGGCTGCCGCCAGCGATATCCGATGAGCCGGTCGCCGAAGAAGGCGAGGCGCTCCTCCGCCAACTGCTCGATCTCGCGCTCCTCGCGGCGCATCCCGGGCGTGCGCAGGACGGAGCGCAGTACACCCGCCTTCGTATGACCGTAGGCGGCGGTCATGACGTTCTCCTTCACGGTCATGTTCAGGAACAGGCGCAGGGTCTGGAAGGTGCGGGCGATCCCGCGGCGGGCGATGCGGTGCGGATCGAGGCCGAGGATCGACTCTCCTTCGAAGAGAATCTCGCCCTCCTCGGGCGGATACACGCCGGTGATGACGTTGAACAGCGTCGTCTTGCCCGCTCCGTTCGGCCCGATGACGCTCACGATCTCGCCCTCGCCCACGGTCAGGTCGAGCCCGTCGAGGCAACGAAGCCCACCGAACGCGAGCGAGAGGCCTTGCACCTCCAGCAGGGGTGCGCGGTCCGTGCTCATATGACCTCCACGCGCTGTGCTCCGAAGAGCCCCTGAGGGCGAACTGCCATCAGCGCGACCAGCATCGCGCCAATGAGGACGAAGCGGGCGACCGCCGGCTGCGGCAGGAGCAGGTTCTCCCAGACGCACGCGACGAGGTACAGAGTGGGAACGAGCAAGATGCTCCGCCAGAGCCGACTGCGGACGAGCGTCAAGCCCAGGATCGCGGCAACGAGCCCGATGTACGCCAGCCGGCCCAGCCAGCCCGTCGGCAGTCCGTCTGGGGCGACGATGTCAACCGGGAGCAACACCCAGGAGTCCACCAGCTCGTCGATCCGGGCTCCTCCGAAGGGCGTGCCCTGGACGAGCGAGGGCCGCGCTTGCTCGGCGATCTCATGGACGACGAGGCCGAAGACAACGGTTCCGCCAAGCACGGCGAGCGAGCTCCACCACGGTCGCCGCAGCAAGAGCACCACAGCCAGGAACACGACGGCATAGAACAGCGAGCTCGCGTCGTCCGGATCGCGAAGCACTTCCAGCGAGACGTTGATCAGGATGGCGCCGACCGTCACGCCGACGAGGCTGCCCGGTCCGCCGAGCACGACCATCGCGTAGACGGTTATGAGGAGGACGATGTCGAAGTTCGCGGGAAAGACGGCGCCCTGCTGCGGCGCGAAGAGGACCCCGGCCACGCCAGCAACGCCTGCTCCGACCGCGAATGCCATCAGCTTGAGCCGATTGACGGGCATCGTCATCAGCTCGGCGGCGAGCTCGTCCTCGCGAAGCGCCCGCCACGCCCGACCGGTGCGGGAACGGTTCATGAGATAGAGGACGGAGATCACGATCACGAACGCTACGAGCGCGACGTAGAAATAGCCCTGCTGTGACGTCACCTGCCGACCGAAGAACTCGAGCGGGTAGATGTCCGAGATCCCATTCGGCCCGCGGGTGAATGACGCGTTGATCAGCACGACGAGCCAGATCTGGAGGAAGAAGAGCGTCACGATCGCGAGGTAGTCGCCGACGAGCCGTCGCGAGGGAAGCCCGACGAGGAACCCGATCGCTGCCACGGTGACAGCGATTGCCGGGATCGCCAAGGTCGCATCCCACTGCCTCCCGGCGTACTCGGAGGCGGCGGCCGCGTAGAAGTACGCGCCGAGCCCGAAGAACGCCACGAACCCGAGATCGAGGAGACCGACCCAGCCGACGGCGACGTTCAGCCCAAGCGCCAGCAGCACGTAGATCAGCGTGTCGATCCCGACCTGTAGGAGGTAGTCGGACTCGACGACGAGGGGAAAGATGGCAAACGGCACCGTGAGCGCGACGAGCTTGAGCGCCGCAGGAGTGCGGTCCAGGACGTCTTGCGTCTTGCCGGCGATCGACCTCGTACGGCGCTCGTCCGCGCTCACCACCCACTCGTCGCGTCCGATTCGCGGCTGCTCCGGAGCCTGTTCGCTCATACCTTCTTCACCTCCGGTTTCCCGAAGATGCCCTGAGGTCGCAGGAGCATGAAGGCCACGAGAATCAGGAAGACGATCAGGTCGCTGAACGCGCTTCCCAAGCGTCCACGCGTCAGGTCATCGATGTATCCGACCGAGAATGCCTCGGCGAGGCCGATGAAGAGGCCACCGAACATCGCGCCCGGGATCGATCCGATGCCGCCGACGACCGCGGCGGTGAACCCCTTCAGGCCGTAGTTGAAGCCCATGAAATGGTTGATCGAGCCGAACACGAGCCCGACGAGCACGCCCGCGGCGCCGGCCAGTGCGGAGCCGATGAAAAACGTCTTCACGATGACGCGGTCGACGTCGATGCCCATCATCGCCGCCGCTTCGCGGTCGAACGACGTCGCACGCATGGCCTTCCCGAGCTTCGTGCGGGTGACGAGGAGCCAGAGCGCGATCATCATCGCCGCCGCCGAGGCGAAGACGACCACTCGCAGGATCCAGACGTTGAGCGGGCCCCAGCTGATACCCACCTCGACGTCGATGAGGTCGAAGGAGTCGTAGCTTCGAAAGTCCGCGCCGAAGAGCAGGAGGACCGAGTTCTGGATGAAGAACGAGACACCGAGCGCGCTGATCAACGGCGCGATGCGCGGAGCGCGGCGTAACGGCCTGTACGCGAACCGCTCGATCGCGACCCCGAGAAAGCCGCAGCCCACCATTGCGGCGAGCACCATCAAGACGATCAAGATCCACACCGCGACGCTTGGATCCTGGGCGCCTCCGAGCCAGCCGAGCACGCCCCAGCCGATGAATGCCCCGACCATGAGCACGTCGCCGTGGGCGAGGTTGAGCAGCTTCAGGATCCCGTAGACCATCGAGAACCCGAGCGCGACCAGTGCGTAGACGCTACCCAGCGTTACGCCGTTGACGAGCAACTGGACGAGCTTGTCCCAGTCCACGGTCGGGTTATCTCATACAGCTACTCGTAGTGACGAAGCGGCCCACCCCGACAGGGTGGGCCGCTTCGTGCGATGCACGGTCGTCCTAGCCGACCGGGCTGTATTTCCCGTTCGTGATCCTGTAGATCACGAACTTCGTCGGCAGTGGATCACCCTTCGCAGAGAATCGGAGCCTGCCGCCGAAGATCGACGGGATGTTCGTGCGCCGAGTCTGCCGGGTCACTTCTGCCCGCGTCACCTGGCCGTCCGCGCACGCCTTCGTGACGGCGGTCGCGGCTGCGAGGCCCGCCATGTACGTCGCCGGGCCGAAGGCACCGAACGCCCTGTTCTTCGAGTACCGGTTGTACTCGCGGATGAGCGCCCGCGCACTTGGGTCGAAGTGGGGATCGGGTGCGAACACGGACACGTATCCGCTCCGCGGTTTGAACTGGGACGGAGAGTACGCACCGTCCGTCCCGAACACGATCGCCTTCTTCCCCTGCTCGCGGAGCTGATTCGAGAGCGTGTTCGCGGCCGTGGCCACCTGGGTGGCGAAGACGACGACGTTGACGTTCGAATCGACGTTCGCGACGATCGAGGAGAAGTCGGTGTCGTCCGCGGAGACGGACTCGCGGGAGACGGTGACGTTGCGCGCCCGGAGCCCACGAGAGATTGCGCTCGCGAGCGGCAACGAGTAGTCGTCCTGCGAGTCGACCACCACGACGTTCTTCGCCTTCAGATTGCGTGCGACGTACGTCACGATCTGCGGGCCCTGGATAGCATCGTTCGGCACGACCCGGAAGAACGTCTTGAACTGACCGTTGGTCAGGTCGGTCTGGGTCGCCGACCCGGAGATCGAGGCGAGATCGGCCCTTTCGAAGAGATTGCCGCTCACGACCACGGCTTGGCTCTCGGACCCGCCGACGACCGCCATGATCTGGCTGTCGGAGACGAACCTTCTCGCCAAGGTGCGCGCTACCGGCGCCTTCAGCTGCGTGTCGCCGGGCACGACCTTGAGCCGCGTCCCCGTCGCCTTGTTGTACTTCTGCACCCCGAACCGGAGCCACGAGATCTGCTCCTGGCCGAGGAAGCCAGCGGGCCCCGTCAGCGGTCCCAGGAAGCCGAGCGAGACGTTCGTGCACTCCGCGATCTGTGCCGGTGTCGCCGTCGCCTCGGACTTCGCCAGAGCCGACGTGACGACCACCGCCGCAGCGAGCAGCCCCAGCGAGGCTGCGATAAGACCTTTCCTCATTTACCCTCCTCTTGCGTTTTTGCCTGCTCTTCGTTTGGACGTGGGGAAGGGCAACGTTGTTGCGCTGCTCACGGCGTCCAAACAAGTCGTAGCCGTGCATCACAGCGGGTAGAGCGCGCCGTGTCAAACCCCGGCGGCTAGAAGAAATACTGCTGCCAGGCGTCCCACCATATGTCCGCACGGGATACGACCGTCCGATCGTCGAGCCGCTCGACGCCCGGTCGGGCGCGGAGCTTGTCCGGAGCGACCGTGTTCTTGAACTCGACCTTCACCTCGCACGGGCTTCCCGGGTCGTACGGTGGCACCGCTCGCAGGTCGGTCAGTGCCGCTTTCGCACCCGCCTCGATCAGCTCGCGAGCCCTGAGCGGCGGAAGCATGCGGGCGGAGCCGGCGCCGAGGCCACGCTTGACCGAGACCGTGGTGATTCCCTCGCCCAGGAGGTCTTGCGCTTCGCGCGCAGGTCGCCTCGTCGCCGGTCACGAGGAGGACCGGGCAGCCCCAGTTCCCGCAGAGCGCCGCGTTGATCCCGGTCTCGCCGACGAGCGTGCCGTTGAACCACAGGTTCTGGTAGTCGCGGCCCGAGATCGTGTGGTTCATGACGCCCTTCGACGTGCCCGCGCGCGCATGCATCCCGACGAAGAGCGCTGCGTCGCACCCCTCCTCGAGGAACTCGGTGTACTCGGTCCACTCGTCCTGCACGACGTACTCGCAGTCCGGATCGAGCTCGTCGGGGATGAGCGAGTTGAACGTCCAGCCCTCGCCCGCGCCGTGGCAGTCCATGACGACGATCTCGGTCGCTCCAGCGGCCTTCGCGCCTCGCACGGCTGCGTTTATCTCGCCGGTGTAGAGCCGGCGGCCCTCCTCGTACATCGCCTCGCCGCCCCCCACCTGCTGCCACTTGACGATCCCCGCGACGCCTTCCATGTCGCTGATGACGTGGACGCGCATGCGCGGAAGCCTACGCACGATCGAGCTCTCCGGCCGCACGCATCCACGGCACGGGGTTCGGCTCAAGCGCGCGGCGAAGACTGCCGATAGCTTCGACGACTCCCGGCTGGGGACTGACGGCAATCACATCCGGCTGCGGAGCTTCGAGAAGGGGCGGCGGACGACGCCGCCCTTCTCATACGCAAGATCAGGATCCGCTAGCGCGGATCCTGATCGCGCCCAAGCAAACCCCTTTATTGGGAACCCGAGAATTCGACTCGTCGGGGTGTGAAGATTGCCTGCTGGATTACCCCGCTACCTGTCCGTCAGGGGCCTCTCTAGAGTGGCCGGGCATGAGTCGATTCTCGGAACGGCTGGCTTCCGGGCCGCCGATCGTCGGCGACGGCGGCATGGGCACGCTCG
The DNA here is from genome assembly GCA_963721795.1 of uncultured Actinomycetes bacterium. Classification (GTDB taxonomy): domain Bacteria; phylum Actinomycetota; class Thermoleophilia; order Gaiellales; family Gaiellaceae; genus GMQP-bins7. Next base: position 404,053 of record CAVRLT010000020.1, read on the forward strand.
TGACGAGCGCGGTCGCACGTCTCCGCTGCCCCGAAGAGGCGAACCTGCGCGCCCCCGAGAGCGTTCTCTCCCTGCACCTCGGGTTCATCCGCGCCGGCGCGGAGCTGATCGAGACCAACACCTTCGGCGCGAACCGCCACAAGCTCCGCACCCACTACCTCGAGGACGACGTCAAGAAGATCAACGAGGGAGCGGTGAAGATCGCCCGAGAGGCGCGCGAGGTCTCGGGGCGCGACGTGTTCATCGCAGGGTCGATCGGTCCTCTGGGTGACGTCGGCGGCCGGCGGGACCTGCGTACATCGGTCTTCACCGAGCAGGCAGAGCTCCTCGAAGGACGCGGCGTCGACCTCTTCCTCATCGAGACGTTCTACGAGCTCGACGAGCTCGAGACCGCGATCGCCGCGGTACGCGACGTGTCGTCACTTCCCATCGTCGCCCTGCTCACCTTCGACGAGGACGCACACACGCTGAGCGGAGTCAGCGCCGGACAGGCCGCCTCCGCGTTGGCGGATCAGGACGTCGCCGCGATCGGGGCGAATCACGGCGCCGGGCTGCAGGCGGCGCTGAGAGCGCTGGAGCAGATGGCCGGGAGCGAGAAGCCCCTCGCTGCCCTCCCGAACGTCGGGCTCGCGAGCCTCGCGGGCCAGCGGGTCGTCTTCCCGCACGCGACGCCGGAGTACTTCGCGAACTTCGCTGCCCACGCCCAGGAGCTCGGGGCGCGCATCATCGGCGGCTGCTGCGGAACGACACCGACGCAGATCGCCGCGATCCGAGACGCCGTCGACGAGGGCCGAAACCGAGCTCCCCGCTCGTCGTGCGCGAGCGGGAGCTCGTGGTCTCCGCGCCGGAGCCCGAGCGCGAGACGCTCCTCCAGCGAAAGCTCCGCACGGGCGAGTTCGTCGTCTCCGTGGAGATCGACCCGCCCCGCGGCGGCCAGGCGCAAGCCATGCTCGACCTCGCCCGCACCCTGCAAGAGTCCGGCCACGTCGACGTCGTGGACGTGAACGACAACCCGCGCGCGCGAGCCCGTATGAGCGGGTTGATCGCGTCTGCGACGATCGAGCGCATCGCCGGGATCGAGACGATCCCGCACCTGACACCGAGGGATTCGTCCATAGCCGGCCTCGAGTCGATGCTCCTGGGCGCGCACGCCGAAGGAATCCGCAACGTCCTCGCCGTCACCGGCGACCCGCCCGAGGCCGGCGACTATCCGGGGGCGGCGGGTGTGTACGAGGTCGACTCGATCGGCCTCTCGCGAATCATCACGCACATGAACGCAGGCGAGGACTTCAACGGCCGGGAGATCGACGCGCCGACCTCGTTCTTCCTGGGCGTCGCCGTCAACCCGGCTGCCGACGATCTCCCCGAAGAGGTGGAACGGTTCGAGCAGAAGCTGGAGGCCGGTGCGAAGTTCGCGATGACGCAGGTGCTGTTCGACTTCGCGTACCTCGACGCGTTCCTGGCCCGGCTGGGCCGCCCGTGCCCGATTCCGCTCCTCATCGGGATCTTCTACGTGAAGAGCTACCAGCTCGCGCTTCGCCTGCACAACGAGGTGCCGGGCATCGTCGTCCCGGACCACGTGCAAGCGCGGTTGCGCGACGCTGGAGCCGACGCGGCGGCGGAGGGCCTTGCGATCGCGCGCGAACTACTCGACGAGTCTCGCAACCGTGCCGCCGGCGTGTATCTCATCCCGCCCTTCCGGCAACCGCTCGCCGCGCTCGAGCTGTTCGGCTAACCCGCGCAGTCGGTCGCGAGTGCTGCGCCACCGTCCGCCGCTCGGACGAGGGCATTCCGCACGATCGCGGGTGGAACGCCGAAGCCGCCGCGCTCGCCCGGCCTGCGAGCAAAGATCGTGGTGCGCACGCGACCGCGCGCGTCGACGGCCGGCCCACCCGAGTTTCCCGGCCGAACCGTCCCGCGCACGGCCGTTACCGACCTCCGTACGGGCCCTCGCCCGTACGCGTCTCGGCTGAGAAACTCGCCGGTCGCGCCGAGACGAGCCGGCGTCCGCGTCAGCGGCCCGTTCTCCGGATAGCCGAGGATTGCCACCGGCACGCCGCTCTCAGGCTCGGCAACCGGCAGCGGCCGGCCGTCGATCCCCTTCACGAGCAGCACGGCGAGATCGTTCTTGGGGTCGAACGCGACCACGGTCGCCGCGAGAGCGCGTCCGTCCTGCCGATCGACCTGCGGACGGTCGATTCCGGCGACGACGTGCGCGTTCGTCACCACGATCCCGGGCCGCGCGATCCACCCCGAGCCTTCGATGCCGAGACCGCAGGCGATTCCGGAGATACGGACGACGCTTCCCCCGGCCGCCGCCACGTCGGGATCGCGGGCGATTGCCTCCTTGGGCGGCGGAACGGTCGCCGGGGGGCCGACGAGCACCCCGAGTGGATCGACCCGCTCGAGGGTCTCGAGCAGCCGCTCGGGAGGAAAAGAATCGTTGATCCGCGAGAGAATCGCCGAGTCCTGGACCGACCGCCGAAGCTCGGACTGGCCCGGCAAATAAAGGAGCACGGCGCCGACGGCCCATGAGAGCACCAGCCCGGCGGCTGCTCCGAGGAGGAGCCCAGCCACGGAGTCGAGCGCGCGAAGGCCCGGGATGACCCCGAGGGTCGAGCGCAGCGTCACCCCGAGAATCTCCGCCAGACTCGAGAGCAGCGTCCCTCCGAGAATCGCGCCGCCGAGCGCAAGTAGGGGCGCGTACGGAGAGCCCTCCGCGAGCACGGTCGGGGCGAGTCGTGCACCGACGTACGCTCCGAGCGCGAAGCCTGCGAGCGACAGAGCGCCGCGAACGAGCCCCTTGGACAATCCGTACAGCCCGAAGAGCACGACGACGCCGAGCACGATCCAGTCCGCCTTGGACACGGCCGCAGACTAGTTTCCAAAGCCCCTCCCCTCGAAGGTGCGCGGCTACACTAACGCAGTCCGGGGGCGTAGTTCAGTTGGTTAGAACGCCGGCCTGTCACGCCGGAGGTCGCGGGTTCGAGTCCCGTCGCTCCCGTCCTTAATTCAAGCCATTCGCGCCGCAACGGCGAGCATGTTAAGATCGGCCGAATCGTGGATTGGTCAGATTTGGTCGATCTCAGCCACGAACGAGACCACCCAAGGCAGCAGCTAGGCGCTCGCCAACCTGATCCCGGCGCTGGGCGGTCTCAAACTCATGGACATACAAGTCCATCGTGATCGAGGGCCGTGCATGCCCGAGCTGCCGCTGCACTCCAACCGGGTCGAGTCCGCTCTGTGCGAGATGCGAGCCCGGCGTGGCCACGGGTTGGTAGCGTTTGAATCCCAGGCGCAGAGCCCTCAAGGCAGTCAGGACGCGGCGAGCGAGCGTGCGAGCGCGATGGTCTCGTCGAGCGTCATTGCGGCTCCCGCCGCCTGCTCCTGTTGCCAGATCTCTTGTCCGAGGACATCGATCAAGACCTGGTCGAATGTGTTCCAGAATTGCTCGTGGTGAAGGAATTCGCCCTCGTCGGAGAGCTTGACTACTGCGCCCCGAAGCCGGGCCGCTTGCGGGTAGCGCTCCGGGGGCGAGGCCACCGCGACTCCCGACAGCAGGAGTCCAAGATGGGGCTTCAATGCGCTGTCCACGGTCAGGTCATCACTGACCGTGCGAGCGAACTCGCTAGCAAATAGCACGCGGGCCTCGTCACGGCGTCCGAGTCCCAGTAGCGCCGCCCAAGGCCAGGACGGAGATGTGCGAGCGAGGCGGCGAACTGATCGTCGAGGTGTCGGCTTCTCTCGAGCGCGAGCATGTAGGTGTCGTGCGCCGACTCGTAGTCCCGGCCGTAAGATCGATGCCTCCAAGGTTCGACAGCACAATGGCTTCGTTGGCAGCATCTCCTCGCTGCCGATAGGCCTCGGCAGACTCGCGGAGAATCGCCCGCGCCTCAGCGTCGCGGCCTGCGGATCGAAGAAAGGACCCTAGATCGCGTCTGGCATCTGAGCCGTCGGGCGTCGTCTAGTGATGTCGCCTCCTCGAGTGCGCGCGAGCCGAGACGAATGGCGTCGTCGAACTCTTCGCGGCGGTCTGCGATCCACGCCAGACCCCACAGGGCATCAACGAGAACCGCTTGAGCGTTGGCCGTGGTCGCGAGCGCTACGGCCTCCTCCCCGGCCGTCTGGGCGGCATCGAGGTTCCCGAGGCGCTCCTCGATATCCGAGAGGCGTTGGAGAAGAGACGCGCGGGAGACGCCGTCGAGCGAGGAAATCGCGAGGAGCCCCTTGAGGCGTTCGCGTCCCTCGTCGAGGGCACCTCGCGCGACCCAGTACAAGCTGAGGAGATATGCGACGCGCGCGGCCTCGTTGGGTGAACTGGCGGCGAGACGCTCGAGGGTCGCTCGGAAATTGTCCTGCTCGGCCGCATACCACGCGAGAAACTCGGCGGTGCGCGGGCCGCGAATGACCGGGTCGATCTCCTCCAGCCGCGTGAGGTAATGACGTGCGTGTCGACGAGCGAAGCGATCGTTCTCCGTAGCCTCACCTAGGCGCTCGCGCGCGAACTCGCGGATCGTCTCGAGCATCCAGTAGCGCTCTCGCGTGAACCGCAGGAGGCTTTTTTCGACGAGGGACTGCAGCGTGTCGAGATCGGCATCGCATACCGCTTCCGCGGCCTCGAGGGTGCAGCCACCGCGGAAGACGGAGAGTGCAACGGAAGAGGCTGCTGCTCCTCGTCGGAAAGCAGGTCGTAGCTCCACTCGATCGTCGCGCGCAGGGTCTGCTGGCGTGGGATCGGCGTCGCGGCCGCCGCGCAGCAGGTCGAGGCTTTCCGAGACGCGGTCGAGGATCTGCTCCGGAGACAGCGCCTTGCAGCGGCGGCCGCGAGCTCGATCGCAAGCGGCAGGCGGTCGAGCCGATCGCAGATCGCGGCCGCCGTCGCGTACTCGATCTCGATCTCGGGCGCGACGGCGCTCGCCCGCTGCCGGAAGAGCTCCACCGACGGCGACTCGGGAAGCGGCGACAGCGGGTACTCGCGCTCGACCGCGATCCGCAGCGCCTCTCGGCTCGTGACGAGGAGGCGAAGGCGGGGGCACTCGCCCGCGAGCGCCGCGAGACCCGGCGCCGCATCTACGACCTGCTCGAAGTTGTCGAGGACGAGAAGGCATGCGTCGTCACCGATGTGCCGGCGCGACTTCGCCGTCGGCGCCGATCGCGTCCGCAACCGTAGGAAGGACGAGCGCCGGGTCGCGGAGCGAGGCGAGCGGGACGAACCACACGCCGTCGGGGAAGGCGTGCGCCGCCTCGCCGCGACCGCGAGCGCGAACCGCGTCTTGCCGACGCCGCCCGGCCCGGTGATCGTCACCGCCCGAGCTCCGTCGAGGAGCGCTTGCAGGACGTCCGCGAGCTCCTTCTTGCGCCCGACGAGCGGGTTGGCGGCGAGCGGGAGGTTCGAGCGGTAGAGACTCTTCAGCGGCGGGAACTCGCCGTCGCCGAGCTGGTAGACCCGCTCGGGCGCCGCGAGGTCCTTGAAGCGATGCTCGCCGAGGTCGACGAGCCCGTCGACTCCGACGAGCGCAGCCGTCGAGGCGGCGACGAGCACCTGCCCGCCGTGGCCGACCGCCGCGATGCGCGCGGCGCGGTGCACATCGTCTCCGACGTAGCCCTCGTCGGTGACGAGCGGCGTCCCGGTGTGGAGACCGACGCGGACGTGGATCGGGCCGGGCGCCAGCGACTCCGTGAGCGCAGCCGCAGCCGCGAGAGCGCCGGGCGCCGTCGGGAAGGCGAAGAAGAAGGCATCGCCCTGCGTGTCGACCTCGACCCCGCCCTCGGCCGCGCACGCCTCCCGGATGACCCGACGGTGCTCCCCGAGTGCCTCGGCGTACGCCTCCGCGCCGAGCGAGTGCAGGAGCTTCGTCGAGCCCTCGACGTCGGTGAAGAGGAACGTGACGGTGCCGGTCGGAAGGTCGTCTCGCACGCGGCGTGATCATCCGCCCGCCGGCGCCGCGCGTCCAGTGGCGCGCTGCTCCGGAGAGATGAACGCCGCGTGCGCGAGTGTGCGGGAATGTCGCTTGACGCGAGCAGTAGTCTCAGCGGATGGTCGCCAACCGGGTCCGACACACCGTCGCGTTCACGCTCGTCCATGAGGACGAATCCGCGGAAGAGCGTGACTTCCTCGAGGCGGCTGAGCACCTCGCGACTATTCCTGGCGTTGAGGCGTTCGAGTTGCTGGCCGAGGTAAGCCCGAAGAATGGCTACAGGTTCGGAATCTCGATGGAGTTTGCCGATCGATCCGCCTACGATCGCTACAACGAGCATCCTGAGCACATCCGCTTCGTTCAGCAGCGCTGGTTGGCCGAAGTGAGCGAATTCCTCGAGCTCGACTACGCGGCTCGGTAATCGGCGCGATAAGCGACGAACCAAGTCCGACAGCAGGTTGGTGGGCTGCGCCAGTGTTCGGGAATGTCACATGACGAATTGGTGCGCGCGAGTGTTCGGTCGTGTTCCCTGATGGGGATCGGTCGCTGGGCCTTACGCTTACGACTCTGCTGAGGTCTGATGACCATTCGAGAGGACGAGATGACCCAAGCGATTCATATCAATGTCCGGTTCCAGGCAAAGCCGGGTAAGCAAACCGAGCTTGCCCGGCGTATGGTCGAGCTGCGCCCAGATGTCGAAGCTCTGGGAGGGACGAGCGTCGTGACTGTCGATTCCGATGACGAAACGGTCTTGTACTTCATTGAGACGTTTCCTGACCAGGCTGCGATGGACGCTGATATGAAGACGCCGCTCGTACAAGCCCTCGTTGCCGATCTGGGTGAGCTGACGGTCCACGGGACTGATTTCCGTATCGAGCGGAGCTCCCCCGTCGCTCAGTAAGCCGAACCCATGCAAGGGTGACCGAACGGCTTAGGTCGCCTGGTCCGTGGATCACGGACGCGCCCAGAGATTGTGCCGTTCGCCTGCGCGAGTGTCCTCTCGCTTGAGCGCCTTTGCATGTCAGATTTGTGTCAGATCAGACTGACCATCGTCGACCACTCCCGGACACCAGCTGAGTCGCAAACCGCTCAACGGTCACGTCCCGACCTGCGCTGACCACGCCTGATCCGCGCCGGACAGAACTGTCACGCCGGAGGTCGCGGGTTCGAGTCCCGTCGCTCCCGTCCATTGCACAAGCGATTCGCCCCGCGGCGGCGAGCCTGTCTGGCACGTCCTGCGCGGTGCCATAGGATCGCGCCGTGCCGTTCACGCTCAGGAACATCAAGGAGGATCTGGAGGACATCGGCTCTAGGTTCGACGGCGCGCCGGACCTGGAGTTCCGCGCGGCGACCAAGACGCTCGAGCTCGAGAAATCCGCCCTGAGCTACCAGCGCGTCCCGCCCGGCTATCGCTTTCCGTACGGCCACACGCACATGAAGCAAGAAGAGGTGTACGTGGTCCTGCGCGGGAGCGGGCGGATGAAAGTCGACGACGAGATCGTCGAGCTCAAAGAATGGGACGCGGTGCGCGTCCCGCCCGGTACGTGGCGAGGCTACGAGGCCGGGCCGGAGGGCCTCGAGATCCTCGTCATCGGCGCGCCTAACCTCGGCGAGGATCCGCGCGAAGACGTCGATGGCCAGCGCGACTGGTGGGCTGACTAGTAGAGCTGTCCGGAAGTCTTGATCGTTAGGCCGCGAGTAGGAGGTCGGGCTCGCGGTCGGCGATCTTCGCGAGGACCTGGTTGAGGTCGTTGCGAGTGGAGGTCCTCGACCCGGAGTAACGCGAACGCCGCGTGGCTGAGCATGCGGGAGTGTCTCTTGAGACTGACCCGTCCGCCCATTTTCAGTACCGCGGTCTCAGGTCGCAGTCGAGGGTGCACTCTCACGCGCCAGATACACATTGCGCCGCTTGCGTCATAAAGAGGTATGCAAGGTGAAATCGAGGGGCTCCGACGACGCTGAGCTGATCCGCGCGGCCGGGTCGGACCCTTCGGCATTCGGCGCGCTCTACGAGCGACACGCATCGAGCATCCACGCGTGGTTTCGGCGCCGACTCGCGTGGGCGGCGAGCGACCTGACCGCAGAGACCTTCGCGCAAGCATGGCTGAGCAGACATCGCTTCGGCGACGAGCGCGGCGGCTCCGCCCTTCCGTGGCTGCTCGGGATCGCGCGCAACGTCCTGCGCGAGACGATCCGGCACGACCGTGTCGAGTCACGTGCGCGCGAGCGGCTCGGGCTCCCACTCGACCTGGCCAGCGAGGACGGCTACGCCGCGGTGGACGCGAGGCTGTCGCCGCGCATAGCGCTCGCGGAGGCGCTCGAGGATCTCCCCGAACATGAGCGCGAGGCGCTCGAACTACGCGTCGTTGACGAGCTGCCTTACGACGAAGTCGCTGAGCAGCTTTCGATCCGGCCCGCTGCAGCCCGGCTACGCGTCTCACGCGCTCTTCGCCGCCTTGCGCTCGTCACGACACGAGAGGACCGACCATGAGCTCGCTGCCCGAAAGCCTCACGCACTTTCGTACGGATCTTGAGAACGCAATCGGTCTCGAGCTGGCTCGGCAACGTAAGGGCAGGCATCGACGGCGCGTGCTGGCGGTGATTGCTGCCGGACTCGTGGTGACCGTCGTGAGCGCATCCGCGTTCGGAACCGTGCGGGACTTCCTCTTCGGCGCACCGCGAAGCGTGACCTGGGGCACTCCTGTGTGGTCACCGGACGGTCGGCGCATCGCCTTCTTGAGTACGACCTGCCTGCCGGGTCGGCCTCCGTTGTGCGAGGGCAGGTCCAAGATCGTCATCGAGAGCTTGGATGGGAGCGCCCGGCAAGAGCTCGGTCACGCGGCACAGCAATACTGGTCACCTTTGGGCGCTGTCGCCGCCTGTTCTGTCTCCCGACTGGCGCAAAGTCGCGCTCGTACGGGATCGCGGTCTCTATCACACGTACCGCGACGGAACGCAAAGGCACTACTCGGACATCGTCGTAACGAACGTGGACGGAAGCCGGCGACGGATTGTCGCTAGGAGGGGCTTGTACGAGGATCCTTCTGGTCGCCGGATGGCACCAAGATCGCCTTCGTTCGCATCCGTGGCGGAAATGCCGACCTCTGCGTCGTCAATGCCGACGGAACTGGCAGGCGCAAGCTCGCCCACGTGAGCTCGTTTCTCCCAAACCTCGTTTCCCTCCAACCTGTCGGAATCCCAAGATCCGAATGCGAATTCCGCGTGGTCGCCCGACGGACGGAAGATCGCGTTCACGAGCAGCCGTGACGGGAACGAGGACATCTACGTCGTCGACGTCGACGGCGGCGGGCTCGTCAACCTCACACGGAGCCGTGGCACCGACCGCAGGCCCGTATGGTCGCCGGATGGGCGGCAGATCGCCTTTCGGGGCGACCGCGACGGCAACGGCGAGGTTTACGTCATGAACGCCGACGGGTCAGCACAGCGGCGGCTGACGCGGAACCCGGCACCTGACAACGGGGCGGTCTGGTCACCCGACGGGCGCCGAATCCTCTTCCAGAGGGCCCTCGGGGACATCTGGGTGATGAACCGCGACGGCAGCGGGCAGCGAAACCTGACGCCCGCCGTGAGGCCGGCTCGGATTGCTGGGGACTGGTCACCCGCCTGGTCGCCCGACGGGCGCTTGATCGCGTTCCTCAGCGAGCGCGACAACACCCCGAAGGTCTACGTCATGACGGCCAACGGAACGAGATCAGGCCGAGCTCGGGCACGTTCGTCGACGAGTACTTCGCGCGGTGGCGGAATCTCGCGGTCTGCGGGAGGTGTCCGATTCTCGCTGAGCGTGCCGAAGACGACACCGTCGTGGGAGAACGGCTCCGCGGTGGGCGCGTCTTCGGCGGACACAGTATTCGCAACTTCCTCATCAGGAGGAGCCTCGTGCGAGGCCAGGCCGCTGAGGTCATGGTCTACTGGGCAGCCCTCCCCGGCGGTGGACAGGCCGCTGCTCCCTGCGCCGAAGCTCCTGAGCCCGGCGCTGGCTCGATCGTCGATCGACGAACGTGGCGTCGGCCGTTGCGAAGAGCGCAGGGGACCGAGCTCGTCGCGGGGCCGAACCACGTCACCCTCGGTGGCCGTCCGGCGGCGTACGTGGAGGTCGTCGTTCGCGAGGACCGGGGATGCGATCGCGGGTACTTCTTCACGTGGCGCGACCAGAACTGGGGTGCGCTGTGGGGCGGGACAGAGCCGGGAGACCGGATCCGGGTCTGGATCGTAGACGCGGACGGCCGACGGCTGTTCTTCGTGGGCGAGACGAAGGAGGGCTTCAACCATCCGCTACGGCCGCCGCCCTCCAAGCGTCAGTTGCAGAGGGTGGAGCGCGAGATCACAGGGATCGTCCATTCGATTCGCTTCGACTGAAGGAGGCAAACATGAGACGTTGGCACATCATCGTTCTGGCGCTCGCGGCGGGGCTCGTGCTCCTCACCTCGGTGGCGACGGCACGTCCAAGCGCCACGAAGCAGCGGGTGGAGATCACGGCGAAGGGTGACGCGAACCCTGCGTCGTCGTTGAAGTTCGTGCTCACCCCGCTAGGGGCCGGAGCCCTCAAGCCCGACTCGGGCACGGAAACCTCCGTCGTCGCAAACCAGCGCACCATGACGCGCGACGGTCAGACAGCGAACATCGTGACCTGGATCAGCACGTGCAAAGGCAAGCGCGGGAGCTTCGTGATGCGCGTTCGAATCGAACACGTCGACGCCGGTAACGGATTCCACATCGGCACCGGCACGTGGAGATTCGTCCGTGGGACGGGTGCGTACGCGGGGATCACAGGCGGGGGAAGGGTCGCAAACGCCTGGGTCGTCGGATCCCTGAGCGAGCGCCGCGACGGCTTCCTGACTCTTCCGTAGCCGGGGGAAGACACCTGCAGTCGAAGGTCTCGCGCAGCGACACCGTGGCCTGTGCGAGCGTCGTCTCGCTTGAGCGCCTTTGCATGTCAGATTTGTGTCAGATCAGACTGACCATCGTCGACCACTCCCGGACACCAGCTGAGTCGCAAACCGCTCAACGATCTCCTGCATGAGCCGCATCTGCTCTTTCTCGATCCCTATCGCGAGCGCCGCGGCCTCCGAACGGGCACGGTCGCCCTCTTAGAGCTCGATTCCCGAGACGGGATGCGGGACGTACATCGCCTCGAGCCGCTCGATTTCGTCCTCACTTAGCGAAAGCGCCTCGGCCGCGAGCGCGTCCTCGATGTGCTCGACCTTCGTTGCTCCCACGATCGGCGCTGTGACGCCGGGCCTGTGCAGAAGCCATGCGAGCGCGACCTGTGCGGCCGGGACGCCACGCTCGGCCGCGACTTCTCCGACGCGGTCTATGACCGGGACGTCGAGGTCCGGCCGGTAGAGCGAGTCGAGGAACGGATCGGTCCGGGAGCGCGTCGTCAGCTGCGCGCCGGAGGAGGTCCGGCTCCCCGCCAACAGTCCTCGAGCGAGCGGACTCCACGGGAGGACGCCGACGCCCATGTCGAGGCACTGCGGGATCATCTCCCGTTCCTCCTCGCGGTAGATCAGGTTGTAGTGGTTCTGCATCGAGACGAATCGGGTCGGGGCAACACGCTGTGCCTTCGCGAACTGCCAGGCGTGCATGCTGCTGGCGCCGATGTAGCGGGCCTTCCCGGCCCGGACAACGTCGTGGAGCGCCTCCATCGTCTCCTCGATCGGCGTCTCGTCGTCCCAGCGGTGGATCTGGTAGAGGTCGACGTACTCGAGGTCGAGGCGCTGCAGCGAGGCGTCGATCGAGGCGAGCACATGCTTCCGGGAGAGGCCGCGCCCATTCTCACCGGGCATCGTCCTGCCACGCACCTTGGTCGCGACGACGTACTCCTCCCGCATCCCGAAGAGCTTGCGCAAGAGGCGGCCGGTGACGACCTCGCTCTGGCCTCCGTTGTAGACGTCGGCGGTATCGAAGAAGGTGATTCCGCCCTCGACCGCCCGCTGCACGATCGGCTCGGCGGTCGCTTCGTCGAGCGCCCACTCGCGGCTCTCATGCCTGCCGAAGCTCATCATCCCCAGGCACACATGCGAGACGCGCAGACCGGTGCCGCCCAGATTGACGTACTGCATCCCGGCTTCCATGGATCGTCACGTTAGTCATCGGGCGCCTCGTGGGAGCGCCTGATCTCGCTGACGCTGGAGTCGCTCAGCTGTTGGCGGGCCGGCGACGCAAGAAGCGCCGCCACGACTCAACGCGAGAGGATGCGTTCGGGTGCTGGGGCCTGGTGGCGGGTGCCGGTAGCCAGGCCCCGAGTCGCCAGCAAGGCTGCGTGTCTCAGTTGCCGCTGCCCGGAAGCGTCGGATGGTCGGCGGGATAGACGCCGACGGCGAATCCATACACAGTCTCACCCGACCGCGGGAGCTGATCGAACTCCGCCACCAACTCCGCCATGCGCTCCCAGAAGTCCGCTGCCTGCGCCTCCGAGATCCGGGCGTGCCGGATGAAGCCCCACAGCTTCCCGTCACGGTAGGCCTCCGACGACTCGCGAGCAGCGACCTCGAAGTCGTTGAAATCCCGAGGCAGCTCGTCGCCGTCCGGGCTCCGCTCGACGCCGACGTAGAACATCCGTGCGGTGCGGCCGTAGAAACGCTCCTCGATTGCCCGCACCCGCCGGGTCCTCACCACCTGCACTAGCCCGGCCGCCTTGAGCACCCTGACGTGGTGGGCGACGGTGCTCTTGTGCCGCTCGAGTGCGACGGCGAGCTCACCCACGGTCGCCGCACGCTCGTGGAGCAGGCCCAGGATCGTGGTGCGGAGGGGATGGCTGATCGCCTGTACCTGGGAGGGCTCGGTGAGCGCGATTCGGTCGGCGAGGTCGTAGTCAGGGGGAGACAGGTTGCCGGCCATGGCGCGAATAGACTAACATTGCGAAATGTTCCAATTCTATGAATCAATCGCGGAGGAGGATCGGAGATGACCGAGGTTGTGCTGTACCACCACATCCAGGGACTGACAGAGGGAGTGCGCTCGTTCGCCGACGAGTTGCGGCAGGCGGGGCACACCGTCCACACCCCAGACCTGTTCGACGGGCGCACATTCGCGACGATGGACGAGGCCTTCGCAGTCGTTCGGGAGGCGGGCGACGCACTCGACGCGAAGGCCGACAATGCCGCACGCGCGCTGCCGGAGGGGCTGGTGTACGCCGGCATTTCGTGGGGTGTCGGTGCTGCACAGCGGCTCGCCCAGACGCGCGCCGGCGCCCGAGGGGCGCTCCTCTATGAAGCTTGCTTCCCGATCACGGGCGAATACGCCTTCGGCCCATGGCCGAACGACCTGCCCGTTCAAATCCACGGCAAGGCGGACGACGAGTTCTTCGCACACGAGGGCGACGTCGACGCTGCCCGCGAACTGGTCGCGATGGTCGGGCCGGAGCAGGCCGAGCTGTTCGTCTACCCCGGCGACGAGCACCTCTTCGTCGACTCCTCGCTTCCCACCTACGACGCCGACGCGGCGGCACTGGTGACGCAGCGCACTATGCACTTCCTCTCCGTGCTGTGACCGCCCACGACGCATGGGAGGGAGCGCTCGGCAGCTAGCTGCAACTTCGCAGACGAGCGTGGTCAGCCCAAGAAACCGCTCTCAGCCCGCTGCGGCGTAGGTTGAATGCACCGCCACCCCCGCGAACGCGTTAGTCGGGCTGGGGCATGCGGCAACCCTGGACCTGCAGACGATCGACGTGCAGGCGGCTAGCCGGGAAGCCACCCCTCCTGGTACGAGGTCCATTCGGCCTTCGGAGCCCGCGCGTATGCCTCCGCTCGATCGGTCGTCTCCTTTTCGACGCCGGCACCGTGCCGGAGAGCAGTTTCGTCGACTGTGTAGGCGCCCCAGTTCTCGCCCCGCTGGTGCTCGCGCGAGCCGACTGCAAGCACGACGCAAGGCCCGTCTCCAGCGCCGACGATGATGTGCTCCGTCCCGGGTGGGCAGTGGAAGAAGTCCCATCGGCGCAACGGCCGCTCCTCACCTTCGACGATGAGAAGCGCCTCGCCCGACAGCACCAGAAAGGCCTCCTGGTCGGCCTCCCAGTGGTACATCCCCATCGTCCCACCCGGCGAGAGCACGCGAAGGAAGACGCCGATCTGCTCGAACTCCGTCTCACCCTCGAACTCGGAGCACGCGGACCGCTCGTCGCGAACCCAGCGCGCCCCGCGAGCGTTCAGGACGAACCAGCCCTCCCCGGCGGGCGCGAGCCCATGCTCGGTGCGCTCGAGTGGTGCCTCGGGGACGACCACCGGGCGATCGTAGCGGCCGGGCATGGCGGTCGCGCGCCAGGGACACGACGCCGTGAACAGCGCGCCTCCGCTCAGACTCTCTCGTCCCTCGGTGAGGCTGGGGCTCGGCTCGCCGAAGCCGGTCGACGCCTCGCAAGCAGGCTGCGACTACGTGCGTGGCACGACAAGCCCGGACTCGTATGCGATGACGACCGCCTGTGCCCGATCGCGAAGGCCGAGCTTGCGCAGCACGTGACTCACGTGGGTCTTGACCGTCTCGTCGCTGAGGACCAGCCGGGTCGCGATCTCGCGGTTCGACAACCCCTCGGCGACGAGGCCGAGGATCTCGGTCTCGCGCCGCGTGAGCGCTTCGAGAGAATCCGGCTTGACCTGGCGAGGACGCATGCGCGCGAACTCGGCGATCAGCCGCCGCGTGATCGCCGGCGCGAGCAATGCGTCTCCCGCGGCGACCACGCGCACGGCGTCGAACAGCGTCTCGGCAGGCACGTCCTTGAGGAGGAACCCGCTCGCGCCCACCTGCAACGCGTCGTAGACGTAGTCGTCGAGGTCGAACGTCGTGAGGATGAGGATGCGCGGGCCGTCGTCGCCGGTCTCCGCGATTCTGCGCGTGGCTTCGATGCCGTCCATCACGGGCATGCGGACGTCCATGAGGACGACGTCCGGGCCGTGCTCGGCGCTCATCGTCACCGCCTCGGCTCCGTCGGCGGCGCGTGCGACCACCGTCATGTCGTCCTGCGTGCCGAGCAGCGCGGCGAACCCTTCACGCACGACCTCCTGGTCGTCGGCGACGAGGGCTCGAATCACGAGCTTTCGCCGTCCGTCGGAAGCTCGACGTCCACCACGAACCCTCCGCCGTCCGCCGCTCCGCAGGTGAACGTGCCACCTGCGATCGTCGCCCGGTCGCGCATTCCGACGATTCCGTGGCCGGTCAGCATCTCCTCGGCTGGGCCTGGCCCGTGGTCACGTACACGGAGGCGTAGGACGCCCTCGCCGTACGTGACCTCGACGTCGACGTCGCTCCCCGGTGCGTGACGTCGGGCGTTGGTCAGCGCCTCCTGCACGATGCGGTAGGCGGCGAGGTCGAGCCCCGCGGGGAGCGGGATGGCCTTGCCCTCCATGATCAGGCGAATGTTCGAGCCCGCGTCCCGTGCCGTGTCGATGAGTTCGGCGAGCTGATCGAGGCCAGGCTGCGGTGAGCGCTCGGCACCGACGTCGGCGTCGTCCCGCAGGACGCCCAGCAGCCGTCGCGTCTCGGTGAGCGCGTCGCGAGCCGTCGCGGCGATCGCCTCGAAGCGGCCCCGCGCGTCGGCGGACAACTTCGGGGACGTCAGCCGCGCCGTCTCGCTCTGCACGGCGATCACGGAGAGGTGGTGCGCCACGATGTCGTGCAGCTCGCGAGCGATCGCGGCGCGTTCCTCCAGGGCCGTCTGCTCGCGAACGCTCTCCGCCATCGCTGCCTGCGTCTGGTCGAGGGCCGTCACCGCCTCGGCCTCTTTGCGGCGCGACTCGCCGACGAGCACCGCACCGACGAGGAGCAGGAACGGCCCGATGCTCGCGAGGTCCACTCTGCCGCCGTCGAAGGGCACGAGCGCATTTATCAGGAAGAAGAAGAGGATCGGCACCGCCCAGAGCCGCCCCCGCCGGGCGACCATGTGCCCGACCGCGTAGAGCAGGACTCCGAGCGCGCTGAGCGTGACCGCCGTCTCGGGGCTGACGAGAATCACGAACGAGAAAAAGCTCGCCGCAACCGCGGCGAGAACCGGGAACCGATCCGTAGCCAGGAGGGTGAGGACCGCGAAGACGTTCAGGAGAACGGCCGCGGTGGGGTCGCCGCCACCGCTCTCGAACAGGAACTCGGGGTTGTCGGGCGTGTACAGCGTCGCCTCGATCGCTGCCGTCATGGCCAGCACGAGCGTCAAGACGAGCCGACCGTCCCGGCCCGAGAACAACCGTCGAAACGACTCGACGATGTCGTCGACTTCGCGAATCTCCACGGGAGCATTGTCGTGCGCGATCACCGGCTCTGCCTCACGCTCCGCCACCATCTTCGGCTTCACCCCCAAGGGTGAGGCGCGGCCCACGGCTCACCGGCCGGTCGTGCTTGAAACTCACCACCCCCGCGCGACGCGATCCAGCCGCTCGATCCATACCGTCCTCCAGACGTGGAATCGGTCGTCGAGACGAACGGATTGACCAAACGATACGGCCGGACCGTCGCGGTCGACGATCTGTCGATCGCTGTCCGCCCAGGTCTCGTCACGGGCTTCGTCGGGCCGAACGGAGCCGGCAAGACCACCACGATGCACCTGCTGCTCGGCCTGGCCTCGGCCGACGCGGGCGAGGCGCTCGTGCAAGGCAAGCGGTACCGGACGATCGAGCGGCCCCTTACCGTCGTCGGGGCATTGCTCGACGGGCGGGCGTTCCATCCGAGCCGCTCGGCGCGGAGCCACCTCCGCTGGCTCGCCCAGAGCAACGGCATTCCCGTCGGGCGAGCGGACGACGTGCTCAGGCTCGTGGGACTTTCGAAGGTCGCCAGGCGACGGGCCGGAGCGTTCTCGCTCGGGATGGGGCAGCGTCTCGGCATCGCAGGCGCGCTGCTCGGAGATCCGCCGATCCTGATTCTGGACGAGCCGACGATCGGACTCGACCCCGAAGGGATCCAGTGGATGCGCGAGACGGTGCGAGGGTTGGCCGCGGAGGGGCGAACCGTGTTCGTCTCGAGCCATCACATGAGCGAGCTCGAGGACACCGCCGACCACTTGATCGTGATCGGGAAAGGCCGCCTGCTCGCCGACGTCTCGGTGAACGAGCTCATTGCCAGCGCGTCCGGAGAGCGTGTCGAGATCAGGACGCCCGACGCCCAGGCTGCGATGACGCTGCTCGCGAGCATGGGCGTCACGGCCGTGTCGAGCGGCCGCGACCGGGTCACGGTGCACGGAATGCCGGCGCATCGGGTGGCGGAGCTGCTCGTGTCGCGGCAGATCCGGCTCGAGGAGCTTCGCTCGAGCAAGGCAACCCTGGAGGAGGCCTATTTCTGGCTGACGCGGGATGCGGCGACCCACACCGCGTTCCCCATCGGCGCGGAAAGGTCCGTCGCATGACACGCGCGTTGCACTCGGAATGGACGAAGCTCATGACACAGCGCGGGACGTTGGTCGCCCTGCTCATGACCGCCGTTCTCATGGTCGGCTTCTCGGCGTTCTTCGCCTCTGAGCAGGAGACCGACGCGGTGTTCGGCGGCGACGACGACCTCGTCCAAATGGGGCTCATGGGGATCGCGTTCGCGCAGATCGCCGTGGTCGTCGTCGGCGCATCGCTCATCACCGCCGAGTTCGCGACGGGGATGATCCGAACGACGTTGACCGCGACACAGGGGCGGCTCCGACTGCTCTTGGCGAAGGCGATCGTCCTGTGCGTCGTCGTCTTCCCGATCGCGCTCGTAGCCTCGGGGCTCGGCTTCATCGCCGCGCAGTCGCTTCTCCGCGGCAACGGGTACGAACCGCCGGCGTACCCGGAGGTCTCGGTCACCGATCCGAGCGCGGCTCGTGCGGTGGCCGGAACCGCTCTTCTCCTGACTGCATACGCCCTCATCGCACTCGGCATCGGCACGATCCTGCGGCACTCCGGCGC
This sequence comes from uncultured Actinomycetes bacterium, assembly GCA_963721795.1. GTDB lineage: Bacteria > Actinomycetota > Thermoleophilia > Gaiellales > Gaiellaceae > GMQP-bins7. Next base: position 421,844 of record CAVRLT010000020.1, read on the forward strand.
GACGATCGCGACCGGCGTCGGCCTCCTCTTCCTCCCGCTCCTGTTCCTCGGTGCGTTTCCGGCGAGCCTCGCGCGACGGATCGAGCAGTTCACGCCGCTTGCGGGGATGGCGATCCAGTCGACGACCGACCGCATGCTGAGCGGCTTCGATGGTCGCTCGGGTATGCCGATCGGGCCCTGGCAGGGGCTCGGTGTCGCATTCGCCTGGGCTCTCGGGCTTCTTGCTCTGGGTTTCTTCGCCCTCCGCTATCGCGACGTCTGATAGCCGAGGGGGCCCGTCTCGAGCGCTAACTGCCCGGTCGAAGGCGCCGCGCTCATCCTCGGTGCGGCCGTCGAGGGACATGTTCGACCGACTCTTCCTTCAGGACACTTACCCTCGCCGAGGTAGGCGGGAGTCCTCGACCGGAGCACCGGCCCGTCGGGTTCCGGGGAGGATGACCATTGGGCAAGGCGCGCCAGATCGGGTCGAGTCCTCCTTGTTTGAACCAGAAGCCAGCGTGACAGACTGTGCCGATGCGTGAGCTGCGGCCGGGTGTCTGGCATTGGCAATCGTCGCATCCCGACTGGAACGAGGAGCAGGAGTGGCCCGACGCTGTCTCGTCCTATGGGATCGAGCTCGGCAACGACTTCGTGTTGTTCGATCCGCTCGCCGTTCCCGACGAGCTACGTGAGCGCGCGACCGCCGTCGTCCTGACGGCGCCATACCACGAGCGCGATGCCCGTCGACTTGGCCTCCCCGTGCACACGCCGCCCGCAGACACCTGGCAGGACTGGGTCGAGAAGTTTGGCATCGACCCCGACCGCGTGCGCGGCATGGAGAGTGAGGACCTTGCCTGGCTGCGCGCGGGCGGAGGCGAAGGACACTTTCACGGTCCCGGAGCGTGGCCGTTCGGCATCAACGCGTACGCGGGCCGCGAGGACAACGATCTCATCCTCTGGCTCCCGTCGATCCGCGCGATCGTCACCGGCGACTCGCTCTCCGACTTCGGCGACGGACTGGACGTCTGGATCGCCGATCGCAAGCACGTGACGCGCGACGATGTCGTCCAACGGCTCCGTCCGCTGCTCGACCTGCCGGTCGAGCTCGTGCTGCCCGCACACGGCGAGCCGACGGATCGCGCGGCGCTCGAGCGCGTGCTCTGAGTGAGCGCCGCTCATTTCGAAGTCTGCGAGCGAGATGGCGGTCACATCAGGCGGCGGGCTCCAGGCGTCGGATCGCTGGCGTCACGGTGCAGGTCGCGGCAAGAACGACGACAGCCGGCGAAGCAGGGCGAAACGGCCGCGGGCTTGAAGCTGGCAAGCAGCAAGCCGGCTGCGGCAGCGCCGAGCGGCGTCGCAGCGCATTCTTTGCTGTCGGCCGGTGCCTGCTTCCGTGTGATCTCCGGGTCAGGTGGCGGCGGGACGTAGCGGTTCCGACCCGTCCCAACCCTCGGCGCCCTCGCGCACCATCTGGAAGAAGTCGCGCAGTCCCTGGCTGTCGACGTGGATCTCGATGTCGTGGCCCAACGAGCCGGACGCGTCGTGGAAGGTGATGTCGAGTTCGCCGAGCTGGGCGCTGAGGTACTCCGGTAGCCCGCGGTCCTCGAGTTCGCGCCGAAGGTCCTCTACTGATGCAGGCGGTACCGCCCAGGCGACGTGATGAACCCCCGGGCGGGCGCCTGAGAAGCGGTCCTCGAGCCGCTCCGGAACGAGGCGGACTATCTCCATCAGCTCGATCGGGCCACCGCCGCAGTAGCCGAATGCCGAGTGATGAACGAACTCCGCCAGCTCACCTCTCGAGGTGATGCTTTCGAGCGGTACGTTCTCGACGAGGAAGAACGGCCCGGCTCCGAGCTGCTCCGCCAAGCGCTCAACGGTCGCCTCGATGCTCTCGACGACGTAGGCATAGTGGTGTGCTCCCTCCAGCGAGGGTCGAAAAAGATCGTCTGGCACGACACTCTCCTTGGTCTCGTTCAAGCAGCGGGTTCACCGGAGACCACAACAGCTGGTCCCGGTCTCGGAGCTTGATGAGTGATTCCATGTCGAGAAGCGCTGACCGGCTCCGTCGTCCCGGCGGCGGTTTCCCTGTGGCTCCTGGCCGGACTCACGCTCCTCGTCTTCTGTGTCGAGGCTTTCGCGCACGAGACGCATACCGCAGCACCTGGCTAGCCCGGGTCGACTGCCCTCAACCCGAGCCACGAGGCGAGATCCTGGAGCTCGGTCTGCACTCCCTTGGTCATCGCGCGGGTGAACTTCTCGTCCTCGTGGATCGCGTTCACGCGCAAGACGGAGGCCTTGCGGTCGGCGGTGGCGTCGACCTTCCCGACCAGCCGGTCGCCATGGAGCACCGGAAGGGCGAAGTAGCCCCAGCGGCGCAACGCCTTGGGCTTGTACATCTCGAGGGTGTACTCGAAGTCGAAAAGCTCCTCGGCGCGGGCCCTGTCGTGGACGAGCCGGTCGAACGGCGAGAGCAGCGCTGTCCGCCCCTCGAAATCCCCTCCGAGTGCCGTGGGGTCGACACGCCACTCGCCCTTGATGCCCTCGACCACCGCCGGCTCTCCTGCCTCGCCGACGTGAATCGGCTCCATCGGCATCGCCCTCGCCTTCTGCCGGGCGATGCCGAGCGAAGCGAGCCGGCGCTCGTTCTTGAGCCGTTCGGCCTCGGCTACCGACGGCACTACGACATCGGCCGGGTAGACGCGCTCGGCGAGGTCCCACAGGCGTTCCCGCCCGACGCGCCCCGCGATCGCGATCTCGCCGCGCATCATCAGGAACTCCAGCATCTGGGTGACGTTGCGGTTGTTGGTCCACCCGGTCGAGGCCCATGGCACGACGGACGTGTCCGGGATGTCGCGTGAGCTCGTCCTCCCCGACTTGCGGAGCAGCTTCAGAATGTCGCGCCGGAAGGAGTCGTTCTCGCGCATCCACGCGCGCGTGCTCTCGTAGCTCGGCCAGTCGGCCGCGCCGGCGAGGTACAGGCCGAGGTCGGTCATGGGCCGGATCAGCGCGTTGTGCTCGAACAACGTGCGATCCTCCTCCAGCGCCCCCTTGAGATCGGTCGGCTGGTACGACGAGCCGAGGCGACTCCACGCGACGAGGTCCGCGCTGGGTGCGATGGCTGCCGTCGGATCGATCTGCAGCAGGGTGAGCCGACTCACGACCGTGAGCAAGTCGGTCGGCCGCGGTGCGTCGAGGAGCTGCGCGCGCACCGCGATGCGCCGGGCCTGCGCTTTGGTCAGCCGATGCATGACCGGAGGCTATGTCAGGGCTGCTAGAACGCGTGCGGACAGAAGTGTCAGACGCGATCCTCTACATCGACACGTCGGATGTTCGTGAAGGGGCGCTCGAAGAGCTGAAGCCGGCGATCGCACGGCTCGTCGAGTTCGTGCAGGCGAACGAGCCTCGGCTCATCGCGTACAACGTGTACCTCACCGAAGACGGCACGCGGATGACCGTCGTGAGCGTGCATCCCGACGCCGCATCGCTGGAGTACCACCTGGAGGTGGCTGGACCGCTCTTCCGAGAGTTCGTCGAGCTCGTCACGCTGTCCTCGATTCAGATCTACGGCCGGCCGAGCGAGAAGGCGCTGCAACAGGCGCATGAGAAGTCACGCCTGCTGGGTGGCGCGCCGGTTCGGGTGGAGCCCTTGCACGCGGGGTTCACCCGCGGCGATTAGCCGTCGCCGACCCGCCCGGAGAAGAGAGCGACGGCGCCGACGATCTCGATGTCCAGATCGGTCACCTGCGACGCCAGCCCCTGCTCGAGCCCCTGCCGGTCGTCTTCTAGGTTGGAGAAGATCCCCTTCCGGTTGTAGAGACCCATGAGGCGGCGGCCGAGCAGGTTGTGCTCGACGCCGCTGCCGAGAATGGTGCTCCCGAAGATGACACCGCCCGAGACGAGGTACGGCCGCAGGTTCGACGCGACGGTCCTCGCCTTCCACTCGAGCTCACCCGGAAGACAGTGGAAGAGGTAGTTCGCTCCGATCGAGTCGAATCGCTTCTCACCGAGCTCGACCGGCGCCAGCACGTCCGCCTGAATCGTCGCGGGCCCGTAGCGGCGGATCCGGTGCGATGCGACGGACAGCGAGTTCTCGTTCAGGTCGAGGAGCGTGATCTCGGGCGTCTCGACAGGCCACTTGCACTTGTCGAGAAACCACCCCGTGCCGACCCCGACGTCGAGGTGCCGCGCTCCGACGTGTCGGTAGTAGCGTTCGAGCATCGTCGAGCTGCGGCACCGCCAGACGAACCGGTTCGAGAACCCGAGCACGAAGAGGTCGTAGCCCCGCAACACGAGCGGCGTGTAGACCCGCTGACCAGCTTCGACCTCGTCGGACGATCTCGTCGGCTCGTCGGGCACGTCTCGAAATGTACGCCGACGGCTATCCCATGAGCGCGTCGAGGCGCTCGAGGCTGGCGGCGGGCCACAGCGTCTTCGTGTCGTAATAGATCTCGACCGCCGGCACCGACTCGGGAAGCGTGACCCAGGGCAGCTTCGACCGCGTGAAGATGTGGACGTCGGGAGTGACTGCCGAGGGGTCGTCGAGCGTGCCGCCGCGAACGAACCGGATCTGCGGGCGGGTGTACTGGCTGAACACCGCCACCTGGCAGGTCGGGCAGCGCCAGATCGTCTGGTTGCTGCCGTCGTCGCGGGGCACGTCGACCGGTTGCGGGTCGCCGGCGAGGAGCTCCACTCGATCGGTCTCGATCAGCAGGTTGATGACGAAGGCACTCCCGGTCTGCCGCTGGCAGTTCAGGCAATGACAGCAGTGGACGAACAGCGGATCGGACCCGAGGCGGTAGCGAACCGCTCCACAGGAGCAGCCTCCCTCATGTGTGGCGCTCATGTTCTCCTCTCGAGGGACGATGGAGCCCCGGACTGTACTCCCGCTATGAGGGTTCCTAGACTCCCGCCGTGGCCACCGTCAGACCAGGTGGCGTCCGAAATCGCGCTCGAAGTCGCGCCAGACGCTGTGGATGTGCGTGCCGCTGTTCCGCGAGTTGTCGAACTCGAGGACGAACGTCGGGCCTTGCAGCCGGTAGTAGTGGGGCACGCCCGGACGCGTGCTGCCGGCCCAGCCGAAGCGCGTGCGGGCGAGACCCGCTCGCTCGACACGCACGAAAGCCTGGCGCGCCAGTGCCGGCGGGTGGTTCGCGAGGTATGTCCGCACGAGCTCGAGCACGCGTCTCTGCGCGGCAGAAGGAAGGTCGCCCGTGAGCACGCCCACTCGCTCGAGCGGAGTCACCCGGACGGCGTTCTGCGTGAGGTGATCGGTCAGCGACTCCGACGAGAACACCACTTGCCGGCGAAGCCGGCCGCTCAGAGAGAGCACGATCTCCCTTGCCGCATCCTCCTCGCGCGGCATCGTCCGGTACCCCTCCGCGACCGAGCGGTACGCGCTCCCGGCGCGGGTCGGCCACGCGCCGAGGAAGAACGGCTCGGCGACGAGCGACGCCGTCCACGATGGTGAAGTTCCTGGAGAGATGGTGCCCTTCGAGCCGCCAGCCCCAGGCTCGAGCGCCGGGGGTACCGAACACGGAGACGTAGTACCGATCGGGATCGAACGGATCGCCGATACCCGTGGCCATGCGCTGGAGCACGCCCTGCAGCGCCATGATGTCGAGCGCCTTTCGGTAGCCGGCCGGCGAGCTGCTTGCACGCAGCAGGGCGAGCGCGAGCCTACGCTGCTCGGCCGGCACAGCTTCGAGAGGAAGGCCGTTCCGAGGAACCGACGAAGGTACGGTCCAGTGCCAGCGCGTGCGCTCCGCGCCCGCGAACGGAAAGGACGCTCGATCGCGGTGAGCGGGTGACAACGACGCGAGGAAGGCGCGTGCGGCGTCCTCGACGGCCTGCCCGGCCGACTCTGCAGCTCGTGCGGGGCGGGCGGCGAGCGCGAGTCCCGCAGCGCCCGCTGCGGCGAGCCTGATCGCGGCGGTGCGCGTGAGTCTTCGCTCGAAGTGGGCGTCGCTCATGCCTGAACCTCCTTCGGAGCCGGCGGTCTTCGGGAAGAGTGCCTGGCCCGCGGTGTCGGCGCGGCGTGGAGAGAATTCGTGCGAGGTTGTCCTCTCCCTTACCCGCCGTTCGTCTGAGAGGCGACCATCCGAAAGGAGGAGGCCATGAAGTACCTGCTGCTGATCCATCACGGAGACACGGCGACGCCGGGCTCGCCGGAGTGGGAGGAGTTGTCCGAGGACGAGCAGAAGGCTGTCTACAGCGATTACCAGGCGATCAACGAGACTCGCGGCGTCACGCCCGGCCTCTGGCTCCAGTCGCCGGAGGCAGCCACCACGGTGCGGGTGCAGGACGGCAAGACGCTGACCACCGACGGGCCGTTCGTCGCGGTCAAGGAGGCCCTCGGCGGCTACCTGATCTTCGAGGCAGACGACCTCGACGCGGCGATCGAGCTCGCGTCGCGGATCCCGTCGGCGCGCATGGGCGGTGGGGTCGAGGTGCGCCCGGTGAAGGAGGGCTAGCCATCCTCGAGCAGGTCTTCCGCGACGAGTGGAGCCGCGTCCTCGCAAGCCTGATCGGCTTCCTCGGCGACTTCGACCTCGCCGAGGAAGCCGCCCAGGAGGCGTTCGCGATCGCGGCCGAGCGCTGGCCACACGACGGCGCGCCCGCCAACCCGCGTGCGTGGCTCGTCACGACCGCGCGAAACCGGGCGATCGACCGCATCCGCCGCGATCGCACGCTCGCTGCGAAGACCCGCCTGCTCGAGGTGCAGGAAGCGACGGAAGACGAGGTGGACGAGACGACGATCCCCGACGAGCGGCTCGAGCTCGTCTTCACGTGCTGCCATCCGGCGCTCGCGCTCGACGCGCAGGTCGCGCTCACGCTGCGGACCCTGGGCGGCCTCGAGACGGAGGAGATCGCGCGTGCGTTCCTCGTCCCCGAGGCGACCATGGCCAAGCGCCTCGTTCGTGCCAAGCGCAAGATCAAGGACGCCGGAATCCCGTTTCGCGTGCCGCCGGCTCATCTGCTCCCGGATCGACTCGCCGCGGTGCTCGCCGTCTGCTACCTGATCTTCAACGAGGGCTACGGCGGGCGCGGAGATCTCGCAGCCGAGGCGATCCGCCTCGGGTACGCGCTCGCCGAGCTGATGCCCGACGAGCCGGAGGCACACGGGTTGCTGGCGCTGATGCTGGTCAACGACGCACGGAGCGAGGCCCGCTTCGCAGACGGCACGGTCGTCCTCCTCCGCGACCAGGATCGCACGCTCTGGGACTTCGACCAGATCGCAGCGGGAAGGTCGGCGCTCGAGCGCGCGCTCGCACTCGGTGGCCGCGGCCCATACGTGCTGCAGGCCGCGATCGCGGTACTGCACGTCGACGATCCTCCGGACTGGCGACGGCTCGCGGAGCTGTACGGCGAGCTCGCCCGGGTGACCGGCTCTTCCGTCGTCGAGCTCAACCGGGCGGCAGCGTTGGCCGAGGCCGGCGACCTCGAGAGCGCATTGGCGCTCGCCGACAGCCTCGAGCTCGACTCCTACCACTACTCGCATGCAACCCGCGCGGAGCTCTTGAGCCGGCTCGCGCGGACGGACGACGCCCGCGCAGCGTACGAGCGAGCGCTCGAGCTCGTTCATTCGGATGCGGAGCGCCGCTTCCTCGAGGGGAAGCTGGCGGAGCTCGGCCGATGAACGAGCCGCGCGTCACGGTTGGAAGCCCGATCGTCTGGCGTCTGTCGCTCGCGAGCTCGCGGGAACGCGTTTTCGAGCTGCTCGACACCGACGCCGGGCGCGAACGGTTCTGGGCGCTTCGGTCACGCGCGGTCCCGGGCGGTTTCGAGCTCGCGTTCCCCGGTGGCATCGAGACGCAAGTGGAGGTGCTCGACCGCGAAGAGCCGGCGCGGATGACGATTCGCTACTTCGGGTCCGAGACCGCACTGGTGCTCACCCCGCACGACGACGGCGGCTGCGTGTTAGAGGTCACCTGCCGTTGCGACGATGCGGACGAGTGGCTGCAGTTCTATCCGGGTTGGGTGAGCTGGCTCTTGACCCTGAAGGCGGCCGCCGACTTCGGCGTCGACCTACGCAGCAGCTCTCCCGGACGAACGTGGGGCCAGCGGTACGTCGATCCGTGACGAGCTGCGCGGGCGCAAGGGGTCAGACCCCACGGGTCTGACCCCGTCCCTCAGCGCGCTTCGACGCCGCGATCAGGGGCCGTAGGGTGGGTAGCCCGGATCGGTCGGATCGGTAGTCGTGGTGGTGTCGGTCGTCGTAGACGGCGGCAGGACGGCTGCGCCCTTCTGGACCTGCCCGCGGATCTCGCCTGCCGCGTTTGCAGCCGTATGCACGTTCACGTACGCACCGCCGCCGAGCAGTGCCCGGACGGTCTTCGCATTTGCCCGCGCCGAGCCGCGCGCGCCGCTGCGGCAAGGACCGCAGAGACCGAGCGCAACCGGGCCTGCCTTGCCTTTCGCAGCCAGGTGCACATGCGCGGCCATCGCCTTCCCCGTGAGCCCGCGGAACGTCAGGCGCCACGAGACCGTGCCGCCCGCGCCCTTGCGCACCAGCGTCCCGACGAAGGTGCCGCGTGCCTGCGAGACCGCCCCCTTCGGGCGTGGCACCTCCTGTGTGACGTTGAGGGCTGCCTTCAGTCCGGTTCCGTCGCTTTGCGTACTCCCCGCGCTGCCCATCCCGGCCCACAGCCCCGCAGCCAGAGCCACTACCCCCAGAACGCTCAACCCGACACGTCGCATGTCCGTCACCTCGGCTTTCGCTCGCATTCCTTCTCACTATTCCGCGTACGCATCCGATCGGTTTCCTGCGGTCGCGGGCTCGAGCCGCTCGAGAGGCGACGGTTCGCCTCGCGCACGGCGGCGGGCAGCCGCAACCTGCTCGGAGGCGATCACGGCGACGAGCACAGCGACCAGCAGCGTCGCCAGGACGAGTGCGGGCGCGAAAGCCCCGACGCCGCCGAGGGCCACGCACGCGACCGCTCCGGCCAGCCGCTTGACGCTGATCGTTCCGGTCATGCGCAGGCGAAGCGCGACGTGCGCCAGCAGGTACAACGCCGGTCCGGCGACGACGACCGCGATCTCCGCTCCTGGCAGGACGTCGGTCGGATGGGCGATGACGAGCTCGTCCCCGACCGCGGACAGGACCACGCCGGCGACGATCGCGGCGTGCAGGTAGGTGAACGCGTCACGAGCGAGCTTCGTGCGGTCGGCCGCAAGCTCCAGCCGGCGCTCGGCGATCCTCGCGACGTAGTCGAAGTAGAGCCACCAGAGTGCCGCGGTGCCGAGGAACGCGAGGCCGAACGCGACGAGTCTCGCCGTGTCGAGGTCGAGCCCGGCGGTGGTCGAGCCGGTGAGGACGATCGTCTCCCCGAGCGCGATGATGACGAAGAGCTGGAACCGCTCTGCGAAGTGCGCGGTCTCGACTTCCCACGTGCTCGACGGCAGACGCCGCCGTCCCGGTATCCAGTAGAGAACGAGCGGCGCCGCATAGTCGACCGCGAGCGCTGCGAGCCAGAACGCCCAGCGCACCTCGCCCTCGGCGAAGCCACCGGCGAGCCAGAGCGCTCCCGCCGCCACGAACCACATGAGGATGCGGGCGGCTCGCTCCCGCTCGAGCGTGCCCGCCTCGGCCGCGACGAAGGTGAGGAACACATGGCGTCCGACCTGAATCGCGACGTACGCGCCTGCGAAGAGGAGCCCGTGCGCGCCGAACGCCTGCGGGATCGCGACCGCCATGAGCAGGCTCCCGAGCATCAGCCCGATCAGCAGCAGCCGGACGGCGATCGAATCGGGATCGAGCTCGTTCGTGACCCAGGTCGTGTAGTTCCACGCCCACCAGACGACGAGCAGCACGAGCAGCGCCTGCGCAGCTCCGTTCCAACTCACGTCGCCGAGCAGGAGATGAGACACCTGCGTGATCGCGAAGACGAACACGAGGTCGAAGAACAGCTCGAGTGCCGTTGCCCGCTGCCTCTCGCCGGCGTCTCTCGAGCGCTGGAATCGGCTCATGCGGCGCAGGCTAGCCACCGAATCGGGAATGATCCGACTGCCGCCAGCGTTCGTATGCGTACGCGCGCGGTAAGAGCGCAGGAGACTGCATCGTCGTCTCCGCTTTCATCGCGCCCGAAGTCCTGCGACAAAGAGGGTGGTGACGGCTTGTTCGAAACTCACATCGAAGTCTTCCTGGACCAGGCCGAAGAGCGAGGCCTCGTCGGCGAGTCCGAGCTGGAGGCGCTCGCATTCGAGCACGACCTCGACGAGGAGGATCTGGCGATCCTCAGGGCGGAGCTCACCCTGCGCGAGATCGACATCGCCGCGGAGGAGCTCGCCGAAGACGACGCGCCGGCTGCAACTGCGGTTGCCGGGCGCGGGTCTCCGATGCCGGTCGCGACCGACTCGCTGACGCTGTTCATGAACGAGATCGGCCGCCACGAGCTGCTTACGGCAGCCGAGGAAGTCGAGCTCGCAAAGCTGGTCGAGCGGGGCGACGCACGCGCGAAGGAACGGATGATCAACTCGAACCTGCGCCTCGTCGTCTCGATCGCCAAGCGCTACCAGGGGCACGGCCTGCCGCTCGGCGATCTGATCCAGGAAGGGATCATCGGCCTGAATCGCGCCGTCGAGAAGTTCGACTGGCGCCGCGGGTTCAAGTTCTCGACGTACGCGACCTGGTGGATCCGCCAGGCCTGCCAGCGCGCGATCTCGAACCAGTCTCGGACGATTCGGGTACCCGCGCATGTCCACGAGCGTCGGGTCAAGCTCGCGCGAGTCAGTCGTCGCCTCGAAGCAGCGCACGGGCGCGAGCCGACGAGCGAGGAGCTTGCCGAGGCGGCGGGCCTCGAGCTCCAGCACGTCGAGGAGGCGCTCGGCGCAGTCGAGGCGTCGGTCTCTCTGAACCAGGCGATCGGCAGCGAGGGCGACGGCGAGCTCGGCGACCTGTTCGCGGACCCGACCTCGATCGACCCGGCGGAAGAGGCGGACGAGGCACATCGCCGCGAGGCGGTGCGCGACGCCCTACGCAAGCTTCCCGACGGACAGCGGCGCGTCCTCGAGCTCCGGTTCGGGCTCGGCGGCGAGCAGCAGCCACTGGAGACGATCGGACGCGAGCTCGGGCTCACGCGCGAGCGCATTCGCCAGCTCGAAGGCGAGGGCCTCGCTCGGCTCGCCGAGGAGCTCGAGGGTGTCGTCGGGACGTCGCTGGACGAGCTCGCCGAATCCGCGTAGCCGCCGTGCACGCCATGAGGCACGGCGGGTCGAGCCTCAACTCGCTCGCCATCTCGGCGACCAATCACTGCCTGACCGGATGTGTCATCGGTGAGGTCGCCGGGATGGCGATCGGTACCGCGCTCGGCTGGGGCAATCTCGCGACGATCATCGCCGCGGTCACGCTCGCGTACGTGTTCGGCTTCGGCCTGACGTCGGTCCCGCTCTACCGGGCGGGGCTCGGTCTCCGCGAGATCGCACCGATCGCTCTTGCCGCCGACACCGTCTCGATCACGATCATGGAGCTGATCGACAACGCGTTCGTCCTGCTCGTTCCGGGCGCGATGGAGGCCGGCCTCGGCGACATCCTCCTCTGGGCGGCCATCGCCGGCGGGTTCGTGATCGCCTATCCCTTCGCGTTCTTCGCGAACCGGTACATGATCGCGCGCGGCAAGGGCCACGCGGTCGTCCACGCATACCACTAGGCGGGCCGGCGGCCGGAGGGGTCAGACCCGTGGGGTCTGACCCCGTGCGCGTGGGGTCTGACCCCGTGTGCGGGCGGACGGGTGGAGCAGTGGCACGACCCCTCGCCAGCCGGTGCCGAGAATCGCGACGAGTGACGGCGGGGTGATCAGCACGACCTCGTCGCCCCTCGGGCGCGGGCTCGCATCGACATAGCCCGCTGCCGTCCAGCGCACGAGCTGCGACCCGACGACGAGCCAGGGGACGTCGTCGCGGAGCACGAACGAGCCATCCGGGAGCTCGTCGAGCAGCGCTCGGTGGTGGAGCTGTCTGCGCATGACGGGCTCGACGCGCTCGGAATGGAGCTGCCTGTCGATCGCGTCCGCGCCGACCTGACCGGGATGGAGCTCGTTCCAGCGCCTGCCGAATTCGACGTAGTCCTCCCGGCGGCAGAGAGCGCAGGGGCGATGGCCTGCGGCGAAAGCGGTCGCCTCGTCGAGGAAGAAGAGCTCGGTGAAGCGGCCCGGCTGGAGCAACCGAGCCCGCTGCCAGCCCCGGAACTCGAGCCGGCAGGCGATCCAACGCTTCCCGCTGTAGCGCCGGCGGATGCGACCGGTGTCGTCGTGGAGGCAGCCGCGGTTGCCGTAGACCATGCCTCGCGCGGAAGCTGCGACGAGCTCGCCCAGCGGCGACACCCGGTTCTGAAGCGGCACTTCCCTCTCCGAACTCGATTCAGAACGAAGCCTGTGTCATTTTGAACCGAGTTCTACGCCGTGCCGCGCTCGAGCAGGTCGATATACGAGCCCGCCACCGTGTCCCACGCGTCGAGCCCGAGGGCAGTCCATACCCGATCGTGCTCGTGCTGCTCTTCCGCGCCCGGTGCTTTCTCGCTCACGGTCTCGAGCTCGACGAATGTTCCAAGGCCCTCGACCTCGTCGAGGTGGATCCTGGTCGCGTCGAGGATCCACAGGTTGCGTCGCTTTCGAACGCACCCCCGCACGCCGTGAGTGGCTTCCAGTTGCGTCATGGTCGACTGCGCGTCCACGATCACCGTCCGCTCGTAGCTGCTCACCCGCGCGCCGCTCTCGTCTGGACGCTCGTACCCGATCAGCTCCGAGCTCTCGGACACCTCTCCGCCGGGGGAGTGATGCGCGATCTCCCGAAGCTTGAGCCGTCCTCTCCCGACCATGAAGTACGTGTCGACCTGGTGGAGCCGCCCTTCGTAGCATGCGCCGAGCGACGCCGCCAGGCAGGCCATGGCCTCGAGGTCCTCGCAGCGCGTCTTGCTCTCGACGTTCGCACCGACCATCAGGAGGCGACCAGATCCAGACGATCACGACCGGGAACCCGGTCAAGGCGAGCTC
>CAVRLT010000021.1:0-477283 GCA_963721795.1 uncultured Actinomycetes bacterium
CGCACCTCGCCCATCTGAACGCGCGAGACACCACGCTGGTGTTCGCGTCGCGTGCGCCGCAGGCCGATATCGAGCGCCTGAAGGCGCGCATGGACTGGAAGATTCCGTGGGTCACCATCACCGACAGTTTTGACAAAGACTTCGGCGTCGACGAGTGGCACGGCACGAACGCGTTCATCCGGGACGATGGCGGCCGCGTGTTCCGCACGTACTTCGTCAACAGTCGCGGAGACGAAGCGATGGGGAGCACCTGGAACTTCCTCGACATCACGGCGCTTGGCCGACAGGAGGAGTGGGAGGATTCGCCCGAGGGCTACCCGCAGACGCCGCCCTACAAGTGGTGGAACTGGCACGACGCATACGGCGATACCGGATCATCGAAGTGGTCGCGCGTCGTCGATCGCGGTCTCGCGCTTCAGGGTCAGCCGGCCGAGCCGGACGCCGGGAACCGGTAAGCGCCGGGCAGCACGTTGAACTCGCGGGCAGATTGTGCGTAAGATGCGCGCACACCATCCTGTCTGCGCCGGCAGGGTCTCAACCGTCACGAAGGAGCGTCGCATGACGTCTCGATTCGCTTTCGTGGTTGCGGCCTGCGCCCTCGGTGCATGGCTGCCTTCCTCCGGTCTTGCCTCTGAACCATCGCAGGGTCCGCCGCGCCCGGTGCCGACGGACGCCGCGGTCGATTTCGGCGTGCTGCCGTTGGTGCCGATCGGACCGCCTCCGTGCCTGCAAACCGGACGGGCATCGGCGGTCCGGCCGACCCTGCGCCTATCTCCTGCATCACCTGACGCCCGAGGAAGTGACGATTCAGAAGGGCGGCCAGGTGACGTTTCAGATTCACGGCGGTGGGCACGGGTTCGCGCTCTACGAGGTGAGCCCCGACACGACGAGGAACGAGCTGGGACAGTTCCTCTGCGCCGGCACGGATCCGCAGATCATCGAGGCACCCGCGAATCACCAGTGCAACCTGTCGGCGACCAATGCCAACGCCCGTCACGTCGTGCTCGACGGACGTGACGACGTGGTGCTGGTGGCGGAGGCAAATGTCACCAACGCGCACCCCGACAACCGCGTGTGGTCCGAGCCAGGTCGCTTGATGTCAGCCGGGGGCCAGCAGTTCCTGAACGGCGGCACCATTCCGGCTGGCGCCACTTCGAATGGACAGTTGATCAGCTACCGGTTCCTGAAGACCGGCCGCTACCTGGTGATCTGCATGAACCGGGTGCACTTCCTGAACGACTGGATGTTCGGGTTCGTCAACGTCGTGGGTGGCGTGCAGGCTCCGGAGCCGAACTAGAGCGGAGCAACGCCGCGCGCCGGGAGGCTTGCGCCACTCCCGCGCGCGGTGGTTGGTCGGGACGTCCATACCGGTCGATTGTCTCGCTCGGTTCAGCCAATCAGGACTGTTTGCGCGCCCGCAACAATGGCGTTCGGCCCGCCAGCCTCCACCACCATGTCTCCGGCCCGCGCCGCGGGATGCCCACCGATGAACACCGTATTACTCCCCACGGCGACGACGCCGCCGACGTGGGCACCGGCACCGGTGCCCTGCGGGCAGACGTGCTGATCGACTCCGGCGCGCCATGCCGGGCGGCCCTCGATCAACACCGTGACCGCGCCCGGTCCAGGGGAGAGCGGCGTGCCGTGGCTCGTGATGTCGCCGACGCGTGCAGCTGGGGCGCCCATCGCCACCTCAGTTGACGTGCACGACCGCGCCGACGAGCGTCAGCGACGCCGAGGACTTGACGCGAACGGGTCCGCTGCCCTCCACCGTGATCTCCGCCCCGGCCTTGACGGTGATCGCCCCGGATGCACGCACGGTGATGCCGCTGGCGCGCCCTTCGATGGTGAGGCGATTGCCGTGGGCATCACGGAGGGTGATCCCGCCGGCAGGCAGCAGCACCTCGAGCGCACCAGCCCGCGGGGACCGGCGGACGCGAGGAGTTCCACAAGCCGCCCACGACGTACGGCGATCGGATGTCGCCGCGATCAAAGGCGACGAGCACTTCCTGACCGACTTCCGGCGGCCCGCCCACGACTGGCACGCCGAGAGGCGCGGCGACTCGCGCCCAGTGCGCCTCGTCCGGCCGTTCGTGCCACGGGATATCGCACACGCACACGTCCCAGCCCTTTGGGATCGCGGGCGTCCACGACGATGGCGGGTGCGACGCCAGTCTCAGCCATCACGCCTTCCTTTCTTCAGCGCACGATACATCCGTCTCCGGGACCGGGGTGAGCACATCCTGCTGTTCGCGAGTTCGAGCGCGCACGTCGCCTCAGAACCAGAACGCGATCAAGTAGATGCCAATCATCAAGAAGGCGAGCGAGACTTTCACGACGGTGCCGATCAGAAAGCCAATCCACGCCGCCAGCCCCACTCCGGCCGCGCGGCCGAGCTCACGATTCACGCTCAGCTCTCCCAGCACGGCGCCGACGAGCGGGCCAAGCAGCACGCCGGGAAGGCCGAATGGGATGCCGAGCAGGGTCCCAAGCGCGGCACCGGCAACGGCGCTGCGGCTGGCGCCGACGTGGCGGGCACCGAGCGCGGCGGCGACGAAATCCACGGCGTAGCTGGCGATGCCGATCAGCCCGATGGCCAGCAGCGTCCATGGCCCGACGCGGGTGAAGTCGTCGGCCCACGCCGTCATCAGCAGGCCGGCAAAGATCAGGACCGTTCCCGGCAAGGCGGGAAACACGATGCCCGCGATGCCGATCACGACCAGGGCGACCCCGACGATCCACAGTAAGACGGGCATCAACTCTCCCCGCTCCGCGGCTACGAGCGTCCGCGGATTGAACCGACACCGCGCTGAGGCGCCGACCGCGCCAGCTCGACGCACGTTTCGATGAGCCGCGCCAGCGGCGGCGGCACACCGGCCGGTCCCTGGGCCGCCACCGACTCCACCAGCCGCAGGGCGAGAAACGGCTTCGACTTGCGGTGCACGGCCTTCGAGATCGCATGTGATGGCTTGACGTCGCTCATCGTCGTCCCTGACAGTCCTGCGACTTCCAGGATCGTGCCGGCGTGTCCGTTGTGCCAGAAACAGTGCTCGATGTCGTTCTCGGGCAGGAACGTAAGGCGCTCGTGTTCCTCGCCGTCGCGGATGTAATGGCGGGCGGCGTCCACGTAGTGCCGGCCGGCCTCGTCGCCATCGGCCAGCAGGTGCCACTCGATGCCGAACTCGCGCGCCGTGCGCACGAGGGGATCGATGCCGCACTGCGCGAACCCGACCGGGCAGATGCCTTCCATCGCCAGGTCGTGGCCCATCACCTGCGCCACCTGCGGCAGGATCCAGAACTCCGACTCGCCTTCGACGAGCAGCCA
Organism: uncultured Actinomycetes bacterium; assembly: GCA_963721795.1. GTDB lineage: Bacteria > Actinomycetota > Thermoleophilia > Gaiellales > Gaiellaceae > GMQP-bins7. The sequence goes on from CAVRLT010000021.1 coordinate 3,326, forward strand.
CACGCGCGCGAACATGGCGACGCCGCGATGCATGCGCAGGTGATAGCCGACGCGCCGCAGGGTCTCGCGCGACAGCGCGCGCGGGCGCAGTCCGGACGCGCGGACGATGCCGTCGTGGCGGACGAGTCGGCGGATCTGCGCGAGCGGGGTTACCGACAGCAGGTCACCCGAGTGCGTGGTGACGATCTTCTGCCAGCGGATCCGCGCCAGCAGGCGCTCGGTGGCGACCAGCGTCATCGGGTGCAGGTGCGCCTCCGGATCCTCGATGATCCAGAGCGGGTCCACGCCGGCCGGCATGCCTGCTGGCATCCGGCGCAGCACCGCGGCCAGCAGCAGAAACGTGCCGAGGCGATCGGCAATCGTCATCGTCTCGGGGCGGGCCGCTTGCGACCGTCCCGGGTGCATTCGCCGTCACGCCGAGGATCTCCAGAATGGAACTCGCCAGTTCGCTGCTGGCGGGATCGACGTGCCGCGGGCTCGCGGCCAGCAGTGCGCGGGCCGCTTGTGCACCGGCCTCGATGCAGGACTCGGGATTGGTGGCGCGGCCGCTCAGCAACTCGTCGGCCGCGTGCAGGATCTGCTCGACGAGCAAAGACGCAGGCTCCGTGGCGTGTCCAGGTTCGGGCCGGGTCGTCTCGAGGTATCTCTGCGCGAACTGTGGCCGGTGAGCGTGCCGCCAGTGACGTGGATCAGCGGCGTGGTGGCGCGCACATGCTCGACGATCGTGCGCCGGGCGGTTTCGTCGGTCACGCCGTGGACCTCGAGGCGAAGTGTCGGAGCTTTCGCCGTTCGTGCCAGGAACGCCGGTGGCCTGCACGATCACGCGGTGCGGCGGCGGCTGCGAGGCGGGACAAGTGCTGCACCAAAGGCGCATGCCACGGGCTGCTCCACTCGCCTGGCTCGCGTTCCTCGAACGTCAGCGCAATGCGAGGCATGGCTTCCGGGCTGTCGGCGCCGCGCGGGTGATGGAAATCGGTGGGGTCCAGCCGAGGGGTGCTGTCGCTGCCCAGCATCAGTTCGAGCGCGCGCAGCAGGCTGCCCTTGCCGCTGTCGTTCTCGCCGATGAGCGTGGTGCTGGCGTCGAACCGCACGGTGGCGGAACGGATCGCGCGCAGGTGCTCGACGTGCAGTTCGCGGAGGAACATGACGGTGGACCGATTGTATGTCCCATAATGAGCGGCGATGAACCCCGCGGAGCTGCGCGGCATCCTGCGCAACGACTCGGTCGGCCTGGTCCTCGGCGTGCTCATCGCGCTGCCCGGCCTGCTGACGCTGGGGCTCGTCTGCCTGCATCGACGCCGGGCGCGCCTGCTGCTCTGGCCCGCTCTCTTTGCCATCCTTTACGGCGCACGCCTCCTGATCCGAACCGAGACGTTCCGCCTGTATGTCGATCTGCCGTCCGTGGTCTGGGACCATGCCGAGGCCGCGATCACCTACCTCGTCCCGATTCCGATCGTGCTGTTTGCGCGGGCCATCTTTCCGTCGTGGCGGCGCTTCTGGACCACCGGCGCGGTGGGGCTGACAGTCTTCGCCCTCTACGGCGTCGTGTCGGACGCCATCCGCGGCGAGCCGTTTTCAGCCGCCGTCGCGAATAACGTCATCGCCATCGGGTTCTTCGTCGGCATTCTGATCTGGATCTGTCGCCCGGGCCTGACCCCGTCGCGCGAGCTGCGCACGGTACGCGTCGGCGCACTGGCGGTGTCGGTGACGGCGGTGGTGGACAACCTGCGGGGCATGGACGTGCTGACCATGCCGGGACCGGATCTCGAGCCGTTCGGCTTCACGGTCCTCATCGTTTGCCTCGGCACCATCGCGGCGTGGCGCGTGCTTGCCGAGTCCGAGCGCCTGGCCGTCATCGATCGTGAGCTGGCCATCGCGCGGCAGATCCAGTCGTCGCTTCTGCCGCAATCGATGCCTCGAGTCCGCGGCCTCACCATCACCGCGCGATACCGGCCGATGACCGCTGTCGCGGGCGACTTCTACGATTTCCTGGAGGTTGACGCCGAGCGCGTCGGCATCCTCGTGGCCGATGTGTCCGGCCACGGCGTTCCGGCGGCCTTGATTGCCTCGATGGTCAAGATGGCGTTCGCGGCGCAGCGGGAGCACGCCGAGAGTCCAGCGGCCGTGCTGACTGGCATGAACGAGACGCTCTGCGGGCGACTGGGCGGCCAGTACGTCACGGCCAGCTACCTGTTCGTCGACACCGCCTCGCGCGTGATCCGCTACGGCGCTGCCGGGCATCCGCCGATGCTGCGCCTGGCGCGGACACGTCGGAAGCGTCGAACAGCTCGAACAGAACGGCCTCCTCCTGGGCTTCTCCGTGCGCGCGCCTTATTGCGAAGTGGAGCAGCCGCTACGCGCGGCGGAGCGGTTCCTGCTGTACACCGACGGCCTCATCGAGGCGGGAAACGCCGACGACGACCTGTTCGGGCTCGAGCGGCTCGAGCCGGCACTCGCCGCCTCCGGGCACCTGCCGCCAGACGCCGCGGCTGATGGCCTGGTGCAGACCGTGGATACCTGGTCCGGGCAAGCGCCGGCTGACGACCTCACGTTGCTGTTGGTGGATTGGGACGGGAAGTAGGCTCTAGGGTCTAGGCGAGTCTGGAGGGTTCTAGGTTCTGGGTCTTGGGTCTAAAGCCTGAAGCCTAAAGCCTAGAGCCTCGCTGAAGCGACTGCTCGCTTCGCCCAGCGCACGAGTTCGTCCGGGCTCTCGAGCACGTCCGCCGGCACTTCGTAGTACCGCTTCGACCCACCGCGGTTCTTGAACGGCTCAAACGGCTTCATGCCTCGCTTCTGGTACTCGCCGACGGTCTCGTCGGAGACCCTGAAGTACAAGCGGTCCTTGAACAGGATGCCGAAGAAGTCGCCCGCACAGTAGAAGCCGGCGCCGCCGAACATCGCGCGCGCGTGAACCTCGCCGAGCGCGCTCAGCTGGTCGAGGATGAAGGCACCGAGCGAGCCCTCACCCAGAATGTTGTGACGCGCCGCGCGTTTTGCCATCGATTCCCCTGCTGACCTTGCCTCATCATGAGCGGTTCGCTACGTTTGTGGGAACTCAATCGAAGCAACCCTGGCGGAGGTACACCATGAGCGACATACAGACTGAACAGACGGGACCTCGAGAAGTTGAACCCTCTGCTGCCGCAGATCACCGGACCCCGGCGCGCTCGACCGGCGCCCTTGGTATTGGCGCGGTCGCGTTCGGCGCGGTCGCGCTTGGGGCGACGGCCATCGGGGCGCTCGCCATCGGGCGTCTCGCCGTTGGCGCCCTGAGCTTGAAACGCGCGCGGGTGCGCACGCTGATGGTTGACCATCTGGAAGTGCGGCGCCTGGATGTCCGTGAGCTGAACATCGACAACGTCCAGCCGATTTCAGCATCGTAAGGGCCGTTCTCCGGCGGAACGAGCCTCACGCCCAACCAGGTAAGGCCGCGGCGGCGGTTCGCTCGTCTTATCTCTCGCCGCTCGAATATCGGGACGATTGGCGCAGCTGGGCACGGTCGCACGCGCTTCGAGCCGGGCAGCGGTGCCCTGCTCACGGCAGGGCTGGCGTTTCTGCCAGGGTGTGCCGACGGGCGTGAAGGACTGCCAGAAAGGTGACGTATGAAGGCGTTCACGATTGCACCTCTGATGATTGCCGCGTTGGGATTGACACTCCCGGCGTCACCGGCGAGCGCGCAGGACGCGGCCGATGTACCGGCCCGCACGCCGCGGCATCGCCCGCGGTTCAGGTGACACCCTTCGTCTCGATCGATTCAAGAGGGTCGACTCCAGTTGGCGCGGCCATCCTTTTTCCGATCGGCTCGTCATTCAGCCTCGAGACGGAGTTAGGTTACCGCCGCGGCGAGGGCGACATGAACGCGCTCAACACCAGCGTGAATCTCCTGTATGACCTGCCGCGCATAGGACGAGCCACCCCATATCTCGCGACTGGGTTGGGGCTCGCTCAGTACGGCGTGCCGGTCGTGTCGCGGAACAGCTTCGTGATCGGGACCGAGCCCAGGATCGGGCTCGAAATGAACGCCGGAGGCGGCCTCCGCGTTCCGGTCGATGAGAAGTGGGGCATGCGCACGGACGCGCGCTGGTTCAAGTCATTCGGCCGAGACGCGTCAGAGCACTTTCGCGTGTCGCAAGGCGTATCGTTCGACGTGAAGCGTTAACTCTGCCACGACGCCTGAGCGTCGTCATCGCTCCACAGGCCGACGAGGTCGGGCCAGCGTGTACCGCTCGTTCCCGTAAGGCTGAGCGTCGTCGTCGCTCCACAGGCCGACGAGGTCGGCCGGTCAACCGCCGCTCCGGGCGTTCACAAGCACTTGGGCAACTCGCTTTCCTTCGCCCGGCTCAAACAAGCCAAGTGGTACCCTCCGCAGCGGTTGTCGGTTCATCGAATCGGCCGACCTCAACGGCCTCTGGATCGACGACGACGCTCAGCCAGGGAACTCGCGCCCTGCCCTGAACTCGGACTGCTCGGAAGTGGCGACCACGACCAGGGCGGCGCCTACGATACCGCGTCGCTCAGACGCGCGTCGACTCGCCCAACTCACGCGTCAGGTCGGCTGCGGAGATCTCCCGGCAGCCGCTGGCGTTCTGCCCCGCCCACAGCGGCGAGAAGTCGTCGCGGCCCAGGCTTTCGGCCTTTGCGCGCAGCGGCAGAGACCGCCGGCAGCGCCAGCGGAAACGCGGGCGCCGCGGCACTGATCGGGCCCAACTCGCGGATGATGCGATTGACGATGCCGCGGGCGGGACGGCCGGTGAAGACATTCGTGACGGCGGTGACGCGGGCGCGATCGCTCTTCAGCGCCGCGCGGTGCAGGGGGCTGGTCGTCGCTTCGGGGCACAGCAGGTAGGCGGTGCCGATCTGCACGCCGGAAGCGCCCAGCGCCATGGCGGCGGCGATGCCCTTCGCGTCGGCAATCCCGCCGGCGGCAATCACGGGGACCTTCACTGCCGCCACGATCTGCGGCACCAGCGCGAGCGTGCCCATCTGGCGTGGAGAGATCGTCGGAGAGGAAGATGCCGCGATGGCCGCCGGCCTCCCACCCCTGTGCGATGACGGCATCCACGCCGTGGGCTTCCAGCCAGCGCGCCTCGTCTACGGTCGTTGCCGACGACAAGATCTTGGCGCCCGTCGCGCGGACACGAGCCAACAGATCACTTGATGGCAGGCCGAAGTGAAAGCTCACCACTGCGGGCTTGAACTCTTCGAGCACGTCAGCGGTCTCGGCGCTGAAGGGTTGTCGGCCGGGTCCAGCCTGAATGGCGCTCGCGTCGAGGCCGTACTCCGTGAAGTATGGCGACAACGAGACCCGCCATATCAGGTCACGCTCGGCGTCGGGCTTTGGCTCGGTGTGGCAGAAGAAGTTGACGTTGAACGGCCGGTCGGTCTGCGCCCGAATGGCGGCCAGTTCCGTGCGGATGCCGTCTACATCCAGCATGGCGCAGGGAAGAGAGCCCAGGCCGCCGGCGTTGGAAACCGCGACGGCCAGCGCGCTGCCCTGCACGCCCGCCATGGGCGCCTGGATGATCGGATACTCGATTCCAAGGAGTGTTTGCAGAGTCATTCGGTTCCACCGAAGTCACATGAGATGAGAACCATCGGTCATGGGCGTGCGCCGGAACGTGCGTCGAGGGTGGCGTGAGTGCCCGTCACCTCGACGGCGCGCTCGCTGGACTCGTTGCCGAACGTCATCACCAGCCTGTACCTGGCCCGGCGGCACGTTCATGATCAGGTAGCTGCCGAAGTCACCCGAGATGGCGGAGTGAGGGGTATTCACCACCACGAGGGAGGCGCGCATGCTCGGATGGATGTCGCACGACACCTCGTACAGGCCGGGCTGCGTGAACGTATGGGTCTGCGTCTGCCCTGGGTCCGTGGACACGTTCAATTCCACCGAGCCGCCCGCGGCACGCGTGACGTACACGTTGTGCACGATGCCCTCGCCGTTGCGGAACTCCACGGGTTGCCCGGCGCGCGCCAGCAACAGGTCGGGGATGAACTGCTGCCCGCGCTGATCCATGACAACGGCTTCCGACGGGGTCGGAGCAGTGACCCCACCCGCGGGCTCGAGTGCGACCACCGCGCCCCGCGGCGCCTTGCCCGTCACCGTGGCCAACCCCGGCTGGGACACGGGCACGGCACTTACGGCGGGCGCGGCCGGTGACGGTGTCGAGCCACCCGAGCATCCGGCGATGAGGGGCACCGCCAGTGCCGCGATCGCCCAACACGCTGACCTCACAACCGATGTCATAGCCCTATTCCCCTAGCAACTTCAGCGCCGCTTGAAATGTCACTCCACGGCACGGGCTTGCCGTGCACCGGCGCCAGCGTGGCGACATCCAGCTTCATGCGCGCCACCTGTGTGGCCAGCGTTCGCATCGACGGCAGCTGCGCCGAGCGCGGCGCCTCGTGCGTGTCGAAGAGGTCTGCCTGGAACGCGATGCGCTCGGCCGGGAGGTACGCCATGAGCATGCCTTCCGCGTGCCGCAGCGGCTGCACATAGGAGACGCGAAGGATGCGCCGATTGTCGGTGATGACGTAGTTCTCCTGTACCGTCTCGTAGTTGTAGCCCTCCGACACCTCGGTCGGCGGCCACTTCGCGACGATGTCGGGCTTCACCGTGCGCGGCTCGTAGTTCAGCACGTCGCGGTTGAGGAACGCGAGGTTCTTCATGTGCGTGACGATGGTGGAGCCGATGTGGAGGTAGGTGCGCAGGCCCCCGATGTGATCGAAGTGCGGGTGCGAGCTGATCAGCCAGCGGATCGGCTTCCCGGGCGCCAGCTTCGCGATGGCCTCGATGACGGCGAGGCTGCGCTCTTCGTTCGTCGGCGCCTCGAACACCGCGACGAAGCCATCGAACTCCACCATGTAGCTGTTGGCCGGGCCGCCGCCCATCAAGTAGACGCCGTCTGCCATCTTCTCCACGGTCACCGGCGGAGGCTCGAAGCTCGCGCTCGCCACTTGTGGAGGCACGGGCACGGGCTGGCCGCACGCGTTCGGCTGCACGGTCGGGAACTTCCCGCCGTAGCCGTTGTGGCCCGTGCTCTGGCGGTAGAACTGCCAGTTGTCGTCCCAGCCGTGGTGCGAGTGCCACGCGATGGGCCACTTCACGCTGCCGAACGTCATCTGCTCGGTGGACTCGTGCTCGATGTTGAAATCGCCGAGCGCCGGTTCGTTCACCGTGGTCTTGATGCGCGTGATCTGGTTCCTCGAGTTGATGGTGGCGTCCACGCGGTGCTTGCCGAACATGGTGATGGCCACCACGTACACCTTCTCTGGCGAGACGACGTTGCCGTCGCGGCCCTTTTCGAGCTGCTCCCATCGCCACAGCGCGACGGGGTTGGCGCCGGGCATCCGCGCCGCTTTGAGGAATCCCGGCGGGTTGAGCCACAGGTCCAGCTGATACAGCTCCGCCAGCTCCGGCGGCACCGCCACGGGCGGACCGTCGCCGTCGATGTGCCACGCGTGCGTGCCGTTGACGATGTGCGTCTGGCGCAGAGCCCTCTGCGTGGGCGTGCCGTCCTGCCAACCGAGGCCGTATTTCCACGACGCGGGGTTGAGGCCGGGCTTCCGGTCGAAGGTCTCGACGCTGGTGCCCTCCTTCCAGTTGATGGTGCGCGTGTAGTTGGCCAGCGCGTCGATGCGCGGCCAGTCGATGTTCACCGCGTTCTCGAAGGTCTGGCCCACCGCGGCGCCGTAGCCCGTGCCCGAGAAGGTGACGCAGGTGAAGTCGGCTTCGCCGATCTCTCTGGCCGCGGCCTCCAGGATGGGTGCCGGGTCCACGTAGCCGGGTGTGAAGCGCTGCGCAGGTGTCTCGGCGCCTGCAAGCAGCACCAGCGCGGCGGCGGCTGACAGCGATCTCCTCATGAGGGGCCCTCCGGGTGGAGAGCAGTGTAGTGCACCGCATGATTCGCTGAGGTGGCGGTCAGTCGGCTGCCATCATGGCTGGTCGCGACGACAGGCTGATGAACAGCCAATCGCGAACGCCGAAAGCCGCGTCAACTCCGCACGTATCCGTGCGCCGCCGAGCGCCTGCCTCCCGCGCGGTGGGCCTCGTCCGACAGGGCATGGACGCCGCTGGCGTCGATCCACCGGTTGTAGAAGTTCAAGAGCGCACAGACGGTGATGGCGAAGTACAGCGCCTCGTCGGTCCACCCGGCATCACGCGCGATCTGCGAGTCCGCAGGCGTCATCGTCGGCGAATCGGATTCACCGTGTCCACGAACCGGAACAGCGCCTTGTGCTTCTCATCGAAGGAGGAGGTCTCGAGGTCGGCCATCACGGAGTCCACCAGCGCCGCGTCGCCGAGCAATTCCGCCGCAACTGCGGCGTGGGACTTCAGTCAAAACGGACACTGGTTGCGCTTCGATGTGTAGGCGGCAATCAGTCGCGGAGGCCCGGGCTGAGCGGCGCGGGCCCGCGCAGGATCTCCTGCGTGAAGCGGGCCAGGTGCTCGGTCGCGCGGGGAAGGTACGCGAACAGGTCAGATCTGCGGATACTCCGCGCCCTGCGCCTGCATCTGATCGATCAGCGCGCGGTAGGGCCCGGGCTGCGGGTTCCGTTCGACATCTGGAAGAAACATCGGTACCATACTTGCCACTACTCTCCCAGTAACTTCAGCGCCGACTGGGGATGTTACTCCACGGCACGGGGTGTAGTACATCGGCGTGGCGATATCTAGCTGTGCGTGGGCGAATGTCCCCGGGGTTCCGGGTTCCGGGTTCGTGGGATAGGATGCGCCCAATGCGAATGTGTCTCCCCGCCGTCCTGTTGAGCTGTGCTGCCGCAGCTGGCGTTACGGCCCAGACACCTGCCGGCCCGCGGGCCGGACGCGACTGGCCGGGCTTCCGCGGCATCGCCGCCCGGGGCGTGGACGAGAGCGCGACGGTCCCGCTCCGATGGAACGTGCCCGAATCGCAGGGGCTCCGCTGGCGGGCGCGCGTCGCGGGCCTTGGACACTCGAGCCCGGTCGTCTGGAACGATCAGGTGTGCACCGCCAGCGCGGTGAGCGGCACGCCCGACCCGCAGTTGAAAGTGGGCCTCTACGGCGACATCGGTTCGGTGCTCGACACCACGTCCCACCGCTGGCTCGTGATGTGCTTCGACAAGGCGAGCGGCGCCCTCAGGTGGGAGCGCACGGCGAAGGACGGCGTCCCCGTCATCAAGCGCCATCCCAAGTCCACGCACGCCAGCTCCACGCTCGCTACCGACGGGCAGCACCTGGTGGCGTTCTTCGGTTCGGAGGGGCTCTATGCCTACAGCCTGAGCGGCGACCTCCTCTGGAAGAAGGACCTCGGGACGCTGGACTCCGGGTTCTTCATGGCGCCCGAGGCGCAGTGGGGGTTCGCGAGCTCACCGGTGATCCACAACGGACGGCTCGTCATCCAGGTGGACGTGCAGAAGGGCTCGTTCGTCGCGGCGCTCGACGTGCGGACCGGCCGCGAGCTATGGCGCACGCCACGCGCCGACGTACCCACCTGGAGCACGCCGGCGGTGGTGACCATGAACGGGCGCGACCAGGTGATCGTGAACGGATGGAAGCACATCGGCGGCTACGACCTCGAGACCGGCAAGGAGGTCTGGCGCATGACGGGCGGCGGGGACATCCCGGTGCCCACGCCCATCACGGGCCACGGCCTGGTCTTCATCACCAACGCGCACGGCAAGCTGTCGCCGATCTATGCCATCAGGCCCACTGCCACCGGCGACATCTCCCTGAAGGAGGGCGAGACATCGAACGCGCACATCGCGTGGAGCTACGCGCGCGACGGCGCCTACATGCAGACGCCGATCCTCTACGGCGACATCCTGTACGTCTGCCGGGACAACGGCGTGCTGAGCGCCTTCGACGCCACGACCGGCAAGCGCCACTATCAGGTGCGGATGGGCAACGGGTCGACGGGCTTCTCGGCGTCGCCGGTGGCGGCGGCGGGGCGCATCTACTACACCAGTGAAGACGGCGACGTCTTCGTCGTCAAGGCCGGCCCCACGTACGAGCTGCTGGCCACCAACCCGCTGGGCGAGGTCGCGATGGCCACGCCGGCCATCTCCGACAGTGCGCTCATCTTCCGCACGCGCAATCACCTGGTGGCGGTCGGAGACCGCTGACGGCAGATGAGCATCAGCCCCGGCGCTCAGCTGGGCGCGTTCAGCGTGCTCGGCCTGCTCGGGCAGGGCGGCATGGGCAAGGTGTATCGCGCCCGCGACAACCGGCTCAAACGCGAGGTCGCGCTCAAGGTCCTGCCCGATGCGCTGGCTACCGATCCCGAACGCGTGGCGCGGTTCCAGCGCGAGGCCGAGATTCTCGCTTCCTTGGCGCATCAGAACATCGCCGCCGTCTATGGGCTCGAAGAGAGCTCCGGCGTTCGCGCCCTCGTCATGGAGCTGGTCGAGGGCCCCACGCTGGCCGACCGCATCGCAGGTGGCGCGATTCCCGTCGAGGACGCACTGCAAATCGCGCAGCAGCTGGCCGACGCCCTGGACTACGCCCACGAGAACGGTGTGCTGCATCGGGACCTCAAGCCTGCGAACATCAAGGTCACGCCCGACGGCCAGGTGAAGGTGCTGGACTTCGGGCTGGCGAAGGCGATCGGTGCGCCATCGGCGGCTGGCGCCGAGGCATCTCCCGACCACTCGCCCACGATCACGAGTCCGGCCTTCACGCGCGCCGGCACGATTCTCGGCACCGCGGCCTACATGGCGCCCGAACAGATACGCGGGCGAGCGCTCGACAAGCGCGCCGACATCTGGGCCTTTGGCTGCGTCCTGTACGAGATGCTCACGGGCGCGCGTGCGTTCGACGGCGAATCGGTCTCGGACACGCTTGCCGAGGTTCTGAAGAACGACCCCGACTGGACGAGGGTGCCGCCATCGGTGCCGGCCTCTCTCACTCAGCTGCTCCGGCATTGTCTCGTTCGGGATCCAAAGGGCCGGCTTCGGGACATCGCCGATGCCAGGTTCCTTCTTCAGAGTGTCAGCCCCGCGCCTGTCCCCGTCCAGGCACGTCGCCGGTGGCTCGACGTCGTCCTCGGCGCAGCCTTGGCAACGGGGCTCGTCGCGGCGGGTTGGTATGCGACAGGTCCGCAGAGGTCGTCGGGGGCCGGGCCTGTGCGGCGTGTCACCGTGCAACTGCCTGCTGTGTTCTCGACATCGACCACCGGAGGCGGCTCGTCGCTCGCCATCGCCCCGGACGGGAGCGCCATTGCGTTTGCCGCCAGGAGCGCCGGGCAGTCGAACCAGCTCTTCGTGCATCGATTCTCCGACGCGACCACGACCATGGTCAGAGTCCCCACAGCCGCGTCCTTCCCTGTCTTTTCGCGGGACAGCCGTTCGGTGGCCTTTACGGGGGGAGGAAGGGTGTGGCGGACGTTGCTCGATGGCGGCGAAGCAGAAGCGCTGTGCGCTACAGGGGCACTCGGCAATCTTCGAGGCACCGCATGGACCGACGAAGGGCGGGTCGTCATCGCGACTAATTCGGGCCTTCTGGAGGCGTCGCAGCCCGGCGGCGCCTGCCCGGTCGTGCTTGAGACCGAGGGCAGCAGCGAGGCGAGGTTTCTCTGGCCCCAGGTGCTGCCTGGCGGCCGTGGAACGCTCCTCACCGTCTCGGGCGTCTCTGACGATGCCGACAGCGCGTCGGTCGTCGTCGTCCCTGCCGGCTCTACGGAACGTCGGGTGATCGTCCGCGCCGCGCGCGCGGGACGCCTGACAGCGTCCGGGCACCTGCTCTTCGCACGCGGCGATCAGATCTTTGCGGCCCCCTTCGACCTCGCACGGTTGACGATCACCGCCGACCCCGTCGTGGTACTGGATGGCGTGGCTTCGGGCCAGTTCAGCGCGCCCCTGCTCGGGGTGTCGGATCTCGGCGATCTCGTGTTCGTGCCCGGGCAGGACATCAGCAACCGGCTCGTGTGGGTGACCCGGGACGGCACCCGCACCGATGCCGGCGCGCCCCGGAGACACTACCAGCCGGAACCGCGCCTCTCTCCAGATGGCCGGCGGCTCGCCGTGTCAATTGGCACGGGCGACCATTTTCTGTGGTTGTTCGCCCTCGCCACCGGCACGCTCACGCCATTGGTATCCGGCCGTGACACACACGGAGCGGTCTGGAGCCCGGACGGCCGCAAGGTGGCCTTTCCGAGTTACGGCAGCGGGATCGCGGTGAAGGACCTCGAAGCGACTGCAGAGCCTGCAGTCGTGCTCGAGGCGCCCGGATTGCCATCGCCAACGCCGGAGACGTGGTCGCTCGATGGCTCGACGATCGTGATCGACCGTCCGTCCCCTGGCGGCAGTGAACTGGCCGCGCTCGACCTGGCAACAGGGACCACCAGGACGCTCCTACGATCTTCGGCTGCCCCTGGAGCCCAGATCTCGCCAGATGGCCACTGGCTGGCGTACACGTCGAGCGAGTCTGGGCGACTCGAGGTGTACGTGACGGACTTCCCTTCCGCGCAAGTGAAAAAGCCGGTATCGACCGACGGCGGGTCGGCACCGGTCTGGGCCCGGAGCGGCCGGGAGCTTTTCTACGTGAGCGGGACCTCGATGATGGCGGCAGCCGTCAACCCCGGTCCCTCGATCGAGTTCGGTCGGCCAGTGCGGCTCTTCGGCGGAATCCAGTTCGCGACCGCGGCGACCCCGTTCTCGGTGGCTCCAGACGGACGCTTTCTTCTCGTGGAGGAAGCCGAGGGCACTGAGACGGACAGGAGCCAGCTCACACTGGTGCTGAACTGGTTCGAGGAGTTACGGCGCCTTGTGCCGCACCGATGACAATCAGGTGAACGGCGCCTTCGAGGAAACCATGCTATGGCCATGAGCAAGGCGGCCACGGTCGCGGAGTACCTGGCAGAGCTTCCGCCGATCGGCGCAAGGAGATTGCCGCCGCGCGGGCACTGGTGCGCAAGCACATGCCAAGGGGCTAAAGGAGGCGATGGGCTACGGGATGATCACGTGGACCATCCCGCTCTCACCTACAAGAGATCTACAACAAGCCCGCTCTGCTACGCGGCGCTCGCGGCCAGAAGAACTGCGGATCGCTGTCGATGGCGGCGCGCTCATCAGGGCACCGTCAACCGCCCGTCCTTCACCCAGACCTGGCCGTTCACCGAGACCGTGAGATCGGTGAAGAAGTTCCAGCGGACGTAGCCCCCGCCCACTGTGCCGCCGAGCTCGCTGTTGTCGCCGAGCGACAAGCGCACGACCCCGGCCCCGTAGCCGTAGTACGGAATCCACGGCGAGCGCTCTGGCACCGCCAGCAGCGGGTTGAAGCCGAGCGCGAACTCGCGAAACGCGCGCCCGGCCTCGCCGGCGCCGGCCATCTCGCGCTCGACGGCCTCGCCGCCGCTCGAGGCCTCCACCCGGTCCACCCGCCCGCGCGCGAAGTGCAGACGCAACCCCTCGACGGGTCGGCCGTCCCATTGGGATGGCGGGAAGGCAATGGTGCCCTCGACGCTCTCTTCGAGGGGGGCGACACGCGCGGCGCCGGCCGGCAGCTCGATCTCCCGATCGATCAGCACCTTGCCTCGCGAGGCGCGCGCGGCCGACGCGTCGCCGTCCTGCAGGTTCACCGGCCGCGTGCCGATGCGGAAGCGGAGGTCGGTGCCAGCCGGGGAGGTCACCCTGACCTCGCCGGTCCTGAGGGCCTCTTCGAACCGCTCGAGCACGCGGGCGAGCGCGGCGTAGTCGCTCTGCAGCAGCGCGCGCTGGTACACCGCGTCGATCACGGCGCGTCCGGGCAGCGGCTGGCCCGCCAGCGGGTACGCGCTGCCGTTCTCCACCCAGTGGAAGTGGACGGTGACGACCGTGGCCCTCACGCAGCAGGTCCTGCAGCGCGGCGTAGGCGGGATGCGCGGGCGTCGCGCCCGGCATCATGATCGCGCCGTCCACGCCCGCGAACATCGCGCGGTAGGCCTCGCGTGCGCGAGCGTTGCCGCGGCGGATCGCGTCGAGGTCCCATCCCTGCGGCACCGGCTCGGCGAGGACGTCCACGACGCCGACGTCGGTGGCCCCGGCGCGTGCGATGGCGTAGCGCAGGTGCGGGATGAGCGCCTCGAACATCCCCGGGTGCGCGAGGATGAGGATCTTCTCCCCGGGCCTCGGAGCCAGCTGCGCCACCAGCCGCGAGGCGACTGCCGGCCAATCGAACGAGAACTGCGACTGCGTTCGTGCAGGCTCGGCGTTCACCAGGACAAGGAGCAGGCACGCGGCCACCAGCACGCTGCGCATGGCCGCATTATGCACCCCCGCGGCCCTGCGGTTCTCAAGGACGCTCGATGTGGAGCGGAAACGGCGTGCGCGCCACGAAGGCATTGACCGCCTCGAGCAGGTGCGTGCTCGTGTCGCGCACGACGAACACCGATTCCTCCCGCTGGCCCGGATTCAGGTCGTGGTGATCGATCAGGGCGAGGTCGGGTCCGTACGACGGAATGACGCGGCCGTCCAGCGTGAAGTACTCGGCCTGCGCGACGGCGTCGAGCTCGCCCCGTGCGAACCGCTCGTAGAGCTCCGGGAAGTCGTCGTCGACACGATGTCCACGCCGGGTGGCGCGCGACGCAGCAGGTCGCGTTCGGCGGCCATGCCCTGAACCGCCCCCACCTTCCTGCCAACGAAGTCCGCGATGGTGCGATAGCGCGCGCGATCGGCCGCCCGAATCCTGAGCGCGCGCTGCTCGTAGAGGAACGGCGCCGAGAACGTGCCTCCCGGACTCACGCGGTCCGGGAAGTTGGCGAGGTTCGTGGCCACGACATCCACGACATCCTTGCCCGCCAGCTCCCACGACCTGTCGAACGGCACCACGTGCCACTCCACGCGAAGGCCCAGCTCGCGTCCAAGGCGCTCCGCATAGCGGTACATCCACTCCTCGGGGTCCAGCGGATTGGTGACCGTCGTGCTCGGTGACCGCGATCCGGACGACACCGGGCTCGAGTGTCTGGATGGCCGGCCGACCTGGGCGAGTGTCACACCCGGCAAGGACAACGGCACACGCGACCAGCAGGACACGGACGAGCGGACATCTGGGTGGTAGCATAGCCCTCCGCCAATGAACGGTGCACGCTCGACCTTCCCGGAGAAGCTGATTCGCTGCTGGCACCCGGTGGCGTACAGCCACGAGTTGACGGACGGACCGAGGGCCGCGACACTCGTGGGCGAAGCGGTCGTCGTGTGGCGCACGTCGGATGGCCGCGCGCACGCGATGCGCGACGTGTGCATTCACAGGGGCACCGCACTATCACTTGGGTGGGTCGCCGACGATTGCCTGGTCTGTCCCTATCATGCGTGGCACTACGACGCCACCGGCGCGTGCGTCCGCATCCCACAGTCGGCGAACGCCACCATTCCAGTGAAGGCGCGGACGCCGGTGTTCCAGTGCCAGGAGCGATACGGCCTCGTCTGGGTGTGCCTCGACACCGGTGAGCCTGCCTACGCGCTGCCGGAGATTCCGGAGCTCGAATCCGGCGGCTGGAAGGTCGTCAACACAGGGCCGTTCGCGTGGCAGAGCGACGCGTCCCGGCAGGTGGAGAACTTCACGGACTTCGGACACTTCCCGTGGGTGCACCCCGGCCTGCTGGGCGACCCCGACCGGCCGGTGGTGCCCGACCACGTCGTCGAGACGCGTGAGCACGTGCTGCACTACACGATCGTCCGCCCCGAGGCGCCCAACAGCGACGAGTTCCAGGTGTTCGCCAACACCGAGACCGTCAAGCCGGAGCGGCGGAGCCGATACGAGCTGCACCTGCCGTACACGATCGTCCTCAGGCTTGGCTGGGGTGGCGACAAAGGGATGGTGTACTTCTTCGCGTCGCAGCCTGAAACCACCGGGCGATGCCGCGGCTACTGCATCATTGGCCGGAACTACGACTTCGACGATCCCGACTCCACCTTGCAGGAGTTCGAACGCGTCATCTTCGGGCAGGACCAGCGCATCGTCGAGTCGCAACGCCCTGAGCAGGTGCCGTTCGACCTGGCCGACGAGCTGCACCTGAAGTTCGACGCCGTGGCCGTCGCCTACCGCCGCGCCATGCGAGCGCAGGGCCTGGGCGGCAGCTGACGCAGCGTCGCGTTCCGGCTCAGCGCTTCACCGAGTCGCGGTTGCCGGGGCGACCATCGACCGCAGGTCTGCCAGCGTCGCGACACCCGGCCCGTGCAGTGCGGCGATCTGCCGGACGTCGAGCTTCAACTTCTGGATGTTCTCGTACAGGTTGACGGCGAACGGGCTCGGCGGCGGTGGCGGCGCGTTGGGCGCGAGCGGCGCCCACGCGTCCACCTCGATGAGGATCCGCTCAACGGGCAGGTAGACCATCGCAAACGCGTCGTTGTGCCCGTTGCCGGCGAGCCGGTGAATCTCGATCGAACGCCGGCCGTCGGTGAGCACGTGCTTCTCGGCGAAGGTCTCGAAGGTGGCCGGCCGCGGCGACCTGGCCAGCGCGTCGGCATTGAGGGTCCGCGGCGCCGCCCAGGCCTGTTCGTAGTACGGCCGGTTCATCTCGTGGGTGACGACCGTGGCGCCCTCCGCGACGTAGGTGCGAAGCCCGCCTGAATGATCGAAGTGGACGTGTGAGTTCACGATGTAGCGGATCGGCTTGGCGGGGACCGTCTCCTTGACCTTGGCGATGACCGCCAGGGAGCGCGCTTCGTTCTGCGGGGCCTCGACCACCACGACGTGATCGGCCTGCTCGATGGCGACGCTGTGGTGGCTGCCGCCCTTGAGGTAGTAGACGCCGTTGGCGAGCTTCTCGACCGTCACGGTAATCGGCGGGGGCGCGAAGCTCCGGCACCTGGTCCGGCACTGGAACGTCCACCGGTGCGTTCTTCGTGACGGAGGCCACGGACAGCTCGAGCACCGGATGGCCCCCCTGAGTCCGGACGATCCGGGCCGGGAACATGATGCCGCCGAAATCACGGTAGTCGGAGTAAGCGAACTCGACCGGTGTGTCCCCGAGGATCGGATTGTCGATCCACGTCTGCACCCGCTCGACCTCGTTGCGCGCGTTGATGCGGCCCACGTACCGGTACTTGCCGCCCACGGTGAACGTGACCTCCGAGCCCCCCTCTACCGCCTGCGAGCTGGCGTCGTTGGCAGCTGCCGCTTTCAGGAAGCCGTGCGGCGTGGTCCAGATCTCCATGGCCCGTTCTTCGACGGCCGCGGGCTGTGCCTGCGGCGCGGGCTCGGTGCCGGGGGCGGCGCCGGCGGGCGCCGCCATGTTCCAGGCGTGCGTGCCGCTGACGACCTGGACGACGCGCTGTGCGACCGGGGTGGGCCGGGCGCGATTCGGCTCGACGACCTGGATTCGCTCCATCTGCACCTGCGCGGCAGGCGCCTCGTAGTCGATGCGGGCGGAGAAGCTCTTGAGATCGAAGGCCGGCCAGGGAAGCGTGGGATTCGCGGCCTGGCCGAACTGGAACCATCTGCCGGTACCCGAGTACTCGATGGACCGCGTGTCGGTGGTCGCGAGCGCCGCCTGGGAGGCGGTCAGCGTGCCGGGCGCTTCGCCGGCGCAGCCGGCCGGGCCGGCCGCGATCAGGGCAACAATGGCGAGAGTGGTGAGTCTGCGCATGGTCACACCTCGATTGCGTGAAGCCGAACTTACCCGCGCGTTGCACGGAGTGCGCTGAACTGCGTAGTCTAACCCTCGGCTCGGCCGAGTGGTGGTTGGCCCGCGGCCAGCTCAACCAGTCGGGTACGCACTTCTGCGATCGCCCTGTGTCGTCTGTCTATGTGTTCCTAGCGTTCGGCTTCCATCTGTGACACGGTCCGAGGACGGCCCGCTTTGTGTGTTGTACCTCGTGGAACGCTCCGAACCGGTGGGAGCGAACGGTGTGGCCATGAGGCGCGGTGACCGCGATACCATTAGCGACGACCGTCTAGACATGGATGACCGGACTGCTCTGCGCGCGTTTGTGTTCGACTCGCTCGAAGAGCAGATCGCCGTGACCGACGAGGCGGGAGTGATCCTCGACGTCAATTCCGCCTGGACGAGCTTCGGGATCGAGAACGGGCTTTCGCCCGAGTTCAGCTGCGTGGGCCGCAGCTACCTCGACGTCGTCCATTACTCCTTCGCCGCCGGCGACGAGCGCGCCCGTGAGGCGGCGCAAGGCATCTCGGACGTGCTCGGCGGCAAACGCGCCAACTTCTACTACGAGTACCCCTGCCACACCCCGGCGGAAAAGCGCTGGTTCATGATGCGGTTGTCGCGCCTGAAGGGGGACTCCAGCCGCATGTTCGTCATCTCTCACCACAACATCACGCAGCGCAAGCTGGCCGAGGAGCGCGCCGAGCACATGGCCCTGCACGACTCGATCACCGAGCTGGCCAATCGCCGCTATTTCAACGAGTTCCTGAGCCTGGAGATGCGCAGGAGCATCCGCGACCGCTCGGCGATCAGCCTGATCCTGGTCGACGTCGACTACTTCAAGGAATACAACGACGAGCTCGGGCACCTTGCCGGCGATCAATGCCTGGCAGCGGTCGCCAAGGTGCTGCCGGCGTTCGCCCGCAGGCCCGGCGATCTTGCGGCACGTCTCGGCGGCGACGAGTTCGGCGTGATTCTCGGGAACACGGAGATTGCGGAATCGCGAACGATTGCCGATGCGATCAGGCAGGCAGTCGGCGATCTCAGGCTCGTCTTCGGCGGGTCGAGGCAGGTCACCGTGAGTGTCGGCGTGGCGGCCGTCATTCCCGACGAGCGGCGGACGGCGGAATTCCTGTTTCAGGAGGCGGACAAGGCGCTCTATGCCGCAAAGTCCGAGGGACGCAATCGGGTCGTGCTGGCGTGATCAGCCGCGCCGGTCGAGGAAGCGCGCGGCCTTGACGTTCGCCTCCAACTCCTTCGCTATCGCCTGAAGCGCTCCAGGAACCTCGCGTTCATCCAGTAGACCTCGCCCGCCGTCACGGCGCCCTCCTTCGAGAAAATACGGCGCGAGAAGAAAGAGACTCCCATCCCCGACGACCGTCGGATAGACCTCGCTGGCGTCCGTGCTTCTCGCGGAACACGGCGGCTTCGCGCGGACCGACGGGCGACCTGCTTATGGGCTACGGCTGAGCAAGGAAGCGCCTGCGAATCAACCCCTGGAACGGCGGCGCATCATGAGGGCGAGCGCCGCCAGGATCAGGAGGCCGCCCACCAACCAATAGATGGCCGACGAACTGCTGGTCGAGCCGGGAGCAGCACCCACGGGTGCGGAATCCGCTCCTGCCGATGGCGCCGCCGCAGGGGCCGCAGCGCTCGGAGCCGTTCCGGGGGCCGCTGGTGCCGTCGCCGCGGCGCTCGGCGCCGTTCCCGCCGCCCCCCGGGGCAGATCCCGCCGCACCCGGCGGCAGTATCCCGCCGCACCCGGGGCACCGGCCCCGCCGCGGTTCGGCGTGGCAGACAATGGCGGCGCGCCACTGGCCGTCAATGTCGCGTTCACTTCCTGCTCCGTGACGACCCTTGGCGGCAGCGACGTGATGATGATCGCCGACAGCTCGTCGCCCGGACGGAAATCCGACACGGCCGCCGGCTTGCCGCCGCGCATGATCTTCACGCCGCGCTTGTCCACGTCGCCCTGCGTGAACATCTTGAACCCGTCATCGGTGCGCACGATGATCGAGGCGCCGCTTGCTTGTACGACCTTGCCGTTCTTCACTTCGGTGGCGGTCACCGGCGTCACCGTGGTCGACCTGGTGATCGTCGCGGTTCCGGCCATCCCGGGTTTCAGCTGCTGCACCGACAGTTGCTTGCCGTTCACCGTGAACATGAAGCCCGGGGGCACCGCGATCTCCCGCGTGCCTTCCGGCAGTGTCACGACGAGCTGGTTCCCGTCGACGGCGATGACTTCGAACTTCTTGGTCTCGCTGCTGGTCGTCGTGGTCTGGGCCGAGGCCATCGCCGACAGCCCCGCAACCAGTCCAGCGCCGACGATGATCGAGCGTATCGGAATCGACATGATGGGTCCTTTTCCTGTCACCGTGTACTGGTCAGACCAACCGCGCGAACGCTGAACCGCCTGGGGACGGAACCGACGAATTAGAACAATTGATGGCGACCGGCTCGACTGGGCGCGTGGAGCCTATCACGGCAGTACGGCCCATGCAATCCATGCGCGCACATCGCACAGGCATGACGCGAGTCTCGTCCTTATCGCCCGAACAGCACGAGCAGTGGCAGCGTGACGAGCGGCCCGACCACGACCATCGCCATGCTCCAGCGCAGCAGCATCACGCGCAGCCGCGGCCGATCCTCTTCGGGCGCCGAGGCGATCAGCGTGGCTCCGGTGTTCGAGAACGGCGACGCGTCCACGATGGTGGCCGAGACCCCGAGCGTGGTGATGAGCGCCCAGCCGGGCACCCCTCCGGACGAAGCCAGCGGCACAGCCATCGGCACCAGCGCCGCCAGCACGCCGGTAGTGGAGGCAAAGGCCGAGACCAGCGCCGCGATCATGCAGATGACCAGCGCCGCCAGGAGCGGAGAGCCGATGGCCATCGCCTCGCGGCCGAGCAGGTTCACCGCGTCGAGTTTCTGCAGCACGCCGACGTAAGTGACGATGCCACCCACGACGAAGGCGGTGGACCAGTCGATTCGCGCGAAGGCGCGGGCGCCAAGCGACGGATCGAGCAGGGCGAGCGCTGCGCCCAACGCGAGCAGCACGACGCCGATGTCCACCTCGACGCCGGCGAGCGTGGCGCCGACGATGCCTGGCACGAGACCCAGCAGGCAGAGGAGCGTCGCCAGCTGATGCCCGGTCATCGGGCCGGTGCCCGGTGCCGGGTTCCGAGGCTCCAGCGGCCGCGGCACCGCGGTCTCCTCGAGGGCGGGCCCATTTGCTTTCGCCTGTGGCCCGCTCGCGAAGAGGACCAGGGCGAGGATCAGCAGCGCCACGTTGGCCACGATCGCCACGGCGAGGAGGGCGAAGGTGCTCACCTCGATGCCGGCCTCGTGCGCGACGCGATAGGTGATCACGCCGAAGAGGCTGGTGGGCGCGAACGAGCCGGCGCAGATGCCGCTGTTGATGGCAATCGCCATCAGGACGGCGTCGACGCCGGCGCGCCGTGCGGTGGCCATGCCGACGGGCCCGGTGGCGAGACCGGCCTGCGGCGATCCCATTGCCGCCATCAGCGCGGCCAGCCCGAAGAACAGCACCGGCATCAGCGTCGGCCGGCCGTCGGTGCGCGCCACCAGCGTCGTCATCACGCGGTCGAGGGTGCCATTCAGTTGGGCGATGCCGAAGAAGTAGGTGACGCCGGCCACCAGGATCAGGATGGCCACCGGGAACCCGCCGATCACCTCCCGCAGCGTCATCCCTGCCAGGCCCGGGCCCACCGCGCAGGCCGCGACGAACATCAGCAAGCCGAGGTGCACGCCGCGCCAGGTGGCCAACCCGAAGACGGCGACGAAGATGAGCAACGCGCCCACGGGAGCGAACGAGGCAGGCATTGCGGGGCATCATATGCTGCGTCCGCGTCCTCAGAGGCGCGAGCCCTCGCCTCCAGAAGGGACACACCATCGGCGCCTTATAGCACGCTATGTGTGCTATGGTGTCGTCGTGATCCGGTCGCTGGCCGACGACACGACCCGGGACATCTGGAACGGCGTCAACAGCAAGGCCGCGCGACGGATTCCAAAGAGCTCTGGCCCGCCATCCGCCGCAAGCTCGACCAGATCGACGCGGTGATCAGGCTCGAGGATCTAGGGTGCCGCCTGGCAATCGGCTGCACACGCCCGTCGGCGACCTTGCCGGGCATCACGCCATCCGGGTCAACGTCCAGTACCGGGTGGTCTCCCGATTCGAGGGTCACGACGCGCACGATGTCCGGTGCACGGACTACCACTGAGGAACGCCATGCTGCCAACGAATCGCCCTCCCACCCACCCAGGTGAAATGCTCCTCAAGGAGTTCCTCGAGCCGCTGGGCGTCTCTCAAGTGGAGGCCGCTGCGCGGATGAGCATCCCCTTCCAACGTCTCAACGCCATCGTCAAGGGGCGGCGGGCGGTCAGTGCGGATACCGCGCTGCTGCTCGAGGCCCTGACCCGGTGGGATGCAGAGATCTGGATGCGGCTGCAGGCCAAGTGGGACCTGTGGCACGCGGCGAAGGCGCGCGGTGCGCGGCCGCGAGTGCGGGCGCTGCCGCGAAGCGCGTAGAATGTCCAGCTCTTGCAGCCGATTGGCGCCGATGATGACGAGGCGCCGGTTGGCGCGTTTGGTCGCTCAGCGCTTGACGATGCCAAGGCGCAGGAATGCGCTGCTCCACGACGGGCGATTCGAATCCTCTCTCCGCGATCAGTGGACGTCGCTCCTCATCACGAGCTGCCGCATCATTACGAGCATCAGGACCACTCCGGGCCTCTCGCTGTGCATTCCCATCATCGCGCCGCTTTGACTTCGATCTCAATCGAGCGGCACTCCTGCGTCACACTGGCAGTGGTGCCCCCGTGGCTTTCAGGTGCGCCCCACCACACCCGCTCACCGGCCGACGTCGTGGCAGCTGATGCCGGTATGTGCGACCCTGGGCACGGCGCGAGCTGCACGACGAGCCGGCCTGGATGCGAATGCGGCGTCGAGGTTTGTCCAGGACGGGTTGTGACCTCGAGCATCCGCACCTGCTCGTTCTCCAGGAGGGTGCGATACGTTGCGGTATCCAGCTGGGCTGCGTTCAAGGCGGAGTCGCCTGGAGATGGGATCGCCGTCTTCAACTCCATCGCAATCGCCCGCGTGCCTTCCATGATCCACTCCTCGATGTGAATCACGCCCCGTCGATTGAACAGTACGTGTCCGCTCGCGATCGGCTTTCCGACCGTGGTAGTCCCGTCCGGAAAAGTGGCTCTAGCCTGGCCCGGGGTGAGGAAGTACGCCGCCGTATCCCTGACATGCTCGTGCATCGCCGTTCGAACGTTCTGCGGGAACTGTGCATCCCACGCCCTGACGTAATCGTTCTCAAGGATCTGTGTCACGCCCTGACGCGGGAAAGGCGGTGGAAAACCTTGCGAAGCCGATCCGCTGACAACAACGATGGCGACGAACGCAGCCGCGAGTGCAATCATCTGTCCCGTCATTGCAACCTCCCTGCAGTAAGGGCTAGCGACGTGGACGATCGACAATCGGGAACCGAGCGCGATGCGCAGTCGTAGCGAGGGAAATGTCGAACGAGATCACCTGGTCACCCTTCCCAGTTGCTCGTCGATCCACTCGCTCGCGACCGTCATCATTAAGCTCGTCGCGGGGACGTGGCCGCCGTCGTACAGCACCAGCCGCTTCGGCTCGCGCATCAGCGCGAACATCGGCTCGGAGGCGCTGCGAAGCGGCGTGTCCTCGTCATAGCGTCCCTGGATGATCAGCTTCGGCGCGCGGATGTGGGGCGTGAACTTCACCGGGTTGGCCGTCGCCACGTACGGATCGTAGATGTTGGGCAGCCCGGCCCCGACCATCACCACGGCGCGGTAGCGCGGCTCGATCGCCGCCATGACCAGGCCGATCTGCGCGCCGGCGCTTGGTCCGAAAAAGACCAGGCGCGACAAGTCGAGGTCGGCGCGGCTGGCGAGATAGTCCAGGCCGAGGCGCAATTCGGTGATCCGATCGACCACCTCGTCCTGGTATTCGGCGGTGCCGCGATCGGGCCGCGGCCCGGCGGGCCACGGCCGCCCGACATAGCCTTCGAGCACGACGCCGAACACCGCCCGGCCGCCTCTGACGAACCCGCCCATGCGATCGTCGATCGACGCGTCAAGGGAACGGATGCCGCCGTCGACGTCGGCCGCCGGCACGTAGTGCAGCACCTGCAGCGGCCGCGGGGCGTGCTTCGGCAGATAGAGGTACGCGCTCACCCGCTCGTCGTCGGCTCCGCGGAAGGTAAGGGTCTCGCGCGTCCATTCCTGCGTGTCCAGGCGGTTCTCAATCCGCGCGTCGAGCGGGCGCGGCTCGTAGCGATAGACCTCCGCCAGCCGGCCGAACTCGGCGTCGGAGCTGGCGGTGTAGCGCGGCACCTCGCGATCGAGCGGAATCGGCTCGGCGCCTTCCTGCCCGCCAGGTGTGGCCAGCCTCGCCAGTCGGAAGCCCAGCGCATCCGAACTGAACGTCCCGGGCCGCGGCCCGAACCGGGCGAACATGTAGGCTGGCTCGATCCAGCCGCCGCCGGCCGCAAAGGGCCCTTCGCGGCTGTCGCTTCGCGTCCACTCGGCTACGTTGCCGGCCATGTGCAACGCGCCGAACGGGCTCATGCCGTGCGGCAGCGACATCACCGGCAGCGTGCCCGGGCCGCCGAAGTTGGCGCGCGTCGTCAGATCCTCCCCGGGCGGGTTCACTCCCCAGGGCATCGTGACGCCGATGGGCGAATAGGTGCCGTTGTGCGCCGCCTTCTGCCACTGGAACACCGTCGGCAGCGAAAGGCCACGGAACGCAGCGTAGGCGGAAGCCTCGTACCAGGAGACTCCGGTCACCGGATGATCCGCGCGTCCCTCGGGCGGCGCCTGGTTCGACCAGCTGCGCGGGCCCGGCAGCCCAGAGCGATCCACGAACAGCCGCATCGCGTTGTCCCACGACAGCGGCTTGCCGTCGTGGACCATCGCCTCCGGCCAGTACTGCCGCTTCAGGTAGCCGCCGGCGCTGATGAACTCCTTGAAGGCGGCGTTGCTCACCTCGTAACGATCGATGTAGAAGTCGGCCAGATCCACCTGGCGGTCGGTGGGGCGCGACCAGCCAGTCAGCCGGTAGCGGCCGCCCGGCACGAACACCATGCCCGGCGGCACGGCAGCTAGCCGGGCGCAGCGGCACCTCGAATATCAGCGGCCTCGCCATCCTGACGGTGCCGAGCATCACGCCGCGGCCGGAGATCGATCGCTCGAAGGGCGCGTAGCCCTCCTTCTCCAGCGGTCATCACGTAGTCGCCGCGGGCCACGCGCACGTTGGTGAGCGGCGTTCGGCCGACGAGCGCACGCGGTTCGTCCACGCCCGCCACGAAGCGCGTGAGGTAGACCTCTGCGCCTGGCGGATCGGACGTCACCGTGAGCGTGTCAGACACGGCCGGCAGCAACCCGGCAAGTGTGGCGTTGCCCGCCAGCAGGGGCTCCACGGAAGTCGCGAGGTCATAGGCTTCGAAGAGGCGTCCCTCCTCGGTCAAGGCCACGGCGCGGTCCAGTTGCGCCGAGGCGCGCCGCACGTTGATCTCTCGCCAGGCAAACCAACTCCCGGCGACCAGCAGCAACACTACGGCTGCGGCCACGATCGGCCAGCGCCCGCGGCGCGTCACCGGCGCCGCTGGAGCCGCGTCCGAGACCCGCGTCAGCGGCACCGCGTCTGTCGCCACCCCGCTGGTCGCATCTGGACCCGCTGCACCTGCTGACGTAGAGATTGGCCTGGGTGCCCCCCAGGACTATCCGACGGCGGCGTGGCAGACGACGGCGTCGACGCCAAGGCGGGGACTGGCGTGCGTCCGAGACGACGCTGGAAATCGCGCTCGTCCTTGAGCGCTCGGAGATCGATGAGCAGATCCTGGGCAGTCTGATAGCGGCTGTCCGGCGGCTTGCGGAGCGCCTTGCTCACGAGCCGCTCGAGTTCGGGCGGCACGGAGGCGGTAAAGCGTGCCAGCGGCGGCGGCTCGCGTGTCAGGATCGACGAGGCCACCTCGGCCGAACTGTGTCCCTCGAACGGCCGGCGGCCGGCGACCATCTCGAAGAGGACCACACCGAGCGAGAACAGATCGCTGCGCTGGTCGAGCGATTCGCCGCGCACCTGCTCGGGCGACATGTACGGCCAGGTGCCTAACACCACTCCGGGCGTCGAGACGGCGGCTTCGGTGCCGGCCTGGGTGAAGGCGATGCGGCCGTCGGCGCTGGTGCCGACGCCGGGCTTGGCCAGGCCGAAGTCCATCACCTTGGCCTGCCCGCGCGCGGTCACCATCACGTTGCCCGGCTTGAGGTCGCGGTGCAGGATGCCGTGCCGGTGCGCCTCGGCAACGCCGTCGACGATCTGCAACGCGATGCCGAGGGCGTCGTCGATGTCGAGCGGCGCGCGCCGCAGCCGCGCGTCGAGGGTTTCGCCCTCGACGAACTGCATGGCGATGAACAAGCGGCCGTCGCTCTCGTCCACCTCGTAGACGCCGCAGATGTTGGCATGGTCGAGCGCCGCCGCCGCCCGGGCTTCGCGGGCCAGCCGCGTGCGCGCGGCCTCGTCGCGAGCGGTGTCCGGCGGCAGCAGCTTCAGGGCCACGCGCCGGCCGAGAGCGGTGTCTTCGGCAAGATAGACCTCGGCCATGCCGCCCGCGCCCAGCAGCGCGCGTACTTCGTAGCGTCCGAGTCGCGTTCCGGCCGGGAGGCTCGCCATGACCGAAGACCGAGGCGATTATACGCGGGCGTCCCCGGCGCCTTCGCTTCTGCCGCCGCCCTCCCGCCGCGACTGCGGCCGCAGTCCTTGCATCTCCGTGAAGTGCGCGGTATCCGTCGAGGCTGTGTCGCCATTGAAGAGTGGGATACTCCTGTCGTATCGACGCGGCCACCCAGGAGCGGAGAAAGCGAATGAAGACAGTCCTCGGTTTGCTGATAGCTGGTTCGATCGCGTCGGGAGCGGCGGCGTGGCAGGCGGCCGTGCCGGACACCGTCGAGGGGCACGTGGCGGCGGCCCGTTCGGCCGCCGGCAAGGACTTCACCGCACTGGCGGATCGCCTGTGCGAGGCGCCGGCGCCGCCGGCGAGCACGCCGAGGCCCGCGGCCGCGCGCCCGCCCGGGCCCCCGGCGCGGGAGACCTGGCACGCCGAGCCGGTCAAGGTGTTCGACAACCTCTACTTCGTCGGCGAAAAGGAATATTCGGCCTGGGCGGTCGTCACCTCGGCCGGCATCATCATCATCGACCCGATCTTCGACTACTCGGTCGAGGACGAGGTGATCGGCGGGTTGCGCAAGCTCGGCCTCGATCCGGCCCAGATCAAGTACGTCCTCGTGAGCCACGCACACTACGATCACGTCGGCGGGGCCGCGTTCCTGCAGGACAGCTACAACGCGCGCGTCGTGATTTCCGAGGCCGACTGGGAGCTGCTGGGGCGCGCCACCGGATCGTGGCGCAAGCCGAAGAAGCGACATGGTGGCCACCGACGGCCAGAAGCTGACGCTCGGGGACACGACGCTCACGCTCCACCTGACGCCGGGCCACACCCTGGGCACGATCTCCGACGCTCATCCCGGTCCGCGATGCCGGGAAGCCCCACATGGCGGCCTACTGGGGCGGCACCGCGTTCAACTGGGTCGCGAATCGCGCCGCCTACATCACGCCGGAGCGCGGCGACGACTTCTGGTTCGGCCGCTACATCGACTCAGCCCAGCGCTTCCGCCAGCTGGCGGCGGCGGCCGGCGCCGACGTGCTCATCTCCAACCATACGGCGTTCGACGGGTCGAAGACCAAGCTTCCGGCGATGGCCACCCGTCGCGCGACCGACCCGCACCCCTACGTGATTGGGCCCGCGGCGGTCGGACGCTACCTGACCGTCGCCGAGGAGTGCGCGAAGGCCGGGCGGTTAAGGGCGCGGTGAGTGCGCAGTGAGGGCGCGCTAGTCAGGCTTCGGCTTGCCCGCCAACTGCTGCCGCCGCGCCCCTCCCTGCCGATCCAGCATCCATCCGGGATACTCGGCCGGCAGCGCGCTGGCCCGATCGAGCGCCGTCAGATCCTCGGCCGACAGCGTGACGTTCGTCGCGGCGATGTTGTCGTCCAGTTGATCGAGCCGCTTGGCGCCGATGATGACGCTGGTCACCACCGGCTGATGGAGCAGCCAGGCCAGCGCGACCTGCGCCACGCTGACGCCCTTCGCCTCGGCGATGCCGCGCATCACGTCGATGACGTCGTATGCTCGGTCCATCTGCACCGGCGGAAAGTCGAACGTCGTCCGCCGGCTGCCGGTTTCACCACTGCTCTGGCGCGTGTACTTGCCACTCAGCAGGCCGCCGGCCAGCGGGCTCCACACCATCAGGCCAAGGCCTTCGCCTTGCAGCATCGGCACGATCTCACGCTCGAGATCACGCCCGGCGATGGTGTAGTAGGCCTGCAGCGAGTCGAAGCGCGCCAGACCGAGCCGCTCGGAGATGCCGAGCGCCTTGGCGATCTGCCACGCCGCCCAGTTCGAGACGCCGATGTAGCGCACAGCCCCTGCTGCACCAGTGTGTCGAGCGCACGCAGCGTCTCCTCGATCGGCGTGGCGGCGTCGAAGGCGTGAATCTGGTAGAGGTCGATGTGATCGAGCTGGAGCCGCTGCAGGCTGGCCTTGACGCGACTCCATGATGTGATAGCGCGAGAGCGCCGCGCGCGTTCGCGCCCTTGCCCATCTCGCCGAACACCTTGGTCGCGACGACCACCTCGTCTCGCGAGACACCGAGATTGCGCAATGCCTGACCGGTAAGCAGCTCCGACTGCCCCTCGCTGTAGACGTTCGCCGTGTCGATGAAGTTGATGCCGGCATCGAGGGCACGCCTCATCAGACGCGTCGACCTCGGCCTGCTGCAGTTGACCGATCTGACCCCAGATGTTGCTGTCGCTGCCGCCAAACGTCATCGTGCCCAGGCACAACTCGGACACGAAGAGACCGGTCGAACCGAACCGCTTATGTCGCATCAAAAAATGTCTCCGTTGGATCAGCTCTTCAGCGACGCCATGTCGATCACGAACCGGTAGCGCACGTCGCTCTTGAGCATCCGCTCGTAGGCCTCGTTGATCTGATCGATGCGGATCAGCTCGATGTCGCTGACGATGCCGTGCTCGGCGCAGAAGTCGAGCATCTCCTGGGTTTCCTTGATGCCGCCGATGCCGGATCCGGCGAAGCTGCGGCGCGCCATGATGCAGCGCTGAACGCGGCCACCGGCAGCGGATGCTCGGGCGCGCCGACCAGCGTCAGCGTGCCGTCGAGCTCGCAGCAGCTGCAGGTAGGCGTTGATGTCGTGCGTCGGCCGACACCGCGTCGAGGATGAAATCGAACGACGACGCGTGCCGTGCCATCGCGTCGGCGTCGCTCGAGACCACCACTTCGTGCGCGCCAAGCCGCAGGCCGTCCTCGACCTTGCTCGCCGACGTCGTGAACAGGACGACGTGCGCGCCGAAGGCGCGCGCGAACTTCACGCCCATGTGGCCGAGGCCGCCGAGGCCGACGATGCCGACCTTCTTGCCGGGGCCGACGTTCCAGTGCCGCAGCGGCGAGTAGGTGGTGATGCCGGCGCACAGCAGCGGCGCCGTCGCGGCGAGGTCGAGGCTCGTCCGGCACCTTCAGCGTGAACGACTCCTTGACCGTGATGCTCTCGGAGTAGCCGCCGAACGTCGGGCCGCCGAGGATGCGGGTCCGGCACGTTGTAGGTCTGGATGTTGCCTTTCTCGCAGTACTGCTCGAGGCCGGCGCGTGCACGGCGCGCAGTGCTGGCACGAGTCGACCATGCAGCCGACGGCGGCGAGGTCGCCCTCGCGGAACTTCGTGACGGCGGTGCCCACTTTGCGTCACGCGGCCGACGATCTCGTGGCCGGGCACGATCGGATAGATCGAGTTCTGCCACTCGTTGCGCACCTGGTGCAGATCCGAGTGGCAGACGCCGCAATACAGGATCTCGATCACCACATCGTCGGCGAGGGGATCGCGACGTTCGATCGACAAGGGCGCGAGGGGTGACGTGGCGCTGGTGCCGCCCACGCGCGCGCCTGGCGCACGGCGGGACGGGATGGAACAGAGGTTGGGTTGGAGATGACGGTGTCGGACATGGTTCCATTTCACTGCGCGCGGCCGCGAGAGAACCAGACCGAAACCTGTCTCGATCTTGCCCGATGCTGCAATTCTGCGGAGCAGCTCAGTGACTCGAGTGAACCTCGACTGATGCTGGCTCTGCGACAACCGCGCGCACGCGTCGCACTTCTTCGGTCGGGCTGGCGCCGAAGAAGCGCTTGAACTCGCGGCTGAACTGCGAGGCGCTCTCGTAGCCAACGGCGGCGGCGGCCACCGCGGCGCCGGATCCCTCGTCGACGATCAACGCGCGCGCCTTGTGCAGGCGCACCGACTTCAGGTACTGCACGGGCGAGCTGGCGGTGAGCGCCTTGAACTGATGATGAAACGCCGAGACGCTCATGCCGATCTCCTCGGCCATGCGCGTCACGCTGAATGGTTCGGCGTAACGCGAATGGATCCAGCGCAGCGCGGCGTTGATCTGCGCGGCCTGCCCTTGCCGGCCGACCATCTCGAGCAGCAGGTGTCCCTGCGGGCCGCACAGCGCGCGGTAGACGATCTCGCGGACGATGCCCGGTCCGAGGATCTCGGCATCGACGGGCGAGCGCAGGCACTCGACCAGCCGCAGCGCGGCATCGCTCATCCCCAGGTCGAGCGGCGTGGCTTCGACGTAGCCGGTCGCCTCCACCGCTGTCGCGCGCGGTCGCGACTGCATGCGGACGGCGAGGTCGCTGACCACGCTGGGCGCGACGCGGACGGAGATGCCGAGCGCCCGCCCCTCCGGCCCGGGCTCGGTCTGACACTCGAACGGCAGCGGCACCGACAGGACGAGGTAGTTGTTGGGGTCGTAGACGAACGTGCGGTCGCCGAGATAGCCGGTCTTCCGGCCGCTGGCGACGATGTAGATGCTGGGCTCGTAGAGGACGGGGGCGCGCGGGTAGCCGCGGTCGGCGCGGCCGAGCTTCACCCCATCCACCATCGTCGGCCGCAGGCCCTCGCCGGTGGCGAGTTCGGACAGGATGGCCACCATGCGGCGGCGGTTGGATTCGAGGATGGAGGTGGTCACCCTGTCATGAAACTACGGCGACGCGTGGGAATCCAGTCGCAAAGCTGCGGATGTGTTGCCTGATCCTGCCATGACGGAAACGCGCGGAGACACCAGACGAGGTGGTCAGAGCTCGAGCACCCAGAATCCAGCCCGCGGCGAGAGATAGCGAAGAGATCCTTGATCCGCGGGTACAGGCATCTTGGCGAGGTGTACCCACACGACATAGCGCACGCCGCGGGCCTTCAAGGCGACGCGATCGACGAGTCCTTCGAGTTGAATCGTGGGCGTGCCGGTGTGCAGATACACGAGCGCCGGATTGCTTGTGGCGATGACGCCCTCGGCTCGATGCTCCTGCAACCACGCGAGCACCGCGTCCGTGTCTTCTGCGTAGAGCGACCAGTCCGGCTGGCGGACTCGAGCGCGGGCGAGGTACTCGCCATGATCGAACAGGCTCAGTCCGACCACACCAAGCATGACGAGCACCGGCACGCGACTGGCCGCGGGCGTCACCGCGCGCAGGCCATCGACCATGTAAATCAGCAGGAACGGCGCCAGTGGCAGCACGAACCGGAACGTCCAGAACGGCCAGGACACGATCACCGCCAGCGATAACGGCACCACGACCTCGGCGAGCGAGAGTCGGCGCCGCACCGCCCGTGTCCAGCCAGCGGCGATCAACAGGAACAACGCAGCCGACACGATCCTTGTTCCCGCGTCGTTGCCCATTGGACCCCGCATGCCGTAGCTGCCAACCCCGAGCAATTCCAGGCCGCTCTGGTGCGCGCCACGCAAGAGTGAGGGCGCCACGATACCGACGACATCTCGGGTGATCACGTCGCCGGTGTTCTGCGTGATGCGGAGCGGCAGGTCGGCAAGCGTCGCCGTGCCGGCCTTGGCGTCGCCCGCCCACTGCTGCCAGAACTGTTGACGGTAGGAGAGGAGCGCCTCGCCTTCGCCCTGTTGCGCGGCGGTTGTCGAGTGGCGAGAGACATAGAGGTACCAGGGCGCCAGCGACACGGCGACAACGGCCGCAAGGATCGCGGCGCGTCGCCACTCACGCTTCAGACACAGATATACAACCGCGCTCATCGGCACGGCGACACCGACGGTGCGCATCAACACCGCGACCGCTGCGCCCACGCCCGCCGCCACGGTTCCAGTGCGGGTGGGCCAGCGCTCGAGAGCGACCAGCGTCGCGAGTTGCACGGCAAGGAAGGCAGCGTCGGACATCAAGGTCGACGTCGTCAGGAAGACGAGGCTCGGTATGAGCGCGACAGCGACAGCGACAACCAGCGATAGCTCACGCGGCCACTCCGTGTGTGCCCTGCTGTAGACGTAGGTCAAGCCCGCCGTTAAGAACATCGCCGCGACGGACAGCGCTTTCAGCACGGGGACGTTGGCCGGAAAATCGGGAGCGAGGTACCAGAGCGGCGCGAGGAGCAGCGGAAAGCCCGGAGGCCAGACTGGGAGCAGACCAGGGGTCGGCGTGTTGGGCTGCAAGAAACCGTCGCCGCGCGCGAGGGTCCGGCCGAGCAACGCGTACCAGGCGTCGTCACCCATGATGCCGACGATGCGATCCAGGCGAAGGACGTAAACGGCCAGAATCAGCGCTCCGGCGGCGAGGACGGCCCAGGTCTGTCTCGTCATCTCCTACCTATCGACTCCTGGGGGGTGTCCCGATACCTGTTGTCCGGCGTGGAACGCGAAACCAATGACCAGCCATCCGCGAAAATGCAGCAAATGCGGACGTCAGCAGCTCTGATGAGCCTGCGATGAGAATGGCGAGTCACGCGGTCACACAGACGCGGGGCAGAGCGGCTAGCCGTCGCCCGGCAGCGGCGGCGCCCGGGCCGGCTGCGCCGCGGGCCAGGTACAGGCCGGCCACGCTACCTCTGTGTCATGCCACTGGGTCAGTCGGCCAGTAGCGTCAACACCAGGAACGGGACTATCAGCGCGAACTGATAAAGGCCGGTCAGGATCTCGCCCGCCGGGGCATCGGTTTGCTCCCAGCGACGCAACTGCAACACGAGCGCCGCGGCCGGCACCACCACCATCAAGCAGCGAGCCAGCAGTTGCCAACTGGTCTCCGGGAGCACGAACGCGGCGAGGACGGCCGTCGCCACGGAGGTCGCCACCACGCCCAGCGCGTGGACGCGGAATCGAGTCAAGGTGTCACTGGCCACAACAGACCTCCCCGTAATCATCAGCGCATCTCCCTACCTGTACCCATGCGCCCCGCGCCGCTCGGCGCGGGAACCGGCAGCCGTTCCTTGACGAGATAGAACATCGCGGTCACGAGCGCATTCGCAGCCTGCGGGCGAGCCTCGTCCTTGGATTCGCCGGAGGTGTGCACCCACGGCAGGTCGGGGAACGCCACGAGGTAGGTGCCATTCGTGTCGCGTCGAAGCGTGATTGGATACGTCATCGTCGTCGCCGTCATGCAGCAACTGACTGAAGCATCCTACATCTGAAGACCGGGCAAGCGCTTCAGGCTGAACGCAGCACGCGTGGGGTCGATCGGACACTCGCCTTTGAGCGGCATGATCGGCGTCTTGGCGCGCGCGCATGATGTGGTACGCGAACAAGCGCGAGCAGCACGGCATTCGGGTTGTCCACGACGGCCAGCGGTGAAGCCAGCGCGGCCTTGGGCGGAGGCACGATCGCGAGCGGCTGACCGCAGTGCCCCATTGAGCGCCTGGAGATCAGCGGCGTCGGCACAGTGGCTCATTGCATCATTCGAGGCCGGAGCGCTGGCCCGCAGTTCGAGACGATCGTCGAGTCTCGATGAGTCGGTGTATTTCACGCCGATCGCGTAGGATGTCAACCTTGAGCAAGAAGTCTCACGCATGAGAAGACACATGCGAACGCTCATGTCGGAACGGTTTCACGATTGGCGTGCGCGAGCAGGTGAGTTGTGGACGGGCCTCAACGGCCGAGCCGCATCGCAATTCGCCTTTCTCGCTAGTGAAGAGGCCACACGCCTCACTGCGCATGCCTTTGCGGCAGTCGTTGTTGCGGGCGCATTTCTCCTGCAATGGACTCTGGGCCGGCCGGCCGGCGAGCCGCAGTTCTGGCTGTTCCACGTTGCGATAGCGCTCACTGCTGCGTACGGTAGAGCCGAGCCAACGCTCGTCGCCATTCTTCTGTCGGTGCTGTTGGCTCGCCTGTCGTCGGCGGTCCCGATGTCAACGGCAGCGCTGTTCGGCATCGAGGGGCTGGTGATCGGACTCGTCATCCTTCGTATGGGAACGGTGATCCGGGCGTTGCGGCGGAGCCTCGAGGGTTCCGCTCGCGAGCTCGACTCAGCGAAGGGTGAGCGTACTCGCCTCGACCGGGCGCTGAGCGGCCTCGACCAGGCACTGGACGACACGGCGGTGATCCTGCTCGACCACGCCGGACACGTCACCGATTGGCGGACTGGCGCGACACGCCTGTACGGTTTCAAGAGTACCGACATGGTGACCGCCGGAATGGCTCCGCTGTTTGACGACTCTAGCCGGACGGAATTTCACCGGCTGCTCGCCGAGGCCCGAGGCGGCACGACTCGCCGCAATTGCCGGCAGCGGCGCGCTGACGAGACGAGGTTCGAGGCGGAGATCGAAGTCAGCCCGCTCGCTCCCGGTGGACTCGACGGATTCACGATGATTGTGCGCGACCTGACGCACCAGCAGGCGCGGGCCGCGGCTGACTGGTCCACGGCAGAGACGCACGCGCACCTTCGCAGCGAGGTCGAGCTGGCACAGCGGCAGCTGTGGACACTCCAGGAGCTGACCGACCCCACCCTCAATCTGCTCGGTGCGGATCAGTTCGTCTCGGAGCTGCTCGATCGCCTCCGTTCGGCGATTCACGCCGAGGGAGTTGCCTTGGTTCACTTCGGCCGACACCAACGTCATCTGCTCTGTGCGAGCGAGGGACTTCAGTGTCTACGGGTACATCAGCGATCAGGTGCCGCCGTGGCCACCGACAAGGCTCGGGCCGTGATGATCCACAACGACCCTACCGCCGCGGCCGAGGTGAGTGCGGCCGTGTGGCCGGATGATGTGTCGTCGCTGATTGCCGTTCCCCTGGTGCGTGCAGGGTCGACCACGGCCGTGCTGGAAGTGGTGAATCGCACCGGACGTCTCGCCACCGAATGGGAGATCGCCCTCGTACAAGTGGTCGCGGCCAGAATGGCCGGCTTCCTCGAAGACGAGTCCTCGATGAACGCTGCCGCAGACGCGTGGACCACTGCTGGATACATCCTCGGACTCTTGCTCCCTCTCAGGATCCGATCTGCGACTCACGCTCGACGAACCCGTCTCCGACAATGGCGAGTCCGCCCCCTTTCACGCGCCCGCGTCCGGATCGGGCGACCGCGAGGCGATGGGCTAACGAGCGGGAGCGGATTCGAATCGCGCGATCAGGCGGTGGTAGCGGCGTTGCCTCTCGGGGAGGAGGCGGTCCGCAGAGCGTGACGTGCGCCGTACGCCGTCGCTCTCGGCTCCATCGCCCTGCGCGCCACCACGAAGCCCTTCCAGTCGGCGGCGCGGCGCGAGATCGGCACAGCAGGTATAGACTCACTCCCGCCATGACTCCCCCGCGTCCATCGGCCATGTTTGCCCTCTCACTCGTCTTCGTCGCAGCCTGCTCGGGCTCGACGACGACGACACCCGCCGCTCCCAGGCCGACGTCGGCACCACCTGCCGCAGCGCCCCCTGCATCGGTGACATCTGTGGCCTATGGCGCGAATGCCGCGGCCAGCGGCACCTTCACGCACGATGGGGTCACGTTCTATTACGAAACCTACGGCAACGGCGAGCCGCTGCTGCTGGTGCACGGCAACGGCCAGAGCATCGGCTCGATGGCGGCCCAGATCGAGTTCTTCAAGACGCACCGCAAAGTCGTGGCGATGGACAGCCGCGACCATGGACGCTCATCGGACAGTGCCGGTCCCATCACCTACGAGAAGATGACCGACGACCTCGCGGCGCTGATCGACCATCTCGGGCTGAGACCCGTCGACGTGGTCGGCTGGAGCGATGGCGGGATTGAGGCGCTTCTGCTCGGTGTGCGTCATCCAGCAAAGGTTCGGAAGCTCGTCTCGATGGCCGCGAACCTGAACCCGAGCACGAAGGCGATCTACGAGGAGACCGACGCGCTGGTTCGGCAGATGCTGGCCGACATGCCCGAGGCGGTGCGGAGCACGCCGGAAGGCAAGCGGGCCGTGAAGGTCGCCGGCATGATGTTGAAGGAACCGAACATCGATCCCTCGCTCCTCAAGAAGGTGAGCGCGCCGACGCTGGTGCTGGCCGGCGATCACGACCTGATCCGCACCGACCACATCGTCGAGATCTACAACCACCTGCCAAACGCGCAGCTGGCGATCTTTCCCGACAGCACGCACATGGTGCCATTCGACAATCCGGAGCTGTTCAACGGTACCGTCCAACGGTTCCTGGCGACGGAGTTCGTGAAGAAGGATCGCATCCAGGACACGATGAAGTCGTTGGAGAAGCTGCAGGCGGGTCTCGCCAAATAGGCGTGGGAACACTCCCGCGGCCGCCGCAAAGCCAAGGTGGCGGTCGGGTCGCCCTCCACGCGGCTCGATATACTCACGACGTGGAAATCGCTGTCGAGGGTGGACGGCAGTCCGCACGCCGCCGCCCGTTCCTGGGCGCCGTCCTCGTGACGGCCTGCGTCGCCGCTGGCGCCGCGCAGGACCGCGGACGCGACTATCCACAGTGGCGCGGCGTGAACCGGGACGGCGCGGCCAGCGCCTTCGCGGAGCCGGCGACGTGGCCCGACGCGCTCACCCGGCGGTGGAAGGTCGACGTGGGAGAGGGCTACGCCACTCCCCTCGTCGTGGATGACACGGTCTACGTCTTCGCCCGGCGCAACGGCAACGAGGTGATGACGGCCCTCGACGCGGCGACGGGGCAGGAACGCTGGCACACGGGTTACCCGGCACCGTACGAACCGGACATGCTCGCGGCGGCGCACGGCGTGGGCCCCAAGGCCACCCCGCTCTTCCACCGGGGCCGGCTGTTCTCGCTCGGCATGACCGGCATCGTCTCTGCGTTCGATGCCGCAACCGGACGGCTCGTCTGGCAGACGCCGGCCGAAGAGAAGCATCCCACCTACGGCATGTCGGTGTCGCCCGTGGGTGAGGGCGAGCTGGTGATCGTCCACCCCGGCAATCACGGGCCGCTGACCGCGTTCGACGCGAAGACCGGCGCGGTGAGGTGGTCGGCACCCGGTCGCGCCGCCTACGCCTCACCGATCATCGTCGAGCTCGACGGCGTTCGCCAGGTGGTGACGATGACCGATCAACAGTGTGCTCGGCGTCTCGGTGTCGGATGGCACGCGGCTGTGGGAGCACGCGTGGCCGTCCCGTGGCACGCCGAGCGCCATCACACCCATCCAGCACGGCGAGACGCTCATCGTCAGCAGCCAGGGCATGGGCGTCACCGCGCTGCGGGTGGCGCGGCGGGACGGCGCCTGGTCCGTCAACGTCGTGTGGGAGACCGCCGAGGTCTCGCTGTTCCTCAGCAATCCGGTGCTCGTCGACAACACCTTGTTCGGCCTGTCCGAGAAGGCGAGAGGCCAGTTCTTCGCGCTCGAAGCGGACACCGGCCGCGTGCTGTGGCTCGGCCCGCCCCGCCAGGCCGAGAACACCGCGGTCGTCAAAGCCGGCCGCCTTCTCTTCCTCCTGAACGACGATGCGGAGCTGATTGTGGCGAGGAGCCGCCGCAACGGGTTCGAGCCGCTCGCGCGGTATGCCGTGGCCACGAGCGCGACGTGGGCCCAGCCGGCCGTCTCGGGCAACCGGATCGTCGTCAAGGACGTCTCGTCGGTTACGCTCTGGACACTCGAGTGAACAGCACGCTCACGACCACCGTGTTCCTCCTGGTCTCCCTGGCCGTGGCCGCCGGGCAGGCACCGGCGCCCCGAAATCCGGGAGCCGGTGCTCCAACACTCTGGGCACCCGTCATCCTCAAGCACCGGTTGAGCAATGGGCTGCCGGTGTGGATTGTCGAGCAGCCGGAACTGCCGGTCGTGCAGATGAGCCTGGTGGTCCGGACCGGCACGGCCGCCGACCCGCCGGGGCGATTCGGAGTCGCCAGCCTCACCGCGGCGCTGCTGACCGCGGGCGCCGGCGCCCGTTCCGCCGTCGAGTTCGCTGACGAGCTCGATGCGCACGTCGCCAATCTCTCGGCATCGACTACCGCCGATACGTCGTTGCTGCGCCTGTACGTGCCGGTCGCCGGACTGGCCGCCGTGCTGCCGCTGATGGCCGACATGGCTCAGCGACCCACGTTCCCGGCGCCGGAGCTCGAACGCGCGCGGCGGCAGCGCGTGCAGATGCTGCGCGGCGTACGCGACGATCCCGACGCCCTCGCCGCGCTCGCGTTCGCCAGCGGCGTCTACGGTCGCGCCGACCGCAACGCCGCGCCGCTGATCGGCTCCGCCGGCAGCCTCGCGGCCATGACGGTCGAGGACGTCGCCGCGTTCCATAAGGCCGCATACCGACCGGCGAACAGCACCCTGCTGGTCGTGGGTGCCGTCACGCCCGATGATGTGCTGCCGATGCTCGAGACCCACTTCGGCAAGTGGGGGCCGGCTGCAGCAGGCGAGACGCTTCCCGGACCCGCTCCCGAGACCCGGCGTCCCGCCCGTCAGTTGTTGCTCGCAGACGTCCCGAACGCGCCCCAGTCGCGGATCCTCGTGGGCGGCGTGAGTGCCACGAGTGCGACGGCCGATTACTTCCCGATTCAGTTGCTGAACGCGATCCTCAGGGGTAGGTTGGGCGCGGCCCGCACCCCGGC
Organism: uncultured Actinomycetes bacterium; assembly: GCA_963721795.1. GTDB lineage: Bacteria > Actinomycetota > Thermoleophilia > Gaiellales > Gaiellaceae > GMQP-bins7. The sequence goes on from CAVRLT010000021.1 coordinate 41,814, forward strand.
TCTCCGCGACTACGCCACCGGTGTTCGCCCGGGCTTCGACCGGCGCCGGTCAGGGGGAGCGCTGGCCGTGGCCACGGCTGTGCAAGGCCCCAAGACCGCCGAGGCGCTTGCCGAGCTGATCGGTGAGCTGGCCGATGTCACCAAGGCGATTGCCGCTGACGAGCTCGCGCGCGCGAAGGGCGCGGTCGCCCTCGAGTTCTCGAGGACGTTCGAGGCGACCGGCCGCCTCTCGAGCCGGCTGCAGGCCCTCGAGACGCTGGTCGCGTTCGACCTGCCGGACGACTACTACTCCACGTACGCGCGAGTCATCGAAACGACCGCGGCAGACGATGTCCGGCGGGTGGCCGCGCAGTATCTCGACCCCGAGCACCTGGTGATCGCCATCGCGGGCGACCGGAAGACCATCGAGCCTGGCCTGCGCGCGCTCGGCCTCGGATCGCCGACGATGGTGGACATCGACTGGTTGTTTGCGACGCCGAGGTGACCGCCTCGGACGCGCAGGGCGCCGTGCGGTCGAACCACCGGCTCATCGCGCGTCGCTTGAACACTCAGCACGACACGCATCTGTGGTTATTCACCGCTCCCAACTTCTCCAGCAGCGCCAGCGCCTCCGGCCACGGCTGAATCCGCTGCACCGGGCCATTCGCCATGTCCGCCGTCGTCTTCCCCTCGCGGTTGACGGCCTTCGGGTCCGCGCCCTTCGCGACGAGATACAGGATCATCTCCACGTCGCCGCGCGCGGCGGCGTTGTGCATCGCCGTGTTGCCCTCGTGATCGACCGCGTTGACGTCCGCGCCCAGCTCCTCGACCAGGTACTTCACCGCCGCCATCATCCCCGTCGGCGCGAAGTTGTGGGTGTTACCGGCGAAGCCCTCACCATACCCGACACCCGACGCGGCGACGAGCGGCGGGACGCCCGGGCCGCCCGTCGGAATCGCCGGACGGCCTGAGACGTCCTTGTACTCCCGCTGGCCATCGTCGGTCGGCGGCCGGGTGAGGCCCTTCATCGTCGGGATGTTCGGGTCGGCGCCGCGCGAGACCAGGAGCTTCATCGCGACGATGTCGCTGGCATAGGCGGCGCGCCAGAAGGGCGTGGCGCCCTGCTCGTTGACGCCGGAGAGGTTGCCGCCGGTACCACACCTTCGTCTCCAGGCGCGCGTTCGGGTCGGCGCCCTTGTCGAGGAGCGCCGTCATCATCTCCAGGTACGAGAGCTTCTGGTCCTTGTGGGCCCGGAGCTTGGCGCCGCCGGCGCGCGGCGACCACTCGATGTTGATGGTCTCGTAGAGCGCCGTGATGCCGTTGATGGCCGTGCGGTTCGGGTCGGCGCCGCGATCCAGCAGCGCCTTGGCAAGGTCGAAGTGGCCGTTGATGGTGGCCATCAGGAGCGGCGTGGTCTCGTCGCCGATCTTCGGCTGGTTGACGTCCACGCCGGCGTCGAGCAGCGCGAGGGCCGTGTCGATGTAGCCCTGGCGAGCGGCAAACAGGAGCGGGGTCATGCCGCCGTGGGTGTTGACCAGCTCGTTGCCGGAGAAGTCGCGATCGACGCCGGGCACGCGGGTGGGACCGGCCGGCGGCGCGTAGACGCTGTTGTTCCGCCCGCTGACGTTGCCGCCGTTGCGCCCGCCGCCGCCTTCCACCGAACCGGCCTCGCCGCCCGGCGTCTTCGGCGGCTCGGGGTTGCCGAACAGGACGCCCTTGAACTTGGTGCGATCGATGACCTTGAGGTCGAGCGGGTCGGAGGTGGCGCTGAGGTCGGCCCCGGCCTTGCCGAGGGCCTTGATCACCGCCGCGTGATTGGCCGCCGCGGCAAACATCGCCGCCGTCAGGCCGCGCACGGTCTCGCGCGCGTTGACGTCCACCTTGCGCTTCGCAATCGCCTCCACCGAGGCCACGTCGCCCGATGCCGCCGCAAACATCAGCACCGTGGTGCCGTTGTCGGTGGTGGTCTCCGGATCGGCGCCGCCCGCAAGGAGCGCCTCGACCACCGCGCCGTGGCCCTGGCGCGCCGCCAGCATCAGCGGCGTGTAGCGGTTGATGCGGGTGGCCGCGCGCGTGTTGGCGCCGGCGCCCAGCAGGAGCGAGGCGAGATTGGCGTCGCCGTTCATCGCCGCCCAGTGGAGCGCGGTCATGCCGTCGCCCTGCGCGGTGTTGACGTCCGCGCCCTGCTTCAGCAGCGCGCGGACGGCCGACGCGTCGCCGCGCTCGGCCGCGTCGGCCAACGCCACATCGCGCTCGGCGGCAAACGGCGACACCGCCATCGCGCATCACGAGCGACCGCACATCGAAAGGTGAGACCAGGCGTCGCGCGTGTCATGGCTCTTACCCCTGCTGACCCGCGGCCGTCGTCGTGCCGGCGCTCGTCAGATCCAGCGCCTGCGTGCTGTCGCCGAAGCTCGCCATGTCGTCGAAGCCAAGCGTGTGCATGACCGACAACATGGCGTTCGCCATCGGCGTTCCATCCGCGGTGGCGATGTGCAGCCCGCCCTTCAGCTTCCCGGCGGCGTGGCCGGCCAGGAACAGCGGGCAGCGCTTGTGGTTGTGCACGTGCGAGTCGCCCATCGGCGAGCCGTAGATGACCAGCGAGTTGTCGAGGAGGTTCCCGTCACCGTCGGCGGTGTTCTTCAGCTTCTCGAGGAAGTAGGGCACCATGCTGACGTGGTAGTGGTTGATGCGCGCGAACTCCATGATGGTGTTCTCGCGCTCGCCGTGGTGCGAGGTGGAGTGGAACGCGCCGTTGAAGCCGCTCTCCGGGTAGGTGCGGTTCGAGGCGTCGCGACCGAGCTTGAAGGCGAACACGCGGGTCAGGTCCGACGCGAAGGCCAGCGCCTGCAGGTCGAACATCAGCTTGACGTGCTCGGAGAAGGAGTCCGGCACGCCGATCGGCGCGCCCGGGCAGCTCGCGCTCCTGGCCGCTGCTGTTGGTGGCCTCGACGCGCTGGATGCGGCGCTCCACCTCGCGGATCTCGGTGAGGTAGTCGTCCAGCCGCGCGCGGTCGCGCACGCCCAGCTCCTTCTTCAGTGAGGCGACGGACGAGGTTGAGCCAGTCCAACAGGCTCTTGTCCTCCACGCGCCGCTCGCGCCGCTCGCCAGGCGTGGCGCCGACGCCGAACAGCGTGTCGAACACCACGCGCGGGTCGCGGACCATCGGCAGCGGCTGATCAGGCGCCGACCAGCTGATCGAGTCGGTGTAGGTGCACGAGTAGCCGTAGGAGCAGCCGCCGCTCTGGTCCACGTTCTCGATGCAGAGCTGCAGCGACGGGAGCGGGGTGTCCTGGCCGAAGCGCGTGGCGAACATCTGGTCCAGCGACGTGCCGACGAAGACGTCCGACCCCTGCGTCTGCTTCGGATGGCACTGGGTGAGGAACACCGCGCTCGAGCGGAAGTGGTCGCCGCCAATCTCCGGCGTGGTGAAGGCCTCGGCCATGCGCACGTCGGTGTTGCTGATGATGGTGACGTGGTCGCGGAACGGCTCGAGCGGCTTGAGGCTGCTCGGGCTCAAGTCGAACGCGGTGCCGGTCTCCGCCGGCGCCCACAGGTTCTTCTTGATGCCGAACGCGGTGCTGCCCGCGGAGCCGTGCACCATCTCGATGGCCACCAGGCGCACCTTCTTCGCGCCTGCGCCGCCCGACTGCCCGGCTGGCGATGGCCGCCGGCGCCATCGCATCCAGCAACGGCAAGGCCAACGACACACCCAGACCCTTCAGCATCGTTCGGCGGGGAAGGTGGTTGCCTGTGAGGACCATGTCGTGGCTCCTTAGGTCGAGGTCTAGGTTCTCGAGGTTCTGGGTTCTAGGGGTTCAGTTCGGGGTTCTAGGTTTTCGGGTTCTGCGCGTTCTGCTCGTTCTGCCTTATCTTCTGCTGCTGTTGCGCCGCGGTCGTGCGCGCGGCTGCTGGATCGCCCGCGCCGGCTTCGCTCATCCGGAAGGTCGGGTGCGTGGCGATGCCGACGATGAACGACGAGAACTTGTTGTCCTGCGCCGCGGCGCCGTTGACGATGGCGCGGACGGCGGGCATGTCGGTGTATTCGAGCCTTCGGCCGAGCGCGTAGGTCATCAGGTTCTCGGTCAGGTTGCGGAGGACCATGTCCTGGTGCTTCAGCAGCGCGTCGCGCAGGCCGATCGGGCCCTCCATCTTGGTGCCGTCGTAGAGGTCGCCGGCGGCGTCCACGGGCACCTCGTTGTCCTTGGTGCGCCAGGCGCCGGTGACGTCGAAGTTGTCGAGCGCCAGGCCGAGCGGATCGATCACCTTGTGGCACGAGGTGCAGGCCGGGTTCTTCCTGTGCTCCTCCATGCGCTGGCGCGTGGAGAGGAGCTTGCCGGCGGTCGAGGAGGTGACCGACTCGTCCAGCGTCGGCACGTTGGGCGGCGGCGGAGGCGGCGGCGTGCCGAGCAGCACCTCCATCACCCACTTGCCGCGGAGCACCGGCGAGGTGCGGTCGGCCACCGACGTGAGCGTGAGGATGCTCGCCTGGCCGAGCAGGCCGCGGCGATAGTCCGGCAGGGTCACGCGCTTGAAGGCCGTGCCGTTGACGCCGCTGATGCCGTAGTGGCGCGCGAGCCGCTCGTTGGCGAAGCTGTAGTCCGCGTTCAGCAGGTCCAGCGCGTTCCGATCCTCGCGGACGATGCTGTCGAAGAAGAGCTCGGTTTCGCGGCGCATGGCGTCGCGGAGGGTTTCGTCGAAGAGCGGGTACTCCGTGAACTCCGGATGCAGCTTCTCGAGGTCCTGGAGCCGCAGCCACTGCGAGGCAAAGCGCGTGGAGAGCGCCTCGGAGCGCTTGTCGGCGAGCAGGCGGCGCGCCTGCTTCTCGATGCCGGCGCGGGTGGTGAGCTGGCCGAGCTCCGCGGCCTTGATCAGCTCCGCGTCGGGCCCCGTGCCCCAGATGAAGAACGACAGGCGCGAGGCGAGGTCCAGATCCGCGATGCGATAGGTGCCGGTGGCCGCTTCCGTCGCCGGGCCGCCTTCCATGCGGAAGACGAAGCGCGGGCTGACCAGGATGGACTGCAGCGCCATGCGGATGCCGCTCTCGAAATCGTCCTCGCGTTCTTCCGACCCCTCGTCTCGTAGAACTTCATCGCGTCCTGCAGCCCGGTGGCGCCGCCCTTGCCGCGATACGCGCGCGCGGTGAGGTCGCGCAGGATCTTCGCGGCGCACGCCTCTTCTTCCGCCGCGCTGGTCGGACGGCAGCTGAAGATCTTCTTGCGGCTCACCGTCTCCGACACGCCGGTGACCTTCGACGGCCCGACGATGGTCATGTCGCGCATGTGCGGCAGCGTGATGGTGCCGTAGCCGTCGCCGCCTTCGGCGGTGTTCTCGACCGGCGCGAGCAGGTCGTCGGCGGGCCCTTCGAGGCGCTGGATGAACGCGGCCGAGATGCGCTGCGGGCCGGCCTTGATGTGGATGGGAGGCGTCCGCACCTCCATCCCGTTCTGGCCCTTGTTCTGCCCGAAGTCGGTCTCGGTCATCGTCGGCAGGATGTCGAGCAGCGCGACGCGCTCGCCGTTGATCGAGACGTCCAGCTGCTCGACGAAGCCCATCGCCAGGAGCGGCGTCCGGCCGAACAGCCCGCCGAGCGCGGCGTAGATCATCGAGGCCTTGATCACGTACTCCCCGTCCGCGGGGAAGACGTGGACGATGGAGATGCCGCCGCGGGTGCCGATGGGGGCGCCGGCGGCGCGGACCATCTGCGAGCGGCTGTGCTCGATCTTGTAGGTGGCGGAGGTGGCGCTGGCGTTCTTGTCGCCGATGGCGAGGCGGCTGATCTGGCTCGCGGCGCGGAGATACCCCTGCATCAGCTGCGACGAGAAGTTCTGGACGTCGGCGACGTTGTCGTAGCCGGCGCTGATGGTGTCGGGCGGGAGCCAGGCGTTGACGTCCACGTCGATGCCAATCAGGTCCTTGACGGCGGCGGCGTACTCGGCGCGGTTGAGGCGCTGGAACGGACGCCAGCCCGGACGCGGGTTGGCGGCGGCGTGCTTGTCCATCGCGCTTTCGAGCGTGTCGACCATCGCGCTATCGACGTCGCATCGTCCGGGCGCGGCGCGCTCGGCGGGCGGCATCATCCGCGCGCGGAGCTTGCGGATCATCTTCTCGGTGAGCTCGCCGTTCTCGACGGCCTTTGAGGCGTCGAAGCCGACAAGCGTGAGGCCGCCGGCTTTCGCCCGCGCACTATGGCACGTGCTGCAGTACTTGCCCGACGAGTTCGTTCTGCGCGGGCGCGGACAGGGCGCCGGGTTCGAGGTTCTGAGGTTCGGGGCTCGGGGTTCTCGGGGTTCAGTCGCGTGTGAGATCGCGGGCGTGGGCGCGGACTGGAGCGCGAGTCGGTGTTGCGGAGCCTTGCCTGGCATCGGCGCTGATGCCCAGTGAGGCGATGACCGCGAGAACGAAGACCGGTACCTCGACGCATACGGCCCCTCGCGTGGACAGCGCCACGCGGCCCGACGAATGGCCAGGACGGCGGCCGACACCTCGGCCGGTCCATCCCGGTGATGGTCTGGCGAGCGTAGGCCCATGGCGCGCGGGCGTCAAGTGCTTACTGTGCATGGGGTTATAAGCGGGTCAATGCCCAAGCCTTGCTGTCGACGCGTCCGACCGACAAGCACCTCATTCGGCCGCAGTCCCGCGGCGTGCACCGGTCACGCTGCCCTCCGCCATTCAAGCGCTTGGCCCAACTCGCCTGCACTTTCTGGCTCAAACATGGGCCTGTCCCCGCTACGGGTCGCGTGTCGGAACCTGGCGTCGGCGCCCGCCAAGGGCCTGCGCCCGAACGAGGCGCTTGTCGGTCGCGGGCGTTGCCGGGACAGCCGGGCGCCATCGTGGCTGGCGCGGACCGTTGAGGTCGGCCGATTCCCGACGACCGACAACTGCTGCGCAGGGCAGCACTCGGCCGTGTTTGAGCCAGAGCGCAAGCCAGGCGAGTTGCCGGGTGCTTGTGAAACCCGAAGCAGCGTTGACCGGCCGAGCTCGCCGGGCCGCGCCAGCCATGATGGCGACCGACTGTCGCACCACGTCGCTACGCCCGACGATCGGCGCACGCCGCGGGACTGCGATCGAATGAAGGACTCGTCGACCGCCCAGCGGAGGTCCGCCGCTACCCCGCGCTCGTCAGCCGCTCGATCAGCGCGATCGCCTCCTCCACCGTGCGCACCACGTTCAGGTGAACGCTCCCGAGCGAACGCCAGAACTGCTCGCTCGAAGCCTCGGGAGCGATCAGGATCGTCGGGCCGCTCCGCCTTCAGCGCCAGGGCCACTTCCGACGCGGTGCCGGCGCTCATACCGCAGACGCACACGACATCGCTGCTCAGGACGTTGATCGCATTGCGCGCCTCGCCGAGCCCGGTGACGATCCGGATGTCGGCGTAGGACGAGGCGTCCGCCGCGGTGCCGCCCGGCAGCACGCCAATGGTGAGGCCGTTGCGCCGCCGCGCGCCGCGAAGGGCGGCTTCCATGACGCCGACCGGGCGGCCGCCGGTGAGCGTCACCCACCCTCTGTCGGCAAGCTGCTCCCCCAGCCGCTCGGCCAGCGCACGCTCCGCGTCGGTGGCCGCCTCGCCGGGACCCATCACGCCGATGACGATGCGCGCCATGGGCAGATGCTAGCGCGGCGCCTACGACGAGCGCATGACGACCACGACTTTTTGGAAGGGCGCGCGCGCCCAGGAAACTGAACGGCGCCCAGGAACCTCTGTCAGCCGGGTCGCTTTTTGCATGGGCCAGCCGGGCGCACGCCGCGGGACTGCGAGCGGACGAGGCACTCGGCGGCCTCTCATCGTCGGCTACGGCAGCCCTGGACCCGCGCCGTCAGACGCCGTAGCGCTCCCTCAGGATGGCCATGTGATGCTCGACGTGTCCGGCGATGATGAACGCGAGCGCCCGCACGGTGAACGGGTTGCCGCTCGCGATGCCGCTCCGTTCCCACGCCTCTTCAGGCAGGTGCCGGAACAGGTTGACGGTGGCGGCGCGGACGGCGCCAAACTCCTCGACATGGTGCCGCAAGCTGTGCGCGCCGGCATTGGCGTGCGCGGCCGCGACCTCCTGTTCGAAGCTCGGTAGCGCCGTGTCGAACCCTCTCGCGAACCAGAACGCGCGAAAAGACAGCATGCGCTCGGTATCACTCAAGTGGTTCACCACCTCGCATACGCTCCACTTCTCCGGCGCGTAGCGGTGGCCGCCCTTCGCGTCCGGGATGGCCTCGAAGAACCGGAGCGCGTCGACGTGCTGCCTTTCGAGGATCGTGCGCACGTTCCCTGGCGGAACGAGATCGATGTACGAAAAATAGTATGCGGCGGCCTCGTGTCGTCCCGGTGGCGTTGTTGCGGTGGTCATCGGTATTCCTTGACGCCATAGTGCCGCGCCTCAAGGCCGCTGGCTGTCACGTTCTTACGCTGCGGCGACCGGGTCTCTGGCCGCGCCGCTTTTGCGGGATTACCGCGGGACGAGCTGACGGGCAGCCGAGGGCTGTAGTCCAGCCTCATCAGGCCATTATGACGATGGAGGGACCACCCAGGCCGGCGTGCCCGAGCCGATGGTGAAGCTTCGCCGCCGTATAATTCCGGTTCGCCAGTTCGTCACTCATCTCGCGGACGTTTTCTCCTGGGTGGAGGCCGGTATGCGGCGCGTTCCCAGAATCTTCGCGATGTCTCTCACGGCTCGGGTGGGTGCTCTGCTCGTCGCCGGCGCGTTGGCGACCACCTCGACCGCGGCCGCGCAATCCCCGGGCACGTTCGTCCAGACGGGCACCATGACAGCGGCGCGTTCGTTCCACTCCGCGACGCTGCTGCCAACGGTCAGGTGCTCATCGCGGGTGGCGGGTCGGGCAGCGCCGTCGCCAGTGCTGAGGTTTACGTCCCGGGGACGGCTTCGTTTCGCGCCGTGGGAGACATGACCACGGCCCGCCGGCTGCACAGCGCCACGCTGCTTCCAGACGAGCGGGTGCTAATCGTCGGCGGATACGATGAGAACGGCAACGCGCTCGCAAGCGCGGAGCTCTACGATCCGGCGACCGAGACCTTCAAGGCAACCGGCGGCTTGATCACGGCGAGGGGTTTTCACACGGCGATCCTGCTGGCCACGGGCGAGGTCCTGGTGATCGGCGGATACGGCACGCGCGCCTATCCGAATCTCGCGCCTGCTGAAATCTACGACCCGGCCTCCGGCGTGTTTCGCGCGGCTGGCGCCTATGTCGGGCGCGGCGGGTGCGACTTCTGCGCGCCGGCGGTGCTGCTGCATGACGGCACGGTTCTGTTCGCGGGGCAGCACCCCGCCCAAATCTACGACCGCGCGAACGACGCGTTCAGCCCGAGCGGCGTCATGACCTTCGAGCCATCGGCAGCCGCCACGCTCGCAGATGGACAGGTGTTGTTTGCCGGCGGCGAGTCGATCGGCCGCCTGGCGACCGCCGCGATCTACAACCCGACGGCGGGGACGTTCTCCAGGACGGCAGACATGTCGATGCGGCGCGTGTGGCATACGCTCAGCGCGCTGCCGAATGGAACGGTCCTGGTCGCGGGCGGCGAAACGGAGGGCTGCGTGGGCGGTCCTGCGTCTTTGCGGGGAGCGTGTCCACCGCCGAACTGTACGACCCTTCGGCCGGTTCCTTCACATCGACCGGCAACATGACGGCCGCCCGCGAGACGCACACCGCCACGCTTCTCGGTGACGGCCGGGTCCTGGTCGCCGGCGGCGTCTCCTACGGAGGCGATCGGCATCTTTCACGGAAGCCTCGCCAGCGCCGAGCTCTACACGCCCGCTGCGCTGGTGCCGGCGCCGTCGCTCGTGTCTACGTCGGGCGACGGGCGGGGACAGGGCGCAATCTTCCATGCCGGCACGAGATACATGGCGACACCTGACGATCCGGCCGCGGCTGAGAAGCGATCGATCTCCACACGCCGGGGCCTCGCTGCGCAGAGCGCCGCCCTGCCGCGGGTGACGATCGGCGGGCGCCTCGCCACCGTGCTGTCCATCACCAGGGTGCCCGATGCCGGCGCGGTGAGCGTCGTGCGCGTGCGAGTGCCGCGCGGCATTGCCGCGGGCCCGGCCGTGCCCGTCCGCCTGTTCGAGCTGGACCGGCCGAGCAACGCGGTGACGATTGCGGTGAAATAACGGCTAAGTCAATTCAAAGTTCAGAGTTCAAAGTTCAGAGTCGCGGCTGCCGGCGTTCATAGAGCAGCAGTCCTGCCGTGCCAGATGGCATAGACGGCTCCGTCCTCGCCTGCGGACCGGCAGAGGTATGCTTCCGCTGTCCGCGATGCCCCCCCAGGCAGGAGGGACCATGTCGTCCGCCCCCAACCCAACGGATCCGCTGACCACCGGCGTCAAGATCCTCGGCATCGTCGCCATCGTCGCCCTCGGGTGGAGCGCCTACCAGGGCTGGTCCCTCGGCCGGCACGGCAAGCCTCTCCAGACCTCCCATGCGCCGCGCCGGATCGTGAGCCTCGCGCTCGCGCCGACGACCGCGGACGCGCGCAGCATCCTCGGCGAGTGGCGCTGCGGCGAGCCGGACCCGCGGCAACGCCGTGCGCGGTGGCGCGCGAATCCCTGGCCCTGGACACCCGTTTCATCGTGTCCTACACGACCGCCTGGATCCTGATTCCGCTCTGGGCGCTGGTCGCCGGCAACGTCTCGCGCAAGACCACGGCGCTCGTGATCGCCGCCGTCGTGGCCGGGGCGCTGTTCGACCTCGCGGAGAACAGCCTGCTCGATGACGCGCTCGCCAACCCTTCAGGCGCACCCGCCCGGCTCTTCACGCTCGCTCGCCTGGCGGCCATGCACAAGTTCGTGCTGCTGCTGCTGGGCATCGCCGGCAGCGTGATCGTCGGTTTCGGCGCGCTGCGCAAGCTGGTCATCGGACGCTGGCTGTGGCGGCGGGAGCTGGAGGATCGGGCGGCAGCAGACCGCGCGGGCCGCGGCGACGCGACGACGTCAGCGACGCCTGCGTCGATGACCAGCGTCGATGAGCTCGTGCAGCGCGAGACCGAGGGCATCTTCGAACATCAAGTCCACCGAACCAAGGACAGCCCGGTGTGCGCCATCAACGCCGCGGCCGACGAACAGTACGTCTCATTCCGGGAAGCGGATCTCATCGGCCTCGCGCTGTCCGGCGGCGGCATCCGCTCCGCCACGTTCAATCTCGGACTGCTGCAGGAGCTGCACTGCATCGGGCTGCTGCCGCTGGTGGACTACGTCTCCACCGTGTCGGGCGGCGGCTATGTCGGCTCGTTCTGGTCGGCGTGGCTGAAGCGGCTCCGACAAGCGCCTGGAGGAATCCGGCAAGCGGCCCGGCGCACCGGAGTGGAACGCCGAGTGGAAACAGCGACTCTTCCCGACGGTCCACGACCAGATGCCGCAGCAACCGCACCTCGTCGAATCGGATCAGGAGCGCCACCTGCGTGAGTTCAGCGGCTTCCTGGCACCCCGCTGGGGCTTTTTCGAGATCGAGACCTGGACGGCCATTGTCGCGCTGCTCAGTGGGCTGGTGCCGGCGCTCCTGATCGGCCTCTCGGTGACCGGCGTCACGCTGATCGCATGGCTGGCGCTGACCTTCCCCCTCGCTTCGGGTGAGGCCGAGGGCGCGCCCGCGCTGGCGATCGCGGTCATCAGCGCGGCCGTCTTCATCCTGTTCGAGAAGATGTGGCAGGGGTTTCGGCGCGAAACCGCCGGCAACTCCGCAAACCAATCCCCGGACGAGGCCGCCGCCGCGGCGCGCGGCAGAAAGCGGCACGCAGCGTTTGCTGTCGCAGCCGTCCTGCTGATCGCGCTCCTCCAGTACAAGCTGCCGGCGGTCTACGAGCGGTATCCCGATGGAGCGTGGCCGATCTTCACTCGAGCGCAGGCAGGGGACTGGCACGCGGCCACGGGCTCCGGGCTGACGCGCTGGTGGGCGATTACCGGGATCGACAACCCCGGGCGCCCGTGGATCTTCAGCCCGCGACTGTTCGATTACGGCGTCGTATGGCTGGTCGCCGGGCTCCTCCTCATCGCGGTGCGGACCACGTCGGCGGTGCTGCCGCGGCCGTGGCGGCGCGAGTCGCTGGCGGCCTTCGACCGCGTGCTGATGCGCACGCTTGGCATGGGCGCGACATGGGTGGGCCTCGCACTGCTGTGGCACGTGGCGATGAACATGACGAGCCTCGCGGGCGCGGCGATCTCCGCCGCTATCTCGGGGGGGATCTTCGCCGCCCTGCGCAACTGGATCGGCGTCGCGCTGCGTCGGCCGTCGGAGGCCGGCGTGCTCGATCGACTGAAGCCGATGCTGCCGGCGCTGCTCGCCTACGTGACGCTGATCCTGACCGCCGTGACGGTGGGCGGCGTGCTGATCGAAGCGGCGGGGGCCGACTGGTTATCGTGGTGGCGCGCAAGCGCGGTGATGACGGCACTGCTCGCCCTCGCGCTGTTCATCACCCCAGACGAGTTCGGGATGCACGCGTTCTACCGCGATCGTATCGCCCGCGCGTATGCGGGGGCCACCAACCTTGGCGAAGACCAGCGTGCCTCCGACAATCGGGGCACGGAGCCGCGTGACGGAGACGACCCGAAGTTCACCGAGCTGGTATCCCGGCCGCTGCACCTGGTCTGCTGCGCGGCCAACGATCTCAGCGGCGACCAGGTCGAGACGCTGAACCGCGGCGCGCGAAGCGCCGTGCTGTCGAAACACGGCTTTTCGCTGGGCCGTCACGCGCTCGGGTGGCACCAGTACAGCCCGGCCAACCGCCTGGGCTCCGGGATCACAGCGTCCGCGGCCGCCTTCAACTCGAACATGGGAAACATCTCGGTTCGGGTCGGTCCGGCCGTGTCGTTCCTCATGACAATGCTGAACCTGCGGCTCGGGCTGTGGGTGCGGCACCCGCTGGCGTCGATGGCCGGCCCCCGCCGGTGGCCGGGCCTGCTGTATTACCGCGAGATGCTGGGACTCACCTCGTCCTCCGGGCGGATGTCGGCAGCCGACGTGCCGAAGTCGGTGATGCGCGATATCCATCTCTCTGATGGCGGCCACTTCGAGAACCTTGCCTTCTACGAACTGGTCCGGCGGCACTGCCGCTACATCATCGTCTCGGACTGCGGCGCGGACCCGACCGTGGCGTTCGACGATCTCGGCAACGCGCTGCGACGCGTCCGCGAGGATTTCGGCGTGGACGTCGCCCTCGACGTGGCGCCGCTCCGCCCGGACGCCAATGGCATCTCCCGGCAGCACGTCGCGGTCGGCAAGGTCAAGTATTCGGACACCGATACGGGTGTCCTGCTGTACATCAAGCCGTCGATCACCGGCGACGAGCCGCCGGACGTCCAGCAGTACCGGACGCGCAACCTCGCCTTCCCGCATGAAGGGACGACGGACCAGTTCTACGACGAGGCGCAGTGGGAGTCGTACCGGCGGCTGGGACGGCATGCGGCCGAGCACATCTTCGAGTTCGTCCGGCGGGACGGCCTGGCGGAGTTCTCGGCCGATTGGGTGTTCGCGGAGGCGGCGCGGCAATGGGGCCCGACACCCGAGGGGCTCGAGGATCGCGTGCTCGAGATGACACGCCGCTTCGCCGCGGTCGACGCCGAACTGCAGCACCGCCAGCAGCAGGCCACGCTGAAGCACGTGTTTCCCGAGATGGCCGACGCTGCCGGCATCAAGGAGCTGTACGCGCGCGGCCGCGCTGACGGCGTGCCTATCGGGCCACCAGCTGGAGTCGGCGGACAGGGCGCCGGGCCAGCCGCTCCGTTCACGCACGATGCGGAAGGAGCCATGGCGGCCGAGCTCTCGCTCCTGCTCAGGGTGATGCAGGTGATGGAAGACGTGTGGGTGGCGTGTCAACTCGATCGCTGGTGGGGCCACCCGCTCAACCTCGGATGGATCAACCTGTTCGCGCGATGGGCGACGAGCACGCCGTTCCAGTTCTGGTGGCCGCTGCTCTCACCCATGTTCAGCCCAGGCTTCCGCCAATTCATTCAGCAGCGCTTCCCAATTGGCCCGAGTGGTTCCGGCACAGGGAGCGCGGTTCCGCAGAAGGGCTGGGTCGAGGAGGTGGCGCAACCGCGGCAATCGGGACTGGCCGCTATCTGGTGGGAGGAACGCTCGGCGCAGCCGGCGCGATGGAACGCTCCGGTGCCAGCGCCCTACCGGTGCCGCTTCTACCAGAATCTGCTGGAGCTGAAGCGGGGCGCCTCCTCGGTCCGGATCCAGGTGGGGCTGGCCGCCGTCACCTTCCACGATTCGACCGCCGGGTGGAACAGCGACGACTTCTTCGTCCCGGCCAGCCTCTGGGGCGCCGGTATCGGCGGGCACTTCCTGCGCGGCCTGCTCGAGCGAATCAGCGACGAGGCCTCCTGGTGCCTCGTGGTGGTCAAGGCCCCCCCGGCCGATCAGGCCCATCAGGTCGCGCGCGACGATCGCCAGGCGTTCGTGGAGCACTACAAGAAGGTCGGCTTCCGGGAGAAGCTGAACATCGACACCGATATCGAACGCCGCCTGTGTGAGCAACTGAGCTATGACGAGCGTCACGACACGCTGCTCACGCTCGACTTGAAACAGTGGCGGACGAGGGTCACCACCGGCTCGAGGCGGCGTGCGGTGGTATGAGGCGGCCCGGCTACAGGCTCCTGAGGAACGCGACCAACGCCGCTCGCTCCTCCGCCGGGAGCTTCAGCCCGAATACGTGACCCTTCACCGCGCGCGCCTTCACGTTCGGCGGCTTGAATCCCGACGGCTCGAAGGTGTCCTCGAGGCGCGCCGGATTGAACATCTCCTCGAGGGAGGTCAGCGATCCGTCGTGGAGGTAGCGCCCGCGTACGACACGCCCTTGAGTGACGGCACTTTGTATACCAGTTGCCTTTCCGTGTCTTCAGCGCCAGTCCCGGATCCGTCCGACGGACACGCGCATGATGTCGAGGAACGTGAAGTGCTCGGGCGGCGGCGTGAAGCCCTCGGCGAGGGTGAGGCGGTTGTTGGTGTAAAGGGGCGGCGTGTGGCAGTTGATGCAGCCCTCACGCTCGAAGACCGCGCGCCCCGCTGGAATGCGCGCGTCGGCCAGATGCGGATTCGGCGGCGGCTCCAGCGAATAGATGTAGCGCGCCAGCGCATACCCATGTCTCGTCCGGAAAGCGGACCGGCACGCGGCGCTCCTCGTCGGGGAGAAGGCGATGCGGCCCGAAATCAGAGAGGTCGCTATATGTGATCATCGCACCGTAGCGCATCAGGTCGCCAGGGCCGCGGTGCTGGTGCGTGGCGGTGTGATCGATGTACATTCGGATCCTTGAAGCCGATCAGGTCCGGGATCTTCGTCAGATAAAACCCGCTGCCATGCCAGCGCGGGAAGAGGCCCGGCTGCGCTGCCGCCCCGAAGATCGGGCCCGCCTCGCTCGGCGGCATCGTCTTCAACGACTCATGGATGTCGTCCTTGACCCACGGCACCGCCCACGAGCGCCACAGGCTCATGTTCAGCGTGTGACCAGACAGCGGCATCGGCGAGGCGCCCCAGATGCCGATGCCGAAGACGCCGAGCGGACTGCCCGGCACGTTCTTCGGCGCCCCCGGAATCACCGTGCCGTCCGGGTCGACCACCTGCATTCAGGGAGGCAGCCCCGGCCGGCTGGGCTACACTCCCCGTCACCAACCGGGAGCCCTGCATGATGCGTTCGCTGTCGGTTGCCGCCCTACTCATACTCCTCGCCGGGTCCACTCGCTGGCCCAGCGCTTCGCGCCGGGCTACGTGGACCCTGCGCCGATCCTCGCCGCCGCGGCGGCAAACGAGATCGGCGAGGCCGAACTTCCGCTGCGTCACGTTCTCGGGCACCGGCTACGGCGCCGCCGTCGGACAGACCTACGAGAACGCCGTCAACATCGACTGGCCGCGTATCGACGCCCTCAACAATTACACCCGCACCATCAACTGGGAGCGCGGGCACGAGCGTCGAGACGTTCGATCGGAAGCCCGGCCTGAACCCTGCGTCGTGGAAGTACGGCCTCGGCTGGCAGGACGGCACACCCACGCAGAAGTCACTGCGCCAAACCCACATCGTCAACGGCAAGCATGCGTGGCACATCGACGGGGACGGCCCGCCCGTGGCGGTGGCGCCCGAGCTCGCCGAGCTGTACCAGCTGGATCTCTGGCTCAACCCTCCGGGCTTCCTCAAGGCCGCGCGCCTACCCGGCGCCAATCCCGATTGCGCTGTGGCGGTGGGAACAGATCGAGAAAGGCCGCGACGGCAACGTCGTCTCGCCCGAGAAGGTCCACGTCGTCGCGATCACGATGCTCGGCAAGTACCGCGTCGACGCCACCATCAATTCGAAGAACCAGATCACGCGCATCAAGGCCACGGTGAACGAGCCGGCGCTGGGGGACTTCAACATCGAGCACGAGTCCACCGAGCAGATGACGTTCGGCAGCGTCAAGTGGCCGATCGCGTGGCACTCGCACCACGGCTGGGACGACAACTGGCAGTTCTACCGCCAGAGCACCGGGCACAACGGCTACGGCGGCAAGTTCCCCAACGTCCAGCCGAACGAGTGCGGGCCGCCGGTGCCGGTGCCGCCCGCGGTGCAGAATGCGAGGTTCGAGCCTCCGCCAGTGACGGTGGAGAAGATGGCTGACGGGGTCTACCTGATGGGCGGCGGGCCCGCCAACAGCTACATGGTGGAGTTCAGCAATTTCGTCGCGGTGTTCGAGGCGCCCACAACGAAGAGCGGAGCCTGGCGGTGATCGAGGCGATCGCGAAGCTCGCGCCCGGCAAGCCGATTCGCTGGCTGATCACCTCGCATCCGCACTTCGATCACATCGGCGGCCTCCGCACCTACCTCCACATCGGCTCGACCATCGTCACGCACATGAAGAACCTCGCGTTCCTCAACCGCGACGTGCTGAACTACGAGCCGCGCACGGTGAAGCCGGACATCGTCGCGAAGTGGCCGCCGACCGAGGTGTCCGAGGGCTACAACTACGAGGCCGTGCAGGAGAGCTACGTCATCACCGACAACCGCCGCATCCTCCGCGTCTACTACGTGCAGCCGCTGCGGCACGTGGAGGGGATGCTGATGGCGTACCTGCCGGCCGAGCGGATCGCGTTCCAGGCGGATCTGTTCGACACGCACGAGCCGCCGCGGCCGGCGCAGCTGCCCTCGATGCGCAGTGCTGGCGAACCAGATCGAGCGGATGAAGCTAGAGGTGACGACGCTGGCGCCGGTGCACGGGAAGCCCGTGCCGTGGGGCACGTTCCGAAGCGGCTGTAAAGAGCCTCTCGGGCGGAAGTCAGTAGACAAGGCAAAAGGCAGAAGGCAGAAGGCAGAAGCCTAGCAGCCCGTGGTGAAAGTCAGACACGGCGTGCGCTATCTACTGCCTGGCCGATGACGGTATCATCGTCGGTCTTGATGGCTCAATTGTTATGACAACGACGTTCATCCGTCATCCCGGCCTGTCCGGCCCGTTCGGCGCGCTGATGGACGAGTATGCGCGCGCTGCGGAGGACTTCTGCCGCGTGGTCGAAAGCTTCGATCTCGCGCGGTTCGACGCCGAGCGGCCGTCGAACAACCCGAACACGGTTTCGGCGCGGGCGATTTGCCTGCATGTGATTGGCGCCGCGCATCGATACGCGCACTACATCCGCAAGGCGCGCGGCGTCGATTTCGTCGAGCGATACGAGGCTGATCCGGCGCGGCTGGACTCCCCGCGGGACGTCCGCGCGTTGTTAACTGAAGGAATCGTGTTGACGGAGGAGACCGTCGAGCCGCTGCTGAAGGCAACCGAGCAGGAAATTCAGGCCCTGTCGTTCACGGTGCGCTGGGGTCCGCGATACGACCCCGAAATGATTCTCGAGCATGCGGTCTGCCACTTGCTGCGGCATCGCCGGCAGCTGGAACGCTGGTAGAGCGCCTCCGCTTAGGCGGCCGTGGTACGCGATCGACTCCGACGACCCTCTGGTACTACGCTTCGCCCATGGCAATGGGCACGCGCAAACGCGATCGGCAGCCATCTATGTGGGTGACGACAACGTGATCCTGGGACAACTGCGGTGATGCGGCCAGTCCCTGTCTCTTCGACAAGGACTGGCCCGTCCACCATCCGTCACCGCGACTTCGCAGCCGGCTTGTCTGTCTTGATCCAGGAACGCCTTCAACGCGGCGATGCGATCGCCCTGGAAACGATAGACGTCGCAATAGTCGAACGGCGCCTCGCGCCCGTCCTTGTCCTTCATCTTCAGTGAGCCGCAGCAGAAGACGTAATCGCCATCGCCGATGATCTGGTCCACCTTAATCACCGGCGTGCCTGGATCCATCGACTTCATCCATTCGCGAATGGCCTTCTTGCCCTTGACGGTCGACTCCCCGACCATCGTCCACTCGAGGTCGTCCGTGCAGAGCTCCAGGAAGCCCTCCATGTCATTGCTGGCGAACGCATCGTTAGCCTCCTCGACGATGCGCTTGTGCGTGCTGGCTACAGCCGTGTTGCTCATAGTTGTGCTCCTTGCGACGGGATAAACGCCGTCAGCGGCTGCCCACAACCGGTCGAAGGCCACTCAGAGTGGCCAGCGGTGTTCTTCGTTAAGTTGGGGCAGGCTGGGCGCCTGGGAGACGGATGCAAGGGAGATACCGGCACGCAAGACCGAAAGGTTGGGCTGTGTCAACGGCGTGTGGCTTCGGCCGGCGGCGGCGTGGCAGACGGGCGGCATCATGGCTGGCGCGGACCGGCGAGCTCGGCCGGTCAACTTCTACCGGCGTGACCAGCGCACGCGAGACGCGGCCTCGCCAGAGAGGAGGTTGCCGCGGCTGGCGCCGCCGTCGACGAGGAGTCCGATCCCGGTGCCGAGCCGACGCTCGAGCTCTGCGCAATCCGGAGGCGCGGAGCACGTCATCGTCGTTGCCGTCTCCTTCTCTACCCAGCGAAAGGCGGAGATGTCCTCGTTCGATCCGAGCAGGATGCCAGCCTGGCTGGCACCCGTCTGCGACGAGAGATCGGTCTCCCACTCGGCGAGTGAGTGCGTTTCGCGTGCCCAGCGGGCCATGTTGGGGGCATTGCCGTCGCGCATTGCCCGCTGCAGCACGGGCTTCGCGAGCCCGTCGATCTCGAGGTAGATGATCCCCGGGACGTCGGTCGAGGCGATGATTCCCTGCCGCCGGGCGATCCTCTGCGCGATGCGGATCGACCCCATGTCGTCCGCGAGACCCAGAAGAACTGAGAGCACAACGCTCACCGCGCCGACGACGAAGGCGGCAAGGAGGGCCCAGCCGAAGTTGTCGACTGTGAACGACTCGGCCAGCTCGCCGGCGATCAGGAGGATGAGTGCGTTCGCGATCAGCACGAGCAGGAAGCCGAGGACGAGCGTGAGCGGCAACCGCAGGGCAGCGAGGACGGGCGGGATGACGGCGTTCAGCACGGCGACGATCGCTGCGACGACGAGCGCGCCCAGAAGGTCTCGATTTCGACGCCCGGGAGGATCCCGGCGGCGACCATCAGCGCGACGCCCGTTGCGAACCACGACATGAAGAGCGGGAACAGCTTCAAGCGCGGGCGCTCGGGTCCAGGAATGCCCGTAGCTCGGTTCCGGGCTACTCGTCATCGTGCTCTCCTTTGGTCGCTGAGGGTGAGGCATTCTCGTCGCTCGCGCCGTCGTGGCTGCGATGGAACAGGCCTCGCGCGGAACCTTCGCGCTCGGCCTTCTTCGCCGCCTTCTTCTCGGCGTGCTCGGCGTTCTGCTCGGCCACCTTGCGGATGCGCGTCGAACGCGGTGTCCCGGGCGAGTGGATCCTCGGAGATATTGCCCAGGCTCTCGGTGAACGAACCGGGAACGGACAGGAACAGGTTGAGGTAGTCGAACGTGCCGGCGTCGGTGAAGAAGATCTTCTGGACGGGCGACGCTGGTCATGTTCGTCGCCATCATTCCGGCCTGAACCTTCCCGGGGGCACTCGCCGCGCGCCGCTGGGACGAGCGCTAGCCGGGCTGGTCGGCCTCTCGAAGCACGGTGTTTCGGACGACCTCGACTCCGGCGACGATGAGCGCGATCAGGAGGACCGCCGAGAACCAGCCCCGGGCGATCTGCGGAGCGACCAACGCGAGCGCGAGGATGGCAACCGCGGCGATTGCGTACGTCGTCGGGCGGCTCTGCAGGGCAGGCGCCGCGGCACTGCGCGCCTGCGCGGCACGCCGGGTCTCCCCGACGAACCACACACCGACGAGCGTGACGAGCCCGAGGATGATCCAGACCCAGGCGCGATCGGCCAGCACCTGCGTGAGGATGCTCCAGGCGTCGTGGGCCGCGGGCTTGACCGCATCGTCCTGTCACGAGCTCGTCGACGAGGTAGTCACCGGCAAAGCGGCGCACGGCCAGCAGCAGGAGCCCGACGACGAGCAGACCCAGCGCAATGGCGCGGAGCTCGAGCCTGCGACGCCCGCGGGCGAGCCAGACCGCGAGGGCCGCGACGACGAGCGCAACGAGCCACATCCAGTCGGCGACCGAGCGGAGGACCTTCGTGGCCGTTTGCGCCGTCTCGAGCTGGCTCTCCTCGATGATCGCGACCTTTCCCGAGGACTCCGGGAGCCTCTCGGCAACCTTTCCGATCACCGCTACCTGGTCGCCGAGCTCGATCACGATCGGACTCAGGTCGAGCACGACCGCTCCGCCCTCGGTCTGGATGAACGTCGTGTCGTCGTCGAGGAGGCGCACGAGCTGGCGTTGCGCCCGGGTCGTCACCTCCACCCATACCGTCTGCACACGCGGCCGCTCGAGCGCAGCGTCTGCCGCCCGATCGGCGCCCGAGCGTGCGAGTCCGGCCAGGACCGGAGCGAGCCCCTGCTGCGCGGGAGGCAGTTGCTCGGCGATCGCCGCTTCGACGTCGACGTTCTCAAACAGCGTGTCGACCGACCTGGCCGCGACCTGGGTGCGGATCTCGTCGTTTTCGATCATGTTCCGCGAGATCGTCTCGAAGCCGTCCTCGTCGAGCGCCGTGTGCTCGACGTAGAACGCGACCATCCCGACGACCGCGAGCAGGACCGCGAGGACGGTCAATACGCGTGCGCCGATGATCCGCCCGCGGGACGTCCCCTCGGGCTTCGGGCTCTCGTCAGGCACGGGCGTCTCGGCTTCGGTCACGTATGGTGCCTCGTCAGGCCATCGCAGCACGGCGATCATTGACCATATAGGCGACGAGCAGCGCGAGTGGGAAGAAGACCAGGCTGAAGAGGAAATAGAGGAAGAAGCTGTGGCCTTTCCGAGCTGCAACTCGGGCCGGCCAGAACGCGATGGCGATCCAGATGATCGCGGCCAGGATGAACCAGAGCAATTCCATGTCCGACCTCCGAATCGTTGGGTGCGCTGCCCGTAGGTGTGCGCAGGACCGCGACTACGCCTGTGTTACTGCCCTTCCTGCTCGTCCTCGTACTCGGCGATCTCGATCGCGACCTCGAGGGCGTCGACGATCTTGCCCTGGCGGACGCGATGCGTGTGGTGCCGACGATGGGTGCGATCGCGGCCAACACACCGCGGACCTGCTCGGCGTCGATGCCGATCTCGCTCGCCGCCGAAGCGTGACTCTTCGCCCTTGATCTCATTCCGGCGGTGTGTCGGCGAGCCTGTCGAGGTGCTCGACCTCGGACGGCGTGAGCTCGAAGTCGAAGATCGCGGCGTTCTCGGCGATTCGGCCCGCGTTCGTCGACTTCGGGATTGCGACGATCCGGTGCTCGATGTGCCAGCGGAGGACGATCTGGGCCGGGGTCACGCCATGGTCCTCTGCCATCCGAACGAGCTGTGGGTCGCGCAAGCTCATTGTTCTGAGCGGGCTGTACCCCTCGAGCTGCACACCGCGACGGCGGTGCTCCTCGAGCACGTTCCGATCGAAGAGCGCAGGGCTCCACTCGATCTGGTTGACGGCCGGGAGGCAGCCCGTTGCGCGCTGGAGCTCGTCGAGCTGCCGAACGCTGTAGTTGCTCACGCCGACCTCGCGCGCGACGCCCTCCGCCTGCAGCTCGAGCAACCGTTCCCATACGTCCGGTCGCGCATCACCACCGGGCGGCCAGTGGATGAGCCACAGGTCGACGTACGCGAACCCCAGCGCGTCGAGACTGTCTTCGAGGGTCGCTCGTTCACGACCTGCGCGACTCGGAGGCAGCTTCGTGGTGACGAAGATCTCCTCGCGCGGCACGCGACTCTCCGCCACTGCCCGCCCCACTTGCACTTCGTTCCCATACGCCGTCGCAGTGTCGACGTGCCGGTAGCCGACCTCGAGCGCGCGAAGAACCGCGCTGACGGCGCTGCGGCCCCGCGCCTGCCACGTGCCGAGCCCGAGAATCGGCATCTTGGCGCCCGAAGCGAGCTCGATGCTCGCATCTGCGATCAGTCGCTGTTCGCTCACGTCCCGATTGTCCAGATTCATGCCAGGTCGCAGCTGCAGTGCCGGACATCCCGGGCACCTGTGAAAAGGGCGTGGGATCTTGAATCGCCGGATCGATCTTCCCTCGACGGCCACCCCAGTGGCGCTACGTTCAATCCCCCCACATCTGGCGCTCGTACAGTGGCGAGGTCAGCTGATGTCGACCAGCACCTTGCCGACGGCGCCGTGCTCGACGGCATCGTGCGCGTCCGCCGTCCGCTCGAGCGGAAAGCGGTGGAGCGGAAGCCCGACGTGCTCTCCGACTCCGAGCGCGCCATCTGCGACCGCGACGGCGACGTCGGCGACAGCGTGGTCTTTCGCCGCGCCTGGAACCGTGTAAACGAGGACGAACTGGTAGCGGAGGTTGCGGGACATCAGTTGGCGTACGTTCAACTCGACTTCGCTGCCCCCGTCTGTCGCGTAGGCGGCGACGGTGCCGTTCGGCGCGAGCACGGCCGCATCGAGGGCTGCGTTGCTGGCGGGGGCGACCTCGACGATCACGTCAATGCCTTTCGGCGCGAGCGCCTGGATCTCGTCCGGGGCCTCGCCGGTCCGGTAGTTGACGGCATGCTCCGCCCCTGCTGCCAGGGCGAGCCTCGCTTTCTCGTCGCTGCTGACCGTGCTGATCACGCGGGCGCCGGCCCAGCGCGCGAGCTGGATCGTCGCGTGGCCTACTGCTCCCGCGCCTCCCGCCACCAGCACGGTTTGACCACGAAGAGCCCCCGGTGCGAGCGTCCTCGGGCCGAGCTCCGAGACCGTGAGGCAGCGGTGCGCGGTCAAGGCGGGGATTCCGAGGCTCGCTCCAACCTCCATCGAGGCTGCATCTGGCAATCGCACCGCTTGACGGCTCGGGATGACGACCAGTTCCTGCGCCGTGCCGTCCGCGCGTTGCCACGCCGCCTCCCAAAGCCAGACGCGCTCCCCGACTCGGCTCGTCGCGACGCCATCACCGCCGGCCTCGATCGTCCCTGCGCCGTCCTGGTTGGGGACGAGCTCGGGAAACGGAAGCTCGGCACCGGGCGCGTCCCCCGCGGCGCGCCTTCCAGTCGGTGGGATTCACGCCCGAGACCTGCATCTTGACCCGCACCTCACCAGCTCCCGGTTCGCGCACAGGTCGCTCGACGAGACGGAGGACCTCTGGTCCACCGGTTTGGGAATACACGACCGCTCTCACATGCACCTCGTTTCGCCGAACCGTTGACTTACCCAGCGGAGCTTCGCTTGAACGCACAGTCGATGTCCACAGGCCGTCACTTCCGAGGACAGAACACGGACGGTAAGCCGAGCGTTTTCTCACGGATAGGGGGCCAGCCACAGTTACCGTTTTTGCTGGCGACGATCCGCGCCGGCGCCCCACCGCCCCGCGGTCTTGCGCGCCTTCTTGCAGCCGTCCGGCCACTGCGCTAGCCTGCCCGACTTCACGTGTCCGCCGAAGGGCGCGTGGAACGGCACTGATGCCTCAGGTCTCCGGGAGACCTGGGGCTTTTTTCATGGTCCGGAAGGGAGGCGGCATGAAGCAGCGGGGACGGCGGCGATGATCAAGGTCGAGGCAGTCGTGATCCGCGAGCGCGTCGAGACGGTGATCGACGCCGTGGAGGCGGAGACGGGACACGTCGGCGTGACGGTCGTCGAGGCGATCGGCCACGGACGCCAGCGGGGCATCACCCACGAATACCGGGGGCGGATCTTCGAGTCCCGCTTCCTCCCCAAGGCGGTTCTCACATTCGTGGTCCGGGACGACGTGGCAGATGAGGTCGTAGAGGCGATCGTCGACGCCGCCCGCAGCGGCAACGAGTCGGGTGACGGGATCGTGTGGACGACCCCGGTCGGAAACGTCACGCACAACCGGACGGGCAGGTCGCTCGAGGAGGTGGAGGTCGGATGACTCGAGATCAGTTGGCGATCGCGACGAGCACCGTCTGGGTGATCCTGGCGGCGATTCTCGTGATGTTCATGCAGGCCGGGTTCGCATTCCTCGAGGCGGGCCTGACGCGGATGAAGAACGTCGGCCACATCGCGGCCAAGAACGTGCTGATCTTCGCCTTGGCGTCCATCATCTACTTCACCGTCGGATACGGCCTCGCGTTCGGCGATGGGGGCAACGGGCTCGTCGGAGGCTCCGGGTTCATGCCCTCGACCGAGGAGCTCCTGACCGTCGGAGAGGCACCGTTCTCGTGGTTCGGTGCCATCCCGGCCGCGGCGGGCTACCTGTTCGAGGTCGTGTTCTGCGCCGTCTCGCTCGCGATCGTGTGGGGTGCCATGGCCGAGCGCACGAAGCTCTGGGTCTATTTCGCGTTCGGCGCGATCTTCACTCTCGTCTACTCCGTCGTGTCGCACTGGGTCTGGAGCCCCGACGGGTGGCTCTTCTCCCTGGGCATGCAGGACTTCGCCGGTTCGACCGTCGTCCACTACCAGGGCGCTCTCGCGGGGCTAGCGGGCGCGATTCTGCTCGGCCCGCGCATCGGGAAGTTCGGCGCGGACGGCAAGCCGAACGCGATTCCCGGACACAACATGGCGTTCGTCACGCTCGGCGTGATCATCCTCTGGTTCGGATGGTTCGGGTTCAACCCCGGCTCGACGCTGAGCGTCGACTACGGCGGCGTCGGCTTCTTCGCATACGTCGCCCTGAACACGAACATCGCCGCGGCGGCGGGGGTCCTGGGCGCCGTGCTCACGTCGTGGCTCGTGATCAAGAAGCCCGACCTCTCAATGAT
Organism: uncultured Actinomycetes bacterium; assembly: GCA_963721795.1. Classification (GTDB taxonomy): domain Bacteria; phylum Actinomycetota; class Thermoleophilia; order Gaiellales; family Gaiellaceae; genus GMQP-bins7. Next base: position 66,867 of record CAVRLT010000021.1, read on the forward strand.
GCTGAATGGCGCCGTGGCCGCGCTCGTTGCGATCACGGCCGCCTGCGCGTTCGTCGCCCCGTGGGCGGCGATCGTGATCGGAGCCGTTGCGGGCGCGATCGTCGTCGTCGGCGTCCTCGCGGTCGAGCGGATCGGGATCGACGACCCGATCGGCGCGATCGCAGCGCACGGCATGGCGGGCATATGGGGCACGCTTGCGGTTGGTTTCCTCGCGTTGCCGTCGCAGGCCGAGAGGCTGGCCACCGGTTCCGCCGGTCTCTTCTACGGAGGAGGCTTCCACCAGCTCGGCGTGCAGGTCCTCGGCCTCGCCGCCGTGGGCGCGTTCACCTTCACGATCTCGTTCGGCGTCCTCTGGGTGATGAAGGTGACGGTCGGCATCCGCACGGACGCGGAGACCGAGACGGCGGGCCTCGACATCTCCGAGCACGGGATGTGGGGCTATCCCGAGTTCTACATCCCCGTGCCGGGAGGCTACGGCACCGAGTCGCACGGACACCTCGGCGTTGCACCCGCGGCGGGTCGCCACGCCGCCGTGCCAGTGCATGCAGCCGTCGTCTTGCCCGACGCGCTGCAGTAGGCAGGAGGGCCTGCCCGCCGCCGCCCTCCGCGGCGGGCCGGGCCCTTCGGTCACGCGCACGGCTTCATCCGCACGATGAGCATGGCTCAGGACAGGGGATTGAGGATCCCGAAGCGCACGTCGGATCAGCGATCGACGTGGAGCGCGTCGAAGGTGTCGGCACGTGGCGAGCCACATTTCCGCAGTGCCCGTGGGAAACGGCGCACGATCGCGGTTTCGGCTTGAAGTTCTCGGCTGACGGCTCACAATCATGGCGTGAGCACGGCGGAGGCACGGAAAGTGGCGACGGTGCTGTTCGCCGATCTTGTCGGTTCTACCGAGTTGGGTGAGCAGGATCCCGAGAGGACGCGTGCTCTACTCGACCGGTTCTACGACGCGATGGCCGATGAGATCGAGCAGGCCGGCGGAACGGTCGAGAAGTTCATCGGCGACGCCGTCATGGCCGCATATGGCGTGCCAGCCGCGCAGGAGGACCACGCCGAGCGGGCGCTGCACACCGCACTCGCGATGCGGCGACGGCTCGAGGTGATGTTCGACGGACGGCTCGCGTTGCGGATCGGCGTGAATACAGGGGATGTGGTCGTCGGCAGAGCCCGCGAGGGGAGTTCCTTCGTCACCGGAGATGCCGTTAATGTCGGCGCACGGTTGGAGCAGAACGCAGAGCCGGGGGAGATCATCGTCGGCGAGCGCACGGTGCAGGCGGTGCGTGGGGCCTTCGAGTTCGACGAGCCTCGAGTGATCGCCGCAAAGGGAAAGCGTGAAGGCGTCGCATGTCGCCGGCTGCTTCGCTCGCTCTCGCTTCTGCGGCCGCGCGGGATTCGGGGGATTCACTCCGTCTTCGTTGGGCGAGATTCCGAGCTCGCGGTGCTCGAGGAGATGTACGACGCGGCGGTCGCCGCGGAGCGACCGTGGCTCGTCACGGTCGTCGGAGACTCGGGAGTCGGAAAGACGCGGCTCGTGCGGGAGTTCTGGCAAAGACTCGCGGACCGGACGCCGCAGCCATTGCGTCGAACGGGGCGTTGTCTCGCATACGGCAGGGGCGTGACCTACCGGCCCCTCGCCGAGGTGCTGCGCGAACAACTCGGGGTACAGGAGCGTGAACCGCCCGGCGAGTTGATGCGCCGGCTCCACCCTCGAGAGATCCTCGGGCTCACCTTCGGTTTAGATCTCGGTCACGAGCTGCACCCGTTGGTGGCGCGCGAGCGCCTGCAGGAAGCGTGGGTCGACCTCGTCGAGGACATGGCGGCTATGCGTCCGCTCGTTCTGGCCGTCGAAGACGTTCATTGGGCGGAGGAGCCGCTTCTCGATCTGCTCGAGCGGCTGTATCGCGATGCGCGGGTTCCGATGCTGCTGCTCGTGACGGCACGGCCCGAGTTCATCGAGCTCCGCGCGCGATGGGGTATGGCCGCCTCGCGGTCCACAGTGCTCCAGCTCGAGGCGCTCGAGGATGAGGAAACCGCCATGCTGGTGGAAGCGCTGCTGGCTGCGGAGCCGCCTTCTGACGTGACGGACCTCGTCGTGAGACGCGCCGAAGGGAACCCCTTCTTCGTCGAGGAGCTCTTGGGAACGCTCATCGACCGCGGGTTGCTCGAGCACGGCATTGGCGGCTGGGCGATGGAGAACCTCCCGGCGGATTTTGCGGCGCCCGACTCGATCACGACGCTGATCGAGGCGCGCGTCGACCTGCTTCCACCCGCGGAAAAAGCTGCGTTACAAGCGGCAGCTGTGATCGGGCGACGATTCTGGACGGGGCCGCTTTACGAGGCGCTCGACGAAGTCCAGCCGGATCTGCTGCTGCTCGAGGATCGAGACTTCATCCGGCGCCGACCGCGATCAGCGCTCGCGGGCGAGCGCGAGTATGTCTTCAAGCACGCGCTGACCCAAGAAGTTGCGTACGAGAGCCTGCCGAAGACGCGACGTGCCGAGCTCCACGCCACGTTCGCTCGTTGGCTCGAACGTCATGCTGCAGACGACGAGCACGCGTCGCTCCTGGCCCATCACTTCGCGGAGGCGGTTCGGCCCGAGGACGCCGATCTCGCCTGGTCGCAGGGAGGTGTCGTGCTCGCTGATCTCCGCTCCACGGCTGTCCGGTGGTTGCGACGAGCAGCTGAGCTTGCGATGGCCCGCTATGAGACCGATGACGCGAGTGTGCTCCTCGAGCGAGCGCTTCCGCTGGCCGACAACGACGAGGAGCGCTCGGCAATCTGGCGCTGGCTTGCGAGGACGAAGGCGCTCGAGTACGACGGTGAGGGATTCCAGGAGGCCATGGAGCGCGCAATCGCGCTCTGTGAGAGTCGCGAGACGCTGGCGGAGCTCCATTCCTTCTTGGCGATAGAAACTGCGAACCGGTCCGGGATGTGGAGGAACCGCCCCTCGCGCCAGGTTGTCGAGCACGCTGCCCGGAAGGCCCTCGACCTGTCGGGCGCGGAGGCTCCTGCGCGCGTCCGTGCGCTTGTCGCGAAGGTATTCCTCGACCCCAAGGGGAACGGCGAGCTTGCAGGCGAAGCCGACGCGCTCGCAGAGCGGATCGGAGCGAAGAGCCTCCGCTCGATCACACTCGACGCTCGTGCTGAGGTGGCGCTCGCCTCGGGCAGGTACGAACAGGCACTGGCGTTCGCACGGCAGCGTCAGGAGCTCATGACGGGCGTCGATCCGCACATGAGCGCGTATGTCCACTACGGAGTGCTTCGACCGGCTGTCGTCTTGGGCCTGTTCGTCGAGGGCCGCCGGCTTGCGGGGCTCTTCGAGACGGCCCAGTCGACGCTGACTCCCCACCACCGGATGCACGGCGTTTCGGTGCCGCTCGAAGTCGAGACATTTGCTTCCGAGTGGTCGACGGTGGGACGCGCAAGAGAGCGTGTAGAGACCGCGGTTGAGGCGAACCTCGCGACACCGTGCGTCCGGAACGCCCTCTCCCTGCTCCTCTGTGCGGCCGCCAAGGCACGGCTGGGGGAGACCGACGTTGCTCGACAGCTCAGGGAGAGAGCGGAACGCCTCGGCATGGTCGGGTACGACGACATTCTCAACCCCGCTCGCCTTCGGGTTGCGCTCTTCCTCGGCGACCTCGGTCGCGTGGAGCAGCTGATAGACGAGACCCCTCCGGCATTTCGGAAGGGCATCGGGTGGTTCTCGCTGCTTGGGACACCTGCAAGACTCGACGCGCTCGTCGCGCTCGGCTATCACGATCGGGTCGAGTCCGAGGCGGGCATGTTCCTGAACGGGGGCACCTGTCTCGAGCCGTATGCCATGCGTGCGATCGGTGTCGTGCGCGAGGATGGCGCGCTCATCGAGCGGGCAGCCGAGCGATTCGAAGACTTGGAGCTCACCACGGCTGCCCGGGAGACGCGCGCGCTCTTGGTCCAAGCTTGAGCCGTCGCCACTACCGGGGCCACGGGCTCGCGAGTTACGAGCGTTGCGCTAGCCCGAAAGCCGGGCGCTTGCAGACGGTTCGAGAGACGGGAGCGACGGGACTCGAACCCGCGACCTCCGGCGTGACAAGCCGGCGGTCGTGTCGCTTCTTCGGTCGGAGCCGGATTCGGTCACCGTTTCGGCCAGAACCGTGACCCGAACGGCCCCCAGCGTGAATTCGGCTGTTCTTCGCGCCTAGACTCGTCCGGTGGCGACCTGCCCCGCCTGCGGTAAGGACAACCCGGACGGCTTCCAGTTCTGCGGCTTCTGCACGGCGCTCGCTGACCGAGCAGCCTGCACGGCCGCTCCAGGAGGAGCGAAAGGTCGTAACCGTCCTCTTCTGCGACCTCGTCGGCTTCACAGCCGCGTCCGAGGCAGCCGACCCGGAGGACGTGCGCGCTCGCATCCGCCCTTACCATGCTCGCCTGCGGGGCGAGATCGAGCGCTACGGCGGCACCGTAGAGAAGTTCATCGGGGACGCCGTCATGGCCGTGTTCGGAGCACCGGTCGCACACGAGGACGACGCCGAGCGGGCGGTTCGAGCCGGACTTCGCATCCTGGAGGCGATCGATGAGCTGAACGCGGAGGATCCGGCCCTCTCGCTGCAGGTGCGGGTCGGCATCAGCACGGGCGAGGCCGTCGTCGCCCTCGGCGCCCGCCCCGAGGAGGGCGAGGGAATCGTGACGGGAGACGTCGTCAACACCGCCTCGCGCCTGCAGGGGGCGGCGCCTGTCAACGGGATCGCAGCCTCGGAGTGGACCTACCGCGCGACCGAGCGGGTCTTCGAGTACGAGGAGCTCGAGCCAGTGCAAGTGAAGGGGAAGGCGGAGCCGATCGCACTCTTCCGCCCGCTCGAGCCGCGTGCGCGCTTCGGGAGCGACGTCACACGCACCCATGCGGCGCCGCTCGTCGGCCGCGAACTCGAGAGGCCACTCCTCATCGGCACCTTCGAGCGGTCGGCGCAGCAACGCTCCTGCCAGCTCATCACCATCGTGGGCGAGCCGGGGGTGGGGAAGAGCCGCCTCTGCGCCGAGCTCTTCGGCCACATCGACGAGCGCCCAGGGCTCGTCCGCTGGCGCCAGGGACGCTGCCCACCCTACGGGGAGGGGATCGCCTTCTGGGCGCTCGGGGAGATCGTGAAGGCGGAGTGCGGGATCCTCGAGTCCGACTCCTCCGCTGAGGCCGAGGCGAAGCTCGAGGAGGCCTTGACCGCAGAGGACCCCGACCGCGCCTGGCTCAAGGCACGCCTGGCGCCGCTCGTGGGCGTTGCGGCGGAGCCGGCGGCGCAGCAGGAGTCGTTCGCGGCGTGGAGGCGCTGCCTCGAGTCGTGGGCGGAGACGCGCGAGACGGTGCTCGTCTTCGAGGACCTGCACTGGGCGGACGGCGCCCTCCTCTCCTTCCTCGAACACCTGACCGAGTGGGCGGAGGGGGTGCCACTCCTCCTCCTCTGCACTGCCCGCCCCGAGCTCTACGAGCGGCACCCGGGCTTCGGCGCGAATGCGAGGAACGCGCAGCGCATCAATCTCGCCCCGCTCACAGACGAGGAGACGGCGCATCTCATCACGACCCTGCTCGACCGGGCGGTGCTGCCGGCGGAGACGCAGCAGGAGCTGCTCGAGCGCGCGGGCGGCAATCCTCTGTACGCGGAGGAGTTCGTGCGCCTGCTCGTAGACCGTGGCGGAGCGGGAGGATCGGCGGAGGTGCCGGACTCGGTGCAGGCGCTGATCGCCGCCCGGCTCGACACCCTGAGCCCGGAGCGCAAGAGTCTGCTCCAGGACGCGGCCGTCGTCGGCAAGGTCTTCTGGGCCGGCGCCCTGGCCGAGATGGGAGGGCGCGAGCGACGGGAGGTCGAGCAGGCCTTGCACGAACTCTCGCGCAAGGAGCTCGTCCGTCCGGCCCGCAACTCCTCGATGGAGGGGGAGGCCGAGTACGGCTTCTGGCACCTGCTCGTGTGCGACGTCTGCTACGGGCAGATTCCGCGCGCTGCGAGAGCCGCCCGCCACGAGGCGGCAGCCGCCTGGATCGAGCGCAAGGCGGGCGAGCGTGCGGAAGATCTGGCCGACGTCCTCGCGCACCACTACCTGAGCGCGCTCGAGCTCTCACGCGCCGCCGGCCAGATTGCGGAGGCGAACGAGCTCGAGGCGAGCGCGATTCGCTACCTCGCCCTCGCTGGCGAGCGCGCGCTTCCGCTCGACGTCGGAAGCGCCGAGCAGAGCCTGGCAAACGCGCTCGCGCTCGCCTCAGCCGGCCACCCGCAGCGCGCCCCCCTCCTCGAGCGCTGGGCGCAGGCAGCCCACCAGCTCGGTCGGCTCCACGAGGCGAAGGCTGCGTGGTTGGAGGCCGCATCTCTGTACCGAAGCCAAGGTGAGGCAGTGGCGGCCGGCCGAGCACTGAGCATGGCAGTCACCACACTGTGGGCCCTCGGCGATCCAAGCCGGCGAGACGTCATGGCGGAAGCGATCACACTTCTGGAGGCGGAGCCGGCAGGCCCGGAGCTCGTAGCTGCCTACGGGCAGCTCTCAGGGTTCCACCTCGTCAACGAGGAGATGGAGGAGGCGATCCACGCAGCCGAGCGGGCGCTCGAACTCGCCCGGGTGCTTGGTCAGGCCGATCCGGGACGCGCGCTCGGGAACCGCGGTGCCGCTCGCTGCTTCACCGGGGACCGACGGGGCTTCGAGGACCTGCGTCAGGCGCTCGAACGCTCCGTCGAGGACGGCCGGAGCCGGGACGCCGCGGTTCACCATGCCCACCTTGCGCAGGCGATCGGCCTCTACGATGGGCCGGCCGCGGCGTTGCGAGCGTCCCGAGAAGGCCTTACCTTCTGCGAGCAGCGGGGGATCTCCGAGTTCGCCGTGACGATCGCCGCTCTGAGCCTGATCTTTGTCCTCGAGCTCGGCCGGTCGGAGGACGCGATCCGCGAGGCCGAGTCTCTCGCGGAGCAGGCGGAGGCAACGGGCAACTTCAGCGCGCTCAACTCCGCGCGCTCGGTGCAGCTGCGCCTCCTCGCGCAGCGCGGGGAGGGCGGTGCGGCTATCGCAGCGGCAGAGGGGCTGGTCTCCCGCGCGCGTGAGACGGGCATACCGTCGGAGCTGCCGCCGGCGCTCGTCGCCGCGGCGGAGGTCCTGCTCGCCGCCGGGCGGCGAGAGGCGTCGAGTGCGTTACTGCACGAGTTTGCGGCCGCGGCCGACGTCGAGCACGCCGGGCTCTTGCCCGAGGCGGCGCGTTGCGCACTTGCGCTCTCAGCCTCTGACTTGCTCCGCCAGTTCGTGGAGATCTCGCCGGTAACTCCGCTTTCCGGGCACGCGCTCTGTGCCTGCCGCGCGCAGCTCGCCGAATCGGCCGGTGGGCACGCCGAGGCCGCCGCGCTCAACGCCGAAGCCGCCGAGCGCTGGCGCGAGTTCGGGAACGTGCCCGAGCGCGCGTACGCCCTGCTGGGCCGGGGCCGCTCCCTCGCCGTGCTCGGCGACTCCGAGGCGGAGGCGCCCCTGCGTGAGGCGCGCGAGCTGTTTGCGTCGATGGGCTACGGCCCGGCGCTCGCGGAGACGGAGGCGCTGCTCGGCGAGAGCGAAGTCGCTGCCGTCTAGCGACTAGCGACTCGGGCGGCTTCGGTCGCGGATTCGGACGGAAGCGTCGAGCACTAGGCGAGAGGACGCCCCGCGATCGCCGCAGGGCGTCCGACCTGGCCCAGTCGTCAGATCCCGAGGATCTGCTTCTTCTTCGCTTCGAACTCCTCTTCGGTGAGGATTCCCTGATTCTTCAGCTGCGCCAGCTGCTCGAGCTCCGCCGCGTAGTCGGGCACATCGGGAGCCGCCGGAGCCGGAGGCACGTACGCCTGCTGTGCCGCCACCTGCTCGTCGTACGCCGCCTGGTCCTGCGCCGCGTACTTCTGCTCCTGGCGGTGCCGGACTGCTCCTGCGGTACCTGCGACGACTGCCGTGGTGGCGGCAGCTCGAACGAGACCTGGGCCTCTACGTCCAAACATCGACTGTTCTCCTTTCTAGGCCGAAGCCTGCTCGAGGGCCCATTCGCGCGCGGCCTGGACGACGTCGTGCGGGAGCCGCTCGAACGCGAGCAGCTCGCCGCCGGCGTCGCGCATCGCCTGGGTGACCTTGCGCGCCCAGACGTTCTCCCAGACCAGGAGTGCAGCCGACGAGTTCGGCTCGAGACTGTCGGCGGCATCCATCAGGTCGTCCTCGTTGAAGAGGCCGCTGACTTCGATGCCGGCCTTCTCGAGGCCCTCCTGCACGTCCGGATCGAGCTCGGTGAGCTCCATCGCGACGGCGTTGCCGTCCGAGTCCTTGCCCACGAACGCGATGTCGATGATGCGGATCGTGCCCGCCTCCACGAGATCTGCGATCGCCGGTGCGATCTCTCCCCGGAAACGGTTCCCGGGGAAACCCACTATCGCGTAATCGACCGGTCCGATTTCTTCCATCCGTTGACTCCTCTCCCTTACGACGCTGCGAGCGCCTTCTGCTTGATTGCGTCGAACTCCGCCTGGCTGATCGCGCCCGAGTCGAGCAGGCCCTTCGCCTTCTCGATCTCCGACGCTGCGCTGCCGGTGGAGGCGACCGTTCTCACGTAGTCGTCCATGGACGCCTGCTGTGCGCGAGCACGGTCGATGTTCCTCTGGGTCATCCCGTCGTGATTCGCGATCAGGTAGATGAAGACGCCGAGGAACGGCAACACGATGACGAAGATCATCCAGAGCACCTTGCCGATGCCCGAGGTGTCATCTCTCCGGAATATGTCCGCGAAGACGGTGATCAGAATCCAGAACCAGATCACCCACGCGAAGAAGATGAACATCGTCCAGACGATGTCGAGGAACGGATAGTCGGCTGCGATCAACCTCAACCTCCTTGGAGAAGGGAACGGGCATCAGTCTCTCACAGGATTTCGCCGCCCGCCGACTCGTACGCGCATGGAGTCGATCGGAGCGCCACAAGTTGCGGGTGTATGCCCTTGCGCGCGAGAGTACGCGTCGGTGAACGTCGTCTGGGGACTTCTCATCCTCGCCGTATCCGTGGCCGCCGCGGTCGCCGCGATGTTGCTCGTCCGTCGATCCGCTCCGGAAGGCAGCTACTTCGCGGACGGCGACCGCGCATCCGGCGTGTTCGGAGTGCTGGCGACCGGGTTCGCGATCTTCGCCGGTTTCGTCATCTTCCTGGCGTTCACGAGCTACGACCAGTCCCGCGCCGGCGGAGAGACCGAGGCGCTCGTCGTCGTGCAGCAGTTCGAGACGGCGCAGTTTCTCCCGACGGACGTTCGCGAACGGCTCGCGGGCGAGCTCGTCTGCTACGGGCGCTCCGTCGTGTACGACGAGTGGCCGCAGATGGAGGCCGGGACCGCGGACGACGCGATCAACCCTTGGGGCATCGCGCTCTTCCGGAGTCTCCAGACCGTGAGCCTCGAAACGCCGGAGGAGGAAGCCGCCTACGGGAAGTGGCTCGACCAGACGTCCGAGCGCGAGGAAGCGCGCCGTGACCGCCTGCACGGCGCCGCCGGCATCATCCCGGCCTCGCTCTGGCTCGTCCTCTTCCTGATCGCGGGCATCGTGTTCGCCTACATGCTGTTCTTTGCCGACAGCGGCGAGCGCGCCGCGTCCCAGGCGATGTTGGTGGGCTCGGCGACGGCGGTGGTGGCCGCGACGCTGCTCGCGATGTACTCGCTCGACCACCCGTATCAGTCGGGAATCGGGAGCATCGAGCCGGTCGCAATGGAGCGCTCGCTCGGCATCATCGATGAGGCTCGCGGAATCCTGGAACAGGACGGTTCCCTGCCCTGCGACGCTCGAGGAGTCGCTCGATGACCGACAGGGTCGAGGTCGGCTCGACGGTACTGCTGGCGGTCGCGGCCGTGGCGACCGCGTGGTGCAGCTACCAGGCGACGCGCTGGAACGGCGAGCAGGCCGTCGCCTCGGCCCGAACGAATGCGATCCGGATCGAAGCGGCGCGGGCGCAGGGGCTCGCGCAGGCGCAGACGCAGGTCGACGTCGCGACGTTCACCCAGTGGGTCGACGCGTATGCGCGTGAGGAGGCCCAGCTTGCGGACTTCTACTTCGAGCGCTTTCGCGCCGAGTTCAAGCCGGCCGTCGACGCGTGGATCGCGGCGCGACCGTTGAGGAACCCGGACGCCCCGCTGACCCCGTTCGCGATGCCGCAGTACCGGCTGGCAGCTACGGCCGATGCCGAACGGCTGGACGCGGAGGCCGAACAGTCCGCCGCGGTCGTCCGGCGCAACATCCAGCGCGCATCGAACTACGTCCTCGGCGTCGTCCTCTGTGCGGTCTCGCTCTTCTTCGCCGGGATGAGCACGAAGCTCCGAGATCCCCGGCTCCGGAAGATCCTGCTGGTTCTCGGCAGCATCCTCTTCGTCTGCACGGTCGCCTGGATCGCGACGTTTCCGATCAGCCTGGCTGTCTGACGCGCGTGACTCAGGTGCCGAGCAGCGACAGGCAGAACCCGACGACCGTCGCGACGCCGGCGAGCGCCCCTCCGCGCTCGTAGGCGAACGGCATCGAGCGAGTTCGTGAGCATGGCGAGGAGGCCGCCGGCCGCAAGCGCCGCCATGCGGTCGCCGGTGGCCGCGCCGGTCAGGTCTGCGGCGAGGAAGCCCAGACCCGCGGCGACACCGCACGCGACGACGACCAGGAGCCAGAGCATCCCCAGCCGGCGTGGGCTCCAGCCCGAGGCGGCGAGGTCCGCCGACGGCGCCATCGCCTGGGGGACGTTCGAGACGAACACCGCGCCGAGGAAGCTGATGCTGATCGGGAAGCCCGTTGCGACCTGGATGCCGAAGATGATCGATTCGGGCACGCCGTCGACGACGGAGCCGACGACGATGCCCATCGATCCTCCCGATCCCTCGCTGCCGTAGCGCCGCTCGACGAGGTAGTCACCGCCGAGAAACACCGCGACGCCCACCAGCATCCAGACCGCCATCTCCCAGGACGCGAGCTCCTCGGCTTCGGCGACGAGGTCGAACGAGACCGCCGCGATCAGCGCGCCTGCTCCGAAGCCCGCGAGGATCCCCACAAGCTTGCGCGGAACTGTGACCCAGCACACGAGGAGGCCTGCGAGCAGGAGCGAGGACTGCGCGAGTGTTCCTAGGGCTAGCGCTTCGAGCATGCGCGCAATCCCTAGGTGCTGAACAGGCCGGGCGCGGGATCCGGCGGCGGGACCTCAGGCTCGGCTGCCGCGGCCTCCGCCTTCGCCGCCGCCAGGTCCCTGCTGATGTGCACCGCGGCCGAGGTGAGTGGCGCTCCGAGCACCAGGCCGACCATCCCGAAGATGCTCCCGAAGCCGATCGTGGCGATGAGGACGACGAGCGGGTTGAGATCGAGCGTCGCGCCGAACGCGATCGGCTGGACGATGTTCTGGAGCAGCCCGTTGGCGAGCAACACGATGACGAGCATGATCAGCGCCGTGTCCGTTCCGCCCTCAGCGAGAGCGAGGAGCACGGCCAGCGCGCCGGACACGAAGGCGCCGATGAAAGGGACGTAGGCGGTGACGAACGTGACGACCGCGATCGTTCCCCAGAGCGGGATGCCGAGGGCGTAGGCGCCGATCCCGACGACGACCCCGTTGAACGCGGCGACGATCGAGACGCCGAGGAAGTAGCGCTGGAGCGACTTCATCACGTTCCCCGTGATCGTCGTCGACACCGCCAGCGGCACGCCCATGTTGCGGTCGATGAAGCGGCGAACCGTGGGCCCGTCCTTCAGCAGGAAGAGCGTGCTGAAGACCGTGAAGGTGAGGAAGAAGATCAGCGACGTCAGCCCCTGGATTCCTTGCGCGAGCCCTGTGAGCAGCGTCGTACCGGCGTCGGCGACGCCGCTCTTCGCGTCCTCCGTCGCGCTCGAGGTGTCGTCCGCGCCCGCGTCGTTGACCCACCCCTCGACTCGGTCGACGGCGTCGGACACTCCCGCTTCGATCTCCGACGACTGCTCGGCGATACCGCTGAAGACGAGCAGGAAGATGACCACTCCGAGCGCGATCAACGCCAGGAGCACGAGAATGGCACCGCCGATTCGCGGTATTCCGTGCTGTTGCAGCTTCGTGACGACGGGACCGGCGACGGTTGCGAGGACGGCGCCCATCATCACAGGCTCCGCGATCGTCGACGTGAGCCCGAGCAGCCAGATCGCGCCGAAGAGGACGAGCCCGACGCCGACGAGGAACCACGCGAGCAGACCCAGGTCGCGAAGCCACATCGGTGCCGAGAAGACCCGCGACAGCGACGTCGCGTCGATCTTCACCACCGTCTCCTCGGGCGCGGCCGCCGAGTGCACGGACTCGCGACTCCCGGGACGGAAGCGGTCGAAGAGCCCTCCCATCTTCACCGCGCGCATTGTGTCGTCAGGGGCGGACGCGTCGTGAGTCGGTGCGGACACCCGGGCGTAGTCGAGCGAGGCGGTTCCTTCACCCGGGTGAGCGGCCGCGCGCCTATGCTTGAGCGGCATGCCCAGCAGACTCACGTCCATTCTCGCCGCGTGCGTCATGGCGCTCGCGCTGGTGGCAGCGGGCTGCGGTGGAGACGACGACGCTACGAGCGAGACGAGACCGAGACCTCGGCCGAGGAGTGGGCCGACGGTGTCTGCACCGCGCTGACGACGTGGACCGCGGATCTGGAGACAGCCGCCGAGCCCCTCGGCGATGTGTCGTCGCTCTCCGGAGACAGCATCCGGCAGGCGGCCGACGAGGTGAAGGTCGCGACCGAGACGCTCACCGAGAGCCTGCGCGGCCTGGGCCGTCCGGATACGGAATCGGGTGAGGAGGTCCAGAGCTCGGTCGACGACCTCACGGCGGAGCTCGACTCGAGCGCGGATGAGCTCGAGGCGGCCGCGGCGGACATCTCGAGCATCGCCGACATCCCCGGTGCGGTGAGCACGATCACGACGACGCTCACCCAGCTCGGAACCGACGTTCAAACCCTCGTGACAGACCTCGAGGAAGCCGACGTCAGCGGCGAGCTCGAGACCGCCTTCGAGGACGCCGAGTCCTGCGCTGAGCTGACCGACTAGTGGGAAGAAACCGGTAGCCGCACGGGCGCGCCGTGACGCCCGAAGGAGTGGGCAGATGACCGAGCTGTTCACGCGTACTCACGACTGAGACCCGGCGATGATCGAGGTCACCCGGAGCGAGTCGAACGAGGCGGTCCGCACGGCGCCCGCCGAGGGCATGCGTTGGATCCCCGGGCGGGACGTTCGCGATGGGGTCCGAGGACTTCTACCCCGAGGAGCGTCCGGTTCATCAGGTCGCCGTGGACGGGTTCTGGATCGACGAACGGCTCGTCACGGCGGCGGACTTTCGGCGCTTCGTGCGCGAGACGAAGTACGTCACGGTGGCGGAGCGGCCGCTCGACCCGGCCGACTATCCGGACGCCTGATCCCGAGTTGCTCGTGCCGGGCGGGCTCGTCTTCCGGGAGACGAGCCGGGCCCGGTGCAGCCTCGACGACTATCCGCAACTGGTGGGAGTACACTCCCGGGGCGTCCTGGAAGCGTCCGGGCGGCCGCGGCACGACGATCAACGGCCGCGACCACCATCCCGGTCGCGCAGGTCGCCTGCGAGGATGCCGAGGCCTACGCGGCCTGGGTCGGGAAAGGAGCTGCCGACGGAGGCGGAGTGGGAGCTCGCCGCCCGAGGCGGTCTCGACGGCGCCGCCTTCGCCTGGGGCGACGAGCACATGCCGGAGGGGAAGCCGCTCGCGAACACGTGGCAGGGCGAATTTCCGTGGCAGAACCTGAAGCTCGACGGCTTCGAGGGAACCTCCCCGGTCGGCAGCTTCCCGCCCAACGGCTACGGCCTCTACGACATGACCGGGAACGTCTGGGAGTGGACGGCCGACTGGTACACGCCACGCCATCCCGAGCGAGGTCTCGAGCCCCTGCTGCGCTCCGATCAACCCGCAAGTCACGTCGCCGAGCGAGCAGCTATCTGCCGGGCGAGCCCGGCGAGCACATTCCGCGCCGGGTGATCAAGGGCGGCTCACACCTGTGCGCGCCCAACTACTGCCTCCGCTACCGGCCGGCCGCGCGGCAGGCACAGATGGTCGACACCTCGATGGCGCATCTCGGGTTCCGCTGCGTCGTTCGCGCCAAACCCCCGCCTACCGAAGGAGATGAGCGCTGATGCCCGACAAGCCGAACATCCTCGTGATCTGGGGCGACGACATCGGGATCACGAACCTGAGCTGCTACAGCGACGGGCTGATGGGCTACCGGACGCCGAACATCGACCGGATCGCCGACGAGGGGATGCGGTTCACGGATTCCTACGGCGAGCAGAGCTGCACCGCCGGCCGCGCGTCGTTCATCACCGGACAGAGCGTCTACCGCACCGGCCTCTCCAAGGTCGGTTTCCCCGGCACTGGACATCGGTCTCCAGGCCGAGGACGTGACGATCGCCGAGCTGCTGAAGCCGCTCGGCTACGCGACGGGGCAGTTCGGCAAGAACCACCTCGGCGACCTGAACAAGTACCTGCCGACCGTGCACGGCTTCGACGAGTTCTTCGGCAACCTCTACCACCTGAACGCGGAGGAGGAGCCGGAGCTGCCGAACTGGCCGTCGGCCGAGGACTTCCCGCAGTTTCAACGAGCGCTTCGGCCCGCGTGGCGTCATCCACTCCTGGGCGACCGACGAGGACGACGACACGGAGGACGAGCGCTTCGGCCGGGTCGGCAAGCAGCGGATCGAGGACACCGGCCCGCTGACGAAGAAGCGGATGGAGACGATCGACGACGAGGTGCTCGAGCACGGGCTCGACTTCATCGAGCGCCAGCACGCAGCCGGGCACGCCGTTCTTCGTCTGGCTCAACACGACGCACATGCACCTGCGGACGCACACGAAGCCGGAGAGCGTCGGCCAGGCGGGCCGCTGGCAGTCGCCCTACCACGACACGATGATCGACCACGACAAGCTGGTCGGCGCGGTGCTCGACAAGCTCGACGAGCTCGGGATCGCCGAGAACACGATCGTCATCTACTCGACCGACAACGGGCCGCACATGAACACGTGGCCGGACGGCGGCATGACGCCGTTCCGCAGCGAGAAGAACACGAACTGGGAAGGCGCCTTCCGCGTGCCCGAGCTGATCCGCTGGCCCGGGAAGATCGCGGCGGGCACGGTCTCGAACGAGATCGTCCAGCACCACGACTGGCTGCCGACGTTCCTCGCCGCCGCCGGGCGAACCGGACATCGTCGAGAAGCTGAAGGCCGGGCCACGAGGTCGGCGGCACGACCTTCAAGGTCCACATCGACGGTTACAACCTGCTCCCGTACCTGACCGGGAGAAGCCGACAAGAGCCCGAGGCAGGGCCTCGTCTACTTCTCCGACGACGGCGACGTGCTGGCGCTCCGCTTCGACAACTGGAAGGTCGTCTTCATGGAGCAGCGGGCGCAGGGGACGCTGCAGATCTGGGCCGAGCCGTTCGTGCCGCTGCGCGTCCCGAAGCTCTTCAACCTGCGCACCGACCCGTTCGAGCGTGCCGACGTGACCTCGAACACCTACTACGACTGGTTCATCGACAACGACTACATCGCCCTGGCCGCGACGGCGGTCGTGACCGCAGTTCCTCGAGACGTTCAAGGAGTTCCCGCCGCGGCAGGAGGCGGCGAGCTTCACGATCGACCAGGTCGGTCAAGAAGCTCGAGACGGCGCTCGCGGCCGGGCACTGAGCATGAGCGAGCCGCTCGCGTCCTGGAACGACGGGCCGACCAAGGACGCGGTGCTCGGCTTCGTCGAGCGCGTGTCCGCGGAGGGCATGCCGCCGGAGGAGCGGGTCGCGGTCTTCGACAACGACGGCACGCTCTGGTGCGAGAAGCCGCTGCCGATCCAGGCCGACTTCATCCTCCGCCGGCTCCACGAGATGGCCGAGGCCGACCCGGCGCTCCGCGAGAAGCAGCCCTGGAAAGCGGCGTACGAGCGCGACTACGCGTGGCTCGGGAAGGTGATGGAGGAGCACTACGCCGGCGACGACACGAACGTGCGGACGCTGCTCGGCGGCGTTCTCGCCGCGCACGGCGGGATCAGCGTCGACGACTTCGAGGAGCAGGCGGACTCGTTCCTGCGCACGGCGCAGCATCCGACGCTCGGCCGCGGCTACCTCGAGTGCGCCTACGCGCCGATGGTCGAGCTGCTGCGCTACCTGGACGCGAACGGGTTCGCGAACTACATCGCCTCCGGCGGCGGTCGCGACTTCATGCGGCCGATCAGCGACGAGCTGTACGGCATCCCGCGCGACCGGGTGATCGGGAGCTCGACCGCGCTCGACTACGCGGGCGACGACAACGGCGGCACGATCATGCGAAAGCCCGAGGCCGACGTTCTCGACGACGGCCCGGAGAAACCGGTCCGGATCTGGAGCCGCGTCGGCCGCCGGCCGCTTCTCGCCGCGGGGAACTCGAACGGCGACATCCAGATGCTCGACTTCACGCAGCACGCGGACAAGCCGTTTCTGCGGCTGCTCGTCCTGCACGACGATGCCGAGCGGGAGTTCGCCTACACCGCCGGCGCGGAGGCAGTCGCTCGAGCGCGCCCGGGCCGAGGGCTGGACGATCGTCAGCGTCAAGAACGACTGGTCGACCGTGTTCGCCGACGTGGCGTCCTGACGCCTCACCCGGGTGAAGCGCCGCAGGAGCGTCGATGCGGGCGCGCGGTGCGATAAGACTCCGTGACCGTCACGCCGACCGAGGAGATCCCCACGATGAGCGCAGCCGACGCCAGAGATCGCTCCGTCCTGCCGATTCCCGACCGGGCGTTCGCCGGTCACGTCACGTACGACGCGAAGGACCCGGAGACGTCGTTTCCGCCGATCGAGCCGCTGCGGCCGCCGGACGGCGCGCCCAACGTGCTCGTCGTGCTGCTCGACGACGTCGGCTTCGCGGCCTCGAGCGCCTTCGGCGGGCCGATCTCGACGCCGACGGCGGAGCGGCTCGCCGCGAACGGGCTCAAGTACAACCGCTTCCACACCACTGCGCTCTGCTCGCCGACGCGCCAGGCACTCCTCACCGGGCGGAACCACCACGCGGTCGGGATGGGCGGGATCACCGAGATCGCGACGTCGGCGCCCGGCTACAACTCGATCCGCCCGAACACCTGCGCTCCGCTCGCCGAGACGCTCAAGCTGAACGGCTACTCGACTGCGCAGTTCGGCAAGTGCCACGAGGTGCCCGTCTGGGAGACGAGCCCGATGGGGCCGTTCAGCGCGTGGCCGACCGGATCGGGCTTCGAGCACTTCTACGGCTTCATCGGCGGCGAGACGAACCAGTACGCGCCGGCGATCTACCGCGACACGGTGCCCGTCGAGCAGGACCGGACGGCGGAGGAGGGCTACCACTTCACCGAGGACATGACCGACCAGGCGATCGACTGGGTCAAGCAGCAGAAGGCGCTGATGCCGGACAAGCCCTTCTTCGTCTACTTCGCCCCCGGCGCAACGCATGCTCCGCATCACGTGCGGCCGGAATGGTCGGACAAGTACAAGGGGCAGTTCGACGACGGCTGGGACGCGCTGCGCGAGCGGACGTTCGCGAAGCAGAAGGAGCTCGGCGTGATCCCGCCGGAGGCGGAGCTCACCGAGCGTCCGGAGGAGATCCCCGCCTGGGACGACATGCCGGACGACCTGAAGCCCGTGCTCGCGCGCCAGATGGAGGTCTACGCCGGCTTCCTCGAGCACACCGACCACTACGTGGGCAAGCTGATCGACGCGCTGAGCGAGCTCGAGATCCTCGAGAACACGCTCGTCTACTACATCATCGGCGACAACGGCGCTTCGGCCGAGGGCACGCCGAACGGCTGCTTCAACGAGCTCGTCGTCCTGAACGGCGCCTTCGGGCTCGAGACGACCGAGTTCATGGTCTCGCGGATCGACGACTTCGGCACGCCGGACGCCTACAACCACTACGCCGTCGGCTGGGCACACGCGATGGACACGCCGTACCAGTGGACGAAGCAGGTCGCCTCGCACTGGGGCGGGACGCGGAACGGGACGATCGTGCACTGGCCCGCCGGCTTCGCCGCTCGAGGTGAGGTCCGTTCCCAGTTCCACCACGTGATCGACGTCGCCGCCACGCGTGCTCGACGCGGCAAAGCTCCCGCAGCCCATGAGCGTCAACGGCGTCCAGCAGGCGCCGATGCACGGCGTGTCCATGGCGTACTCCTTCGACGACGCCGGCGCCGCCGAGCAGCGGACGACGCAGTACTTCGAGATGTTCTGCAACCGCGGCATCTACCACCAGGGCTGGACCGCGGTGACGCGCCACAGCATTCCCTGGGTCGGGACCGAGATGCCTGCGTTCGACGACGACCTCTGGGAGCTGTACGGCCCCGACGACTGGTCGCAGGCCTACGACCTCGCCGACGACCAACCCGACAAGCTGGCCGAGTTGCAGCGCCTCTTCCTCATGGAGGCAGGGAAGTACAACGTCCTTCCGCTCGACGACCGGCGTTACGAGCGCTTCAACCCCGACCTCGCGGGGCGTCCTCAGCTCGTGCGCGGGACCTCGCAGCTCTTCTTCGGCCGCATGGGACGGCTGTCCGAGAACTCGGTCCTCGCCAACAAGAACAAGTCGTACTCGATCACGGCCCAGATCGACGTCCCCGAAGCGGGCGCCAACGGCGTGATCATCGCCCAGGGCGGCGCGTTCGGCGGCTTCGCGCTCTACGCGAAGGACGGCAAGCCGGCGTACTGCTACAACCTCTTCGGCCTCCAGCGGTTCAAGGTGTACGGCGAGGACCCCATCCCTGCGGGTGAGCACCAGGTGCGGATGGAGTTCACCTACGACGGGGGCGGGCTCGGGAAGGGCGGCGACGTGAAGCTCTACGTCGACGGCGAGCAGGTCGGCGAGGGACGCGTCGACGGCACCGTGCCGATGCTGTTCTCGGCCGACGAGACGACGGATGTCGGATCGGACACCGCGACGCCGGTGAGCGACGACTACGGCCAGAAGGACAGCGAGTTCACCGGCACGGTGAACTGGGTGCAGCTCGACATCGACGCCTCCGCCGAGGACACCGACCACCTGATCACCCCCGAGGAGCGACTGCGCGTCGCCATGGCCCGTCAATGACGACGGGAGCGATAGGCTCGCGCCGTAATGAGCGAAGCCGCCGTCGAGCTGGCCCGACGCCCACGGGTGAGCATCCGCGGCGGCGAATCCTGAGGATCGCCGCCTGGCTCGTCGGCATCCTCGTCGTCCTCGGCGTTCTCCAGCTCCTCGGCGTCGACGTCTGGGGCTGGCTCGAGAGCCTCTGGGACTCGGTCACCGCGATCTCGCTCGGCTACGTCATCCTGGGCTGCCTCTTCCAGGGCGCCCAGACGATGCTGACCGCGCTCGGCTGGTACGGGATCCTGCGCTACGCGTATCCCGGCGGCGTCACCTACATGGCCGTGCTCGCGGCCTACGCCGCCGGCGTTGCGCTGAACAACGTCGTCCCGGCGAACATGG
Organism: uncultured Actinomycetes bacterium; assembly: GCA_963721795.1. Classification (GTDB taxonomy): domain Bacteria; phylum Actinomycetota; class Thermoleophilia; order Gaiellales; family Gaiellaceae; genus GMQP-bins7. The sequence continues at coordinate 86,303 of CAVRLT010000021.1, forward strand.
GCACGTTCGTCACGCTCGTCATGTACGTCGCGATCGTCCGCGGGTCGACGTTCCCGGGAATCCTCGCCGGCTACATGGTCCAGAAGATCTTCTACGTGATCGTCGGGACGTTCATCTACCTCTACCTCTTCACCCAGGTCACCGGATCGTTCGAGTTCCAGTTCGGGAACGAGTGGGACGCGCTCTCGAACCACCCGGTGCTCACGCTCGGGATCATCGCCGGCGCGATCTTCCTCGTCGCGATCCTCATGCGGATCTTCTGGAAGTGGGTCAAGGTGATGTGGGTGAGGGCCAAGGAAGGCGCGGCCATCCTCGGCGACTTCGGCGCCTACGTGAAGCTCGTGCTCCTTCCGCAGATCGGCGGCTACGTCGCCAAGGTCGGCGTGATCATCGTCTTCCTCGCGGCGTACGGGATCCCCGTGAGCTTCGGCTCGGTCATGAGCGTGCTCGGGTCGAACCAGCTCGCGAACCTCCTCTCGCTCACGCCGGGCGGCGTCGGCGTCAACCAGGCGTTCAACACGTTCGCCCTCGACAGCTACACGGACGTCGACCACGGCGACCGCGTACTCCGTGGGTCAGCAGCTCATCACGACCGCGTTCAACATCGGCTTCGCCATCCTCCTGATCTGCATGGTCTTCGGCTGGAGCGGCGGCTCGGCGCTCGTCAAGACCTCGTACGTCGGCGCGAAGGAGAAGGCCTCGGAGATGAAGGAGGAGCGGCGGGGGAAGAAGGACGAGAAGCAGGAGGAGGGCGAGCCCGAGACCCGCACCGGGCTCCTGCGGTCGTTCCGTCGCTCGTCCGGCGATGACGACGGCGAGCCACCAGGCTGAGGCCGTAGCCATGGAACCGAAGGACGAGCGCGAGCGTTCCGGGCTTGCCCACACGGCAGGGCGTGCCGCGTTCTTCCCGGCGCGGGCGGCAGCGCGGGCGTGGCGGGGACCGCTCGAGGAGGCGGTCGACGAGGTCCTCTCCGCCCCCGAGATCGCGCGGGTCATCGACCGTGCGCTTGCCGGCTCGCTGCCGGAGGAGATCGCGCGCTCGCTCGTCCGGAACCGCGTGCTCGAGCGCATCGCCGCCGAGCTCGCGGCAAGCGGCGAGCTGGATCGTCTCGTCACCGCGGCCCTCGCGAGCCCGCGGACCCTCGAGCTCACGGATCAGAGTCCTCGCGAGCGACGAGACGCAGCGCGCGCTCCGCCACGTCGCCTCGAGCCCCGAGCTTCGCGACGCCGTCGCTCGCCAGACGTCTGGGCTCGCGGAGGAGGTGGTCGGCGGTGTCCGGGCATCGGCCGCGCGGCTCGACGACCGTGCCGAGCGCGTGGTCGCGGCAGCCCGCGAGAGCCATGCGCCCGAGATACGCAGGGATCGCGACACGAGCGATCGCTCTCGCGACCGACGCAGCGGTGACGATCGTCCTCTTCATGTCGGTCGTCGGGATGGCCGCGCTCGTGTCGTCGCTCGTCGGAGGCCTTCGTCCCGAGTGGCTCGTCGGCGTGTTGCTCGGCTCGGGCTGGATGGTGACGGTGGCTGCGTACTTCGTCCTGTTCTGGAGCTCGGCGGGTCAGACACCGGGCATGCGGTTGATGCGCGTGCGGGTCTTCGGGCCGGCCGGCGACTCACCGTCGATCGGCCGCTCAGTCGTGCGCGTGGTCGGGCTCCTACTGTCGATCGTGCCGCTCTTCGCCGGGTTCGTTCCCGTGCTCTTCACCGAGCGCCGGCGCGGTCTCGCGGACTTCCTTGCGGGAACCGTCGTCGTCTACGAGCCCTAGGTCGGGCGCGTCGCTCTCGGCGCCGGCTTCCGCGCGATCCTCGGGGTTCGGGAGCGCGATTGCGACCAGCCAGCCGACGGCAGCCGCGAGCACCGCAATGGGCGCCACGTCCGCGGCAGAGGAGCCCACGAGTACCGTTGCCAGGAGCGCTGCCGTGAACGGGACGCGGAGAACGGCGGCGGTCGCCGCTGCGATTCCGGCCGCGAACGCCGGCGTCACCTCGAGGCCCGGCAGCGCATCGGCGGCGAGCACGCCGATCGCCGCGCCGAGCAGCAACGCCGGAAAGACCGGCCCGCCTCGGAATCCGGCCCCGAGCGACAGGGCGTACGCCAGGCCCTTGGCTGCGACGAGAAGGAGGAGCACGCTTGCCGATGCTTCGGCAACGACTGCGGGCATCGCCTCCTGTCCCGAGAAGAGGACGAGGTCGACCGGCCGATCCGCGATGGCTCGGAAGAGGACGGCGAGGACACCCACGAGGAGCCCTGCAGCGACGAGCGTGGCGGCCACTCGGCCGCGTGCTCGTTCGGAGATCTCGTGTGCGAGGTGGCGGAGGGCGACGATGACGGCTGCGACGGCGGCCGCGATCAGCAGGCACCAGCCGAGGTCGGCGATCCTGACCGTGTCGTAGGCGGGCAGGCCGGGCACGGCCAGCGAGAACGGCTCGAGCCCGGGCCAGTCGCCGACGCCGGTGAAGACCAGAGCGCCGGTCCCCGCGGCCACGAAACCGGGGAGCAGTGCCCTCCCCATCGCGTGCGCGGGGATCGCACCGCTCGCTACCGCGATCTCGAAGATGAGAAGTGCGGCGACGAGCGGGCTCCCGAACAGCGTCGCGATCGCTGCGAACGCTCCAGCGAGGACGAGCAGCTCCGCTTCGGTTCCCTCCACGCGCACGAGGCGCACCGCGACGGATCCGAGGCCGAGGCCGAGTGCGATGAGCGGAGCCTCGGGCCCGAGGACGAGACCGAGCGCAAGCGTCGCGAACGCGGCGAGCAGGATGCTCGGGAGGTCGATCAGCGGAGTCGGTCCCAGGCCCAGCCCTTCGAGCGGGGAGTGGCCGCCGTGGCCCGGCAGGCGCAGTGCGGCCGCAACCAGGACACCTGCGAGCCCCGTGACGAGGACGACGTACCACCACGTCGGCTCGGTCCAGTCGAGAGCGTGCGGGATCTCCTCCCAGACGAGGTCGGTCGCGTGGTGCAGCGCCGACTGGAAGAGCACCGCGGCGAACGCCACCGGGACGCCGAGCGCCGCTGCGAAGACGAGCGTTCGGAGGTACGACCGCGCCCGCTCGTCCACGGGGTGACCCTACTCGCTGGTCGGGATGCCCTTCAGGCGGTTCGCGCGCAGCGAAAGCCGAGGTTCCCGGTCGAGGAATCCGGCGTGTTCCCGGTCCTCGCGGCCGGGCGATAGCGGCGGCAGTACGACGCATGGCAGAGGTACGACCCGCCCTTCTGCACCTTGTGGGTTCCCCGCGGCGGCCCTGCGGGGTTGCGCTTTCGATCGCGCTGCCGAAACGTCGGGTGGAACCAGTCCTCCGTCCACTCCCAGACGTTCCCGGTTGCGTTCAGCAACCCGTACTCATTTGGGAGGAATGCGTCCACGGGCGCCGTTCCCAGGTAGCCGTCCGCGAGCGAGTTACGAGCCGGGAAGTCGCCCTGCCAAACGTTCATCCGATGCTCTCCGGCGGGCTCGAGCTCGTCGCCCCACGGAAAGGCCTTCGACTCGAGCCCTCCCCGTGCGGCGCGCTCCCACTCGGCCTCAGTCGGCATGCGCTTGCCGGCCCACTTGCAGTACGCCGCCGCGTCGTTCCAGGAGACGTGCACGACGGGGTGGTCGAGCTTGTCGTCGACGGACGATTCCGGGCCCTGCGGACGCGACCAGCTCGCGCCGTCGACCTTGCGCCACCAGGGAGTCTGGGCGACGGCCTCGGTCGGTGGGAAGTCGTCGGGCAAGAGGCCTGCGAACACGAACGACCAGCCGAAGCTCTCGGCTTCCGTCGTGAAGTCGGTCTCGTCGACGAACTCGGCGAACCGCGCGTTCGTCACCGCGTTCGCGTCGATCCAAAACGCGCTGGTCTCGACCTCCCGAATCGGTCCTTCGCCGTCGGCGGGATACGCGAGCGCGTCCTCCGAGCCCATTCGAAACGCTCCGGCGGGAACGAGCACCATTCCCGCGAGTTCGTCCCGCTCATGCGTGCCGCCGAGGCCTCCGCTAGACGTTCGGAAGGTCTTCCAGGCCGGCGCGCTCCTCCTTCGCCTTCTTGTCCACGCGCCAGGCGATGAAGAGCAGGATGCCGCACAGGATTGCGAACGCGGCTCCGAACCCGACCTTGAACCACACCCCGTTGAAGAGCAGGACCGCGACGACCGCGGCGATGAGGAAGAGGGCGGCGGCTCCGCCGAGCTTCAGTGCATAGGCCATGGGCAACGAGTGTACGGCGCCCGCACGGATGGCGCAAACGGCGTCCGTGGAGGAGCGCACACGCGCGTACGATGGCTGACCGATGGCAGCCGGAGCCGCCCGGATCGTGTACGTCGGGCACTCGACAGTTCTCGTCGAGATGGAGGGTGTGCGGCTGCTGACGGACCCGCTGCTGCGGCCCCGCTTCCTGCACCTCCGACGCACGGACGCCGTCGCTCGGCCGGCTGCTCGACGAAGTCGATGCCGTGCTCGTCTCGCACCTCCACTTCGACCATCTCGACCTTCCGTCGCTGCGCTTGCTCGGCCGCGAGGTGCGCGTGGTCGTTCCGCGCGGGGCGGGCGACCTGCTTGCACGGAAGGGCTTCGGCTCGGTGACCGAGCTCGAAGCCGGTGAGGAGATACGGCTCGGCGCGCTCGCGATCCGGGGCACCCCGGCGCATCACGATTCCGGGAGGATGCCGTTCGGTCGGCGCGTGGAGCCGATCGGGTACGTGATCGACGGCCCGAGCTCGGTGTACTTCGCCGGCGATACGGACCTCTTCGACGGGATGACGGACCTGGGGCGGATCGACATTGCGCTCATTCCCATCGCGGGCTGGGGCCCGAAGCTCGGCCCGGGCCACCTCGATCCCCGCTGGCGCTGCGGAGGCGGTCCGGCGAACGGGCGCGTCGACGGCGATCCCCATCCACTGGGGGACCTACTTCCCCTGGCACACGGCGTGGCGCGGTCGCCGCCCGCGTTCCTCGAGCTCCCCGTGGCGGAGTTCCAAGCCCACATGCGAGAGGTTGCGCCCGACGTCGACGTGCGCGTGCTCCGGCCTGGAGACGAGGTCGTTCTCGAGGCGCCGCAGGAAGGGGCGCGTCCGGCTGGCGAGAACTTGTCAGCCGAGGATGATCGACAGTAGCCAGCGCATCGCGAAGTGGTACGAGCGGCTGACCTTTGTCCGTGCGATCGGAACGATCGCCGTGGTCGTGATAACGCTCGTCCTCGTCTCCGGCGCGCTCGCGCGCATCGTCGAGCCGGAGGTATTCACCAGTCTCGGGCTTGCGTACTGGTGGGCGATCACGACCGTGACCACTGTCGGCTACGGGGACGTCGTTCCGGAGAGCCCCGAGGGACGCGTGGTCGGAGCGCTGCTCATGCTCACGGGTCTGAGCCTCATCCCGACGCTGACGAGCGTGATCGTCTCGACTCTGATCTCGAAGCGGACGCTGGCGCAGACGGAGCACTTCGAGGCACAGCTGGCGGTCAGCACAGCCACCTTCGTTCGCATCGAGGAGCGCCTCGAGCGTATCGAGGGCCCATCCGCGCCTTCATCCGAGCGGTCTAGCTAATAGGCAACCGCGCCGCGGCCGGTCTCGGCAGCGTGGCGCTGTTCGTCCGCCCGGTACGACGAGCGGACGAGCGGGCCGGAGAACACGGACCCGAAGCCGAGCGCCTCCCCCTGCTCGCGGAACCAGCGGAACTCGTCGGGGTGCACCCAGCGGTCGATCGTCGCGTGCTTGGGCGAGGGCTGGAGGTACTGGCCGATCGTGACGACGTCGACGTCGTGCGCACGGAGGTCACGCATCGTGTCGACCACCTCGTCGTTCGTCTCGCCGAGGCCGACGATGATCCCGGACTTCGTCATGACCCGGTATGTCGCGAGCGCCTTGACCCGCTGGAGCAGCCAAAGCGCCTTCTCGTAGCTCGCCTTCGCGCCTCGCATCCGCGCATGGAGGCGGCGCACCGTCTCGATGTTGTGGCCGAAGACGTCGGGTCGTGCTTCGAGGACTGTCGCGAGCGCCGACTCTTCGACTCCGAGGAAGTCCGGCGTGAGGATCTCGACCGTGGCACCGGGCAGTTTGCGCTGGAGCGCGCGGATCGTCGCCGCGTAGTGCGCCGCGCCGCGATCCGGGACGTCGTCGCGATCGACCGAGGTCACCACGACGTGAGACAGCCCCATCTGGTGCGCGGCCTGGGCGAGCCGGAGCGGCTCGAGCGGATCCGGGGGCTCGTCGGGCTTCCCCGAGTGGACGTAGCAGTAGCGACACGCGCGCGTACAGGTGTCGCCCAGGATCTGGAACGTCGCCGTCCCGCGCCCCCAGCACTCGCCGATGTTGGGGCAGCGCGCTTCCTCGCAGATGGTCACGAGGTGGCCCTCACGCATCAGCCCCTTCACCTCGTGGTAGCGCGAGTTGGCGCTCGGCGCCCGCACCTTCATCCATTCGGGCCGGCGCGGGCGCTCCGCCACGGGAAGGGACTTCTGCATCGCGTCTAGTCTAGAGAGGGTGGTACCCGAGGCCCCGTTCGAGAGAGCCGAGAACGGGTTGGCGCCTGTGGGCGAGGGCTGGTTCGTGTTGAACGCTCGCGATGCGCGATGGTTCGAGTCCGAGCTCGGCTTCTATGTCCAGTTCGAGGGGGAGAACGCGCGCTTCGAGCAGTTCGGCATCGCACTCGGCATCTTGCGCCCGGGCGAGCCGAACGCGCTGTACCACGGCGAAGACGCGCAGGAGGACTTCCTCGTGCTCTCCGGTGAGTGCCTGCTCTTGATCGAAGGCGAGGAGCGGCTGCTGCAGGCCTGGGACTTCGTCCACTGTCCGAGCTGGACCGAGCACATCTTCGTCGGCGCGGGCGACGGGCCCTGCCTCGTGCTCGCCGTGGGCGCCCGTCGAAAAGGGCGCGGCATCCGCTACCCCGTCAGCGAGCTCGCGCTGAAGTACGGGGCCGGCGTCGAGACGGAGACGTCGGACCCGAGAGAGGCGTACGCCCGCTTCGGCGAGGACAAGCCCGTCTCCTGTCCTCCCGAGTTTCCGGGTTAGAGGCTCTCAGGGCAGGCGCGCGACGAGCTCGCGCTCACCGCCGAGCCAGCGCACCTGCAGCGACTCGGCGACGCGGGCGATCAGCGAGACGGCAGGCGTATTGTCCCCGCAGACCGTTGCGACGAGCTCTGTGACGCCTGCTGCACGTGCGTCCGCCGCGAGCTCGCGCGTGAGCGTCGTCCCGATCCCTCGGCCTTGATACTCGTCGGCGACTGCGAACGCGATCTCGGCGCTCGTCCCCTCCCGCACGATCCGAGCGATCCCCACCGGCTCCGGGTCGTCGCCGAGGTAGCCCACGAGCACGTGGTGCTCGGCGTCGACCCGCGCGAGGAGGCGAAGCTCGTCCGCTGACAGGCGCGGCTTCGCGCCACAGAAACGACGCTCGCGGGAGCGCGGGCCGAGCCGCTCGAACAGCGCCGAGACGGTTGCGGTATCGCCGTTCCGAAGGAGCCGGATCGTGAGACCGTCGATGTGACGCGTCTGCATGGCTTCAGCATTAACGTCGTGATCACCCGTACGCTTCCCCCCAGCGGGCCATCTTCTTGACATGGCCCGTTCCGGCCATCAGACTCGCGGGTCATGGAGCAGGAGATCCGCTTCTGCGAGCTGGACGGCCAACGAATCGCCTATGCCACCATCGGCGAAGGCCCGTTGCTCCTGTTCGGTGGACGCTGGGTCACGCATCTCGAGGAGGAGTGGGACGATCCGCAGGCGCGCGCGTTCTACGGGGATCTTGCCCAGCGCCACTGCGTAGTCCGCTACGACCGGATCGGAGCGGGCCTCTCGGATCGAACGCTGCTCAACCCACCCACGCTCGACTCGGAGCTCGACACGCTGGCTGCGGTCCACGTTGCCTTGGGCGGCGAGCCCGCGACGATCTTCGCGTGCTCGTGCGCCGGGCTCGCGGCCGCCGCGTATGCGAGCGCGTTCCCGCAGCGCGTGCAGAGAGCAGTCTTCTTCGGCGCGTACGTCTCGCGGGACGACATCCCGGAGGCGACGCGTCGGTCGCTCGTGGACTTCGTGCGCACGAACTGGCAGCTCGCGGCACAGATGCTCGCCGGCCTGTTCTACCCTCGGGGCAGCGGAGCGGAGATCGAGGCATCGAGCCGCTACCAGCGGCATTCGGCCGATGCAGATGTCGCCGCCGCCTTCCTCGAGCTCGACCTGGCGTCGGATGCTCGCCCCTTCCTGCCGGCCGTGAGCGCGCCGGCGCTGGTGCTGCACCGGCGAGGTGACCGCACGGTGCCGATCGGCCGCGGCCGCGAGCTCGCCGCGCTGCTACCGAACGCTCGTTTCGTCACGCTGAACGGCGACTCGCACATCCCGTGGGCCGACGATCAGCGGGACCTGCTGCGCGCGCTGGCTGGGTTTCTCGGCGACGCCGTCCCGGTCGAGGCGAACGGAGACTCCCCACTCTCGCGCCGGGAGACCGAGGTGTTGAGCCTCGTTGCGGCCGGGCTCTCCAATCGCGAGATCGCGTCGTCGCTCGTCCTGAGCGAGCACACCGTTCACCGCCACGTCGCGAACATCCTTCGCAAGCTCGCGCAGTCGTCACGGGCTGCTGCTGCCGCGCACGCGACCCGCGCCGGCCTCATCTGAGGGGTCTGGCTTCAGCCAGACCCCTCCTTTCAGCGCGCCGCCAGCGAGGCGTGGATCGACTGCGGCCAGAGACCTGCGCCGTCGTCCGCGGGGAGCTCGTCGAATTCCAGCTCGAACACGTCTGCGATCGCGGTGATGGCAGCCGGACGTACCTCCTCGACGCCGATCGGCCGCTCGAGCTCGCGGGCCATCGTCGTGAACGCCGCGTCCTCGAGGCCGCAGGCGGTGATCCACTCCGTGAACGGAGCCGGGTCGAGGTCGACGTTGAGCGCGTAGCCGTGTGTGGTCACCCAGCGGGAGACGTGCACCCCGATCGACGCGATCTTCCGCGGCCCTTGCCCGCCGCCCGGCGGCATCCAAACGCCGGTGAGCCCTTCGATCGTGGTTCCTGCGAGGTCGAAGTCGCCCAGAGTACGAACGAGCGCCTCCTCCAGGTTCTGTACGTAGAGCTTGACGTCCTTCCCGTGCTTCGTGAGGTCGAGGATGGGATAGCAGACGAGCTGGCCGGGCCCGTGGAACGTGGACTTCCCGCCACGGTCGGTCTCGACGATCTCGACCTCTGCGTGCTCGGGGATGTGCAGCTCGCCCGTTCCGGTGCGTCGCCCCATCGTCACGACCGGTGGGTGCTCGAGGAAGATCACGGTCTCGGGAATCGCTCCCTGCGACACCGCGCCTGCCAGTGACCGCTGGAGGTCGAACGCCTCGCCGTACGGCACGAGACCGAGGCTCATGAGGTACGCGCCGCTGCTCATCCGCGCTGCTGAAACATCCAGCGGTGGCCCTCGAGGTCTTCCGCTGTGTAGAGACGCCCGTCCGGGCCGTCCTCCGGTGGCCGGATCACGTTCGCGCCGGCTTCGACCGCCCGCGCGTGGTGAGCCTCCAGGTCGTCGACCTCGACGAGCAGGCCGTCGATTACCCACGGGTTGTCGAGCCAGCGCGCCGCGGCAGCGCAACTCTCGCGGTGCGTCTTCGGGCTCTGGTACTCGCGGTTCGGGGTCGCGAGCATCACGACCTCGCCTCCGATCTCCAGCTCGGCGTGCCCGATGGTGCCGTCCTCCATCTCGTAGCGTTGCCCGCGCTCGGTGAACCCGAATGCCTCGGTGAGCCAGTCGATGGCCTTCGCGGTGTCCTCGTAGGCCACCATCGGGAAGATCCGCTGCGTCACGTGGCGCGTATCTCGTAGCGCTCGGCCCCGTCGTCCGGCAGGACCTCCCACGGCGCGAGCGAGCGCACGAAGATGTGCGACCCGATCTTGCCCTCATAGGGCTTCTCGAGCGCGCTCAGGCGGACGCTCGTGAACTCCGACTCGGGCCAGCCGGCGCCGAAGAGGTTGGAGCCGCACACGGAGCAGAAGGTCTTCGCCGATCCTTCATCGGGCTGAAAGCTTCTGACCAGGTCATCGCCCTCGAGGATTCGGATGGCGTCGGTGCGTACCCGTCCGCTCACGGTACCCCCGGCGCCCGAGAGCTTCTTGCAGCTCTCGCAGTGGCAGGCGGCAATGCGCTCGAACGGCTCGGTTACCTCGAATCGGACACCACCGCAAAGGCAGATTCCCTGGAGCGACGCCACGCGACTAGTTTAGGAAACCTGGCGACTTCACACCCCGTATCTGCCGCCTGTCGGGTTCCCCATGAAGGGGTTTACCCGCGCGACCGGAATCCGCGCGAGCGGATTCCGGTCTGGCGCAAAGGCTAATAGGCCGCTTCGTCCCAGGTCTCGAGGCGCTCGCGGATGTCCCGGAGGAAGCGGCCCGCGAGCGCGCCGTCGACGAGGCGATGGTCGTAGGTGAGGGTCAGGTTCATGATCGGGCGGATCGCGATCACGTCCTGGCCCATCTCGTCCTGGATGACCCACGGGCGCTTGACGACCGCGTAGGTGCCGAGGATCGCCGCCTGCGGCTGGCTGATGACGGGCGTCCCGTGGAACGTGCCGTAGCCGCCGGGGTTCGTGATCGTGAACGTGCCGCCCTGCACCTCGTCCGGGAGGAGCTTCTTGGAGCGTGCGCGCTCCGCGATGTCGACGACGCCCTTGGCGATACCGAGCAAGTTGAGCGTCTCGGCGTTCTTCAGCACCGGGACGATCAGGCCCTTCCCGTCCGCGAGCTCGACCGCGAACCCGATGTTGATGTTGGGGCGCGTGACGATGCTCTCGCCACGGATCTCCCCGTTGATCCACGGGTATTCCTTGAGGGTCTCGACCGCGGCCCGCGCGATGAACGCGAGGTAGGTCACGTTCACTCCGTGCGCGCGCTCGTACTCGGGCTTGAGCTTCTTCCTGAGCGCGACGACACGCGACATGTCGACCTCGATCGCGCTCGTCACGTGCGCCGAGGTGTCGAGCGAGCGGCGCATGTGCTCTGCGATGCCGCGTCGCATGGCGGTCATGGGCTCGAGCACCTCTCCCGGCGCCATCTCGGGCTGCGGCGGGAGCTCGGGCTGTGTCGGCGGGCGCGGCGCGGGCGGCTCCGGAGTCGGCTCGGGAACGGGGATCGCCTGCGGCTCGGGAGCTTCGCTCGGCGGTTGCGGAATGGGTGCCGGTTCCGGGACGGGGGCAGGCTCAGGAGTCGGAGGCTGGGGCTGGGGCTCTGTTGCCGCTGGAGCAGGCGGCGGGGCGGGCGCGGCCGCGGGGACTGCGGCAGCTGCGGGCACGGGCACCGGCGCCGGCGCGGCAGCAGGCGCCTGAGCTCCCGATTCGATGAACGCCAGGATGTCCTTCTTCGTCACGCGACCGCCGGCGCCGGTTCCAGGGACGGTCGTCGGGTCGACGCCGTGCTCCCCGGCGATGCGTGCGACCACGGGGGAGACGAAGGTTCGTCCGTTTCCGGCCGACTCGGCAACGGGCGGCGCCGGCGCCGAGGCCGCGGGTACGGCGGCGGGCGCGACCGGTGCCGTAGGAGGCGCCGGCTCGGCGGCGACGACCTGCTCCGCGTCCGGAACGGGTGCGGATTGCTCGGGCTCGGGTGCCTCCGGCGCGGGCGCCTCCGGCGCTGCCGGCTCGCTACCCGCGGGGCCGATGCGAGCGAGGACGGTGCCGACCTCGACCGTCTGACCCTCGGGGACGATGATCTCCGCGAGGATGCCTTCACCCGGGCTCGGCACCTCGGTGTCGACCTTGTCGGTCGAGATCTCGAGCAGCGGCTCGTCGCGTGCGACCGGCTCACCCGGCTGCTTGAGCCACTTCGTGATCGTGCCCTCCGAGACGGACACGCCCATCTGCGGCATCACGACCTCTGTCTGGGTTCCTGTCGACAATTCTCCTCCTGTAGGGCGAGGCTTGCCTCGCCCTCAATAGGCAGCGAGCTCCTCGAGCGATTTCACGACGTCCTCGACCTGAGGGAGGAAGGCCTTCTCGAGCGCGGGCGAGAACGGAACGGGCGTGTCCGGGGCGGCGACTCGCATCACGGGCGCGTCCAGGTCCTCGAACGCCTCCTCCGCGATCGTCGCTGCGATTTCCCCTCCGAAGCCGCCGGTGCGCGTGTCCTCGTGCAGGACGAGCACCTTCGAGCAGCGCTTGACGCTCTCGAGCACGCGCGCCTTGTCCCAGGGGACCAGCGTCCGCAGGTCGAGGACCTCGACCTCGAACCCCTCGCCCGCGAGCTGGTCGGCAGCGTCGGAGGCCGTGTGCACCATCGCGCCCCACGTCACGACGACGGCGTCGTCTCCTTCGCGGTGCACGCGCGCCTGGCCGAACGGGATCGTGTAGCGCTCCTCCGGCACCTCGCCCTTGATCCGGCGGTACAGGTGCTTGTGCTCGAAGTAGAGAACCGGGTTCGGGTCCTCGATCGACGTCGCGAGCAGCCCCTTGGCGTCGTGCGGCGTCGCGGGGCAGACGATCTTGAGGCCCGGGATGTGCGCGAACGAGCTCTCCGGGTTCTGGGAGTGGAACGGCCCGCCCGAGAAGCCGCCGCCCGAGGGCAGGCGGACGACGATCGGCACGGGCGTCCGGCCGCGGAAGAACTGCTTGGCCGCGACGGTGACGAGGTGGTCCCAGGCGCAGGAGATGAAGTCGGCGAACTGCATCTCGGCGACCGGGCGCAGACCCATCAGCGCCGCGCCGGTCGCGCCGCCCACGATCGCCGTCTCCGAGAGCGGAGTGTCGAGAACGCGCCACGGCCCGAACTCCTCCTGGAAGCCGAGCGTCACCTTGAAGGCGCCGCCGTACACGCCGACGTCCTCGCCGAGCACGAACACGCGCTGGTCCCGCCGCATCTCCTGGCGCAGGCCGTCCGAGATCGCCTGGATGTACGTGAGCTCCGGCATCTACTTGTGGTGGGGCGTGTCGAGGTCTTCTGGTGAAGCGAAGACGCCCTTCTCGAGCCCGGATGGATCGGGTTGCGGCGACTCCTCCGCGCGCTCGAGGGCGTCGTTCAGGAGGCGCTTGACCACGGACGTGATCTGCTCCTCCTCGTCGTCGGTCATGTCCGCGTGGTCGCGGAGCCAGGTGCGGAACCGCTCGACCGGATCCTGCGCCGCCCACTGCTCGAACATCTCCTTCGGGACGTAGAACGCGTCGTCGTGGACGGCGTGTCCTTCCATCCGCAGAGTCAGGCACTCGATCAGCGTCGGCCCGCCGCCCTGGCGCGCCTTCTCGATCGCGGCCTTCGCCTCGCGGTAGACGGCCAGCACGTCGGTCCCGTCGACGACCACGCCGTCGAAGCCGTACGCGGCGGCGCGGTCGGCGATGTGCTCGATCGGATAGCCGAGATAGGTCGGCGTGGAGTACGCCCACTGGTTGTTGTCGCAGACGAACACGACCGGAAGCTGTCGTACCCCCGCCAGGTTCATCCCCTCGTGCGCGTCACCGCGCGCGGCTGCTCCTTCGCCGAACCAGGCCACGGCGACGCGGCGGTCGTCGCGAATCTTGAACGCGAGCGCCATGCCGACCGCGACGGGGAGCATCGCCGGGAGGTGGCTCACCATCGGATGGAGCCCGAGCTCCGGGACCGCCATGTGCACGTTTCCGTCCCGGCCGCGCGTCGGGACCGTCTTCGCGTCCCATGTACTGCGCGATGATCCTCCAGGGCTCGACGCCGCGGGTGATGTGGACGCCCATGTCGCGGTGCAGGGGCGTTCCCACGTCATTCGGCCCCATTGCAGTGGCGACGCCGACGGCTGCGGCCTCGTTTCCACGGCCCGTGTAGAACGAGCCCGGGATCTTGCCCTGCCGGTAGAGGATGTGCCCGCGCTCCTCGACGCCGCGCGTGATGAGCAGATTGCGGTAGATGCCGAGCAGGTCCTCGCGGTCGAGTCCTGCCTCCTTCACCTCCTGGAGCGAGCCTACGGGCTCGGCTTCACGTACGGCCATGCAATGGTCTCCAGTCCTCGGGCGGGGTCGTCGTCCACTCTAACGACTGCATCTGTTGGCCCTGAGGGCGAGGCATGCCTCGCCCCTACATCGCCACATTCGTAGGGGCCGAGCTGCCGGGCGCTCACCTACAGTGACCGTTCGGTGTCCAAGCCGAAACGGAACTGGATCCAGGAGGAGCGCCGGAAGACCCTCGGCGACTGGGTGGCGTTCTGCCTCGCCTGCGGCCACACGCAGCGCTACTTCCTCGACGACGAGGACGCCCTGCCCGACGCGTGCCCGCAGTGCGGTGGCGAGCTCCGCCACCGCTGTCCTGCGTGTGAGGCGCCGATCCCCTCCGCTTTCGCGGTCGAGTGCGAGGAGTGCGGAGCGGAGATTCGGCCGGCTGAGCTCTTCGGGACGGCGATTCGCAAGCCGGGCCGCTGATGCGCTGGGGTCTGGCTTAAGCCAGACCCCACGTCCGCCGCTACGAGTTCGTGATCTGCGAGAAGCGGATCACGGTGACGATGTCGTCCTCGCGCACCTCGCGGTTGTAGAGCTGGCTCAGGAAGCGCGCGAGCTCGTCCGCGCGGCGAATTTCGGGATTGTCGTGCTCGATCTCCCTAGGCGAGAGGTCGCGGAGCTCCTTCACCTCGACCTTGTCGATCACCGCGTCGAAGATCCGCTCGCGCAGCCCGTAGCGCGCTCCGCAGAGGACGGTCACGATCATGCCCTTCCGGTACTTCGGCGACTTGTCCCCGAGGCGGATCGTCGCCGTCTTCCGGCTCGAGCGGAGCTGATCGGCGACCGTCGGGCTGTAGAAGTTGAGGGCGAACGTCGGCACGGCGGCCGCGCCATCATAGAGGGGTCAGACCCGTGGGGTCTGACCCCCGGCGAGCGTCTCCAAGCGCCTTCACGGCCATCTCGCGCTCGCCCTTGTAGGCGAGGAGCCGGGGAGCATCCGCGAGCGGGAGCCAGCGTGCTTCGGCCACCTCGAGCTCCATTCCCGCGGGCAGCTCGCCGATCCGCCCGCGCACGGCATGGGCGAGGAAGAAGCTCACGACCTTGAACACGCGCTCTCCCTGCCAGGTGTAGACGTACCGAATGTCCCCGAGCTTGCCGTCGAGCCGCCCACCGATCCCCGTCTCCTCGAACCCCTCGCGCAAGGCCGTCTCGGCCGGTCGCTCGCCTGCGTCGATCACGCCCTTCGGCAACGCCCACACGCCCGGGCGCTTGCCCTGCGGCCGAACCGCGGCGAACCAGTACGCGCCTCGCATCCTGCGCACGAGCACCACACCAGCGGAAAACTCGCGCCTCGTCACGACTTTGTAACAGTCTCTGCGCTCATTCTCACCAGATGTGAGTCTGACAGACTCAATCTGGCTTGGACAAGCACCGCGAGAGTGCTATTGTGGTCTTGGCACTCTTCTACTGGGAGTGCCAGACGTGTCACAAACTCGTAACCAGGAGGTCGAACGCATGGATTTGCAGCCTCTGGGCGATCGTCTCATCGTCGAGGTTCTCGACGAGGAGGAGACCACCATCAGCGGCATCGTGCTGCCTGACACGGCGAAGGAGAAGCCGCAGCGCGGCAACGTCCTCGCCGTCGGCCCCGGCCCTCGCGACGAGGACGGGGAGTTCATCAAGATGGACATCGAAGTCGGCGACGAGGTCATCTTCTCCAAGTACGGGGGAACGGAGATCAAGGTCGGCGCGGACGACGTCCTCATCCTGCGTGAGTCGGACGTGCTCGCGAAGGTCGTAACCACAGCCGGCAAGGCCAAGGGCAAGCGCAAGCTCGCCGGCGCTGCCGCGTAACTCATTCGCTGAGGAGGAAGTACTAGATGGCTCACAAGGAGCTCAAGTTCAACGAGGAGGCGCGCCGCTCGATCGAGCGCGGCGTGAACATCCTCGCCGACGCGGTCAAGGTGACGCTCGGGCCGAAGGGACGCTACGTCGTCCTGGACAAGAAGTTCGGCGCGCCGACGATCACCAACGACGGCGTGACCATCGCACGCGAGATCGAGGTCGAGGACCCGTTCGAGAACCAGGGCGTACAGCTCGCACGCGAGGCCGCCACATCGACGGACGACGTCGCCGGTGACGGCACGACGACCGCGACGGTGCTCGCACAGGCGATCGTCCGCGAGGGCTTGAAGAACGTCGCCGCGGGCGCGAATCCGATGGGTCTCAAGCGCGGCATCGAGAAGGCCGTCGAGGCGGTCGTCGAGGACCTCAAGAAGAACTCCAAGGAGGTCTCGGGCAAGGAGGACATCGCCCGTGTCGGCACCGTCGTCTCGCGCGAGCGCGAGATCGGCGACGTGATCGCGGACGCCATCGAGAAGGTCGGCAAGGACGGCGTCGTGAACGTCGAGGAGGGCCAGACCTTCGGCCTCGAGCTCGAGTTCACCGAGGGCATGCAGTTCGACAAGGGCTACCTGTCCCCGTACATGATCACCGACCCCGAGCGCATGGAGGCCGTGCTCGACGAGCCGTACATCCTGATCGCGAACCAGAAGATCGGTGCGGTCAAGGACGTGCTGCCGATTCTCGAGCAGGTCATCCAGGCCGGTAAGCCGCTCGTCATCGTCGCCGAGGACGTCGAGGGCGAGTCGCTCGCCACGATCGTCGTCAACAAGCTCCGCGGCACCTTCACGGCCGTTGCCGTCAAGGCCCCGGGCTTCGGCGACCGCCGCAAGCGGATGCTCGAGGACATCGCCATCGTCTCCGGCGGCGAGGTCATCACGGAGGAGCTCGGCCTCAAGCTCGAGAACACGAAGGTCTCTCAGCTCGGCCGCGCCCGCAAGGTCGTCGTCGACAAGGACACGACTACGATCATCGACGGCGCCGGCGAGACCGACGCGATCAAGGGCCGCATCAAGCAGCTCAAGTCGGAGATCGAGAACACGGACTCGGACTTCGACCGCGAGAAGCTTCAGGAGCGTCTCGCCAAGCTCTCGGGTGGTGTGGCAGTCGTCAAGGTCGGCGCGGCCACCGAGGTCGAGATCAAGGAGAAGAAGCATCGCGTCGAGGACGCGCTCAAGGCCACCCGGGCCGCTCTCGAAGAGGGCATCGGCGCGGGCGGCGGTGTCGCTCTCCTGAACGCCTCGGACGGTCTCAAGTCGCTGGTCGAGAAGCTCGAGGGCGAGGAGAAGACGGGTGCGCAGATCATCATCCGCGCGCTCGAGGAGCCGCTTCGCCAGCTCGCGTACAACGCGGGCCTCGAGGGCTCAGTCGTCGTCGACAAGGTCCGCAGCGCGAAGAAGGGCGAGGGCCTGAACGTCGAGACGGGCGAGATCGAGGATCTCATCAAGGCCGGGATCATCGATCCGACCATGGTCACACGCTCGGCGCTCCAGAACGCCGCCTCGATCGGGAAGAACATCCTGACGACCGAGGCGATCGTCGCGGAGATGCCCGAGAAGCAGTCCGCCATGCCTGCCGGCATGCCGGGCGGCGGAGGAATGGACTTCTAGAAGTTCCTCTCTCCCCACGGAAGATGCGAAGGGCCGGCACCGCCGGCCCTTCGTCTTTCGCGGGGTCAGGCTTCAGCCCGAACCTCGGTCTTCGCATCCGTGGGGTCAGGCTTCAGCCTGACCTCGGTCTTCGTCGTTAGCATCGGCCGGGTGGAGCGAGCGGTTCACGACCGCGGCGGCTGGCCGACGGATGCCCCGATCGACCGGAGCGAGCACGAGCTCGCCGACTGGGAGCTGCTCACGGACGCGATCGTCGGAGCGCTCGGCGCGGAAGGCGTGATGAACGTCGACGAGCTCCGTCGCGGGATCGAGAGCATGCCGCCGGCCGAGTACGAGCGCGCGTCCTACTACGAGCGCTGGCTGTACTCGGTCGAGACCATCCTGACCGAGAAGGGCGTGCTTGCTCGCGGCGAGCTCGACCGGAGGCTCGGCGGGTGAGCTTCCGCATCGGTCAACGGGTGCGGGTGGCGGATCGAGCGCACGACGGCCATCACCGGACGCCCGGCTACGTCAAGGGCAAGATCGGGCAGGGTGGAACGCGAGCACGCGTCGTTCACGAACCCGGAGACACGCGCGTACGGCGCCGACGGGCTTCCGCTGCAGCCGCTGTACCTCGTCGGCTTCGCGCAGCGCGACCTCTGGGCGGACTACCGCGGTCGGGCGGACGACACGCTGCGCGTCGATCTCTTCGAGCACTGGCTGGAGGACGCCGAGTGAGCGACCACGATCACGACCATCCGCACGAGCCGATCGGCACCGACGGCGAGCCGCCGCCCGCCGCCCGGGCGCGGGCGCTCGAGGAGCTGCTCGTCGAGAAGGGCGTCATCGATCGCGAGGCTGTCCGACGGGGGATCGACTGGCTGGTGTCACGATCTCCCGCCGACGGCGCGCGCCTCGTCGCGCGGGCCTGGGTCGACCCGGCGTTCAAGGAGCGCCTACTCGCCGACGCGCGGGCGGCTGCGCTCGAGCTCGACCTGAACCCGGGTGAGTCGCCGGTCGTGGTCGCGCTCGAGAACACCGACGACGTCCACCATCTGGTCGTCTGCACGCTCTGCTCCTGTTACCCGCGAGCGCTGCTCGGCCCGCCGCCGGACTGGTACAAGAGCGTCCCGTACCGGTCGCGTGCCGTCTCCGACCCACGCGGCGTGCTGGACGAGTTCGGCGTCAGGCTCGACGACGATGTCGAGGTGCGCGTCGTCGACTCGACGGCAGACATCCGCTACCTCGTGATCCCGCGGCGCCCTGCCGGTACGGAGGGGATGAGCGAGGACGAGCTGGCCGCATTCGTCACGCGGGACTCGATGATCGGCGTCGCCCAGCCGGCGCCGCCTGCTGTCGCCGCCCGCTAGACGCGAGCGCGAAACGTCTGGGGTGGACGAACACCGGGGTCTGGCTGAAGCCAGACCCCACCGCAAGACAAGCGGACTGCTTCACACCCCGAACCTCCCGGCTCCGGGCACCCACATGAAGGGGTCTGCTTGTCGCGCGACCGGGATCCGCGCGAGCGGATTCCGGTCTAAGCGCAAAAAGAAGAGTGGCCGCTGGGACGGCCACTCTAAGGGGAAGAACTTGGGAGGATGGGTTGACCAGGTTTTCGTCGAAATGGCCTCTGGTCTCGTCCCCTATTAGGGGGAACTAGTCGAGTGATTCGGCGGATCGCTAGAACCCGTACCGCTCTTCCTCGAACGGATCCGCGTCGTTGTGGTACCCATAGCGCTCCCAGAAGCCGGGCCGATCGTTGGCGGTGAGCTCGATTCCGCGGAGCCACTTCGCGCTCTTCCAGAAGTACTTGTCAGGAATGACAAGCCGTAGCGGCCATCCGTGCTCGGGCGTGAGCGGTGCGCCGTCTGCGTGCGTGGCGAGCAGGGCGAGAGGATCCCGCAACGAGGCGATCGGAACGTTGGCGGTGTAGCCCTGCTCGGAGTGGGCGACGACGTAGTGCGCAGACGCCTTCGGGGAGACCAGTTTCTCGAGCTCTCTCCAGTGCACCCCCTCGAAGGTCGCGTCGAAGCGGCTCCAGCGCGTGACGCAGTGGATGTCCTCGGTGATCTCGGTTTTCGGCAGGTCGTTGAACTCGTCCCAGCTCAGCCGAATGGGGTTCTCGACCTCCCCGGTCACCGCGAAGTCCCACGTCGCGAGGTCCGTATCCGGAATCCCGCCTGCGTGCAGGACGGGCCACTTCTCCGTGTAGTACTGACCAGGAGGGAGCCGTGCGGGGTCATACCCGGCCTCGATCACCTTCCGCTCCGCTCTGCCCCTAAACACTGTTCCTACACTAGTGGCATGGCCGTTACTGCACTCCGGGTCGCCAGTCGCCCTCGCGACTTCGTCGCCGTGCGCGGGCCGGACGCCGCGTCCTACCTGCAGGCGATGGTCTCGAACGACGTCGAGGCGCTCGGCCCGGGAGAGAGCTGCGAGGCGCTCTTCCTGACGCCGAAGGCTCGAGTGATCGCGCCCATGACGGTCCTCCGGCGGAGCGCCGACGACTTCCTGCTCCTCACCGAGCCGGGGCTCGGCGCCCGGCTGCGCCAGGGGCTCGTCCGCATGCGCTTCGCCGCCAAGTGCGAGATCGAGATCGAGGAGCACACGTCTTCGGTCGTCCTCGGAGAGACCGAGGGGATCCCGACCGCGGACTACGGCGTGCCCGCGGTCGAGGTTCTGGACGCCGGCCTCGACCCCACCTTCGGCGACGAAGAGCTCGAGCTCTTGCGCATCCGGGCCGGCACTCCACGTTACGGGCGCGAGATCGACGACCGCGTCCTTCCGGCAGAAGCGGGTCTGGAAGCGCGGGCGATCGACTTCGAGAAGGGCTGCTACCCGGGGCAGGAGCCGATCGCGCGGCAGCACTACCGGGGCCGCATCAACCGCTCGTTGCGCGTGCTCGCGCTCGACGGCGTGGCGCTACCCGAGTACGACGCGGAGCTCGTCTACGAAGGAAGGGCCGTAGGGCGCGTGACGAGCGCTGCACTCGATGGAGACGGCGTCGTCGCGCTGGCGTACGTGCGCAGGGAGGTTCCCGCGGATGCGACTCTCGAGCTCCAGGGCCGGGCTGCGACGCAGCTAGACTTGGCTTCCCCGCGCCCGTAGCTCAGGGGATAGAGCGCTGCCCTGCGGAGGCAGAGGTCGCAAGTTCGAATCTTGCCGGGCGCATTGAGGATTCATGCGGGTTTGCGAGGGTCCGCACGAAGACTTTCGCAGGCGAGCAGGGTCAGGCCGGCTTCTGGGCTGGTGCGAAGAACGCGGTGAGTGCCTCGGCGAGCGCCTCGGGATGGGTCAGGGGGGCGGTGTGCCCGGCACCGGGGATCGCGTGCACCCGTGCGTTGGGGACGTGGTCGGCCACGTACCGCGCGCTGGCGCTCAAGAAAGGCGTGGTGTCCGCCCCGTGCAGCACCAGCACCCGAGCTGAGATCGCGCCGAGCACGGCCGGATCATCAGGGGTTGGGCCGTCGTATTCTCCCCATTGCTGGAGGAGGTTGAGCAGGTTCGGGACGTAGCGTCCTGCGGCCTCGAAGTAGCCCGCGTCCTCGGCCATGGCGATCTCTTCGTCGTTGAAGGGCCAGCCAGCGAACGCGCGAGCCGCAGCCGTCAACTTGCCTTCGGCGGCCAGTTCGCCCATGCGGGCGGCGGCGTTGCCGAAAACCGCTTGCTCCTGTTCGTCCATCAAGCTCAGCACCCCAGCCTCAAACGGGGCGACCGCGTCCACGGCGTCGGGCTGCGCCGCGGCCACGGTGACTGCCAGGTAGGCGCCGCTCGACCAACCCACCAGTCCGGTCGGTGCCTCGATGCTCTTTACGTAGGCGAGGATGTCGTCAACCATCCGACCGGGGCTGAGGTCGGGGTGATCGCCGCTGAGGCCACGGCCACGGTAGCTCGGCAGATAGCAGGTGAACTGGCCGGTCAGGTGCGGCAGTAGCGCCTGCCAGTCGGTGTCGCCATCGGCGAGCATCCCGTGGACGAACACCAGCGGGGGTCCCTGGCCGTGCACGGTCCCACCGATGCTGACGCCGTCGGTGGTGGTGACGTAGTGGGTGCGTTGGTTGCTCATCGCGGTCTCCTTCTGCCTCGTGCGATCAGGACTGCAACGGCCGCCCTCGGAGTGTTCCAGCTTCGCGAAGTAAGGCACAGAGCGCCGCAGCATGCCCAAATGTGCGAATGGCTACGCAGAATGGGGCTCGGATGTCGAAGCGTGCCGAGCGTCATTGATGGGGTCATGCGGGTTTGCGGCCGGTCGTGCGGCGGCCCGTCGCGGCGCTCGATCTCCCTCGGGTGCGGGAAAGCGCACATCTCGAGCCGGGAGGCGTGAGCCGCACCGGCTGGGCGTGCCGACGCCCTCGAACGCCTCGAGCAGTCGCCCATCGAGTCGCGCTGCCCCATACGGGGGAGAGACTGCTGCGACACCGTCGTTACGATCGATCGGATCACGAGGCTGCGGCGGGAGGAGTTACGCCGAGGATGCTTGGCTGTTCGTCGCCAGCCGTTGACGATGGTGAAGCGCTCGACCTGAGCAGCCTCCCGCCGAGCTTCCCTGAAGCAGATTCGAGGAGCGGACATCCATCCCGCTTCGGGAATCCGGAAAGGAGCTCCGAATGAAGTCTCTTTCGACGAAAGTGCTGATGGCGGCCGTCGCAGTGGTCATGTTCGCCACCGTTACCGCGATCGCCGGCGCCCAAGGGCCACCGGGTACGGCAGGCCCGTCAGCGTGCGCCCCCGGTGAGCCGTCGACGCCAGAGGCGTGCCCGCCAGAGCCAGGTCCGCCAGGTCCGCCACCTTCCCCTGCGATGGCGCTGGATTACGGTGTTGCCGCTGTCGACGTAACTCGCGGCGGCTCAACAGCGACGTTCGGCGTGTACTCGACCGTGCTGGGTCGCCGGTCATTGATACGACCGGCGGGACGTTCCGCTTCACGTGTGACGCTGCCCAGGCACCCTGCTTCGTTGCGGTCAAGGCGGCGGCGCTTTCGGAGAGTGCCGGCACGACACTCTTCTTCCCGCGCATCCTGATCGAGAGAACCGGCACGCCGACACTCGGCGTACAGCCAACGTTGTACTGCGAGTACGCCGACGGATCGAGTGGCCCCGGCGGTCTCACGACCTTGATCAAACAGCCCAAGGCGGACCTCCCAGACTTCGAGGCCGTCGGGGTGAACATCGGCGGCACGTCCGACTGCGGTCTGCCAGGCCCGGGTGGTGACGTCGCCAGTATCGAGGTGCCTGAAGGCTTCTACAACGTCGACGCGTCGTTTTCCTTTCGCTAGGTAGCCGAACCCAACGTCGCGCGGGTCTTCGGCCCGCGCGACGTGGAATCCGAGCTCGAACTCCACGGCGAGGTCGCATGTTCGAATCATGCCGGGCGCATGACGACTATCCTCGAGCAATATCCGGGGAGTCGTGACTAGGAGGCGACGTGGATGAGCACCGGATCCATGTGGCGGTCTCGACGACAGGACGAAGATCGCGGGTCGCGTTCCGGCTCAAGAGTCGCCACTCGGCCTCTTCGAGGAGATCGGCTTGGGAGACAGCAAATTCTCGTCGCACTTCATGCTCCCGTTCCACGTCGAGCACTTCACGTGCTTTCTGCTGAGCACGCGGGGACGGGGTCGGAGTGGGGACAGCAATGACCATTCGCGGGAGCGTCAGTTCGGAGGACGACGCCGCGTTCGCGCAGGGCATCGGTGAACCGGTAGGGCTCTTCGGTCACTCGAGCGGCGCGGTCTGGGCGCTCGGGGGAGCTGCGCTTTCGCCGAGCCGTCGTACGAGCTCGGGGCGCGCTGAACGAGTATCTGCCCTTACGGGCGCTTGATCCGCCCATGTCCGATGAACCAATGCACCCGTACGACGCGGTGCGGAGATTTCTTAGTACAGGCTGGCCGACGGCGTGCGGATCGCAACGGAGGGAGATGATCGGAGCTATCCGCCGGCGAGATCGCAACTCTACTCGCTACCGGGCGTAGCAGAGCGTGCGGAGGCGATGCTGCACGTTCGTCGTCAAGGAGGCTCCGGAAGTGAATCGGCCGGTCGAGGAAACTTGGTGTCTCGAGAAGGCTCGCGATGTCGGTACTCGTGCTACGCGGGGAGCGCTCACGCGCCGAGTTCAGGCATGCTGCGCGCCGGCTGGTCGACAGGCTCGAGGATGCCTGAGCGTCGCGGAGATACCCGAGGGCGGTAACCAGGGTCCACTGATCGCTCCCTGAGCCCGTGACACGAGCAGTTACGTCTAGAGTTCTCCAGACGGGCTGGGAAGGCATTCGCCGCAGCCGACTCTCGGACGCGTCGGAGTCGGTCTGCGTGCGGTATCGGCGCGATCGAGAAGTCGGAGCACGTAGGAAACCGCCCCGCGCGCGCCGAAACGCGAAGCGATGGCGGGTTCCGCAGGGGCTCACGCTGAAGCACCACCGCGACCTCGCCGACCGGGAGGCGCGTCCGATCGTTCGCCAGGTGCTCGTGGCCCTGCTCGCCGTCGTTCTCGCTGCTCGGCGCTCTTCAACCTGTTCGGCCAGGCGGTGAACGTGAGCTCGGCCGAGAACTCGGCGGCTCGCTTCGAAGTCTCGGCTCCGACGAAGCTGCGCGGCGGGATCTTCTTCCAGGCGCGCTTCACCATCGAGGCGATCGAGGAGCTCGAAGACGCGACGATCGTGCTCGACTCCGACTGGCTCGAAGACATCACCTTGAACACCGTCGAGCCTGCGCCGCTCGGAGAAGCGAGCAGGGACGGCCGTATCGCGCTCGAGCTCGGCCGTGTTCCTGCCGGCGACGAGCACCGTCTCTACCTCCACTTCCAGGTCAATCCGACCGCGGTCGGGCGCGCTCGCAAGACGTCGAGCTGTACGACGGTGAAGAGCTGCTGCTCTCCGTCGACCGCGACGCCATCGTCTGGCCCTAAAGGCTCCCGCCGCAGATACGCCCGATGCTTCGCGCGGCTGCGAACACTTCGCATGCCGTCGTCCTCAGTCGGGCCAATATTCAAGAATATTGGCTCTCCCTGCGTACTAAAAGGCCTGCTCGGTTCTCGCCGGCGAATCACGACCGTACCTGCGGCGGGAAGCACTAGCCATGGACATCGTCCTCCGCGCCCTCTTCGCGTTCTTCTTCGTCCTTCTCTTGACGCGGATCGTCGGCCGCCGCGAGCTCGCCTCGCTCCAGCCGTTCGACCTGATCCTGCTCGTCATGATCGGAGACCTCGTCCAGCAGGGCGTGACGCAGAACGACTTCTCGGTGACCGGG
This sequence comes from uncultured Actinomycetes bacterium, assembly GCA_963721795.1. GTDB lineage: Bacteria > Actinomycetota > Thermoleophilia > Gaiellales > Gaiellaceae > GMQP-bins7. The sequence continues at coordinate 110,868 of CAVRLT010000021.1, forward strand.
ATCGTGCTCGCGGGAGGGACGATCGCGGTGCTGACCGTGGTCGTCTCCTACGGGAGCTTCAAGCTCCCCTTCCTGCGGCCGGTGCTCGACGGCGAGCCGGTCATCGTCGTCCAGGACGGTGAGCCGATCGAGCGAAACCTCGCGCGGAACAGGATCACGCTCGGCGAGGTCCTGGCCGCGGCCAGGCAGGAGGGGATCGGGTCGCTCGACCGCGTCGAGTGGGCCGTTCTCGAGACGAGCGGCCGGATCAGCTTCATCGAGAGGTCGTGAGCTCGGCGACGAGCGGCTCGGTGTCGAGCGCATCGAAGCCGAGGCGCTCCGCGATCTCCTCGTTCGACGGCCGGAGTTCCCTCGCGGAAGAGGCCGCGCAGGAAGTCGCCGGTCTCCGGGCGGCGCCACCAGTCGGCGCCCACGTTCTCGCGCAGGTGCGAGCGAAGCTGGGCGGACCGGACGGCCGCCCGGAGGTAGTCGGCCGAATAGAAGTCCGCGTCCATGTCGGCGAGGTACCGATCGGGCCGGTACGCGAACCCGGTCGCCTCGGTCAGTCGCTCCGCATAGCCCGAGCGCGTTCCTCCGTCTTCCCCGAATCGCGCCCAGAACTCGAGCTCGAAATGAAGCTTGGCGACGTTCCGCCGGAACACGAACGCTTCGAGGAAGCGCGCCGCCTCGGCGTTCTCGCGCGCGTCCTCGGCGGAGAGACCGAAGTGCCGTGCATGCCATTCGGGCTCGCGGACGACGCTCTGGACCGCGTACGAGTAGATCTCGGTCAGGGCGTTGTCGCGGGAGAGCTTGCGGAAGGCATAAGGAAGCGACGGGTCGCAGCCCGCGAAGTGGAGAGCGTGACCGGCTTCGTGCAGGAGCCCCTGGTAGTCCTGCAGGCCGCCCTGCGCGCGGGTGATGAGGTGGACGACCGAGGGCGGGTCGGCAGGGATCACGGCCGGGCGCGGCGCCTTCTGCGGGCGGTCCTCGAGGTCGACCTGGATGTTGGGGTCCGCCTCGAGGTCGAAGCCGAGCTCGCGCAGCGTCGCCAGGCAGACGTCGGTCGCCCGCTCCTTCGAGTACGTGTCGGCGAGCGCGGAGAAGCGGTAGACGTAGGGTGCGTGGTACGACGACGGCTCCGGTGGGCGGTCAGCGCCGAGGAGGCGGTCGAGCCAGCGCGCGCGCATGTCGTCGTACGCCTCGGATAAGCCGTGTGCTCGCGTCGGCGAAGGCCGCGGGCGATCTCGGCGAGCAGATGCCCTTCTCCTCCTCGCTCCGCCGAATCGGGTCGGGCTCGCCGGAGAGCTCCGCGCGTAGCGCCTCGCGGGCGTGCTTCAGCTGGTGCCGCCGGTCGTTGAGCTCCGCGGCCGCGTCCATCGCGAGCTTGCCGAGCTCCTCGCGGTCGGCGTACTCCGGGAGGACGCCCACGCGCGCCGATGCGGTGCGAAGCGGGAGCGTCTCGCCCGCGTACTCGACCTGCGCCGCGAGCTCGGCGTTCTGCAGAGCGTCCTGCAGAGGCGCGATGCTCGCGGCGATGACGCCTGACTCGCAGGTCTTCCGCAGGCGGTAGAGCCGTTCGCGCTCGTCGACGCCCGTCTCCGCCTGCCCGGCCTCGCGGAGTATCTCGAGCTGCTCGGGGGTGAAGAGGTCGGCGTACCGCGCGACGATCGCTGCCTGCTCGGAGGTGCTCTTGAGCCCGGCGCGTACGGCGCGCGTCTCCTCGGCTCGCTCGAGCAGGTAGTCGCGGAGGCGTGCTTCGAACTCGTTCGGCGTGCGGACGGCAGTGGCTATGCCGAGAGGCCTCCGCCGGCAGCGCTGACGCTCGCCAAGCGTGCGCTGATCACGCGCTCTGCCGCCTCCGCACTCGGTGCGTGGCCGGTAACGGCGCCCAGGAAGTCCTCGCGCTCGAGCGCATACAGGATGACGTCGCTGAGCGCCGCTGCGGTCGCCGTGCGAGGCACGTCCCGGATAAGCGCGATCTCGCCGAACGAGTCGCCCGGCGCCGAGGTCGACACCACCTCTCCGTCCACGCTGACGGCGACCTCCCCGCGCGAGACGACGTAGAAGCTGTCGCCGTGCGTCTCCTTCGCGGACGATGACCGTGTCCTTGTCGACCCGGAGCGGAACGAGTCGCCCGGCGAGCTGCTCGATCGAAGGACCGGTCAGCGGCGTGAAGATCGGGATCGAGCGGAGGAGGGAGAGCTCCGGCCCGGGGCGGCGCCCTCGCGCCTCGAGGCGAGCGAGCGGTGGTCCGAGGACCGCGACCAGCACGCGGGAGGAAGGCGCCGGCCACGATCAGCGCGCCGCTGCGCCCAGACCGGCGATCAGCGGGACGATGACCAGCCCTCCGAGGCCGAAGGTCAGGATCCAGAGCATCTGGATCACGCCGAAGACGCGCGCGAGCACCTCGTCCGGCACCGTTCGCTGGATGAGCGTGAAGAACGCCACGTCGAGCACCGAGTTGCCCGATGCCGACGATCGCCAGCAGGACGAGGGCGAGCGCGTAGTTCGGCAGGATTCCGATGAGTGCGAGCGGCACGCCCCAGAGGACGACGCCGAGCACGAACGGCGGAGTGAGGCGCGGCAGGCCAGCGAGCGAGAGGGCCGCGAACGACCCGATCAGCGCTCCGATGCCGAAGGCGGCGTTGAGGAACCCGACACCGGACTCGCCGATGTCGAGGAGCTCGAGGGCCATGACGACGAGCAGCACCGAGTTCGCGCCTGCGACGAACGTCTGCGCTGAGAAGAGTGACAGCAGGAGTCGCAGCCGGCCGATCGCCGGCGACCGTACGAAAGCCGGCGAACGCCTCCGTGAGGAAGTGCGCGCGTTCCACGCCCTCGGCGGCGCGCTGCCGCCGGCGGAACCTCGAGGCGAGCTGATGAAGAACGTCGACAGCAGGAACGTGGACGCAGTCGTGAAGAACACGATCTCGGTGCTCGCGGCCGCGAGCAAGACGCCGGCGATAGCGGGCCCGACGAAGCGGCCGATGCTCTCGAGCGTGCTCACGACTGCGTTGGCGGCTGTGAGCTCGCCGGGCGTGTTGGCGACCGTCGGCATGAGCGCGGCCAGCGCGGGTCGGAAGGGCGTGCCCACGATCATGGCGAGCCCGGCGATCACGTAGACCACCTCTGCCGGAAGGTCGAGCACGATGACGAGCCCGGCTCCGGCGACGAGGCCGGCACGGATGATGTTGGAGACGATCATCACGGTCTTCCGCGGATAGCGGTCGGCAAGCGACGCGGTGAAGGGCGCGACCACCGCGGCCGGGATCGTCCGGATCACGACGAGAACACCGACGGCAGCAGCGCCGCCTTGCGAGTACGCGAAGACCGCGACTGCGACGAGGTAGGCCCAGTGACCGAGGATCGCGGACGCCCAGGCAAGCTCGATCCGGCGCAGGTTCGCGTTCCGGAAGACGTCGCTGAAGGCCGTCGCCGAGTCCCGCAGACGTGTCTTCAGAGCCTCCACGGTGCGGAGCATCTCACGGCGCCTTGCAGAGTTGAAGTCGGGAAGGGAAGATTCCGCCACGCACCAACGTCTTGTGGGCAGAGATCGCGCGAGTCCATCGCGCTCAACAAGGAGGAGATATGTCGGACGACGTGCTGAGCGATGACGTGCTGAGCGACGAGGTAGCAAAGAACGACGATGCGGACGTCGAGGGCCATTCCGACGACGTTCTTTCCGATGACGTCCTCTCGGACGAGGTCGCTCGGAACGAAGAGCCTGACGTCGAGGGGCACTCCGACGAGGTTCTGTCCGACGAAGTCATGTCGGACGACGTCCTCTAGGCACACGCTCTAGGGGCCCGGGCGGGATGTACAGCCGCCCGGGCCCCTTTTCTTGGTCCTGCCTCAGCGCCCGAGCGTGTCCGCGAGCTCGCTGAGGAGCCGGATGCCGGCCTCGCGCCGCTCGTCCTGGAGCTCGGCGACGCTCGCTGCGAGGCGGGCGACGCTCGCGAGCTCGTCGTCACGACCGTCGAGCAGGCGTTCCGCCTGGCGGGCGCGGAGCAGGAGGTCGACCGCGATCGCGGCCTGATTGGCGAAGAGGCCGAGCAGGTCCATCTCGGCGAGGCTGAAGTCCGACTGCTCCGGGCGGTCCAGCACCTCGAGGACGCCGAGCGCCCGCTCCTCGTGCAGGAGCGGGGCGGCCATGAGGCCACTCGGGACGTACCCGGTGCCCTCGGCGACATCGCTCGCGAAGCGGGGGTCCTCGCGGACGTCCTCGATGACGAGCGGGGTGCGCGTCGCGAGTACCCAGCCGGCGATGCCGTGCCCCGCCGGGAAGCGCATGCCGAGCAGGTCGCCCTCGCCCTCTCCCACGACCGCTTCGAAGACGAGCTCCTCCGTCTCCTCGTCGAGGAGCAGGATCGAGGACGCCCTGGCGCCGAAGATCGAGCGGGCAACCTCGACGATCGCCTCGAGCAGTGCACGGTAGGCGTCGCCGGACCCGACGACTCCGACTGCGACCGCGGCGCGCAGGTCGTTCTCGTTCGTCACTCCCCACCTCCTACGTTCGATGCCGTCAGATAGAGGACGCTCTTGACCTGGAACGGCGTCAGCTCCGGGTGCTTGGACAGGATCAAGGCACAGATGCCCGCGAGGTGCGGGGTGGCGAAGCTGTTTCCGGACGCGGTGACCGACTTCCCCTCCATCCATGCGACGCGTACCTTCACGCCGCGCCCGAAGAACTCGACGGGCGGGCTCGGGTTGTAGAAGAACGTGAACGGGTCGTCCTCCTCGTGGCTCCCGACCGAGATCACCGACGAGAACCGCCACGGGTAGCTCTCGACCGGCATGTTGTGTGCCGAGGCGACCAGCACGCCGCGCTTGAAGTAGGCGCTGTCGGCGAGGTCGTGGAGGGCGGCGGCGAAGGGCTTCTTCGTCGTCGACAGGCTCATGTTGATGACGTCGAACTCCTGCTCCACCGCGTAGCGAAGCCCGGCGAGGAGAACCGGCCCGCTGCCGGTGAAGCCTTTTCCGAGGACGCGCACGCTCGAGATGGCGCATTCGGGTGCGAGCTTGCGGACGATTCCTGCGCATGCCGTTCCGTGCCCCGCGATGTCTCCCTCGGTGTCATCGGACACGATCGTCTTCTCGTCCTCGTCGAGCTCGACGGTGACCGCGCTCTCGAGCCCGCCGACGTCCGGGTGCTCGCGATCGACGCCCGAGTCGAGGATGCAGACGCGCACGCCCTTGCCGGTGGCGCCTCCCCATGCCCACTCGCGAGTCACCTGCTCCGGCCAGCGGGACGGGAGAGCGATGTCTTCCACGCTCTCCTTCGGCAGGCTCCATGCCTGGAGCTTTCGCGCCGGCTGCTCGGCCGCGTGTGCGCTCGTGCCGTCCACCGGCGCCGATGCTAGAGGCTTGGCGCGAGATTGTCGCGCCGCCGGGGACGGTCACGACCAAGCAGGGCGACGCACTCACGCGTCGTGCAGGCTCGTGAGCCTGGACGGCGAGGGAGGGTGGCGATCCGGCGCCGTGTCGTGGCCGTCATCCGGCCCCGCCGTGAATCTCGCATCAAGCCTCTCGTTGCGTCGGGAGGTCTAGCTCTGGGAGAGCCGCTGTCGCAGCTCTTCGAGCGTGTGCGGTCCCGGCTCGAAGCCGGCCTGCGTGAGCGCATTCTCGAGATCGGCGATGAGCGCGGCGCGGAACTCGAGATCGGCCTCGGCGCGTGCGACGATCTCGTCGAGCGAGAGCCGGGCCTCCGGGAGCTCCTGTGCGGCGCGCACCCAGCCCTGCGGTGCAGGGCGCAGGATGCGCAGTCGGCTACCCAGCCACTCCTCGTCGTAGATCCGGCTCATCTACTTCCTAGACCCCGAAGAGGGCTCACTTCTTCCCTCGAGCTCGTCACGCAACTTTCCGAGGCAGCGGGCGATGCGGCTGGCGATCGTCCCGGCGGGAATGTCGAGCTCGATCGAGATCGTCTTGTAGCTCTGGTCACGGGCGAAGAAGCGGTCGAGGATCTCCTGGCACGCCTCCGAGAGCGTCGTCACGGCTTCGCGAACCTCGAACGCCTCCTCGATCTCCGTGAGGTCGCCGGCCGCTTCGTCGGCTACGAGCTCCTCGGCCGGCTGCTCTCTGCCCCGCTTCGCGATCGTGTCGAGGCACAGACGCCGCGTGAGCTGGGCGATCCACGGGCGGAGGGCGGTGTCGTCTCGCAGCGTGTCGAGACGGGTGTAGACGCGGGTGAAGACCTCCTGGAAGACGTCCTCGGCATCCTCGTCGCTCAGGCGGAAGCCCTTGACCGAGATCGCGTAGACGTAGCGCGAGAAGCGTTCGACGAGGATGTTCCACGCGTCGCCATCTCCTGCGCGGCAGCGCTCGACGAGCTGAGCGTCCGTGAGCATCTCGGGTGAGCTCATCAACACATCTTCACCGGATCGACGCCAATAACCGCTCGGCCGCCTCGGACGCCGCTTGCTCGCTCGCCCGGGCGCGAGCCAGCCGCTTGTCTCCCTCGCGCACTCCGAGATTCACCTCGACGAGGTGCGTCGCGGCCCGTGCCCCGCCGGCGGCCAGCGCGGCGGCCGCGGCGATGTCCGCGCGATACGCGCTCTCGCAGAGCTCACCCGCGTGCGCGGCGAGAGCTGCGGTGTCGGCGCCGAGCTCCGCGATCTGGAGCGGGATCGCGGCGGCCCGTTCGAGCTTCCGCTCCAGCTCGTGGTCGCGCCGCGGAGCGTCGGAGCCGTCCCCGTCACCGGCTGTGCGAAGCGCCGACAACGCTTCTTCCCACGCCTCGGCATCGACCTGCGCCAGATCTGCGGCTCGGTCCTGGAGAGAAAGGGCTTGCGCCGCAGTGCCGGACGCCTCCTCCCAATTCGGAGAGGCGCGTGCGACCATCGCCACCAGCCCGGCGGCGAAGGCCACCGTGAGCGCGGCGGCCGACCCGCTTCCTGGCGCCTGCCCGCGCGCAGCCAGCTTCGCGAGGAAGTCGTCGAGCCGCAGGTTGCGATAGTCGTCGGTGTTCAGGGCAGGACGAGTCTACGACCCTGCGTTCGAGGTTCATAGACTTGCTCGGTGCCTCTGTACCTGACCGAAGCGGATGTCGCCTCGCTGCTTGCGCCGGCCGACGCCGTCGAGGCGATCGAGGAGTGCTTCCGGCGGATGGCGCGTGGAGTCGTCGACAACGCTCCGCGTCGCCGTCTCGAGCTCGAGGAAGGCTCGCTCGCCGACATGGCCGCTTCTGACCGCGAGCTCGGGCTCGCGGGAGGGAAGCTGTATACGGCCACGCCCGCGGGAGCGACCTTCGTCGTCTGCCTCTTCGACGCTGCGAAGTCCGAGCTGGTAGCCGTGATCGAGGCCGACCAGCTCGGGCGGCTCAGAACAGGCGCAGCCAGCGGCGTGGCAGCTCGCTATCTGGCGCGGAAAGATGCGCGCACGCTCGGCGTTCTCGGATGCGGTCACCAGGCAGAGACGCAGGTGGCAGGGATCCGTGCGGCGCTGCCGTCGATCGAGCACGTCGTCGCCTACTGCCGGACACCCGAGCGTCTTGCGTCCTTCTGCGAACGGGTCGGCGCAGAGGCCGGTGAGAGCCATCGGGACGCCGGCGGGCAGGAGATCGTCGTCACGATCACGAGCTCGCGCGATCCCGTGCTCCGCGGGGAGTGGCTGGCTCCTGGCGCTCTGGTGATCGCGGCAGGCGCGAACGTCGCCAGCCGGCGGGAGCTCGACAACGCGGTCCTCGAGCGCGCGTCCTTCGTGTGCTGCGACTCGCTCGGGACCGCGCGGCTCGAGTCCGGAGACCTGATCGAGCCGGTGCAGGCCGGCGTGCTCGACTGGCTCGAGGTCCACGAGCTCCAGGAGGTCGTGTCGGGCGAGGTTCCCGGTCGCCAGTCCGACGCCGACATCGTGGTCTTCAAGTCGAACGGCCTCGCGGCCTGGGACGTCGCTATCGGCGCGGAGGCGCTACGGCTCGCGCGGGAGCGTGGCGTGGGAACGACCCTGTAGGGCCGGGCCTGCCCGGCCCTTTACGTCGACGCAGAGACCGAGGCCTTGGCTTCCTCGATCTTCTCGCCCGCGATCGCGCCGACGATCTCCGGCCGATCGAGCAGGCGCCGCTGCTGCTCGGGGGTCAGCCTGTTCTGGACGTATTTGTCCTGGAGGATCTCGTCGAGCGCGCGGCCGCGGTCGTGCTCGCGGATCACGTAGCGTGCGACGTGCTCTTCGGCCGAGCTCTTCTGGAAGAGGAACGAGAAGAGATTCTTGAATATGGCCACGTGACGCGATTGTATCCCGGTGGATGAGGCGTAGCTCCCGAGAGGGCCGATATGCCGAGCGCGTGCTCGTCGGAGTGGACGATGCCGGCAACGAGGAGCAAATCGCGCTCTGGATCGAGCGCCGGGCAGAGGGAGTCTGGGGTGTCGCACGTGCGGTCAATCCCCAGCTCCGGGACTCGGACGAGACGAGGCCGGAGGACCTGATCTTCGAGGGGTACGAGCTCGAGGATGCGCTTCAGCGCGCCAACGAGGCGCTCGAGGACGACGTCGTGGTGCTCGAGGGCGACGGTCGCGAAGCCGAGGCGAAGCCCTTCACGCGCAAGGAAGTCCTGCCAGTGCTCGAGCGCTGGTTCTTCAACCGCTGATACGGCCTTGAAGGTTGTTACCTAGTGCGGAGGCGAAGCCTCCGCGCTTGCTAGCGTCCCGCGCTTCGTGCGCATCCGCGTCGGCCATAGCCCCGATCCCGACGACGCGTTCATGTTCTGGGCGCTCGCGACCGAGCGCGTCGACGCTCGCGGCCACGACTTCGAGCAGGTCCTCGCCGACATCGAGACCCTGAACCAGTGGGCGCGGGCGGGCCGGCTCGAGGTGACGGCGCTCTCGCTCGCGGCGTACCCCTTCGTGCAGGAGGACTACGCGCTGCTCCCGCACGGGGCAAGCATCGGCTCCGGCTACGGGCCGATCGTCGTCGCGCCCGCCCCTCTGACGGGCGAGGAGCTCTCGAAGCTGGAGATCGTCGTCCCTGGGACGATGACGACGTCGTTCCTCGCGCTGCGGCTCGTGCTCGGCGACTTCCGCTATCGGGAGCTCTCGTTCGACGAGATCCCCGAAGAGGTTGCCTCGGGTCGTGCAGACGCTGGGCTCGTCATCCACGAGGGCCAGCTCGTGTTCGGCGGCTACGGCCTCGTCAAGGTGCTCGATCTCGGTGAGTGGTGGCTCCTCGAGACAGGCCTGCCCTTGCCTCTCGGCGTGAACACGGTCCGTCGCGACCTCGGGCGCCGAGGTGATCGCGGATGTGTCGTGTGTCCTGCGCGAAGCGATTCAGTGCGGTCTCGACAACCGCGCGGAGGCGCTCGAGTACGCGATCCAGTTCGGTCGCGGGATCGATGCCGCCGTCGCGGACCGGTTCGTCTCCATGTACGTCAACGAGCTGACGCAGGACTATGGAGACGAAGGGCGGAAGGCCGTGACCGAGCTCCTCCGCCGCGGGGAAGCGCTCGGAGCGTTCCCGGACGCCGTTCAGATCGACTTCGTCCCGTAGGGGCGAGGCTTGCCCCGCCGCTAGACTGGGCGCGTGGCCCGTGCGGTAATTCTCTCGGCTGTCAGGACGCCGATCGGTCGCTACGGTGGTGTCCTCTCGCACGTTCGGCCGGACGACCTGGGCGCAGCCGCGATCGCTGCTGCGGTCGAGCGTGCGGGGGTCGATCCAGAGTCGATCGACGACGTCTACTTCGGCTGCGCGAACCAGGCAGGAGAGGACAACCGCAACGTCGCGCGCATGGCCGGGCTGCTGGCCGGGCTCCCGCACTCGGTCGCCGGCGTCACGGTCAACCGCCTGTGCGCCTCCGGCCTCTCGGCCGTCGTCTCCGCCTCGCATGCGGTCATCGCCGGGGATGTCGAGGTGGCGGTTGCGGGCGGAGTCGAGTCGATGAGCCGAGCTCCGCTCGTCATGGCGAAGCCGGACAAGGCGTTTCCGCGCGGGAACCAGACGGTGTGGGACACGACGCTGGGCTGGCGTTTCCCGAACCCGCGCCACGAGGAGCTCTTTCCGCTCGAGTCGATGGGCGAGACGGGGGAGAACGTCGCGGAGCGGTGGGAGGTCTCGCGGGAGGATCAGGACGCGTTTGCCCTCCGTTCGCAGGAGCGCTGGGCGAAAGCGCATGCCGCGGGCCGCTTCGAGGACGAGATCGTCCCGGTGGGCGACGTCGCGGTGGACGAGCACCCGCGGCCGGAGACGACTGCGCAGGTGCTCGCGGGCCTGAAGCCGGCGTTTCGCAAGGACGGCACCGTCACAGCGGGCAACGCGTCAGGGCTGAACGACGGCGCCGCCGCGCTCGTGATCGCGAGCGAAGAGAAGGCCAAGGAGCTCGGGATCGAGCCCCTCGGCGCATTCGTCGGGTCTGCAGTCGCAGGCGTCGATCCCCGCGTCATGGGTGTGGGGCCGGTGCCCGCGGTGCGAAAGCTCCTCGACCGCCTCGGGATCGAGCCCGGCCAGCTGGATCTCGTCGAGCTGAACGAGGCGTTCGCCTCCCAGAGCCTGGCGGTCATGCGCGACCTCGGACTGGATCCAGAGAGGGTGAACGTCAACGGAGGTGCGATCGCGCTCGGTCACCCGCTCGGGATGAGCGGCGCGCGCCTCGTGGTCTCGCTCCTCCACGAGCTCCGCCGGCGCGACGGTCGCTACGGGTTGGCGACGCTCTGCGTCGGCGTCGGCCAGGGCGTGGCCGCCCTGTTCGAACGCTAGGCCGCGGTCTCGGCGAAGACGCGCTCGCGCTGCGGCCGCACCCAGACGGTCTGGCCGCGCCAGAAGCCCGACTCGTCGAAGTGATCCCGCGTGACCAGCGCCACGATCTCGGCCCCGCTCGAGTCGTGGAGCTCCAGCTTCGCGTCGCGGCCAAGAATCGTGACGCGCACGATCATCGCCTCGATGGATCCTTCCGCAGGCTCGTGGAGGAGCTCGAGGTCGTGCGGGCGGACCAGGACGTCCCCGACGAGGTTCGCATCGCCCACGAACGTCATGACGAACTCGCTCGCAGGCTCGTCGTAGAGCTGTCGCGGCGGCCCGACCTGCTCGAGGCGCCCGTGGTTGATGACCGCGATCTCGTCCGAGATCTCCATGGCCTCTTCCTGGTCGTGCGTGACGAAGACGGTCGTCACGTGGACGACGTCGTGCAGCTGTCGCAGCCATTCGCGCAGCTCGGCCCGCACGCGGGCGTCGAGTGCTCCGAACGGCTCGTCGAGAAGCAGCACCTGAGGCTCGGGGGCGAGCGCCCGGGCCAAGCCCATCCGCTGCCGCTGGCCGCCCGAGAGCTGCGCCGGATAGCGGTGACCGAAGCTCTGCAGCTGGACGAGGTTCAGGAGCTCATCGACGCGCTCCTGGATCTCCGCCTTCGGCCGCTTCCGCACCTTGAGCCCGAAGGCGACGTTGTCGCGCACCGTCATGTGTTTGAACGCCGCATAGTGCTGGAACACGAAGCCGACGTTGCGCTTCTGCGGCGCGAGCGCCGTCGCGTCGTTTCCCGACAGCAGGATCTCGCCCGCGTCGGGTGACTCGAGACCCGCGATGATCCGCAGCAGCGTCGATTTCCCGGAGCCGCTGGGCCCCAACAGCGCCGTCAGGGAGCCGCTCTCGACCTCGAGCGAGACGTCGTCGACGGCGACGAAGTCGCCGAACCGCTTGGAGACGTTGCGCACGTGGATCGACATCTAGGCGGTCTCTTCCCTGGGCCTGATCACGGTCATCGCGACAAGGACGAGGATCGCCATCGTGGCGAGCACGATAGAGATCGCGTAGGCGCCGGCGAGATCGAAGCTCTCGTAGCGCTCCTGCACGCGGAGCGTGGCGGTCTCGGTCTGCCCCTGAAGCCTGCCCGACACGACGGCGACGGCGCCGTACTCGCCGAGGCAGCGTGCGGTGGTGAGGATCACGCCGTAGATGACAGCCCACCGGATGGACGGCAGCGTGATCCGCCAGAACGTCTGCCAACCGCTCGCACCGAGCGTGCGCGCGGCCTGCTCCTGCTCGTCGCCGATCTCCCGAAGCGTCGGGACGACCTCGCGCGCGACGAAGGGGATCGAGACGAAGATCGTCGCGATCACCATCGCCGGAAGGGCGAACAGCACCACGATGCCGCGGTCCGCGAGCCAGCTTCCGAACCAGCCCTCCTGCCCGTAGAGCAGGAAGAGCGAGAGCCCGACTACGACGGGCGAGAGGGCGAGCGGCAGGTCGATGAACGCGTTCAGGAGGCCCTTGCCCCGGAACCTCCGGCGCACGATGGCGAGCGCACAGACCACTCCGAAGACAGTGTTCACGGGCACGGCGATGGCGGTGATGATCAGGGTCAGCTTCAGCGCGTTGATCGTCTCTGGCGTCGTGAGCGCGTCCCAGGCGGGAGCGAACCCGTCTTCGAACGTCCTCCAGAAGACGATCGCGAGCGGGCCAACGAGGATCACGGTGAGGTAGAAGAGCGCGACGAGGCGAAGTCCCAGCCGCTGAAAGCTCGGCCTACGCACGGTCGTGCCTCGTCGCGAAATGGCGGATGACGCCGATCGAGAGCAGCGTGAGGAAGGAGATGGCGAGCAAGACGACGGCCGCCGCCGCGGCGCCGGCCGAGTCGCCACTCTCGATGCGTCCGAAGATGAAGACGGATGAGACCTCGGTGTCGAACGGGATGTTCCCGGTGATGATCACGAGGGCCCCGAACTCGCCGACGGCCTTCGCGAACGCGAGCGCGACGCCGGAGAGGATGCCGGGGAGGATGTTGGGGAAGACGATGCGGCGGAATGTCGTCGCCCGGGAGGCGCCGAGCGAATGCGCCGCCTGCTCGAGCTCGGGATCGAGCTCCTGCAGGACCGGCTGCACCGTGCGGACGACGAACGGCAGCGTCACGAACATCATCGCGAGAACGATCGACGTCCGCGTGAAGGCCACGTCGATGCCGACCGGTGAGGTCGGTCCGTAGAGGGCCAGGAGCGTAAGCCCGGCGACGATGGTCGGCAGCGCGAAGGGCAGGTCGATGATCGCGTTGACGACCGACTTCCCGCGAAAGTCGTCGCGGACGAGGACCCAGGCGGTGACGGTGCCGAGTACGGCATTGACCAGTGACACGACGGCAGACGCCCCGAGCGTCAACTTCAGCGCGGCGACGGCTTCCGGGCTCGTGACCGACTCCCAGAAGCCCTGCGAACCGTCGCGTGTCGACTCCCAGAGCAGGGCAGCGATCGGGAGGCCGACGAAAACGGTCAGGAACGTCGTCACGAAGCCGAGGGACAGGGCCGTGGCAGCTCTGTCCCTCGAGTCCTGCACGCGCCGAGGCGCGACGGCGACGCTAGCCGGTGACGCCACCGACCTGCCGCTCGATCCGGGCCATGATGCTCGACCTCGGATCGAAGAAGCGCTTCTGCACCCTCTCCCAGCCGCCGAGTCCGAGCTGGTTGATCGTGAACTGGCCGGGTCGCACCGGGAACTTCTTCCGGTTCTTTTCGAGCACACTGTTCACGATCGGGCGATAGCCATAGTCCGCAAAAACCTGCTGTGCCGCGGGCGTCTTCAGGAAGCGCAGGAACTGGTTCGCCTTCTCCTTGTCCGGGCTGTTCTTCAGCACGGCGATCGGGTTCTCGATCAGGATCGTTGCCTTGGGAATCACGAACGGAAGGTTCAGGCCCTGCGTTCGTGCGAAGAGAGCCTCGTTCTCGTAGGCGAGCAGGACGTCGCCCTTTCCACTGTTGAACGTATTGAGCGACGCTCGCGCGCTCGTGTCCTGGACGACGACGTTCCTGAACAGCCTGAGGAGGTTCGCCTGAGCCTGCTTGTCGGTCTTGCCTGCTTTCCTCCACGCGCCGTACGCAGCCATGACGTTCCAGCGCGCACCGCCCGACGTGAACGGGTTCGGGGTGACGACCTCGACATCTGACCGCAGCAGGTCGTTCCAGCCCTTGATCTTCTTCGGGTTGCCGTCGCGCACCACGAAGACGACGAGGGAGTCCGTGACCATGCCACCGTGCGACTGCTTCTTCCATTTCGCGTCGACGTGACCGGACGCGACGAGCTCGTCCATGTCCGGAGCGAGCGAGAGCGCTGCGATATCGGCCTTCAGACCCGCCTTGATCGCGCGCGTCTGCTCGCCGGAGGCGCCGTACGACTGCGTGAAGTCCACGTCCTTGCCTTCTGTCGTCTTCTGGAAGGCGGGGATCAGCTTCGCGTACGCCTCGCGTGGCGTCGAGTAGGCGACGAGGTTGAGCTCGGTGTCGGCCGCCCGCACCGACGAGCCGGTGGAGGCGACTCCGACCCCTGCGAGGACTGCCCCGGCGATCGCGAGCACCGCGAACAGAGCGAAGGTACGACGCATGCGGAGTCTCCTTTCGGCGCTATCTAGGGTGAGTTTGTCTAGCTGACAAACTTAGTAAACATCATCGAATGGATCGACAAGGTAAAGCCCATAACCTCTACTGTCAAACCGGAACTAACGAGGAGGCATCCCCGTGTGGGTATCCCGAAGAACCGACTACGCGACGCGCGCGATCCTGGCCCTCGCGATCGAGGGCGGCGGTCCGCTCAAGCTCGAGGCGCTCGCCCGCCGCACAGCCGTGCCCCAGTCGGTTCTCGAGCAGGTGATGCCGACGATGCGTACGGCAGGAATCGTCCGTTCGGAGCGGGGGCCGTCGGGTGGGTACAGGCTCAACAAGGACCCCGAGGAGATCACCCTCGAGCGGATCGTGCGTCTCTTCCAGGGGCCGCTCGCACCGATCAGCTGTGCAACGCGCCACAACCCGGAGCCGTGCCCGATGATGGTCGGCTGCACGCTGCGGGACGTCTGGGAGGAGGTGCGGGACGCCACCATCCGGCTCCTCGGCGGGGTGACGTTCGCGGACCTCGCCTCCGACGCCGGCGGACCCTGGATCGACCCGGCGCTGATCGCGCCCGTGCCGAACCCCGACACCGCGACCGCCTGAGCCACCGAGGTATCGTCCCCGCGATGGCCGTCGCGACCGATCGCGAGTACGGGCTCTTCATCGGCGGCGAGCTGACGGAGGCCGCATCAGGGGACGTGCGCGACCTCATCGAGCCGGCGACCGGCGAGCCGCTCGCCCGCGCGGCAATGGCGGGCGAGGCAGATGTCGACCGCGCGGTCGCAGCTGCGCGAGGCGCTCTCGACGGCGACTGGGGCAAGACCCCCGGCACGGAGCGCTCCCGACTTCTGCACGCGCTCGCGGACGCGATCGTCGCCAACCGCGCCGAGCTCGCCGAGCTCGAGGCGCGTAACGTCGGCAAGGCGATCTCGTCGGTCAAGGCAGAGCTTCACCAGGCGGCCGAGAACTTCCGCTACTACGGCTCCGCGATCGCGACGATCGGCGGTCGCGCGAACCCGATCGGCGGTTCGCTGCTCTTCTACTCGCTCAAGGAGCCCGTCGGCGTCGCGGGTCAGATCGTGCCCTGGAACTACCCGCTGATGATGTCGACCTGGAAGCTCGCCCCGGCACTCGCCGCCGGCTGCTCCGTCGTGCTCAAGCCGGACCCGCAGACGCCGCTGACGGCGATCCGTCTGGCCGAGCTCGCAGCCGAGGTCGGGTTCCCGGCCGGGACGATCAACGTCGTACCCGGCGACGGCCCGACGACGGGCGCCTACATCGTGCGTCACCCAGGGATCGACAAGATCGCCTTCACGGGCTCGACGAAGACCGGTGGCGAGATCATGCGTCTCGCCTCCGACCCGGTAAAGCGGATCACGCTCGAGCTCGGGGGTAAGAGCCCGAACCTCGTGTTCGCGGACGCGGACCTCGCGAGCGCGGTCCCGAGCTCCGCCTGGGCGATCTACTACGCGGCGGGTCAGAGCTGCGAGGCGCGCTCTCGGCTCCTCGTCGAGAAGCCGATCTACGACGACGTCGTGTCGAAGCTTGCCGAGCTCGCGGGCTCGATCCGCGTCGGCGATCCGCTCGACGCCGAGACCCAGATGGGGTCGCTCATCTCCATCGGGCACCGCGAGCGTGTCCACGGTTACGTCGAGCGGGGAACCGGCGAGGGTGCCGAAGTCGTGACAGGTGGTGCGGTTCCCGAGGGTGTAGGCGCGTTCTACCCGCCGACCGTCGTCGCCGCCTCGAACGAGCTCGAGATCGCGCAGGAGGAGGTCTTCGGCCCGGTCGTGACCGTCACGCCCTTCGAGGACGAGAAGGACGCGATTCGCCTCGCGAACGACGTGCGCTACGGGCTGATGGCGACCGTCTGGACGGGCGATCCCGCGCGCGGTCACCGCCTCGCCGCCCGCATCAAGTCGGGGACCGTCGGGATCAACATGCCGTACACCGCCTTCCCGGGAATCCCGTTCGGCGGCTACAAGCAGTCCGGCTTCGGGCGCGAGCTCGCACTCGAGTCACTCGATCTCTACCTGGAGACGAAGAGCGTGGTCGTCTCCACCGGCGCGCGCCCGATCAACCCGTTCGGCCTGTAGATGGCAACGGGGATGCTCGGAGCGATCGGCTCGACGCCGATCGTCCGGGTCGAGCGTCTCGTCGAGCCCGAGATGGCCGAGATCTGGGTCAAGCTCGAGTCCGCGAACCCGACCGGCTCGTACAAGGACCGGATGGCGCTCGCGATGATCGAGGGCGCGGAGCGGGACGGTCGCTTGTCGCCTGGTCAGACCGTGGTCGAGTACACCGGCGGCAGCACGGGCTCGTCGCTTGCGTATGTCTGCGCGCTCAAGGGCTATCCGCTCCGGATCGTGACGTCCGACGCGTTCGCGGAGGAGAAGCTCCGCACGATGGAGGCCTTCGGCGCGGTCCTCGACGTCATCCCGAGCCCTGAAGGGATCACGCCGGGGCTCATTCCGCGGTTGATCGAGCGCTCGAAGGAGATCATCGACGAGGTGGACGGCTTCGCCACCGACCAGTTCCGAAATCGCGACATGCTCGACGGCCACGCGGGGCTCGCACGCGAGCTCCTCGAGCAGCTGGATGGGCGGCTCGACGCGTTCTGCGCCTATGTCGGCACTTCGGGCTGCTTCGTCGGCGTCACGCGCGAGCTTCGGCGCACGCTGCCCGAGCTGCGCAGGGTTGCGATCGAGCCCGCGGAGTCACCGGTGCTCTCGGGCGGTGAGCCCGGCACGCATCGCATCGAAGGCGGAGGTTCCGGCTTCTGGCCGCCACTCCTCGAACCGGATGACTTCGACGAGGTACGGACGGTCTCGACCGCGGACGCCTTCGCGATGGCGCGTCGCGCAGCCAAGGAGGAGGGCCTCTGGTCCGGCCCATCGACGGGCGCGAACCTCACGGTCGCGCTCGAGCTTGCCCGCGAGCTGGGTCCGGGCAAGCGCGTCGCGACGCCGCTCGTCGACTCCGGGCTCAAGTACCTGGGCGGAGACCTGTACTCCTGAGACATGCGCTACCGCTGGGCCGTACTCGCAGCGGGCACGGCGGCGGCGGCGAGCTCGGCCGTGTTCGGTATCGGGCTCCCGTTCATCGTTCCCCAGCTGCGTGAGGAGTTCGACCTCTCGCTCGGCCAGATCGGCGTGGTGCTCGCTGCCCCGTGGGTCGGAACGACTCTCACGCTCTTCCCGTGGGGGCTTGCCGCGGACCGTTTCGGCGAGCGCATCGTGCTCGCCGTGGGCATGCTCGGCTGCGCGTTCTTCCTCGTTGCCGCTTCGGTCTCGTCCAGCTACGGCGAGCTCGTCGTGACGCTCGCGTTGGTCGGTGCCGCGGGTGGCGCGGTCAACTCGGCGAGCGGACGGGCGGTCATGCACTGGTTCGGCGCAGACGAGCGTGGCTTCGCACTCGGAGTCCGGCAGACGGCGATCCCTCTCGGCGGCTTCATCGGTGCGTTGTCGCTGCCTCCGATCGCCGACGCCGGCGGCACCGAGGCTGCGTTTCTCTTCCTCGCCGCCTTGAGCGCGACCGGTGCGCTCGTCGGTGTCCTCATCCTGCGTGGGCGCGAGGTCCGCGATGGGATCGAGGCGTCCTCCATCGCGAGGACGATCGGCGGATGGCAGGCTCTGGCGGCTGTCGCTCGGCAGCGGTCTCTTCCTGTACGCGCAGATCGCGGTGCTCGGGTTCGGCGTCCTCTTCCTCGTCGACGAGCACGGCCTGTCCGGACAGACGGCAGCGCTGGTGTTCGCAGGGTCTCAGGTGCTGGGTGGGGCGTTCCGTATCGGCGGCGGCCGCTGGTCCGACCGAACGGGTGCACGCGTCGTGCCGCTGCGCCTCGCCGGTCTCGGGATCGTCGGCGTGATGATGTTGACGGCTGTCCTCGCAGGCGGCCCGACGTGGCTCCTCGTGCCCGTCCTCGGCCTTGCAGGCGGGCTGACGATGGCGTGGAACGGGCTCTCGTTCACGGCCGCCGCGGAGCTCGCCGGCGCGCTGCGGAGCGGTGCAACGATCGGCGTCCAGCAGACCGTCCTGGCAGCGATCGGTGTGGCGGCGCCGGTGGTGTTTGCGGCGACGGTGTCGTCGGGATCGTGGCCGCTTGCGTTCGCTGCCGCCGCCGGTCTCTCGCTCGCGGGCTGGTGGTTGCTCGGGCCGCTCAGCGAGCGCCGACATACTGCGACGCGATGAGGGTTCTCGAGCGGCTGGACGAGCTGTACGCGATCGGCGGCGGGCCTGGCGCGAACCGCCCGCATCCGAGCCCGGCCGAGGACGAGGCACACGAGCTCGCGGCCCAGTGGATGCGCGAGGCCGGGCTCGAGGTCGAGGTCGACTCGAGCGGAAACCTCTTCGGGCACGCCGCGGAGCGGCAGGATGTGTGGGTCGGATCGCATCTCGACACCGTGCCACAGGGAGGCCGCTTCGACGGAGCGCTCGGCGTCGTGGCTGGTCTCGAAGCAGTCGAGCGAACCGGGCGCGGAGCGGTCGTCGTGTTCCGTGGCGAGGAGGTCGGCTGTGTCGGAAGTCGCGCGCTCGTCGCGCGAGGCGCTCCGTTGCCCGCTGCGTTCGTCGAGCTGCACGTGGAACAGGGCCCGGTGCTCGCGAACGCCGGTGCTCCGCTCGGCGTCGTCTCTGGCATCGTCGGCTACGCCCAAGGCGAGCTCGTGTTCGACGGCAAGGCCGGGCATGCGGGGACCACGCCGATGGACGTCCGGCAGGACGCGCTCGTGGATGCGGCGGAGGCAATCCTGCGGATCAGGGACGCCGCACGCTCGATCGAGGGCGCAGTGGCGACGGTGGGTCAGGTCTCTGTCGAACCGGCCGGTAGCAATGTCATCCCGGCACGGGCCGTGATCTCGGTCGACGCGCGGGCACCGGACGCGGAGAAGCTGGACGACCTCGTGCGCGCGATCGGGGTCGTACCGGGCCAGCGCACACCGCCGACGGCCATGGACGAAGCGTTACGCCGAGCGTTGCGAGATGAGATCGAGGCGCGCGGCGTGCCGGTGGTCGAGCTGTCGTCGGGCGCGGGGCACGATGCGGGAATCCTTGCCGCCGCAGGCGTGCCGAGCGCGATGCTGTTCGTCCGCAGCCTGAACGGGGGAATCAGTCATTCGCCCGACGAGCTGTCGTCCGACGACGACGTCGCGTTGGGGGTCGAGGTGCTGTCGGCGATCCTCGCGCAGCTTGCTACCTCTCCCTGAACGCGATCTCCTGGGCGCCCTCCCAGAGCATGCGGCGTCCGAGCTCGCGCAGGTTCTCGTTCCCCTCGACGATCGTCGCGAAGTGGTTGCCCGCAAGCGCGCCGGCCTTGCTCGCGAACGCGACGTAGCCGTACGCGAGCAGGAGCTCGGTCTCGCTGACGCCGCCCGGGTAGAAGATCAACTCGCCGGGGCTGGGGTAGCTCGTCGCGTTCTCCGGGCCGAGGCCGACGTCGAGGTCTCCCATGGGGATCCACCCGCCCTCACCGGACCAGCGAACGTGGATGATCTTCGAGTCGAGCGGCAGCATCCGCCGGAACGCGGCGACGGTTTCCGGCGCAGCCTCCTTCTCGAGGCGAGCCGCGAACGTGAAGTCTCCGGCAGTGATCTCGAGCACGGACGGACCCTATATTCGGTCGGACGAGCTCGTGTCAGACACAGGAACGCGTGTCAAGGGGCCTTTCGCGCCGAATGTGAACCGATCTCTTCACAGGCGTGAGCGCCGACGGGACGGGCCGTTGCCCGGCAATCTGAGCGGCCGGTCGCGTCTGCTCCGGACGGCGTATCTGCGGACGTGTCGAACAACCGTGTCTGACACAGCCGTTCGGCGGGCGACGACAAGCTAGCGAGTCGAGGCGATCCAGGCCGCCAGCAGGGAGCGTTCTTCCTCCGTCATTCCCGTCGAGTTCCCCGGTGGCATCGCGCGGGTCTGTACCGCTTGGCGCTCGATGTCGTCGGCGCGGGCGGTGATCTCGGACTCGGTCTCGAGACGGACGCCGAGGGGGCGGATGCGCCCGAGTGGCAGGTCGCGCATCGCTCTTCGATCACCGGCTGAACCTGCGCGAACGGCACCGGGCCGGCGTTCGGCGCGGAGACCTCGTCGGGTCGCAGCCAGAACGCGAACGCCACGATCGCGACCGCCGAACCTGCCGGGATCCACCAGGCACGCCGACCGACGTGCCAGAGGTTGAAGAAGTGCCGGATCCCCGCGGTCAGCACGAAGACGAGGACGAGCACGAGCCACGCCTCGTCCGCTCCGAACGTGAACGCGAAGTGCCCGGCGAGCATCGTGAAGAGCACCGGCAGCGTGAGGTAGTTGTTGTGCACCGAGCGCCGCTTCGCCTCGAGCAGCGGCGCAGGATCCGGCTCGCGACCCTCCGCCATCGCGCTCACGAGCTTCCGGTGCGCGGGGATGATCACGACGAGCACGTTCGCCGCCATGACCGTCCCCACCATCGCGCCGACCTGGAGATACGCGGCACGCGCCGCGAAGAGCTCGCTCGCTCCCCACGCGGCTAGCGCGACCAAGACGACGCCGACGGCAGCAAGCGCGACCTGGCTCCGTTGCCCGACCGTTCGGCAGAGCATGTCGTACACGAGCCACGCGAGTCCGAGGCCGCCGACCGAGAGAGCGATCGCGGCCCCGTCCGAGATGTCCGCGACCGCCGGATCGACCAGCCGCACGCCCGCGTCGAAGTAGTAGAGGACGACCATCAGCGCGAAGCCCGAGAGCCAGGTCGTGTACGCCTCCCACTTGAACCAGTGCAGCGGCTCGGGCATCTCGCCCGGCGCGAGGCGGTACTTCTGGGAGTGGTAGAGGCCCCCGCCGTGCACGCCCCAGAACTCCCCGGCCACGCCCGCGTCGGCGTCGCTCTCGCGCTTCGGAGGCCGCAGCGCCAGATCGAGCCGGACGAAGTAGAAGGACGCGCCGATCCACGCGATCCCCGCGGTCACGTGGAGCATGCGGAGGAGAACGTCGAGGACGTCTCTCAGGTACGGGTCCACCGGTCTCTCGCGATCGCCAGGAGCTCCTCGAGCCCGGTGTCAAGCTCCTCCTCGCCCGTCCGGCCGATCCGCTCACCGAGAACCCGGAGGATCTCGCGCTTCGGGCGTCCGTCCACGAAGACGACGAACCGGAAGCCGAACTTCTCCTCGTAGACCTGGTTCAGGTACGCCAGCTCGGAGAGGACAGCCGGATCCGAGTCGGAGCCCTGCTCCTCGGCCGATCGCGGCGAGAGCCTCTTCGCCCCGATCGCGGGGTGGGCAGCGAGCGCCTCCACCTTCTGCTCGTGGCTCAGAGCCACAAGGACGTCGTCTGCCCCTCGTCCGAGGGGATCCTCCACTTCTGCGAGGCGATGAACGAGCGGCGTCTCGCCTTCGAACAGCTCCGCGAGCTGCTCGGTGCTCAGCTGCCGCGGTAGGTCACGCATCCGTAGGGCGAGACGAGGAGCGGGAGGTGATGGTGGCCCTCCGCGAGCTCGACCTGGAGCTCCACGCGCGTGAAGAAGGGCGACCGCGGGTGGAAGACGATCGAATACGTGCCGGGCTCGAGGTCATCGGCGAGGTTCGACACGCGCCCGTCGGAGTCGGTGATGCCGTCGGCGAGAACCTCGTCCCCGCGCAGGAGCTCGACGCGGACGTCAGCCGCCGGTCGCCCAGTCCCGGTATCGAGGACGTGCGTCGAGACGGAGACGCTCACTGAGCGAATCTTCGCGCCTGCGCCCGCTGTTCCCGCGCGATCTCCGTCTCGTCGGCATGCACGAGCGCGCCTCCGCGTACCACGTCCTCGCCTCCGACGACGAGGCGGTCCACGCGATGCGGCGCGGAGAGGACGAGCGCGGCGACCGGGTCCACGGCGCCGGCGAGCTCGAGCCCGTCGACCGGCCAGATCGCGAGGTCGGCGCACTTGCCGGGCTCGAGCGTGCCGATGTCGTCGCGGCCGAGAACCTCCGCTCCACCTCGAGTCCCGAGGCGAAGGGCGCCGCGCGCCGTCAGCGCCGCAGGCCCGCCGCGACCGCGAGCGACGAGCAACGCCTGCTTCACCTCCAGGAAGAGGTCGCTGCGCTCGTTCGACGCCGAGCCGTCGACCCCGAGACCGACGCGGACGCCTTCGTCGAGGAGGTCCTGCACGGGCGCAATTCCTGCCCCCAGACGAAGGTTCGACGTGGGACAGTGCGCGATCCCCGTACCGCTCCCTGCGAAGTCGGCGATGTCATCCGCGGAGAGGTGGACGCAGTGCGCGCACCACACGTCCGAGCCGAGCCAGCCGAGGTCGGTCAGGTACTCGACGGGTGTGCAGCCGTAGAGCTCGAGGCAGTACGCACCTTCCTCCATCGTCTCCGCGAGGTGCGTGTGCAGCGGGACCTCCAACCGCCGGGCAAGCGCAGCCGACTCCTGCATCAAGCGCTTGGTGACGGAGAAGGGAGAGCATGGCGCGACCGCGATCTGCACGCGCGCGCCGTGTCCCGGCTCGTGGAGGGCGCCGGCGAGCCGCTCGGTGTCCGCCAGCACGTCGTCCAGCTCCTCCACGAGCTCGTCCGGAGGCAGGCCGCCGTCCGACGCGCCGAGATCCATCGAGCCGCGCGAGCGACGATGCGAACCCCGAGCTCGCGTGCGGCCTGCACCTCGGCCTCGATCAGCCCCTCCCGGCCCTGCGGGAACACGTAATGGTGGTCGAAAGCCGTCGTGCAGCCCGAGAGCGCGAGCTCGGCGAGCCCCGTACGGGCGGCCGCGTACTCCGCCTCGGCGTCGATCTGCGCCCACACGGGGTACAGCTCGCGGAGCCACGAAAAGAGATCCGCCTCCTGCGCCCGGCCGCGCGTGAGCGTCTGGTAGAGGTGATGGTGCGCGTTGACGAGGCCCGGCGTCACGATCGCGCCGCCGAGCTCTTCACGCGCGTCCGCCTCGGGCTCCTCGCTGCCGCCGACTGCCGCGATCAACCCGTCCTCGACCAGCACCCAGCCGTCTGGGTGCTCGGTCCCCGCGTCGTCGCAGGTGACGATCCAGCCGCCCGAGTAGAGCGTCCTCATCCGGGGTCAGACTCCGTGGGGTCTGACCCCACGCGTAGCGGGACGATCCGGAAGAGGTCGACGTCGACCAGCCCGCGGTCGGTGATCTTCAGATGCGGGATCACCGAAAGCCCCAGGAAGGACAGCGTCAGGAAGGGAGTCGCGCCCGACCAGCCGAGCGCACGCGCGGCGTCGTTGCAGGCGAGACTGCGCGAGATGACCTCCTCGAGGGGCGCGTCTGCGAGGAGACCTGCGACTGGCAGTGCGAGCTCCGCCTGCACGGCGCCACCCTCGACCGCGACGACACCGCCTCCGAGCTCGGCCAGTCGCGTGACCGCGAAGGCCATGTCGTCGTCCGACATCCCGACTACGACGATGTTGTGTGCGTCGTGCGCGACGCTCGAGGCGAGCGCGCCGCGGGTCAGGCCCGATCCGTGCACGAAGCCGAGGCCGATCCTGCCGGTGCCGAGATGGCGCTCGACGACGGCGATCTTCGCGAGGTCGCGATCCGAATCGGCGACCGCAGAGCCGTCGACTGCCGCCGGCTCCTCGTCGCGGGACTCCGTCACGACCTGATCCTCGACGAGCCCGATCGTGCGGGCCTGCCCGCCATGCCACGGGATTCGGAAATCGGCGGCTGAGACCGGCTTGATCCGCACCGAGTGCTTGACCCACTCCGGGACCTCGGGCCGCTCGATCTCCCCGACCTCGCGCCCCCTCTTCAGCACGACCTCCGGCCGGAACTCGACCAGATCGGGCAGGACGAGGAGATCCGCCTGGTAGCCGGGTGCGATTGCGCCGAGATTCCACAACCGATGCCAGACGGCCGGGTTGTACGAGGCGAGGACGAGCGCATCCTCCGGCCCGATTCCGGCCGCGACGGCCTCGCGCACCATCCCGTTCAGGTGGCCGTTCTCGGCGATGTCCTCCGGATCGCGGTCGTCGGTGCAGAAGGCGATCTGGTTCGTACCCAGCTCGGCGACGAGCGGCAGGAGCGCGAGGAGGTTCCGGGCCATCGACGCCTCTCGGATGAGGAGCCACATGCCTGCGCGGAGGCGCTCGCGGCCTTCCTCGACGGTCAGCGCCTCGTGATCGGACCGGATCCCCGCGGCGGCGTACGCGTTCAGGCTGCGTCCGAGGACGCCCGGAGCATGGCCGTCGACGTGCGCCGTTCCCGCAAGCTCGAGCTTGACGAGCTCCGACTCGTCGCCGGCGATGACGCCGGGGTAGTTCATCATCTCCGCGAGGCCGAGCACGCGGCGCCGCCGGAGCAGGCTCTCCAGATCGCCCGCTCGAAGCGGGCGGCGCGGCGACTCGAACTCGGAGGCCGGGATGCAGGACGAGGCCATGAAGTAGAAGTCGAGCGGGAGGTTCTCGCACGCGTCGAGCAGCCAATGGACGCCGTCGGTGCCGAGCACGTTCGCGAGCTCGTGGGGGTCGGCGACGACCGCGACGGTCCCGAGCGGCAGCACCAGACGCGCGAACTCGTCGGGAAGGAGCTTCGTCGACTCCAGGTGCATGTGCGCGTCGATGAAGCCCGGGACGACCCAGCGGCCGGAGGCGTCGAGAATCTCCTCCCCGTCGTACTCGCCGAGCCCGGCGACGAACCCGTCGGTGATCGCGACGTCGACCTCGAGCCATTCCTTCGTGAAGACGGAAAGCACACGTCCCCCGCGGACGACGAGGTCGGCAGGCTCGTCCCCACGAGCCACCGCGAGGCGCCGTTGAAGAGCGTCCATCGAGGGGAGCGTAATGCCCATTCGGCGCTGCCGTTCGCGCTCCAGACCCGCGACGTGGAGGTCGCTCCGGAGTTCTCTACGCCCTCCCGTACGTGATGACCGTCGTCGTGCTCGTACTCGTCTCGACCGCCCTCGCGAAGCGCAGGCTCGGTGCGCCGGCGGCGCTCGGGGTTCCCGACGTGCGCGAGGAGCGGTAGAACGGTCTCGTGGACGTTCTCACGCCCCGGTCCCTCGAAGAGGCGCTTCGCCTGAAGTCGGAGAATCCGGACGCGGTTCCGATCCAGGGCGGAACGGACGTGATGGTCGCGGTCAACTTCGACCGCTTGCGGCCGGATCGCTTCCTGAACCTGAACGAGGTCGAGGAGCTGCGGGGCTGGTCGCGGGGGAACGGGACGCTCCGGCTCGGCGCAGGCATGACCTACACGGAGGCGATGCTGGAGCCGGTCGCGAGCGAGCTGCCGGCGCTCGCCGAGGCGTCTCGCACCGTCGGGTCGCCGCAGATCCGCAATCGCGGGACCATCGGAGGCAACCTCGGCACCGCGTCGCCCGCAGGAGACGCGCTCCCGCCGCTGCTCGTCGAGCATGCGGAGCTCGAGCTCGCGAGCGTTCGGGGCACGCGCCGTGTGCCGCTCGCCGATTTCCTCGTCGGCCCCAAGAGGAACACGCTCGCAGAAGACGAGCTCATCGTCGCCGTCCTCGTCGACCCGAGCGGTGGGCGCCAGACGTTCATGAAAGTGGGCCCTCGGAACGCAATGGTCATCGCAGTTTGCTCGCTCGCGCTCGTGGTGGATCGCGAGCGTGGTGCGGTGCGAGCGGCATACGGCTCCTCCGGGCCGGTCGTCGGGCTCGTCGCGGCGCCGCTCGACGACGCGAACGACTTCGCCGACCGCGTCGCAGCAGCCGCGAGCCCGATCGACGACGTCCGCGGTACCGCCGTGTACCGCCGCCATGCCCTCCGCGTCCTGACCGCCCGCGCGCTCGAGAGGTGCCTGGCATGAGTAGGAGGCGACCTTGCAACAGACTGTTGCAAGCATCGTCTCGCCGCTCATCGCACTCCATCGCTGGGAAACCCAACGCTTGCAACAGACTGTTGCAAGCCGCTTGGAGCGCGGTGTGAGGGTCGCGATCACCGTCAACGGCGAGCGGCTCGAGACGGACATCTGGGCCGGCGAGAGCCTGCTCACGACGCTCCGCGACCGGCTCGGGCTGCCCGGCTCGAAGAACGCGTGCGAGCAGGGCGAGTGCGGCTCGTGCTCGGTGCTCCTGAACGGGGCTCTCGTGTGCTCGTGCCTCGTGCTCTCCGCGCAAGCCGACGGGCACGAGGTGGTCACCGTCGAGGGGCTCGCCGAGGACGGGACGCCGAATCGGGTGCAGGCGGCATTCGCCGAGGCAGGTGCCGTGCAGTGCGGGTTCTGCACGCCGGGCCTCGTCGTCGCGGCCGACGACCTTCTCCGCCGGATTCCTGACCCGAGCGACGACGAGATCCGCGAGGCCCTGTCCGGAAATCTCTGCCGCTGCACCGGGTACCAGAAGATCCTGGACGCGGTGCACCTGGCGGCCGGGCGATGAGCACGACCACGCGGACACGGCTCCGGCGGGGCCACGCCACCGCGGCGAAGCCACGGCAGGATGCGATCCCGAAGGTCGCCGGCGAGTTCGCGTACTCGAGCGACCTCCACGCCGCCGACATGCTCTGGGGACACACCGTCCGGAGCCCGCACGCGCACGCTCGCATCGTCGAGATCGACGTGTCCGAGGCGGTCGGCATGGCAGGGGTGCACGCGGTGCTGACCCACGAGGACGTTCCCGGGAAGAAGCTCTACGGGCTCGAGCTCCCGGACCAGCCGGTGCTCGCGATCGACCGGGTGCGCTACTTCGGCGAGGCTGTCGCGGTCGTCGCCGCCGAGGAGCCCGAGCAGGCGCGCCGTGCGGGCGCGGCCGTTCGCGTCGAGTACGAGCCGCTGGAGCCGATCGTCGACCCGGAGCGCGCGACCGAGATGGAGCCGTTACACGTTGATTGGCCGATCGAGCGCCACGGAGACAGCGAGCACCCGAAGCCGAACGTCGTGCGCGCGCTGACGATCGCGCGAGGCGACCCCGATGCGGCCGGCGACGTCACCGTCTCCGGGTACTACGAGGTCGGTCAGCAGGATCAGGCGTTTCTCGGCCCGGAGTCCGGCATCGCGATTCCGGACGGCGAGGGCGGGGTGGACATCCACGTGGCGACGCAGTGGCTCCACGTCGACCGTGACCAGATCGCTCCCTGCCTCGGCCTCCAGCCCGAGCAGGTGCGGATCCATCTGGCGGGTGTCGGCGGCGCGTTCGGAGGACGCGAGGACCTCTCGATCCAGCTGCACGCAGCCCTGCTCGCGCTCCGAACCGCCAGGCCCGTCAAGATGGTGTACAGCCGCGAGGAGTCGTTCGTCGGCCACATCCACCGCCACCCGGCCCGTATCTGGGCAGAGCATCGCGCGACGAGCGCCGGGAGGCTGGTGCTGGTGACGATGCGGATCCTGCTCGACGGCGGTGCCTACGCCTCGAGCTCGACCGCGGTCATCTCCAACGCCTGCTCGTTCGCCGTCGGCCCGTACGCGGTCGACAACGTGCTGATCGACGGCCTCTGCGTGTACACGAACAACCCGCCCTGCGGCGCAATGCGCGGCTTCGGCGCAGTGCAGTCGTGCTTCGCCGCCGAGGCGCAGATGGACAAGCTCGCCGCCGAGCTCGAGATCGACCCTGTCGAGCTGCGGCTCCTGAACGCGCTCGAGCCGGACGGCGTGCTTCCCACCGGCCAGGTCTTGACGGGATCGCTTCCGACCAAGGACGTGATCCGACGGGCGGCGGCGCTTCCGGTCCCCGAGCCGGAGGAGCTTCCCCGAGACGCGATCCGGCTCCCCGGCGGCGCGGGCAACACGACACGAGGCGAAGGCGTGCAACGAGGCGTCGGCTTCGCGGTCGGGTTCAAGAACG
This sequence comes from uncultured Actinomycetes bacterium, assembly GCA_963721795.1. GTDB lineage: Bacteria > Actinomycetota > Thermoleophilia > Gaiellales > Gaiellaceae > GMQP-bins7. The sequence goes on from CAVRLT010000021.1 coordinate 138,830, forward strand.
TCTGCTACTCGGAAGGGTTCGACGACTACTGCACCGCACGGGTCGTGCTGCGGCGCCGACGGCCGCGCGACCGTCCACTGCGCGTCGGCCGAAGTGGGCCAGGGCGTCTCGGAGGTGATCCTTCAGGTCGCGAAGCTCGAGCTCGGCACGGAAGACGTAACCCTGGCGACGGCCTCCACGGCGGACGTCGGCTCGGCGGGCTCCTCCTCCGCGTCCCGGATGACGTGGATGGCGGCAGGAGCGGTGCAGCTCGCGTGCCAGGCAGCGGTCGAGGAGCGCGAGCGCGCCGGCGGAGGCGAGGTGGACGTCGAGCGCGTGTATCGCCATCCGCAGACGTTCCCGCTCGACTCGGAGACGGGCCAGGTGCTCGGCGAGCGCTCCCACGTCGCCTTCGCCGTCGCGGCGATGCGGGTCGTCGTCGAGGTGGACGTCGATCTCGGTCTCACGCGCGTCGTCTGGATCGGGACCGCGCAGGACGTGGGTCACGCGCTGAACGCACAGGCGGTCGAGGGCCAGATCGAAGGCGGCACCGCGCAGGGGCTCGGGCTGGCGCTGATGGAGGAGATCCAGACCAAGGACGGCGTGATCCGAACCCGAACTTCACCGACTACCTGATCCCCACTTTCCTCGACATGCCGCCCGTCGTCTCCGAGCTCGTCGAGGTGCCGGAGCCCAGCGCCCCGTATGGCGTCAAGGGCGTCGGCGAGCCGCCGACGGTCGTCTCCACCGCGGCGATCGTCGCGGCGCTCCGCAACGCGACCGGCCGTGATCTGACGCGAGTGCCGGTCCGGCCGGACGACATCGTCGGGCTCTGACGCAAAGAGAAAGGGGCCGACAGGTGGCCCCTTTCACCTTCCCCACGGAGGGATCTGCGGACGGATCAGCGAGACGAGATGTGGATGAGGGAGATCCTCTGCGGGCTGAACCTGTGCGAGCTCACCCGTGCGACGGTGTGGCGCGCGGTGCTCACCGGCTGCGGCTTCAGGATCTGCACGACGACCTGAGGCTTGAACTGCGGCTTCTGCTGCGTCGTCGAGCCTGCCGAGGCGACCGACGGGACTACGCCCATCGCCGCTGCGATGCCGAGGATGACTGCGGTGCGCTTCATCGCGTGCTCCCTTCTCGCTGGATCCGTCATGAATCGAGCCTACGAGCCGAACGTCCGCGTGTCGTTCGCGCTGCCGCGACGCTGCGAGTGTCAAGAAGGCGACACTCATTCGACCCCGACCTGCCGGAACGAGAGCCTCGATCGTCCGGTCACCTGGATGTCGAGTTGCGCTCGGTACGGGCCCTCGACGCGCGGCTCGCTCTCGATGACCGCCGTGATCTGGTCGCCCTCCCAGACGACCGACGCCACCGGGATCACGAGCTCCCTGGACGTCGCCGAGCAGCGAAAGCGGCTGAAGAGGTTGAGATTGAGGCCGCGAGTCCTTCCGGTCCCCGCGCACGCGACCGCGTTGATGTCGATCCCACGTTGAACCTGCTTCAACGCGGTCGACGAGCGGTAGCGGAGGTTGTGGATGATGCCCGCGAGGCTGTCCGTAACTGCCGTGCTGGAGCGCCGCCGTTTGCTCGAGCGCCAGGTACTGGGCGATCGCCGCTCGCAGCTCGCTAGCCAACTCTGCCCGCTCCTGCTGGGGGAGCTGGACGGTTGCATCTCGTTTCACCATGGTCTCGGCCTTCGACCCCGTCCAGGCCCACGGGGCGGTCTGTGCGACCGCGACCGAGGCCAGGGCGAGGAAGATGCCTGTGACGCAGAGCAGTGCGACCTTCATGACCACCAGCTCCTCTCTTTTGGGTTGGCACCAACCCTAGGAGCGTCCCTCCCGCCCGTCGTTCACGCGCGCGACGTTGCAAACGTCACGTTCCTGACACACACTTGCGGCGTGGGCGTGGGACGCAGCACCGACGCGGTGGTCGGCAGCGAGCTTGCCGGCTACCAGATCGAGGCGCTCATCGGCCGTGGCGGGATGGGCGCGGTTTACCGTGCCGAGGAGCTGACACTCGGTCGCAAGGTCGCTCTGAAGGTCATTGCGCCCGAGCTCGCCGAGGACAGCCGCTTTCGCGAGCGCTTCCTGCGCGAGTCGAGGATCGCGGCCTCGCTCGACCACCCGCACATCGTCCCGATCTTCAAGGCGGGAGACGAGGACGGCGCTCTCTTCCTCGCCATGCGCTACGTCGAAGGGACCGACCTCGCGAAGCTGTCGCGCGACGGCGGCGCGCTCGATCCTCGCCGTGCGATCGGCCTGCTCGAGCAGGTCGCGGAAGCTCTGGACGCGGCTCACGAGAAGGGCCTCGTGCACCGGGACGTCAAGCCCTCGAACGTCCTCGTCGCAGTAGCCGGCGGCAAGGAGCACTGCTACCTCGCGGACTTCGGCCTGACCAAGCGCACGGGCTCGCTCAGCGGCATCTCCGCCCCAGGGGACGTCGTCGGCACGCTCGAGTACGTCGCGCCCGAGCAGATCACGGGCGACGACGTCGAGGCGCGGGCGGATCTCTACTCGCTCGGTTGCGTCCTCTACGAGTGCCTGACCGGACAGCCGCCGTTCCCGCGCGCCACCGACGTCGCCCTCCTCTGGGCACACGTGCACGAGGATGCGCAGCGCCCGAGCGAGGTTCGACCCGAGCTTCCGAAGGCGATCGACGGTGTCTTCGGCCGCGCGCTCGCCAAGGAGCCCGCGCGCCGTTACGAGAGCGCGGGCGAGCTCGTTGCCGCGGCCCGCTCGGCGCTCGGCCTCGTGGAGAGCGCTCCCGCGCCGGTGAGCACCACCCGTCGCTGGGCGCTCCCGGTCGGCGTGGCGGCGGCGGCGGTCGTGGTGGTTGCCTTGGCGTTCGTCCTTTTCAGCGACTCGGGCGGCGGCGGTCTCTCGTCCGTCGCACCCAACTCCGTCGGCGTCGTCGACCCGGAGTCGAACGAGCTCGTCGCCGAGGTTCCCGTCGGCATCGACCCGGAGTCGGTCACCGTCGGCGAGGGGGCGGTGTGGGTCGCGAACGTCGTCGACGAGACGGTCACGCGAATCGATCCGGCGACGCGCGAGCGGGGACGGACGATCGACGTCGGCGACTACCCGAGCGACGTCATCGTCGCGGCGGGAACGGTGTGGGTCGCGCTCGGCGCGCTCGCCGAGCTGACGCGCATCGACCCCACGCAGGACCAGGCCGCGACCCCCATCCCCGCGCTCGGCCCGGGAGTCTCCTGCGGCGCGCCGCGGGCGAGCCTCGCGGCGGGCGACGGAGCCGTGTGGTTCGCCTGCCAGGCCGCGGACCTCGGTCGGATCGACATCCAGACGGGCACGGCTCGGCGGGTGGGCCTGGAGGCCGGGCTTGTTGACGTCACCGAACGCGGTTCTCCCCGAGTTCTCGGACATCGTCTTCGGGCTCGGCTCGCTCTGGATCGTGAACCGCGCCGCGAACGTCGTCACCGAGGTCGACACCGCCACGATCCAGCGCCAGCGCGACATCACCGTGGGGAACTCACCGACCGCCATCGCCGTCAGCCCGCCGGACTCGCTCTGGGTCGCGAACTTCGAGGACGACACCGTCACGCGCATCGTGATCCCTGAACCGGGAGCGACGCAAACGCTCACCACGATCCCCGTCGGGGACGGGCCCGTCGACGTCACGTTCGGCGAAGGCAGCGTCTGGGTCGTCTCGAGCCTCGACCGGAGGCTGACCCGGATCGACCCGGAGTCGGGCGACGTGCAGGCGACGATCGGGCTCGGGAACGAGCCGCAGCGCGTCGCGGCCGGCGAGGGCGGCGTCTGGGTGACGGTGCCGCGCGGCACCCACCGAGCCGGACGCGGAAGATGGCTGAGCGACTGCAAGGTCTGGATGAGCAGAGGAGCAATGGCACGCTGGGTCGTAGCCGTGGTGGTACTCGCCGCCCTCGCCGCGGCTCCGGCAGCGGGCGCTCCTGAGCAGACACCGAAGCGCGGCGGCACCGTCGTCTTCGGGCCCGTCGGCGAGTCCGGCTGCTTCAACCCGTTCAGAGACTGCGGCGGCGGCGGTCCTCAGTTCTTCTGGATGCTGCAAAAGGTTCTCCCGCCGGCCTTTGCCCTCGCTCCCGACTTCACGAGTCGACCGACGCTCGTCTCGAAGGTGACGTTCACCCGGACACCGCCGTTCACCCTGACGTACACGATCCGTCCCGAGGCTCGCTGGAGCGACGGCGTCCCCGTCACTGCCCGGGACTTCCTCTTCACGCACCGGGCGATCCGCAAGTACCGCCCGGACGATGACCATCGCACGTACGTGCGCAGCGTCCGCGCCGTCGATGCGAAGACGGTCCGGGTCGTCCTGCGGTCGCGCTACGCGGGCTGGCGTCGGCTGTTCTGGTCCGTCCTGCCGCAGCACGCGCTCGCCGGCGAGGATCTCGCGCGGATCTGGACCGATGGCATCGAGAACCCGAAGACAGGCAGGCCGATCGGCTCCGGGCCGTTCCTCGTCGGAGATTGGGATCGTGGAAAGCAGCTCACACTCGTCCGCAACCCGAACTACTGGGGTCCGCACAAGGCGTATCTCGACCGGCTGGTCGTCCGCTTCTGCCAGGCGTCGTGCCTGGCGCCGCTCCCTGCCGAGGTGCTCGAGAGCATGCGGACGGGAGCGGTCGACTTCACGTATGCGCGCGACACCGAGATCGTCCCGGACCTCCGGCGGATACGGGGCACGACGGTGCGGCTCCATCGCACGAACGGCTGGGAGCATGTCGACTTCCGCCTCGCGTCGGGCGGTCATCCGGCGCTGCGGACCAAGCTCGTGCGTCAGGCGCTCGCCTACTCGATCGACCGCGCGGAGATCGTGCGGCGCCTGTGGGGGGAGATCGATCCCACCTACCGGCCGCTCCACAGCGCCGTGCTCTTCAGGTACCGACCGCCGCTATGCGCCGAACTGGGACGGCTACACCTACCGGCCGGCGCTCGCGCGCCGCCTGCTCGAGCGCGCCGGCTGCCGCCGGGGCGCCGACGGCATCTACGCGTGCGGGGGAGAGCGTCTCTCGTTCCGCTTCTCCACGTTGCCCACGAGGGCGCGTCAGCGTGGTCTCGAGCTCATGCAGCCTCAGCTCCGCAGGGTCGGAATCGAGGTCGAGCTCTCGTACGGGAGAGGTGTCTTCGACCAGATATTCGCGGGCGACTTCGACGTCGTGTCATTCGCATGGATCGGCGTCGACGGCTTCGGTCGCCAAGGACGTCTACGGCTGCGGTGGGAGTCCAGAACTACACCGGCTACTGCCAGCGGCTGGTCACGGCCGACCTCGACCAGGCCGACCGGATCCTCGACGACGCCCAGCGCGCCCGCGTCCTCAACCGGGTGGACCGACAGCTGGCCAAGGACGTCCCCGTGATCCCGCTCTACCAGATCCCCTGGGTGCTCGCGTATCCGGACACGCTGCGGAACGTCGTTCCCTCGCCCGACAACGTCTTCTGGAACGCGGAAAACTGGTGGCTCGACCGCTAGCCCTCGTGGCGGCGGTCGCCGTCTCGCTCCTCGCCGTCTCCGGCGCGGGCGGCGCGGACGCGCAGACGCCGAAGCGCGGCGGCACGGTCGTCTTCGGGGCGGGCGCGGAGCCGGCGTGTCTGAGTCCCGTCGACGCGAGCTGCGCGCAGCCTGGCTTCCTGGAGAAGGTCCTGGAGCCGGCATTCGCCCTCGCACCCGACTCCACGCGACGGCCGCAACTCGTTTCCAGCGTGACGTACACGAAGACGCCGCCGTTCACCGTGACGCTCGGAATCCATCCCGCTGCGCGCTGGAGCGACGGTGTTCCCGTCACGGCGCGGGACTTCGTCTTCACCCACGACGCGATCGTGGAGCACCTCCCACCCGAGCTCCAGGGCCCGCATCGGCTCGTTCGATCCGTCCGGGCTGTCGGCGCGAAGACCGTGAGAGTCGTCCTCCGCTCCCGTACGGCCGACTGGCGCAGCCTCTTCTACCGGGTGATGCCGAGGCACGCGCTCAGGGGCCAAGACCTCGCAAGAGGTCTGGCGCGACGAGGATCGATGATCCCAGGACCAGCGCGCCGATCGGGAACGGCCCGTTCCTCCTCCAGAGCTGGGAGCGGGGGAGGCAGATAACCCTCGTTCGGAACCCTCGCTACTGGGGCCCCCACACCGCCTACCTCGATCGGATCGTCATCCGCTTCTGCCGGCCCTGCCCGCTGCTACCCGCACCGGCCGAGGTACTCGCCGGTCTCAGACAAGGCGAGGTCGACATGGTCGTTTACGCGCGACCCGGCGGTCATTCCGGAGCTCCGTAGTATTCCGGGCTTGAAGGTCGTCCCGTTCCGCCTCCTCGGCGTCGACCAGCTCACGCTCCGCCTCGGCCCCGGCGGGCATCCCGCGCTCAGGAGCAAGCTCGTCCGCCGCGCGCTGGCCTACGGCATCGACCGGGGCGCGATCGCGCGCACGGTCTTCGGCGTGATCGACCCGCGCTACCCCGGCGAGCGAGAGCGCCGTCCTCTGGAATTCCCATCGCTCCTACCGTCCCAACTGGGACATCTACCGCTATCGCCCCGCTCTTGCCCGCCGCCTCCTCGAGCAGGCGGGCTGCCAGCGCGGAGCGGACGGCATCTACGTGTGCGCCGGCCAACGGCTCTCGCTCCGGCTTTCGGCGAGAGCAGGCCTGCCGTTTCGAACGCGCACTGTCGAGCTGATCCGGCGCCACCTCCGGCAGGTCGGTGTCGAAGTCGTGATCAGCTTCTCGGCGTTCGCGACGTTCGGCCAGATCCTCGAGAGCGGCGCGTTCGACTTGGCCGAGTTCACCTGGTTCAACTTCGATCGCATCGGGGGCGAGGTCTATGGCTGTGGCGGAGCCTTCAACTACACGGGGTACTGCCAGCGGCTCGTCACTGCCGACCTGAACCAGGCCGACCGGATCCTCGATGCGGAGCAGCGTGCCCGCGTCCTCAACCGCGCCGACCGCCGGTTGGCGAAGGACGTGCCCGTGATCCCGCTGTATCAGCCACCGGGCTTGATCGCGTTTCGGGCGACGATCAGGAACGTCGTCGCGAGGGTCTGGCGACGAGCTCACGAACGCGGAGAACTGGTGGCTCGACCGCTAGCCCTCGTGGCGGCGGTCGCCGTCTCGCTCCTCGCCGTCTCCGGCGCGGGCGGCGCGGGCGCGCAGACGCCGAAGCGCGGGGGCACGGTCGTCATCGCGCAGGCGCCGGCTACGCGAGCCCGCCTGTCTCAACGTCCACTCGTCGGCTTCGTGCACCGGACAATCGTCTCATTCTGGGTCTGGTTCTCCGCGGAGCCTTCGATGTCACTCCGGACGCGACGTTCAGCCCGGAGCTCGTCTCTTGCAACGTCGATCTCACGAAGAAGCCCGTTCACGCTCCTCTACCACATCCGTCCGCAGGCGCGTTGGAGCGATCGGCGTTCCTGTCACCGCGTCGGACTTCAGTCTTCACGCCACCAGGCGATCCGCAAGCACCGTCCGAACTTCGGGTACGGCCCGTGGAGCAAGGTTCGGAGCGTCCGCGCGGATCGACGCGAAGACGTTCAAGGTCGTTCTGCGCGCGCGCGATCCAGACTGGCGCTATCTCTTCCCGGTCGTCCTGCCGAGTCACGCGCTTGCCGGCAGGGACCTCGAGAGTCTCTGGAGGGATACGGATCGACGACCCGAGGACGGGACGGCGGATCGGGAGCGGCCCCTTCCTGTTCGAGCGACTGGGAGCGCGGGCAAGGCAACTGACTCTGGTCAGAAACCCACGCTACTGGGGGCCGCACACCGCCTACCTGGATCGGCTCGTCTACCGCTTCCTCCCGACACAGGGCACCGCAGAGGCACTGCGCCGGGGAGAGATCGACATGATCGATCCAGTCGCCTCGCAACGAGCCAGCGTCGTCGAGCTCCACCGGCAGAAGGCGCCGGGGATCAAGGTCCTCTCCGTTCCTGTCCACTTTTTTCGAGCAGGTCGCGATCCGGCATCGGGCCAGGGTGGGCACCCCGCGCTCACGAAACCGCTCGTCCGACAGGCGCTTGCCTACGGGATCGACCGTGTGGCGATTGCACGAACGATCGGGACGCTCCCTCGAGGCTGCGCCGGCGACCGAACCGTTCGACAGCTTCGTCTTCCTGACGAACAGCCCCTATTACCGACCGAACTGGAAGAGGCTACCGCTACCGACCAGCGCATGCGCGAGCGGCTGCTGGAGCAGGCGGGCTGTCGGCGGGGTCAGGATAACGTCTACTCCTGCGAGGGGGAGCGGCTCGTAGCTTCGCTTCCTGGCACCCGCGAACGTCGAAGCGAGGCGGCGCACAGTCGAGCTCGTCCAGAGCTCAGCTTCGGCAGGTCGGGGTCGCGGTCAGGGCCGGAGTTCGCGCCCCCACTGATCCTCTTCGGCCCGATCCTCGAGAAGGGCGACTTCGACCTCATGCTCTTCGGCTACGGCTTGGGTGCAAGCACGGCCGGGCCCTTGACCATCTTCGGCTGCCAACAGGATCAGAACTTCTCTGGCTACTGCGACCGACTCGTCACCCGCGACCTCGACCAGGCCGACGCGCATCATCGAGCTGAGCCGCCGCGTTGCACTCCTGAACAGAGTCGACGCGAGGCTGGCCAAGGCAGTACCCGCCCTCCCGCTGTTTCAGCTGACGAGCCTCCTTGCCTTCAGGGCGGCGGTGCGAGGGGTCGTGCCGAACGGTGTGGGCTTCACCGAGTGGAACGCGGAGGACTGGTGGCTCGACGGAGCTAGCGCTAGCCGCGGCGCTCGGCGTCGCGCTCCTCGCCGTCTCGGGCGCAGGCGGGACGGACGCGCAGACACCGAAGCGCGGCGGCACGCTCGTCGTGGGCACGTTGCGCGAGCCCGGGTGCCTCAACGCCTACCTATTCCGCTGTAGCAGCAACGTTCCGCCGGTCGGCGCCATCATGCGCCTCGCGTTTCGAGGCGCGTTTCGCGTCGGGCCCGACTTCCGGTACCAGCCGGACCTGCTCGCCCGGGCGGAGTACACGACCACCCCTCCGTACACGCTGACGTTCCACATCCGTCGCGACGCACGCTGGAGTGACGGCGTGCCGATCACCGCACGTGACTTCGTCTTCACCCACAAGGCGATCCGCTCCGTGCGGAAGGAGATGTGGGAGCCCGACGCAGCCGCGTGGTCGATCGTCCGGAGCACGCGGGCCGTCGATGCGAAGACGGTGAAGGTGGTCCTGCGAGGCCGGTTCGCCTCGCTGGCGCGGGCTCTTTCCGCACGTCCTGCCCGCGCACGTTTTTCAGGGAGAGGACTTCTCGAAGATCTGGCTCGAGCGGCTCCACGACCCGAAGACGGGAAGGCCGATCGGAAGTGGCCCGTTCCTCGTCGCGGCGCTGGGAGCGTGGGCGCAGCTCGGTGACATTCGTCCGTAACGCGCGCTACTGGAAGCCGCACCGGCGCACCTCGACCGCCTGGTACTCCGCTTCTGTCGCCAGTGCGGCGCGGCCGGCGCGGAACAGCTCGAGCTGCTGCGGGACGGAGAGATCGACCTCATCCGGAGCATCCAGCTCACCGGCGAGCAGGTGCGGGAGCTGCGTGGCCTGCCCGGGGTGCGGGTCCTCGCCCGCCCCGGGGCGAGCTGGGAGCACATCGACATTCGGATCGGGCCTCGGGGGACATCCCTCCCTCAAGCGGAAGCTCGTACGCCGCGCGCTCGCGTACGGGATCGATCGCGTCGCGCTCGCCCGAGCGTTGTACGGGCCGGTCGACTCCCGCTACCCGCCGAACGACAGCGCGATCTTTCTCAGCAGCACGGCCCAGTATCACCCGAACTGGAGTGCGTACCGCTTTCGTCCGCGAGGAGTCCCGGAGGCTGCTCGAGCAGGAGGGCTGTCGACGAGGATCGGACGGCGTCTACGTCTGCGAGGGAGGGCGCCTCTCGCTGCGGCTGGCGACACTCGCCGGAGACCCCCGCCGGCAGCAGGCGCTCGAGGGAATCCAGCGCCAGCTGAGGCAGGCCGGGATCGACATAGTCCCCGTCTATGCCCCTCCGGCCACGATGTTCGGCGAGATCCTTCCGAGCGGCAGCTTCGACCTCGCGATGTTCACGTACGATCACCTCCCCGGACGGGCCTGGGACTACCTTCGGACCTGTACGGCTGCGGTTCGGTGCAGAACTACTCCGGCTACTGCCAGCGGCTGGTGAGCCGCGAGCTCGATCAGGCCCGGCGCATCCTCGATTCGAGCCGGCAGGCACAGGTTCTGAACCGTGCCGATGCGTCAGCTCGCGAAGGACGTGCCGGTGATCCCGCTCTACCAGAACCCGGTGGCCGCGGCGAGCAGCGCGAGCGGTCCGAAAACGTCGCGTCTCGGGCGTGTACTGGGATGCGCTCGCGAACGCGGAGGACTGGTGGCTCGACGCAGCTAGCGCTAGCCGCGGCGATCGCCGTCTCGCTCCTCGCCGTCTCGGGAGCGGGCGGCGCGGACGCGCAGACGCCGAAGCGCGGCGGCACGCTCGTCTTTCGCGTGCTTGGCCCCGAGCCTGCCTGCCTCAACGTCCTGCTCACGAGCTGCCGCCTAGGCGGCGCCGTCCTGGGTCGAGAAGGTTCTGCAGAAGCCTTTCGAGGTCGGTCCCGACTTCACGTACGAGGAAAGCCTCGTCTCGAGGGTCGACTTCACGAGGAGGCGACCGTTCACGCTGACCTACCACATCCACCCGGCGGCGCGCTGGAGCGACGGAGTCCCGATCACGGCCCAGGACTTCATCTTCACGCTCCGGGCGATACGCCGTCACGGTACCCCGGAGCTCCGTGACCTCCACGCCCCCGTCCGGAGTGCGCGCGCCGTCGATCGCAAGACCGTGCGAGTGGTTCTGCGGCCGAGGTTCGCGAGCTGGCGCGAGCTCTCTTCGGGAACATCCTCCCGGCGCACGCGCTCCGCGGTTCGGATCTCACGCAGGTCTGGAGCGACCGGATCGACGATCCGAGGACGGGTCGAGCCATCGGGAGTGGCCCGTTCCTCGTCGAGCGGCTCGAGCGCGGCCGGCAGCTCGTCCTCCGCCGCAACCCCCGCTACTGGGGACCGCACGCAGCCTACGTCGAGCGGCTCGTCATCAGATTCGCGCCGCGGCTACCGATCCCAGCGATGAGCTGAGGAGCGGTGAGCTCGACGTCGCAATGGTCGTTCCACCAGCGTTCGTCCCGGCCGTTCGTCGGCTGCCGGGGGTGCGCTTGGTCGCGCCCGTGGCACCGACTTCGAGCAGCTCGACGGTCCAACTCGGGCTCGAACGCTCACCCGGCGCTCCGCAACAAGCTCGTTCGCCGCGCGCTCGCGTACGGGATCGACCGCGCTGCGCTCGTCCGACAGATACTGGGCGAGGTCGATCCCTCCGCTCGCGTGCTCGACAGCGCCGTGCACCTGGCCCAGAGCCGCTACTACGAGCCGAACTGGAGCGCGTACCGCTATCGACCGGCGCAGGCCCGCCGCCTGCTCGAGCAAGCCGGCTGCCGCAGAGGAGCGGACGGGATCTTCTCGTGCGGCGGGGAGCGGCTCTCGTTGCGCTTCGTGACGACCGCCGGGAGACCGTCTCGAGCGCAGGCGCTCACCCTGATCCAGGCGCAGCTTCGGGCTGCCGGGGTCGAGGTCGTGCCGGTGTTCGCAGCCCCTGGGGCGTTCTTCGGCCAGATCCTCCCGGCGGGGGGCATTCGACGTCGCACTCTTCTCGTGGGTCGGCTAACCAGGTGGATCGCGGGCCGGCGATCTACGGCTGCGACGCGGCGCAGAACTACACCGGGTACTGCCAGCGGCTCGTCACCGCCCATCTCAACCAGGCCGACAGGACGCTCGACGAGCGTGCGCAAGCCCGTGTCCTCAACAGAGCCGACCGGGGGCTCGCGAGTGACGTCCCGACGATCCCGCTCTACCAGTCCGTCGTCACGGCCGCGTACGACACGTCTGTCCGGAACTTCGTGTTCCTCCCCTGGAACTCGATCTGGAACGCGGAGAACTGGTGGCTCGCGGAGTAGCACTCGCAGCGGCGATCGTCGTCTCGCTCCTCGCTGTCTCCGGGGCGGGCGGCGCGGGCGCGCAGACGCCGCGCGTCGGGGGAACGGTTGTCTTCGGCCTCCTGGACTCGCAGCCCCCTTGTCTCAACGTGCTGCTCGCGAAGTGCAGCGAGGGGGTGGAGGCGACTCGCTTCATTACCGAGACGGTTCTGCAACCGGCGTTCGATGTTAGCCCCCAGTACACGTACCGCCCGAGGCTCGTCTCGGACGTCGAGTTCACGAAGAAGCCGCCGTTCACGCTCATCTACCACATCCGGCCAGCGGCGCGCTGGAGCGACGGTGAGCCCGTCATCGCCCGGGACTTCGTTTTCACGCACCAGGCCCGGGTGGCTAGGAGCGCGGATCTGTCTGAGCCGAGAGAGAGGATCTCCGCCGCGTGCGTAGTGTCGGCGCAGTCGATGCGAAGACGGTCAGGGTCGTCCTCCGCTCTCGCTACTCGAATTGGCGAAGCCTGTTCGGGAACGTCTTGCCCGCCCACGCGCTCCGGGGTGAGGACCTGACGAAGATCTGGAGCGATCGGATCGACAACCCGAAGACGGGCAGGCCGATCGGGAGCGGTCCTTTCCTGCTCGAGAGCTGGGAGCCGGGTCGTCAGCTGACGCTTGTGCGCAACCCGCGTTATTGGGGCGCGCACCGGTCATATCTCGACCGAATCGTTATCCGCTTCCGCGTGGAGAGCGAGAACCCGGTCGATTGGTTCCGAAACGACGAGTTGGACGTGGCGCGAGCGATCTTTCTCCCCGGTAGCATCTCCGCATTACGTGGGGAAGCGGGCGTGAAGGTGCTCGCCGGACCCAGCGCCGGATACCAGGGTTTAAACTTCAGGATCGGTCCCGGGGGCCATCCCGCCCTTCGAAGCAAGCTCATCCGCCGCGCCCTCGCCTACGGCATCGACCGCGCCACGCTCGTCAGGGAGGTTCCCGGCCAGATCGACCCGAACCTGCGGCCGCTCCAAAGCATTCTCTTTCTCGTCCAGAGCCCGCACTACCGGCCGCACTGGAGCAGCTACCGCTATCGCCCCGCGCGCGCCACTCGACTGCTCGAGCAGGCGGGTTGTCGGAGAGGCGCCGACAGCATCTACTCGTGCGCCGGCGAGCGGCTCTCGCTTCGCTTCGTCACGAGCGCTGGCAACCCCAACCGAGCTCGCATCCTTTCGCTCGTGCAAGCGCAGCTCAGACGATCTGGCGTCGAGGTGGTGCCGATCTTCGCTCCCCCTGCCACGTTCCTCTTCACGATCCTCCCGAGTGGCGATTTCGACGTCGCGCTCTTCGGGTTCTTCAGCGCTCCGAATCCGACCGGGAACACAATCTTCGGATGCGGGGGCAGCCAGAACTTCACCGGTTACTGCCAACGGCTGGTGACGCGCGACCTCGATCAGGCGGACAGGATCCTCGACGCGCGCCAGCAGGCGCGGGTCATGAACAGAGCCGACGCCCAGATGGCGAGAGACATGCCAGTGCTTCCGCTGTTCCAAATCCCGCTCGCGACCGCCGTGCGAGACACCGTTCAGGAACTTCGTCTCCAGTCCTTGAATCCGCCTGACGAACTCGGAGAACTGGTGGCTCGCGGAGTAGCACTAGCAGCGGCGATCGCCGTCTCGCTCCTCGCCGTCTCGGGAGCGGGCGGCTCCGGCACGCAGACGCCGAGAGTCGGCGGAACAATCGTCTTCGGAGAGCTGCCCGAGCCCGTGTGCCTCAACCCGTTGCTCGCGCGCTGCCTCCAAGCGGGCGGGCCGCCCACGCTGTTGTTCCTCGAAGAGAAGGTCCTCGAGCCCGCGTTCGTCGTCAGCCCCCGACTTCACGTGGCGGCCACAGCTCGTCTCCGGCGTCACGTTCACGAGGAAGCCGCCGTTCACGCTCACGTACCGGATTCAGCCTCGGGCGAGGTGGAGCGACGGCGTGCCCGTCACGGCCCGCGACTTCGTCTTCACGCTCCGCGCCAGGATCGCCCGCAAGGACGAGCTGTTCGAGGAGGAGCGGGCGCTAGTCGAGCAGGTGCGGAGTGTCTCCGCCGTCGGCGCGAAGGCCGTTCGAGTCGTCCTGCGCGCCCGACATGCGGGCTGGCGCACCCTCTTCGGGAACATCCTGCCGCGGCACGCGCTCGCGGGCGAGAAGCTCGGAAGCATCTGGGCCGACGGAATCGTCAATCCGAAGACGGGCAGGCCGATCGGGAGCGGGCCTTTCCTCACCGGGCGCTGGGAGCGCGGCGAACAGCTGACTCTCGTGCGCAACCCCCGCTACTGGGGCCGCCGCGCGTATCTCGACCGGCTCGTCGTCCGCTTCCGAGTCGGCAGGGACGGAGCCGGTGGAATGGTTCCGGCGAGGCGAGCTCGACATCGCCTGGGGCTTTCCCGCTGCCCCTCCTGCCCTGGCCGCGCTACGTCAGGAGCGGGGCATCAGGCTCGTCAGCCCGCCCAGTCCGTCGTGGGAGCACTTCGCGATCAGGATCGGTGCCGGAGGCCATCCGGCGCTGAAGAACAAGCTCGTCCGACGCGCGCTCGCGTACGGGATCGACCGGACAGCGCTCGTCCGGCAGGTGCTCAGCAGCGTGCCGAACCCTTCGGCCGCACGACAGCGTCGTCATCGTGAGACCGAGCCCCCATTACCGCCCGAACTGGAGCGGATACCGGCGTCGCCCGGCCGAGGCCCGACGGTTGCTCGAGCAGGCCGGCTGCCGCAGTGGTGCCGACGGCATCTACGTCTGCGCCGGACAGCGGCTCTCGCTTCGCTTCGTGACGAGCGCAGGGATCCCGCCCCGGGCGCAGGTGATCTCGCTCGTTCAGGCGCAGCTGAGGCAAGTCGGGATCGAGGTCGTGCCGACCTTCGCTCCGCCTCCGGTGTTCCTCGGCCAGATCCTCCCGCAAGGCGGCTTCGACGTCGCGCTCTTCGGCTGGGCGGGCGATCCGAGCGGAACCGGGCTCGACGAGATCTTCGGCTGCGGGGGCGCGCTCAACTACACCGGCTATTGCCAGCGGCTGGTGACGCGCGACCTCGACCAGGCCAACCGGATCCTGGACGCGAGCCAGCAGGCACGCGTCCTGAACAGGGCCGATCGCCAGATGGCGCGGGACGTCCCGGCCCTCCCCCTCTTCCAGATCCCGCTGCCCTCCGCGTTCCGGACCACGGTCCGCAACTACGTGCCCGCCGGCAATCCGCTGACGACTTCGGACACATGGTGGCTCGCGCAGCAGCGGTAGCAGCGGCGATCGTCGCCTCGCTCCTCGCCGTCTCGGGAGCGGGCGGCTCCGACGCGCAGGCGCCGAAGCGCGGCGGCACGCTCGTGTACGCACAGCCGACTCCTGAGCCCACGTGTCTCAGCCCAGTCGGCCAGCGATGCGAGCCGGGAACATCATGGATCTCGCGGGCCCGCATCTACAACCTCGTGACAGCACGGTCTTCCTCCCGGGCGAGCCCTACTACCGGCCCAACTGGAGCGGGTATCGCTATGAGCCGGCCCGTGCGCGACGCCTGCTCGAGCAGGCCGGCTGCCGCCGCGGCTCCGACGGCATCTACTCGTGCGACGGGGAGCGGCTCAGGCTCCGCTTCGTGACCACGGCTGGCACCCCGGTGCGCGAACAGGTGCTGCAGCTTGCCCAGGCCCACCTCCGGAGGGTCGGAGTGGAGGTCGTGCTCACTTTCGCTTCCCTTCAGGCGTTCTTCACACAGCTCCTCCCGAGGGGCGAGTTCGACGCCGGGCTCTTTGCGTGGATCAACATGGGCGGCTTCGCCTGGCCGGAAGCTCGCTGCGGAGACTCTCAGAACTGGGCGGGATTTTGCAGCCGGCTCATCATGCGCGACGTCCAGCAGACCGAGTTCATCGTCGACCCGCAGCAGCGGGCGCGGGTCCTGAACGCCGCCGACGTCAAGCTCGCGCGAGCGGTGCCGGTGTTGCCGGTCGTTCAGCCGGTGCTGCGGGCCGCTATCCGGACAACGATCCGCGGGTTCGTCCCCGGCGGCTCGCAGCTCAACGTCACTCAGAACACGGAGGACTGGTGGCTCGCGGAGCGCGCTAGCCTGAGCCGCCGCGGGCGCGCTCCGCGTACTCGAACGCCTTCGGGAGATTGCCCGCCTGCGCGTGGTAGTGCGCGAGCCGCTCGAAGTGGTCGTCCAGCGAGTCGGCGTAGAGGGACTCGAACGCCGAAGCGACGCGCGCGTAGAGCTCTCGCTTCCGTGTCGGCGTCACCGTCGAGAGCGCGGCGTCGTGCAGGAGGCCGTGCGTGAACGAGCACTCGAACACCGGATACCGCCGATCCTCGCGCACGATCTCGGCGCGGAGGAGCGCGGTCAGGCCGTCGCCGACGTCGTCCCCGACGATCTCCTCGAGCGCCGCCACCGGGAACGTACGACCGATCGCTGCGGCGACGGGCACGAGCTGCCGGGCCTCCGGCGATGAGGCGGTCGATCCGGGCGACGAGGAGGTTCTCCAGCGCGGGCGGGAGGAGATCCGCGCGCACCGAGATCGTCCACGTCCTTCCGCGCGGCTCCAAGCCTCCTTCGAGGAGCGCGCGCGAGAGCTCCTCGAGATAGAGCGGGTTTCCCTCAGCCTCCCGGACGAGCCCCGTGCGCGTGACGGCATCGACCTCTCCGCCGAGGATGCCGGTCAGCATCTCGCTCGGCCGCCTCGTCCGGCAGAGGGGCCGAGCGCGATCTGCGTGGTTCGGTGGCCGTGCTTGCCGAGTGCACGCAGACGAAGCGCCGCACCCTCCGAGCCGGGTGCGATCTCCTCGGTGAGGAGCAACGCAACCGGCGCGCGTTCGGCGAGGTCGAGGACGGCCTCGGCGAGCTCCCGCGTCTGCGGTGTCCGCCCAGTGCACGTCCTCGAGCGCGACGACGACCGGCTGCTGTCGTGCAACCGCCTCCAGCCACCGCACGTACGCGTCGCGGATCCGCTCGGCGCTTCCCGCGTCCTCGGTCGCCTCGACTCGCAGGCGCAGGAGACGGCCGAGGCTCGGGAGGACGTCGTCGAGCTCGCTGCCGAGCAGCGCACCGAGCTTCGCCCGCGCCTTCGTCCGGACGGCGATCTCGGCTTCGCCGACGTCGGCTCCGAGCCAGCCGAGCAGCGCTTCCATGAACGGCCACGCGCCGAGGCCACCGTACGAGAGGCAATGGCCCTCGAGCCAGACGACACGATCCCCGGCGAGCTCGCGGAGCTCCGTCGAGGAGGCGGGTCTTGCCCATTCCCGGATCGGCCCGCGAGCAGCACGACCCGGCCACGGCCTGCGACGAGCTCCCCGAGCGCTCCCATGAGCTGGGCCATCTCCGCGTCGCGCCCGACGACCGGCGTCGCCCCCGCGACGGGCTCTCGGGCCTTCGGGCCGACCAGCCGTGAGACCGAGACCGGGGCCGCGCGGCCCTTCACCTCGAAGTCGCCGAGAGGCTCGAAGACGAAGCGATGCTCGAGGCGGCGCGCGGTCGCCTTCTCCGACGACGATCGTGCCGGGCTCGGCGAGTGACTGGATTCGGGCCGCGACGTTGGTCGCATCCCCGAGGGCGACGGCGCCCGGCGCTCGCCGCGCCGACGAGCCCGACGGCCGCTTGGCCGCTGTTGATCGCAACCCTGACGGCGAAGACCGCGAGCCCCCAGGCCGCCTCGACGTCGCGCGCGTACTCGGCGACCACCTCGAGGATGCGGAGGCCGGTCCGGGCCGCCCGCTCGGGATCGTCGTCGTGCGCGACGGCACGCCGAAGTACGCGCAGATCCCGTCACCCTCGTACGCCTGCACCATGCCTCCGTACTCCTCGACGGCCCGGCTCATCATCGTCACGCACTCGCCGACCAGCGCCTTCACCTCGTCGGGGGCGAGCCGCTCCCCGAGGGCCGTAGAGCCGACGATGTCGGCGAAGAGCACGGTGACGGGGCGGACCTCGTCCCCGGGCGGCGGCGCATCGGTCATGACCGGAAGTATCGGAGGCGACGTTGCGAATGTCACGTTGGTGGCGGAGACTTCGAGGTCGTGGAGTGGCCCCTGCTCGCAGATCTGCCCGCGGAGGACGTTCGCGAACTGCTCGCGATCGCCCGTCGCAGGACCTTCGCGAAGGGCGAAGTCGTCTTCCACCGCGACGACCCCGCCGAGTCGCTGCACCTGATCGTCCGCGGGCGTTTCGGTGCACGCGTCGCCTCGCAGGCAGGAGACAGCGTCCTGCTCGACGTGCTCGGGCCGGGACAGGCGTTCGGCGAGCTCGCGCTGCTCCTTCCCGGCGAGCGCCGGTCGGCAACGGTTTCGGCGCTCGAGGACGGCGAGACCCGCTCGGTCTTCCGTGACGACTTCGCGCGCCTCCAGCGGAGCCATCCGGGCGTCAAGGACGTCCTCCTTCGGCTACTCGCCGAGCAGGTTCGTCGGACGAGTGATCGTGTAGTCGAGGCGCATCACGTGGACGCCGACACGCGTGTGCGCAGGCGGCTGTGCGAGCTCGCCGAGACGTACGGCGGTGGCGACGAGCCGGTCGTGCCTCTGACGCAGGAGGACCTCGCTGCGATAGCCGGGACCTCGCGGGCTACCGTGAACCGCGTCCTGCGGACGGAAGCCGAGCGGGGCACGGTCGTGCTCACGCGTGGACACGTGCGAGTCCTCGACGTACCGAGCATCCTGCAGCGGTGCCGACTGGGTCAGAGCTCGTGAATACGCGCGCCAAGAGCGCAAGGTCGTCACGGTCCTCTTCTGCGACCTGGTGGGGTTCACGAGCGAAGCGGAGGAGATGGACCCCGAGGACGTCGCGGCGCTCCTCGGCCCGTACCACGCGCGGCTGAAGGAGGAGCTCGAGCGCTACGGCGGCACGGTCGAGAAGTTCATCGGGGACGCCGTGATGGCGCTCTTCGGAGCGCCCGATCGCGCATGAGGACGACCCGGAGCGCGCGGTACGGGCCGCGCTCGCCATTCGCGCGTTCGCCGAAGAGGAAGGCATCGAGCTTCGGATCGGGATCACCACCGGCGAGGCGCTCGTCGCTCTCGAGGCCAGGCCGGAAGCGCGGTGAGACGCTGGCGACCGGTGACGTCGTGAACACCGCAGCTCGCCTGGAGGCGGCCGCGCCGGTCAACGGCATCCTCGTCTCGGAGAAGACGTTCGAGGCGACGAAGGCTGCGATCGAGTACGCCGAAGCGGCGCCGATCGAGGCGAAGGGGAAGGCCGAAGCCCCTGGCTGTATGGGAGGCCGACGACTGCGCGGGGCGCCGATCGGAGCCGATCGCCCGCACAGCTCGCCGTTCGTCGGACGCACGCGCGAGCTCGAGCTCTGGCTGGAGCGCTCGCCCGCACCCGCGCGGAGCGGCAGCCCAGCTCGTCACACTCGTCGGGGTTCCGGGCATCGGCAAGTCCAGGCTTCTCCACGAGCTCTCGCAGGCGATCGTCGGACGACGACTGCGTTCTGGCTCCGAGGCCGATGCCTGCCATACGGCGACGGCGTCACCTTCTGGGCGCTCGGCGAGATCGTGAAGGCGTACCTGGGGTGCCTGGAGACGGATAGCCCACGAGCGTCAGAGCCGAAACTCGCGAGGCAGTCGCGGATGAGTGGATGCGAGCGCACCTCGGCCTCTCGTCGGGCTCGGCGTCGAGCGTCAGCGGGCGAGGACGATCGAGCGTGCGGAGGCCTTCGCTGCCTGGCGGCGGCTTCTCGAGGGTGTTGGCCGCAGAGCGGCCGCACGGTTCTCGTGTTCGAGGACCTGCACTGGGCCGACGATGCACCTGCTCGACTTCCTGGACGAGCTGATCGAGTGGACGAGCGGAGTCCCGCTGCTCGTCGTCTGTACCGCCCGGCCCGGAGCTGCTCGAGCAGAGGCCGGCGTGGGGCGGTGGAAAGTCGAACGCACTCACGATCTCGCTCTCACCGCTCTCGGACGACGACACGACGCGTTTGCTCGCCGGCGTGCTCGGACGCGCTGTCATGGACTCGGAGCCGCAGGAGGCGCTGCTGAGCCCGTGCCGGCGGCAATCCGCTGTACGCCGAGCAGTACGCGCGCTTGCTCGAGGAACGGCCTGATGGCGATCTGTCGCTTCCCGAGACCGTGCAGGGCCTCATCGCGGCGCGGCTGGACATGCTCGAGCCCGATCAGAAGCTCGTCCTGCAGGACGCTTCGGTCGTCGGTGGCACGTTCTGGGTCGGCGCGTTGCGGCGCGGTCTCCGGAGTGAGAGCAGCGGGCCGCGGAGCTTGCGTTGCACTCCCTCGAGCGCAAGGGGTTCGTACGGCGTGAGCGCGAGACGTCGCTCGCCGGCGACGTCGCCTACACGCTTCCAGCACGTCCTCGTTCGCGACGTGGCCTACGCGCAGATCCCGCGCGCTCCCCGCTCGGAGAAGCACCGGCTGACGGCCGAGTGGATCGAGGGCCTCGTCCGCTCGGAGGAACAGGCCGAGATGCTCGCGCACCACTACGGCGCCGCGCTCGAGCTCGCCCGCGCGGCGCGTGTTGACGCGTCATGCGCTCGAGGCGCCGGCACGACGCGCCTTCGCAGACGCAGGCGACCGCGCCGTGGCGCTGAACGCGTACGACGCAGCGATCCGGCTGTACGAGCAAGCCCTCGCGCTCTGGCCCGAGGCCGATCCCGACCGCGCTCGGCTACTCCTCCGTCGCGCACGCGCGGTGCTCATCGGGGTGGATCGGACGCGCACCGATCTGTTCGACGAGGCGCGAGATGCACTTCTTGCCGCGGGACGCCCGGAGGATGCTGCCGAGGCCGAGACGCTCGGCGCACATGCGCTCCACTCCGGAGGGCGTGGGAGCGAAGCAGTCGAGCGCGCACGGTCGGCCGTCGAACTGCTCGGCGGAAGCCCGCCGACTCGTACGACGACCTACGTGGTCGCAAATCTCGCTCGCCTGCTCACCGTCGCCTCTCTCGAGCACGAGCAGGCGATCGAGACCGCCACAGAGGCTCTTGCGGCTGCGAGGCAGCTCGGCCTACCGGAGCTCGAGGCGCACGCGCTGAACACTCTCGGAATCGCGCTGGTCCATGACAGGCGACCTCGACGGCATCGCCCAGCTGGAGGAGAGCGTCCGCATCGCCCTCGACCACGCCGCTCCGTTGGAGATCGGACGGATCTACAACAACCTCGTCGCCGGATACCAGCGTTCCGGAAGGTTGGAAGAGGCTGTTGCGATGGCCGAGGTGCTACTCGACCTCACTCAGCGAGTGGGGATGCCGAGTGAGACGACCGAGGTCTTCGTCGCTGTGCACGAGTTCATGCTGGGTCGTTGGAACGATGCTCTCGCGCGTATCGACGAGCGCTCGACGAACGCGGCGTGCGTCGACACACCTCCCGTACGGGGCGCATGGGGTCATGGCGCAGATGCTGCTTGCCCGTGACGATCTGCCCGGCGCCGTCGCCGAGTGCGAGCTAGCCCTCGACCTCTTCCGCGCGAGGGGACAGGATCCGGACTCCAGGCTGGGTCTTCAGTCGTTCCTCGCGCTTCGCGGACTCATCGCCCTGGCTCACGACGAGCGAGCGGTCGCAGACGATCTGGCTGACGAGCTTCTGGCGATGGACGTCGATGCCCGTAGCACGTATCCGATGTCCATGTTCCTGATAGCGCTCCTGCTCAGCGACCTCGGACGGAAGGATCGGCCGGCGTTCGTGGACGCGCGCCAAGCGTCCGCAGCCGTGGGTGCAGGTTGCAGTCGCGATCTCGGAAGGGCGGCTCGGCCAGGCTGTCGATCGCCTCGCCGACATGGGTGCGCGAACGTTCGAGGCCGCAGTTCGTCTCCGATACGCGGCGCAGCTGGTCTCGGGGGGCCGGCGTGCGGAAGCGGATGTTCAGCTGCAGCAGGCGCTCGCGTTCTACCGTTCGGTCGGAAGCGACGCGCTACGTCCGCGAAGGCGAGGCGCTCCTCGCGGTGACGGCCTAGCGCGAGAGGTCGTCGAGCAGCGCGCCGAGCAGCCGGTAGAAGCGCTGCGTCGCCGGGATGCTCAGGCGCTCGCCCGGAGCGTGCGGGCCGACGACCTCGGGGCCGAGCGAGATCATCTCGACACCGGGGAGCTTGTCGCCGATGACGGCGCACTCGAGCCCGCCGTGCACGACCTCCAGGCGCGGTTCGACGCCGAACAGGCGCTCGAACGTCTCGCGCGCCGTCGCGAGCAGCGCCGAGTCGAGATCGGGCTGCCACGGCGGGTACGAGCGCTTGATCTCGACCTCCGCTCCGGCGAGCCGCGCGGCGGCCTCGATCGACGCGACGACGTCCTCGAGGGTCACGGCGTTCGCGCTCCTCGTCATCGACGCGAACGTGAGAACGGCGTCGTCGGTGCTCACGACGTTGAGGCTCGTGCTCGTCTCGACGGTCGCCGGAAGCGCCGGGCTCATGGCAACCACCCCGCTCGGGATCGTCGCCAGCAGGTCGAGCGCACGGGCGCTCGTCGTCTCGTCGGCGGCGTCTTCGCGTTCGGCCGGCTCGATCGAGAGCGAGAGGCCGTCGTCGGTGCCTGCGTACTCCTCCCGTATCGCGGTGAGCGCGGACTCGGCGCTCTCGCGAAACGTCGTCCTCTGCGCGGACTGCGACGACCGCTCGCGCGTCGCGCGGAAGTGCGTTCCGGCTCACGCCTCCGTCGAGCCGTGCCAGGCGGAGCGGCGTTCGCCGCGAGCACGCGGCCGAGGGCTTTGTTCGCGTTGACCCGGCCCTTCGCGATGTCGCCGCCGGAGTGGCCGCCGCGTGCGCCGGAGACCGTCACTTCGAGCATGACGTAGTCGTCCGGCACGGGCTCGAGGGGGAGCGGCAGCCGAGTGAACGTGTGCGTGCTCCCGGCGCAGCCGACGGTGAGCGACTCGTCGCTCGTCCCGTCCAGGTTGAGCAGGAGCCGCCCGCTCACGAGTGACGGATCGAGCGCCTTGGCCCCGTCCAGCCCCTGCTCCTCCGAAACTGTGAACAGCAGCTCGAGAGGCCCGTGCAAGACCTTCGCATCGGCGGCTACGGCCATCGCGCCCGCGACGCCGATGCCGTTGTCGGCTCCCAGCGTCGTGCCCTCCGCGACGATCCAGTCGCCGTCCACGACGACGTTGATGCGCCCGTCGCGCGGGTCGTACGGGCTGTCCGGGTCGCGCTCGCACACCATGTCCAGGTGCGCCTGCAGGACGACGGTCGGCGCGCGCTCTCGTCCGTCCGTCGCCGGAACGCGCACGACGACGTTGCCCTCGGCGTCTACAGCCGTCTCGAAGCCGCGCTCCGCGGCCCAGGCGAGGACGTGCGCCCGAGCCTCGGCTTCCTGCTTCGGCGGTCGCGGAATCCGCGTGAGCTCTGCGAAGCGATCCCACACGCCGGCGGGCTCGAGGCCCTCGAGGACGCTCATCTCCGCAGCGTCAGCGCGGCACCCACGAACAGGAGCCCGATGCCGAGCGAGCCGCGGCCAGGTCACCGCGATGCGCTCGACGCCGAACCAGCCGTTGCGATCGATGACGGTCGCGAGGGTGAACTGCGCGGCGATCAGCACCGCGCTCGTGGCGACGATGCCGATGCGCGGCCCGGCCACGGTGATGGCGAGGATGATCAGCGCGCTCATGACGCCGCCGAGCAGCATCCACTTCGGCGCGCCGAACGCGTCTCCGACACCCGCCAGCGAGCGCCGCGCGAGCAGCAGCACCGTGAGCGCGATGACCGCCCCGATCAGGGATGCAGTGGCCACCGCCTCGAGGCTTCCCACGCGATCGCCGAGACGACTCTGCACCGCGATCTGCACCGCTCCGCCGAACCCGGCTGCGAGCGCGAGCACGGCTGCGACTCCGGTCGAGCTCACGGCGCGGACGCTACAGGGCCGGCCCAGAACGTGGGTCAGGGCGCCTGGCATCCGCGACGCACCACGATGCCGCGTCCTCAGTCGCACCGATATGCCTGCATATCGGTGCTCCCTGCGTCCTTGCCTCGCGGCACGTCGCGCACGCCATCCACCGTGACCACGCTCTGGGCAGGCCCTATACGCTCCCGCGTCCCGACGAAGGGAGAGCCGATGGTCCGTGCCCTCATTCTGTTCGACTCCGAGCCGGATCCCGATCGCTACCGCCGGCACATCGACGAGTTCGCATCCAAGGTCTAGTGCTCGGCGTTCCGTCACGGGAAGATCTTCGGATCGCCGTTCGGGGAGCCGAAGTTCCGCCACTACGCGGAGTTCGAGTGGGACGACATGGACTCGTTCAAGGCAGGCGACGAACTCGCCAGAGTTCGCAGCGTCGGGAGCCGACGCGATGGAGATGGGGATCCCGTTCACCGTCCACTTCGCCGAGATCGCCGAGGAGTGACCGAGCCGACTCACCCTCGCCCGCGCGACCCGGAGGAGCTCGGGTTCGAGTCGATCGTCTACGAGAAGGCTCCGCCGCGCGCGACGATCAGGCTCAACCGGCCCGACGTGCTGAACGCGTTCGACTTCCGGATGCTGAGGGAGATCGCACGCGCCTGTGAGGACGCCTCGTGGGACGACGACGTGCGCGCGGTGGTCGTGACCGGTACCGGGCGCGCGTTCTGCGTCGGCGCCGACCTCCGCTCCTGGGACGAGGACTACCTCGGGAAGCCGAACGAGTACTGGAAGTGGTTCGGCGCCTTCAAGGACGCCCACGACCGGATGCGGGAGATCGGGAAACCGACGGTTGCCCGGATCAACGGGATCGCGGTCGGCGGCGGCAACGAGCTGCAGATGGCGTGCGACCTCGCGGTGATGGTCGACACCGCGTTCATCCGGCACGTCGGGCTCGAGCACGGCTCGGTGCCGGCGGGGGGCGCGACGCAGTGGCTGCAGCTCATGGTCGGAGACCGCCGGGCGCGGGAGATCGTGTTTCTGTGCGACGAGATTCCGGCCGCGCAAGCAGCCGAGTGGGGGCTCGTGAACCGGGCTGTTCCCGAATCGGAGCTGGACGCGGCGGTCGACGAGCTCGTCGAGAAGCTCGCCGCGAAGCTTCCGCAGACGACGCGCTACGCGAAGCAGCAGCTCAACGTGTGGCGCGACTTCGCGTGGCACCAGACCGTCGGCCACGCCCGAGACTGGCTCG
Organism: uncultured Actinomycetes bacterium; assembly: GCA_963721795.1. Lineage (GTDB taxonomy): Bacteria > Actinomycetota > Thermoleophilia > Gaiellales > Gaiellaceae > GMQP-bins7. Next base: position 163,761 of record CAVRLT010000021.1, read on the forward strand.
CGCTCTCGATGCTGGGCGACGAGGCACAGGGTGCGGTACGTGGCTTTCTCGGGCGGAAAGGGGATTGACGTTGGCGAACGATGTGCTCACCGACCGAGCTGGCGCAGTGCTCACGATCACGCTCAACCGGCCCGAGGTCTTCAACGCGTTCAACCGGGCGCTCCACGCCGCTCTGCGGGAGGCGCTCGAGGAGGCGGCCGACTCGGAGGTGCGCGCAGTCGTCATCACCGGTGCCGGTCGCGGCTTCTGCTCGGGGCAGGATTTGAAGGAGTTCTCCGAGCTGCCCGGCGGCATCCGCGAGGCGCTCGAGGGGACCTACCACCCGAACATCCGGGCGATCCGCGCGCTCGAGAAGCCGGTCATCGCCGCGATCAACGGCCCGGTCGCGGGCGCAGGGCTCTCGCTCGCATGCGCGTGCGACGTCCGGATCGCCTCCGACGCTGCGACCTTCGTTCCCGGATTCATCGGGATCGGGCTCATCCCCGACGCGGGCGGGTCCTGGTTCATCCACCGGCTGCTCGGCTATTCGAAGGCGTTCGAGTGGATGGTCTCGAACCGGCGTCTGGGAGCCGCCGAAGCATGCGCGTTCGGCCTCGTGTCCGAGGTGGTGGCGGCGGACGACTTTCCGCCGCGCGTCGAGGAGCTCGCGTCCTGGTACGCGCAGCTGCCGACGAGAGGGGTTGCGATGACGAAGCAGCTCTTCGAGCACGCGTACACGGCAGCGCTCGAAGAACAGCTCGAGCTCGAGGCGGAGCTCCAGCAGGCGGCGACCTCGACCGAGGACTTCGCCGAAGGCGTCCAGGCCTTCCTCGACAAGCGCTCGCCCGACTTCAAGGGCCGCTAGCCAAAAACCCGTGTCAGACACAGAATCTGGCGTCAAGCCCTCGACAGCGCCAAGTCGAAAACATTCCATCCACATCGCGATGACGCCTGTGCCTGAGGTTCTCGGTCTGGGACGCGGCCGTTCCGTCGTCCGTGAGGACTCACACTGTCCATCCACGACGTGCCCGAACGAGACATAGCTCGATTTCGCCTCGAGGTTCGCCGTGCACGAACGCGCCGTGTCTGACACACGCTCTATCAGCGCGGTCGACTACCACACCGGCGGTGAGCCGTTTCGGATCGTCACCGGCGGAGTGGATGCCCTCCGCGGCGACACGATTCTCGACAAGCGCCGCGATGCGCTCGAGCGCGTCGATCACGTGCGGCGGCTCCTCGTCTTCGAGCCTCGCGGCCACGCGGACATGTACGGCTGCTTCGTCGTCGAGCCGAACGACGGCGGTGCCGATCTCGGAGTCGTCTTCTTTCACAACGCGGGTTACTCGACCGCGTGCGGGCACGGCACGATCGCGCTCGTGACCTGGGCGCTGGACGAAGGCGTCATCGCGCGCCGCGAAGGCGAGAACCGCGTCGTCGTCGACGTACCCTCGGGACGGCTCGAGACCTGGGCACAGGTCGAGGCCGGCCGTGTCCGGTCCGTGCGATTTCGGAACGTTCCCGCGTTCGTGTGGGCGGAGGGACTCGCTATCGGCGAGCGTGTCGTCGACGTCGCCTTCGGGGGAGCGTTCTACGCCTCGCTCGAGGAGCGGGTGGAGGCGGCCGAGCTCCCGCGCCTGATCGAGCTCGGACGGGAGCTCAAGCGCGAGATCGAGAAGCGCCACGACGTCGTCCATCCGCTCGAGCCGGAGCTGCGCGACGTGTACGGCGTGATCTTCTGGCAGGACGAGGCCGAGCACCCGCTGACGCAGCGAAACGTCACCGTCTTCGCCGACGGCGAGGTCGACCGCTCGCCGTGCGGGAGCGGCACGTCAGCGCGGCTCGCTCTTCTCGATCGCGCAGGTCGACTTCCGCGAGGCGAGGAGCTTCGTCACCTGAGCATCGTCGACTCGGAGTTCCGGGGCAGGGTCGTCGCCGATGCCCCGGTCGCGGACTATTCCGCGGTGGTGACAGAGGTCGAGGGCAGCGCGTACCGGACGGGAGAGCACGTTTTCACGCTCGCCGAGGACGATCCGCTCGGCGAGGGGTTCCTGCTGCGCTGAGCCGCCCGTGGGCATGCTTTCGCGCCGCGACGGGTAGAACGAGAGGATCCCCACGGCAAGCCAGGCACTCCCGAAGCGATACACGTCCGCCTCGCTGATCGCCCGCGGAGGCATGGGCGAGGTCTACCGCGCGACCGACTCCGTCCTCCAGCGCCAAGTCGCCGTCAAGCTTCTGTCGGAGCGGTACGCGAGAGACGAGGAAGTCCACGCGCGCTTCCGGCGGGAGGCGCTTTCTGCCGCGCGGCTCTCGGGAACACCGCACGTGATCACCGTCTTCGACGTCGGCGAGCACCGCAGGCAGCCGTACATCGTCATGGAGTACCTCCCGGGCGGCTCCGTATACGACCGTCTGCGGGAGGGGCGGGTCTCCCCCGCGCAGACGCTCGCCTGGCTCGGCCAGGCGGGACAGGCGCTCGACCGAGCGCATGCGCAGGGCGTTGTCCATCGCGACGTGAAGCCGGCGAATCTCCTTCTCGACCGGGACGGGAGCGTCAACGTCTCGGACTTCGGGATCGCCTCGACCACGGGCCTCGACACGCTGACGCTGCCGGGAACGATCCTCGGGACCGCCGGGTACCTCTCTCCCGAGCAAGCGCGCGGCGAGCCGGCCACTCCTGCGAGCGACCGCTACGCCCTCGGCGTGGTCGCCTTCGAGCTGCTCACCGGTCGGCGGCCGTTCGCGGGAGACACGGCTGCAACCGAGGCGTTTGCACACGTGACGGCGCCGGTGCCGAGCGCCGAGAGGATCCACCCCGGGCTTCCGGACGGCGTCGACGAGGTGCTGATGCGCGCGCTCGCGAAGGATCCCGCCGAGCGGCCCGAGAGCTGCGCGGCGCTCGTCGCCGCTCTCGAGGATGCGTTCGACCGCGCGTCCGCGCCGACCCGAATCGCGGCCTCCCCGGTACCGGCTGTCACTCCCGAGACGGGGCAGCCGACCCGACCCTTGCCTCACACCGCTCCGAGCGTGCATCGATCCGGCCCTCGTTTCCGGAGGCTCGTGCCCGTAGCGGTGGGGCTCCTCGTCGCCGGTCTGCTCCTGGCGGCGCTTCTCGGATCGCTCCGAGACTCGGGTCGCAGCGCTCAGCCACCGGCGACGACGAACGAGACGACGAGGCCGGCCACGACCGAGACGACTCAGCCCCCGGCGGACACCACCGTGGCAAGCGACCCTGTCGAGCTCAACGACCGCGGGTTCGCCTTCATGCAGGAAGGGCAGTATGGCCGTGCCCGTCCGCTTCTCGACCGGGCGGTCGCCGGCCTCGCGGGAACGGGCGCGATCACCGAGGCGTACGCGAGCTACAACCTCGCGTTCACGCGGTTCGCGCTCGGGAGCTGCGAAGGGGTCCTCGCGTTACTCGACCGCTCGGAAGCCGTTCAGGGAGAGCGAAGCGAGATCGATGCTCTTCGGGAAGAGTGGGAAAACCGTTGCACGGACGGGAACGGAGATGGCGACCGCGGTAAGGGCAAGGGCCGCGGCAAGGACAAGGACGACTGAGGCGCTACGCGAGCTGTGAGACGATCTCGCCGTCCTCGGGAAATCGGCCTTTGGCCTGCTTGGAGAAGATCAGCTGCCCGTCCGCGAGGACGTCGAATTGCGACTTCTTTCCGGGTATGGCCGTCGCGGTGACCCTTGTCTTCGACTCGATCTCGGCCGCGAGACTCGCGGCCCGTTTGTCGTAGCCGCTTCAGGTCGGGCAGTAGAAGATCTCGACCGTCATGCGGGCAGCCTACCGGCGTGGTGTCCGCGAACGAAGTGGTCAGAGGGTCTTGAACTGCTCGAACGGCTGCCGGCAGGCGTCGCAGTAGCGGATCGAGCGGCACGGGGTCGGGCCGAAGAGGTTCTCGAGGCGCGTTGCCGTCGAGCCGCAGTACGGGCAGCGGAATCCGCCGCGCTTCAGCTCGACCAGCGTCAGCTCTCCCGCGGAGCGTGGGGAAGGAGGCGCGAACCCGGCGGCGCGGAGCTTCTCCCGTCCTTCCGGGGTGATCTTGTCGGTCGACCACGAGTCGTCGAGGACAACGCGGACCTCCGCCTCCGCGCCGAGCTCGCCCACCTTGACTTCCATCGCCCGCTGCATCGGCTCGAGCGCGGGGCAGCCCATGAACGTCGGCGTGAACTCGATCCGCACGCGTCCGTTCTCGACCTCGACGTCCTTTATCACGCCCAGGTCGACGAGCGAGATGACCGGGATCTCTGGGTCGGGGATCTCGGCCAGCGCTTCCCAGACGTCGGCGGCGGTGATCTTGTGGCTCAGAGCCACTTGGCACTCCTCACCACTGCGCACCCGCCGGAGCCGAGCGGCGGACCATCGTCATCTCCTCCCAGAGCTGCGCGAGCTCCGCCTCGTGGACACCTCGCGACACGGGCTCGACATCGGGAAGCTCGCGACCGAGGCGCTCCTCGGCACGCCGGCGAAGCTCGGGGCGGAGCTCGTCGTCGAGAACGCCGAGCGCGTAGGGCCATAGCTCGTCGACGGCTTCGGCGAGACGCGCCCGCCCCTCCTCCGTCGAGAGGAGGCGGTCGACCCACATCTCGGCGTGCATGCGGTGGTATGCCTCCTCGCGATCCATCTTCGCTGCGATGCCCGCAATCTCCGCGTCGTCGGAGGCCTTGAGCGCTGCGAGCCGGATCTCGTCGGCGGTCTCGTACAGCCAGTGGCGCGCGATCGTCCTTGCCCACTCCAGGCGCCTGAGCTGCACGAGGGGTGCGCAGCGGTACTCGTCTGGCTTCCGGTCGAACGCGAGCTCGTCCGCTGTCGTCCCGAGCTCGGCCGCGGCGAGCTCGTAGAGCGCCCGCGCGTGGCCGATCTCGTTCTGCGCGATCGAGGAGAACGCGACGTCCTCCTCGAGGAAGGGGGCGATCCCGGTCCACTCCGAGTTCCGCCAACCGAGGAAGAGCTCGTCGTCGGCGATCGACAGGAGCAAGTCGGTGCGCTCGCTCACTCCGCCTCTCCACCCGGCGCGGACTCGAGCGTTCCCGCCTTCTCACGAGCCTCGCGCAGCCGCGCCTTGATCGAGTACCCGTCCACGCGGCGGTACTTCATCTCGAACTCGTCCGGGAACTCCTCGATCTCGCTCACGGCGTCTCGCGGGACCAGCCACAGCGCGACCGACTCCTGTCGCCGTCCGTACTGCTCGCGCGCGTAGATCTCGGCGAACCGCTCGTCGGGCGCCGTCACCGTTCCCGCGTGTTGGAGCGGCTGGCCCTTGCGCTCCTGCCTGAAGACCTCGAACACCATCTCGCTCAGGCGGCTTCGGCGAGCACCACCCGCTCGACCCAGGCAACGTCCTCGCGGGAGAGCCTGCGGAAGGCGAGCCGCTCTTCCGAGGCAGGCCCGTGTCCGGTGACGACGGCTCGAAGCTTCTCCCAGTCGGGCTCCGTGTAGCCCCACACGCCGGTCTCGTCGTTCTTCTCGAGTGCCGGATCGGGGATCTCGAGGCCGAGCTCGAGGATCTGCGGGACGTAGCCGTCGAGGAACTCCTGGCGCGCGTCCTCGTTCCCCTGGCTCTTGATCCTCCAGACGTACATCGGGTCCTCCTCCGCGGGGATCGGGTTGCCGTGGAAGTGCATCAGCGGCTCCCACCAGCGGTTCACCGCTTCCTGCACCAGCTCGAACTGCTCCGGGGTGCCTGTGACCATCGCGAGGATCACGTCGCGCCCGTGGAGGATGTGGAACGACTCCTCCCAGCAGATCTTCTTCATGATCCGCGCGTACGGCGCGTAGGAGCACTTGAGGAGCGCCTTCTGGGAGACGATCGCGGCGGCGTCGACGAGCCACGCGATCACGCCCACGTCGCCCCAGGTCTTCGTCGGGTAGTGGAAGACGTTGTGGAACTTCGCCTTGCCGGAGACGAGATCGTCGAGGCTCGCGTTCCGGGGCTTCCCCAGGTCCTCGACGATGCGGTAGATCAGCTGCGCATGGCCGACCTCGTCCTGGATCTTCGCGGTGAGCGCGAGCTTGCGCTGCAGCGTCGGCGCGCGGAGGATCCAGTCCCGCTCGGGCAGGACGCCCATGAGCTCGGAGTTGCCGTGCATCTCGATGAACTTGACGAGCTTCGCGCGGTAGTCGTCGGGCATCCAGTCGCTCGTCTCGACCTGTCCGCCCGCCTGGACGTACTCGAGAAACTCCTGCGTCCGCGTCTCCACGATTTGGCCTCCTACCGAACGGTCGTTAGCATGGAGTATATGCCCACGAGAAGGGCTCAGCTGACGCGCGAGGCCGCGAAGCTCTTCGCCGAGCGCGGGTTCCACGGCACGTCGATGGGCGATCTCGCGGACGCGCTCGGGGTCCAGAAGGGCTCGCTCTACTCGCTGACGGGCTCGAAGCAGGAGCTTCTGGTGGAGGGGATGCGTGCAGGGGCGCGCGCGTTCCACGCCGCGCTCGACGAGGTTCCGGAACGCGCTCCTGCTCCCGAGCGGGTGCGGCTCGCGCTGCGCGGCCATCTTCGCGTCGTCTCGGAGCAGCTCGACGTCGCGACGGTGTTCACACGCGAGTGGCGATATCTCGAGGACGCCTACCTCGATGAGATCCGTGCGGAGCGGCGTCGCTACGAGGAGCGTTGGCGAGCGCTCTTCGAGGACGGGGTCGCGTCGGGAGGGCTTCGAACCGACCTCGACGCCGGCGCCGCGACGCTGCTCGTCCTGTCGGCGGCGAACTGGGCGTACACCTGGCTCGTGCCGGGCAGGGACACCGACGAGCTCGCAGACCGCTTCACCGCGATCGTCGTCGACGGCATCCGCGGGTACGCCACGCCTGCCTAGGGCGATGACCCTGTGGACACATTGGCGCACTCTTGACGCCTTTACAGTGCCAGGCACTGTAAAGAGCCGATGACTGCGCTTCTGATCGCGAACCCGTGGGCGTCGGGGGTCGACGAGGACGGTCTCGCCGGTGTGAGGGCCGAGCTCCCCGCGGGAACGGAGCTGCGGATGACGAGCGGACCCGGCGACGCGATCGAGATCGCGCGCGAGGCCTCGGGCGTGGTCGCGGCGCTGTACGTCTTCGGTGGGGACGGCACGTTCAACGAGGTGTTGAACGGCATCGACGACAGCACCCCGCTCGGGCTCATTCCCGGAGGTGGCGCGAGCGTGCTGCCGCGGGCTCTCGGGCTCCCCCGGGGATCCGCCGAGGCGGCCCGCCGGCTCACCGGAACCGCTCGACCTCGCCGCATCGGCGTCGGACGGGTGAACGGGCGCCGCTTCGGCTTCGCCGCCGGCATCGGCCTGGACGCGGAGATCGTGCGAGCCGTCGACGAGCTCGGCCGTCGCTCGGACGGTCGCCGCCCCGGCAACCTCTCGTTCGCGTGGACCGGGCTCAGGACATTCGCGCGGCACAACTACAGGCTCGCACCCGCGCTCGAGGTCAAGGGGCACGGGCGCGCTGCGTTCGCACTGGTCTCCAACGGGCCCGCGTACAGCTACGCCGGTCGGGTTGCGCTCCAGCCGGCGCCGGACGCGAGCTTCGAGGGCGGTCTCGACCTCGTCGCCCCGACCGAGGTGCGGTCGCGCGACATCCCACGTATTGCCCGCTATGCCCTCGGTTGGGGCGACCGGGAGAACGCACGCGGGCTCGTGTACGTGCACGACTCGGACCGGCTCGAAGTCGTGTGCGACCGCCCGCTTCCCTTGCAGGCGGACGGTGAGGATCTCGGCGACGTCGAGCACGCCGTCTTCGAGGCCGAGCGCGACGCGGTGACCGTTCTCGTTTAGTCCGTAGCGGACGGTGCTCGCGAAGGCAATAGCTTTGCGCTGAGCAGGTTCTAAATACACTGAGACGGCGATGAGCCAGGTGCTGCCGGCGGAGGGAGGCTTGCGCCGAGTCATCGGCGACGGCGAGTCGCTCCCCGACGGCGAGGTCGAAGGGCTCGGCCCGGACGACCTGCTGGCGATCTACCGCAACCTCGTCCTGCTCCGGACCTACGACGAGCGCAGCGTCGTCTACCACCGACAGGGCCGGATCGGCACGTACGCGATCTTCTGGAACCACGAGGCGATGCAGGCTCGGCTCCGTCTTCGCCCTCGAGGAGCGGGACTGGATCTTCCCCGCGTACCGCGAGTCGGCGATCGGGCTCCTCCGCGGAATGCCGATCTCGACCGTCCTCTCCTGGTGGCGAGGCCATCCGGCGGGATGGTGGAACCCGCTGGAGTTCAACGTCGCCTCGATCTGCGTACCGATCGCGACCCAGATTCCCCACGCAGTCGGGTTCGCGTGGGGCTCGGCGCTGAAGGGCGAGGATCGCGTCGCTCTCGTCCTGTTCGGGGACGGCGCGACCTCCGAAGGCTCGTTCCACGAAGGCGCGACCTTCGCCGGGGTGATGAAGGCGCCGGTCGTCCTCTTCTGCAGCAACAACCAGTGGGCGATCTCGACACCGCTCTCGGCGCAGACGGCTGCGCCGACCCTTGCCGACAAGGCGATCGGCTACGGGATCCCGGGAGTGCGCGTCGACGGCGGCGACGTCCTCGCGGTGTACGAGGCGACGCGGGAGGCGGTCTCGCGGGCGCGCGCGGGCGAAGGCCCGACCTTCATCGAGGCCGTCACTTACCGCGCGGCGCCGCACGCTACGGCGGACGACCCGTCGATCTACATCGACGCCGAGCGCGTCGAGGAGGAGAGGCAGAACGAGTGCGTCGGGCGCTACGAGCGCTACCTCGTTCGGACCGGCATCCTGGGCGAGGAAAGGGCTGCGGAGATCAAGGCCGAAGCGCTCGAGCTCATGCGAGCCGGGATCGCCGAGGCCGAGGCGGAGCCTCCGGCGGATCCAGCTCTCGTCTTCGAGCACGCGTACGCCGACCCGCCCCGTTCGCAGGTGGAAGAGCTGGCGGAGCTCAAGAGGATCCTCGATGCCTGAGCGGTTTCTCGTCGAGGCGGTGAACGACGCGCTCCACGTCGAGATGGAACGCGACTCGACGATCCTCGTGATGGGGGAGGACGTCGGGCGGCTCGGTGGCGTCTTCCGGGCGACCGCTGGGCTCCAGGACCGTTTCGGCGAGGACCGCTGTATCGACACGCCGCTGGCAGAAGCCGGGATCGTCGGAACGGCGGTCGGGTTGTGCATGGCGGGCTGGCGGCCGGTATGCGAGATGCAGTACGACGCGTTCAGCTATCCCGGTCTCGACCAGCTCATCAACCACGTCGGCCGCTACCGCTGGCGCACGCGCGGGGCGATGTCCTTCCCGCTCACGATCCGCATGCCCTACGGCGGGGGCGTGCGTGCGCCGGAGCTGCACGACGACTCGCCCGAGACGTACTACGTCCACACCCCGGGCGTGAAGGTCGCGATCCCCTCGACGCCCGCGGACGCGAAAGGGCTCCTGTCGGCGGCGATCCGCGATCCCGACCCGGTCGTGATCCTCGAGCCGAAGCTCCACTACCGCACGTCGAAGCAGGACGTGCCGGAAGGCGAGCACGTGGTGCCGCTCGGGAAGGCGCGGATCGCGCGAGAGGGGTCCGACGTCACGCTCGTCGCCTACGGCGCGATGGTCCCCCTCTGCGAGAAGACCGCCGAGGCCCTCGCGGGCGACGTGTCCTGCGAGGTTCTCGACCTGCGTTCGCTGAAGCCGCTCGACGAGGATGCATTGCTCGAGTCCGTCGCCAAGACTGGCCGCGCGGTGCTCGTGCAGGAAGCGCCGCGCGTCTGCGGCTTCGCGGCGGAGGTGGCCGCCGTTCTCGCCGAGAAGGCGATCTTCGACCTGCGCGGGCCGGTGCTCCGGGTCACGGGCTACGACGTGCCGTACCCGTACTGGCAGATCGAGGATGCCTACATGCCCTCGGTCGAGCGCATCGTCGATGCGGTTCGGCGCGTCCTCGCGGCGTAGCGGGTGGCGGAGCGGCTGCGCCTGTTGCTCGAGCGAGGCGAGCGCGGGCTACCACCTGCGCGACGCGGCGACCGAGGACGCAGTTCGCTGGGAGGATCCTCGGATTCGGGTGGTTCCGGTGGCGGGGGTCTCCTACAGGCCCGAGGCGCTCGACGACCCGTCCTTCGATCCCGGGGCGTAGGCTGACGCTCGTGGCGGAGCCGGACAATCCTCACGACCGAGATGCGGTGGCGATCTACAACGAGGAGCGGACCCTCCAGCTCGGGTACGTCCCCGCGCCGTCGCGCCCGAGCTCGCGGGCGACGAGCAGGCGGTTTCGCTCTGGCGCGTCGACGGAGGGCTGCGCGTCCTGATCGCGCCCGCGGATGCCTGGATCGGGACTCCGCTAGCGTGCTCGATCCGCCCTACCGCGTCGTCACGGAGCGCCTCGTCATCCGCTGCTGGGAGCCGACCGATGCCTTGCGCCTGAAGGACGCCATCGACTCGAGCCTCGAGGAGCTTCGACCGTGGATGCCGTGGGCGCGGTCGGAGCCGCAAGAGCTGTCGGAGAAGGTGGAGCTGCTGCGGAGGTTCCGGGGTCAGTTCGATCTGGGTACGGACTTCGTGATGGGGATGTTCGAGCGTGACGAGAGCGCCGTCGTCGGTGGGACGGGGCTGCACAAGCGACGAGGCGCTCACGCCTTCGAGATCGGGTACTGGGTTCGAAGCAGCCATGTCGGCAGAGGCCTGGCCACGGAGTCGACCGCGTGTCTCACGCGAGTCGCCTTCGAGCTGTGCGACGTCGACCGCGTCGAGGTTCGCGTCGATCCCGCGAACGAACCGAGCCTCGCAATCCCTCGCAGGCTCGGGTTCGCCGAGGAGGGGATGCTGCGGCGGCGGCTTCCACCCGACGAGAACGGTGTGCCCAGAGACGTGATCGTCTTCAGCCTGTTCCGTGACGAGTTTCCCGAGTCGCCTGCCTCGACGGTGCCCGTGCAGGCATTCGATGCCGCCGGCGAGCGAGTCCTGTGAGGGACGTCTGGCTCGTGTACCTCGCCCTGGGCGCGTTGTTCGTCCTGGTGGGCGGCGTGCTCGTAGGCGCGTGGTCTCGCGGACGCCTCGGCACCGCAGCGATTGCCGTCTTCGTCCTGGCCGTCGTGCTGTGGGTGGTCGATTTCGCCGCGATCTCATCCGGGTACCGCGACGCCGACGGCTTCTTCGACTGCGGCGATGCGTGCACCGGGATTCACTTCTCGACCGCGGTCGGTTTTCTCGCACCGCCGCTCCTCATCTCGACCGCGGCCCTCGCGGCGCTCGTCGCCCTTCGTCAGCGGCGGCGCGTCCGGCAGCCCGGATAGACGAGAATCGCGCGGAGATGGCGCGCGCGTTCCTGCTCCCGGATCTCGGTGAGGGCCTGACCGAGGGCGAAGTCGCCCGCTGGCTCGTCACGGAGGGCCAGGTCGTAGCCGAGGACGATCCTCTCGTCGAGATCCAGACCGACAAGGCGACGGTCGAGATTCCCTCGCCGTACGCGGGGACAGTGCTCAGGATCGTGGTGGCCGAGGGTGAGGTCGCTCCGGTGGGGGCCAGACTCGTGGTGATCGGCGAGCCCGGCGAAGACGTCGACGAGCCGACCCCGAAGACGCCTAGTGGCTCAGAGCCACAAGGCGCCGGAGCGGCGCCGGTCTACCGCGCCGGATCGAGCTCAGGCGACGCCGTTGGTGCGGAAGATCGCTGCGGAGCTCGGTGTGGATCTCGCAGCCGTCTCTGCGACCGGCCCGGGAGGGCGCATCACCGAGGACGACGTTCGCACGGCTGCCGGCGGTGCGTCGGCGGAGGGGAGGCGCGAGCCGCTGCGCGGGGTCCGTCGCGTGATCGCCGAGCACATGAGCCGTGCGCACGCGGAGGTCCCGGCGGTCACGTGGGTCGAGGAATGCGACTTCGAGAACGTCGAGATGGAACGACTCCTCGCGACCGTGGTGAAGGCCGTCGCGTCGTCGCTCGCCGAGTTTCCCGAGCTGAACGCCCGGCTCGAGGCCGACGCGATCGTCTACCTCGACCGGTACGACATCGGCGTCGCCGTGCAGACGGAGCAGGGCCTCGTCGTGCCCGTCGTCCGCGGCGTGGACGCACGCACGATCGAGGAGATCGATGCGGAGATCCGCCGCCTGGCGGAGGGCGCCCGCGCAGGGACGCTCGAGCCGGGAGAGCTCCGTGGCTCGACCTTCACGGTCACGAGTGCAGGGAAACTCGCCGGCCTCTTCCAGACGCCGATCGTCAACCACCCGGAAGTCGCGATCCTCAGCGTCGGGCGAATCGCCGAACGACCGGTCGTCCGGGATGGTCAGGTCGTCGCGCGCCGCTTCGGGACCATCGCGGTCACGTTCGACCACCGGGTCGTCGACGGGGCGCGGGCTGCGGAGTTCGGCCTGGCGGTGATCGCGCGCCTGGAGACCGCGGGCGGGGCCAGGCGTCGCGGCGGAGGAAAGCTTCGAAAGCAGGGGGGAGCCGTGCGACCACGAGGACGCGGTGCGTGGAGCGCGTGTTCGTGGTGGGGATCGTCTTCGTCGCCGCGGTGGCGCTGCGATGTCGACGCACGCGCCGCCGAGGCGTAACAGCGCGCCACTGGTCGACGAGTGCGGACGGGGCGGCAGACCGAGCCACCGGCGGACGGTGAGCACCGCGCCACTGGGGGGAAAACGGCGCGACCGTTGGTGGGACCGTGGCGGGCGTGACGACAATTGGACAGCGGAGCTCGAGGCCACGGAGCTGAGGCTTCCGGGGGAACACGTCGATGCGCAGCGTCCAGGCAAGATCATCCTTCCGTCATCGAGAAGGTCACGCAGGCGCTCGGGATCCACAGCGCCGCCGCCGGCGTGAACGGGCCATGGTCGTCGAACGCTATCTGGTCACCCGTCGACGTCGCCTCCGGCCGGAGCCTTGCCCGGAGCAGGGCGCCCGCAACGGAGTCCTCGCCGAGGTCGGCACAGGCATCACAGCGGCCAATCTCACCGGGTAAACCGCTGACGCGGCATGTGACCCTTGTCGGGCTGCTGACAAGTGAGCGCTGAAGCACTCGGTGACCGCTGGACGGTGATGACCAAGTCACCACGAATCGTCGTCCTGATGCGCGATCAACGCAGACAACGCTACGTCAACATCCACACGAACGACGGCGTAGGCCTCGTCGACACCGGGCCTGGAGATTTCCCGCCTCGGGAGCTGCGTGAGCTGCTGCGAAAGGACTTGGTGGAAGACCACTCGGATGGAATCGAACGACGCGCGGGCGCGGCCTCCGAACGCTCGACGCTGAGGTGTCGACCACCGCGAGCACCCGAGCGTCGAGGCGGGCGCCACCTACGGCGAACTCGCGAGCGTAGGCGGCGACGTAGTCCGGATCGCGGTAGTAGCCTGGTCTTCGACCTCCGAGCCGCGCGGAAGGTCGGTGAGTGCGAGTGCCTTAGCGACGAGATCGGGCGACGGCGGCGGCCCGCCCACGCGGAGGCGCGGCAGCCGAAACCACTGCGGCTCCGGCGGCGAGCATGACGAGGAGAGATGCGAGGGGACGGCGCACTACCTGAGGATCCAAGCATTGCCACCGGAGGCAAGGGTCAGGGGCCAGCTGGGCCGCGGGGCCTGGCCCCCCTCGCCGCTCTCCTAGTCGTCTCGCTGGTTGTCGTCGTTGATCTGGCCGCGAATCTCGCCACCGGGGAACGTCGCCGAATGGACGTTCGCGTACGCCTTCCCCGCACGCATCGCTGCGACGAGCTCTGCGAACTCACCTGCGAGGATTCCCTGCGCGGTCGGCCCGACCACGTCAGCCGCCTCGATCGAGCCCGTGATCGTGTCGGCCTGTCTCCTTCGCAGGTCGGCGTCCCTGGCGGCCTGACAAGCGTGGCCGTGTGCCGCACAGCCACGCAGAGATTCCGCCATTGGTGCTCCGGTGGCCGAAGGGGATGTGAGCCTGCGCGACGTCGCTCTCGAGACCCGAGTACGTGAGCGTGTACTCGATACTCGTGACGTTGATCGTCGCCTCGAACGACCCGGTTGCCACTGTGGAGATCGGCCCGCCCGGGGCTCCTTCGAGGTAGCCGCTCATCGTTCCGGCATCCACGTTCTTCTTGCCGCTGTCCGGTGTGGCTACGAGCCGACGGCGAGCACCGCGAAGGCGCCGACGACCAGCCGACTACTGATGTGCGCTTGCGCATGTGAACCTCCCCTCTCGTGGTCCCTACACGACTACGCGGGAGGCTTCGGTTCGGATTCCCGCTCTCTACACTGGGCCGGTGGGCGCCTGGTACACGATCGGACTCGCCCTCGGCCTGGGCCTCGGCTTCGGTCTGATCCTGTCCGGGCTCCTCGGGGTGAACACGGTCGGAGTCGCGGCCGCAGCGGTCGTCGGAGCGGCAGCCGGCGCCGCTCTCGGCTTCGATCGTCGGAGACCTCGCGGAGAGCCTTGCAGGCGCGGCCCGGCCGGCCTCGTCGGCGCTCTCTCCGCTGCCACGATCGTCCGGGGCGCGCTGCGGCGGGGAGCCACGCGAATGGGAATCGCCGCGTACGTGTCGGCAGTGGGCCTCCTCGTTTGCCTGCTCGCGCTGATTCCACTCGTCGGATACGTGGTGACCGTAGTGCTGCCGGTGCTCGCCGTTCGCATGCGTGGCCGGCAGGCGGCTCGCTACGCGGGGCTACGGACTCTCGCCAAATGAACCGGGCGCCGGAGCGCCTGACGACGGCCGAGGTCGAGCGTGCCCGTGTCGACATGGTCGAGCGGCAACTCCGTCGTCGCGGCGCTTTCGACGAACGCGTGCTCGCCGCGATGGAACGGGTGCCTCGAGAGCGCTTCGTCCCCGAGCACCTCCGGCACCTCGCCTACGAGGACGGAGCTCTCCCGATCGGAAACGGGCAGACGATCTCGCAGCCCTTCATCGTCGCGACGATCTGCCAGCTGCTCGCGCTCTCGGAGAAGAGCCGCGTTCTCGACGTGGGCACCGGCTCCGGCTACCAGGCGGCGGTGCTTGCGGAGCTCGCGGCGGAGGTCGTCACCATCGAGCGCGTGCCCGAGCTGGCGGAGGTTGCGGGGGCCGCCCTCGTCGATGCGGGATACGGCGACGTCGAGGTTCGCGTGGGCGACGGGTCCGTGGGAGTGCCCGACCGGGCGCCCTTCGACGCGATCGCGGTAGCGGCAGCGGCACCGGCGATTCCGCCCGCGCTGTACGAGCAGCTCGTCGAGGGAGGACGGCTCGTCGTTCCACGCGGCGGGCGCTGGGGCCAACAGCTCGTCGCGGTCCAGCGCACCGGAGGCGGGACCCCTCGAGCGCTCGAGCGTCCCGTGCCGCTTCGTGCCGCTCGTCGGCGCCGAAGGGTTCGGGGATTCCTAACCTCATGGGGGGTATGCGAAACCGGAGACCCGGCTACCGTGTGACGGCTGTGGAGACCACCAATGCGGACGTGAGGGTCGGGTTTTCGCGCGCCCGGGCGCGCGCAGCTCTCCAACACCGCGGGAACTGGGAGCAGCTGGTCAAGTTCTGCTTCGTCGGGGCGACGGGGTACATCGTCAACCTGTGGGTGTTCGGGCTGCTCGTGCTCGTGCTCGGGATCCACTACATTCCGGCCGCCGTTTGCTCGTTCCTCGTCGCCGTCACCAACAACTACGCGTGGAATCGCGTGTGGACGTTCCGCGACCAGCGCGGTCACGTTGCCTATCAGGGCATGCGCTTCCTGGTGGTCTCCACGCTCGCGCTGGTCGCGAACCTCGCGGTCCTGTACGTCTTCGTGCGAGCCGGGTTGCCGGAGATCGCCGCCCAGGCTGTCGCCATCGTGCTCGTCACGCCGATCAACTTCGTCGGCAATAAGCTCTGGTCGTTCGGGCCGACTCGCAGCCGCTGAGATTCTTACCCGGGGTCCTCGCGGCCGCGCTGGCCGTCGGCATCCTCGCTGCCGCTGCTCCTGCCCTCGCGGCGCCCGCCCAGGACACAGCACTGCTCACCGAAGAGCGGGCGATCGAGCTCGCGCTCGCCGACTCCAAGGTCTCGGAGTGGCTCGAGCGCTATCCGCCCGACCCCATCACGTCGGCGACGTTCCGCCCGGAAACGAGGACCTGGCTCGTGAAGGCCTGGTCGGGCGCTGCGGGGCAGATCGCGCAGGCGGTCGTGCAGGACACGACAGCGACCGTCAGCGAAGCCTGGACCGGCCCCCAGGTCGCGTGGAAGATGGCTCGGGGCCGGGATGGGTCGTTCGGCGGCAAGACGCTTCTGAAGCCATACGTATGGCTCGCGTTCTGCCTCGTCTTCCTGGTCGGGCTCGCGGATCTCCGCCGACCGCTGTCACTCCGGAACTTCGACCTGCTCGTGCTGCTCTCGTTCTCCGTCTCGCTCGCATTCTTCGACCGCGGGGAGATCTTCTCGAGCGTCCCACTCGTGTACCCGGTGCTCGGGTACTTCCTCGTGCGGAGCGCATGGGTTGGCATGCGGAAGAGGGAAGCGGCCCTCCGGCCGGTCTGGCCGACCTGGGCGTTCGCGGCGGCGGCGGTGTTCCTCCTCGGCTTCCGTGTCGGGCTCAACGTCGAGACGCCTCGAGGTGTGATCGACGTCGGGCCTGGCGGGCGTCGTCGGGGCGAGTCGGATCCTCGACGGCGAGGCGCCGTACGGGAACATGCCGCAGCGAGGAGATCTCGAGCCGTGCGGGCCGAAGGACGCAGACGGCGAGGTTCGCGAGCGCATCCAGACGAACGGGCGCTGCGAGGCGGGCATCGAGCGCGGGGACACGTACGGGCCGGTCGCCTATTTCGCGTACCTCCCCGCCGTGCTCGTGTTCGAGTGGAGCGGGAAGTGGGACTCGCTCCCGGCTGCACATGCCACGTCGATCCTCTTCGACGTCCTGACCATCTTCGGACTGGTGCTCGTCGGCCTGCGCTTCGGGGGAGTGCGCCTCGCCGCCGTGCTCGCGTTCGCGTGGTCCGCGTATCCGTTCACCGCGTACGTCCTGAACGCCAACACGAACGACACGATCATGCCCGCGCTGCTCGTCTTCGGCTTCTGGCTGGCGTCGTCGGCGTGGGCGCGAGGATCGGCGGTCGCGCTCGCGGGGTGGGCGAAGTTCGGCGGCTTGCTCCTCGCGCCGCTCTGGGCCAGCTACCCGACGCTCGCTCCGAGGCGCGTGCTCAGGTTCGCCGTCGCGTTCGCGGCGGCGACGGTCGCCTCGTTCGTGATCCTGCTGCTCGAGCCTTCGCTCTGGCGCGCGATCCGGACGTTCTGGGACCGCACCGTCGGCTTCCAGGCCGGCCGCGACTCACCGTTCTCGCTCTGGGGTTGGGGCCAGTATCACGCCGAAGGCATCCCGGACCTGGGCTTCGTGCAGCCCGCCCTCGCGGTCCTCGCCGTCGCAATCGCGATCGCCGCCGCGTTCCTCCCGCGCGAGAAGGGCCCGATCGAGCTCGCGGCCCTGACCGCGGCTGTACTCATTGCGTTTCAGCTTTCGCTGACGCACTGGTTCTACCTCTACCTCCCCTGGTTTCTGCCCTTCGTCCTGCTCTGGCTCCTGCTGCCTCGCGAGCCGGATCAGGGGAATGGGATGCGCAGCGGCTCGATCGCCGTGGCCTTGCCCGACTCGGAGTCGCAGTCGATCACGACGCCCTCGACCCGTACGCCGCCCTGAGCCGTCTGGAAGCGGACGGGCAGGCCGGTGCGCATACGCCGGATCGCGTCGCTCCGCTTCGACCCCGATGACGGAGTCATGCGGGCCGGTCATGCCGGCGTCGGTGATGAAGGCGGTGCCTCGCGCGAGGACGCACGCGTCGGATGTCTGCACATGCGTGTGCGTTCCGACGACTGCCGTGACTCGCCCGTCGAGCCAGCGGGCGAGCGCGACCTTCTCGCTCGTCGCTTCCGCGTGGACGTCGACGAGGACGAGTGGTGTCTCCTTGACGGCCTCGTCGACGAGGTCGTCGATGACCTCGAACATCGAGGTCGCCGGATCGAGGAAGAGCGATCCCAGGACGTTCACCACCGCGAGGCGCGCGCCGTTCGCCGTCGGGACGACGGCCAGTCCTCGCCCGGACACGTGCTTCGACATGTTCGCCGGGCGAACGACTCGATCCGAGTTGTCGAGGTACGGGCCGACTTCTGCGCGCCGGAAGGCGTGGTTTCCGAGAGTGATCGCGTCCGCCCCGGCGGCGAGCAGCTGGTCGGCGAGGCGAGGCGTGATCCCGATCCCGTCGGCGGCGTTCTCGCCGTTGACGACGCACACGTCGATCTCCAGGTCTGCGCGCAACGAGGGCAGGAGAGCCTCGAGCGCGGCCCGGCCAGGACCCCGACGACGTCAGCGATGAAGAGGATGCGCAGGGCGGGGACTCTAGAGTCTGAAACCTAGGGAACGCCGAGCGTTGCCGAGGGGTACACCTGGATCGCGACGTTGTTCCCGCCGTCTGCGGCAAAGCGCCCGAGGGACTGGCGCTCGAACCTGCTGATGTCCGCGACGCGTCCCAGCTTCGAGCTCCCGGCGCCCACATTCGCACCCACGGCCAGCCCCGTATCGGGCCGCACGTTCTGGATCGTGACGACGAGTGACGGCGCAGAGGTCGGCCGGAGCTCGATCTCGGCGCCGATCTTGCGGCCCGAGACGAGCTGGTCGCGGATCGCGACGACGGTGCCGTCGACCGGCGAGTAGACGTCCGTCCCGGCGACTGCGCCGACGTCAAGCGTTCGCAGGGTCCCGCTCTCGAGCTGGTACCACGCGAGGCCCGTCCGCGACGAGCCGGTGATCTTGCGCCACAGCCGGGCGAGCAACCCCTCGTTCGCCTGCGGGCCGACTGGCTGGAGGACGAGCGCGCCTTCGGTCGAGCCGTGGAAGCCCACGGCGGTCACGCCTCCGCGCGCGACCGGCGACTGCACGCGCAGGTTCCCGACGGTCGCCAGCACCTGCGCTTCGGGTGGCGCGGACGTGACGGGGAGCGGGGCGGGCACCGGAGCCCCGACGAGCTCGGGACGGCGTTGTCGTCGAACGCCGTCAGGGCCAAGGTCGCGACGGCGACGACGCCGATCACCATGGCGAGCGCGAACCGCCGCGCCCGAGCCTGGGCCCGTCGCCGGTTGGCACGTAGCCGCGCCGCATGCCGTGAGCGCGGAGTCGTCATTTCAGGGACCGTAGCAAGGGACGACGCGGGGTCTGGCTGAAGCCGACCGCGCAAGATCCCAGGCGTCTGGCTTCAGCCAGACCCCCTTCGCTCTATACGATCGAGCACATGGGCGGCCCCGGCCCGACGATCCAGATTCCGCGATGGATCCAGCTCGTCGGCCTGCCCGTGCTCCTCGTCGTCGCGTTCCTGTTCGCGAGCACGCTCGGGCACGTCCTCTTCCTCTTCCTGACGGCCTCGGTCATCGCGTTCATGCTCAACCCGCTCGTGCGGGACTTGTCGAGGCTCAAGGTGCCGCGTGCGCTCTCGGTGACCATCGTCTACGCGATCTTCGCGGCGACGGTCGCTGCGCTCTTGATCGCGATCGGAGTCGTCGCGTTCGACCAGGCCCGCAACGCAGCCGAGCGGATCGACGAGTACGTCACGAACGAGGACTCCGGAACCGGCCAGACCGAGGCGGAGCGGGACATCGACGGGCTGCAGGCGTGGCTCGACGACCACGGGCTCGAGAGCATTCAGGTGCGCGAGCAGGTGAACGAATGGATCGACTCGCTCGGCACCGGGGACATCTCGGGCTACGCGCAGGAGGGGATCGAGTTCGCGCAGGGCGCGGCGATCTCGGTCGTGCTGCTGCTCTTCTCGGCGATCCTGATCGTGGTCATCTCGATCTACATGCTCCTGGACATGCCGCGATTGGAGCGCTCGATCGACACGCGCTTCCCGCCGCACGGCGGGCCTCCGCTGACGCAGCAGATCGAGTCCGCCCTCTGGGGCTACGTGAAGGGGCAGGCGATCCTCTCGACGGTGATCGGGACGAGCGCAGGGGTCGGGATGTGGATCCTCGGCAAGACCGGCCTCGTCGAGGGCGCGGACGAATACGCGCTGCTCTTCGGCCTGTGGACGGCATTCATCGAGGTGATTCCGTACATCGGCCCCTGGCTGTCGGCCGTCCCGCCGGTGATCTATGCCCTGGTCGTCGATCCGGTGGGCGTGCTCTGGGTCGCCGCGCTCTTCCTGTTCATCTACCAGGTGGAGGGGCACATCGTGGTCCCGAACGTCATGGCCAGCGCGCTTCGGCTGCATCCGCTCCTCGTGATCTTCGGGCTGCTCGCCGGCGGTGAGCTGTACGGGATCGCAGGCGTGCTGGTCGCGCTTCCGACGATGGCGGGGCTTCGCGCGATCTGGGGGTTCTTCCGGCCTCGGGTCAGTCTCGAGCCCTGGGACGAGGGCTCACCCGATGTCCCGGTGGAGGTGCAGCTCGAACCGCCACCAGTCGAGTCAGCAGAGCCCGAGCCGCCGCGCGCGGCGAGCCGCTCGGGGTAGCGTCTCCAGCGCATGTGGGACACGATCGTCGAGGAGGCGACTCGGCAAAGCCCGCTCTGGGCCGATGCTCTCCTGCCGCCCGAGGCACGACGCCCCGAGCCCGTGTTCTCGTCGCTCGCCTCGCCGGAGCTGGCGCTCGGCGTGGAGACGATCTACGAGGGGTATCTCGTTCACTACGGCCGCTCCCGGCTCTTCGCGGCAGCCGACACGGATACCGCGCTCCTCCTGGGTGACTACCTCTATGCACAGGGGCTCGTCCACGTCGCGGCGACCGGCAACGTGCAGGCGGTGGACGATCTCGCCGAGCTCATCTCGCTGTGTACACAGGCGCGCGCGGACGGACGGGACGGAGACGCAGCTGCCTGGGCCGCGACCGCAGCCGGCCTCGGCACTGGTGTCCTCGACGAGGCGCGCGACGACGATGAGGCTGCACGCGGATCCGAGTGCTCTCGACGACGCTGCGCGCAGGGCTGCGGGTGACCAACCGGTCGAGCGCGCGCTCGCCGCGCACGCGACGTACGTCGGATAGAGTCGCGCGCGATGAGCCTGTTCGCTCCGTTTCTGGCGGATGCCGCAGAAGAAGGCCGGAACATCATCGTCTCGATGCTCGTCGTCGGGCTCGTCATCCTCGCCGTGATCCTCCTGGGCGACCTGAACGACTGGTTCGCGCGCCGCCGCCACCGCCGCCACGGCTAGCGGCAGCGAGGCAGGAGGACGGAGAGCTTCGCTCCGGAGATCGTGCGCGCATCCTTAGACTGACCGCGCTTTGGCGCTTCCACGGGATCTGCGCGCGTGGATCGCGCTCCTCGAGCGCGAGGGCGAGCTTCGGCGGATCTCCGCCGAGGTCGACCCCGACCTCGAGATCACGGAGATCGTCGATCGCGTCGTCAAAGCGGGCGGGCCGGCGCTCTTGTTCGAGAGACCGAAGGGGTCGCAGCACCCGCTCCTGATCAACCAGTTCGGCACGGAGCGGCGCATGTGCCTCGCGCTCGGCGTCGAGAGGCTCGACGACGCGGCGGCCAAGCTCGGCGACGTGCTCGACATGCAACCTCCGCAGGGGGTCGTCGAGAAGGTCAAGGGCCTGCTCAAGCTCAAGTCGGTCGCGGACTCGCTTCCGAAGACGGTCTCCAAGGGCGCCTGCCAGGAGATCGTGCTCCGGGGCGACGACATCGATCTCGGTCGGCTGCCGATCCAGCGCTGCTGGCCCGGCGATCCCGCGCCGTTCATCACGCTTCCCGCCGTCATCACGAAGGACCCGAAGACGGGTGTCCGCAACGTCGGCATGTACCGCATGCAGGTCGTCGACAGGAGCTCGACCTTCATGCACTGGCAGATGCACAAGGACGGACGCGCTGACCTGCTCGCCTCCGAGGACGGGCGCATCCCCGTTGCCGTCGCAATCGGGCTCGATCCCGTGTCCGCGTACGCCGCCAGCGCCCCGCTCCCGCATCACCTCGACGAGCTCATGCTCGCGGGCTTCCTGCGCGGCGAGCCGGTCGAGCTCGTGCGCTGCAAGACGATCGACCTCGAGGTGCCCGCGAACGCCGAGATCGTCCTCGAAGGCCATGTCTCGAAGGACGATGTCGGGGTCGAGGGCCCGTTCGGGGACCACACCGGCTACTACTCCCACGCGGAGCCGTTCCCGATCTTCCGGATCTCGGCGATGACGCTGCGACGCGACGCGATCTACGCGTCGATCGTCGTCGGCAAGCCGCCCGCGGAGGACGCCTGGCTCGGCAAGGCGACCGAGCGGATCTTCCTGCCCGCCGTGAAGATGACCCTGCCCGAGATCGTGGACTACGACCTCCCGGTCGCCGGCGCGTTCCACAACTGCGTCATCGTCTCCATCCGCAAGACGTTCCCCGGTCATGCCCAGAAGGTCATGCACGCGCTCTGGGGGCTCGGGATGCTCTCGCTCTCGAAGTCGATCGTCGTCGTGGACGAGCACGTGAACGTGCACGACTACGCGGACGTCTTCTTCCGGGTGACCGCGAACGTCGACCCGAAGCGAGACGTGCTGATCTCGGAGGGCCCGCTCGACCATCTGGACCACGCGCCGGGGCGGCAGTTCTACGGAGGCAAGCTCGGGATCGACGCGACGCACAAGCTCCCCGAGGAGGACGCACGGCCATGGCCGGAGGAGATCGTGATGACCGACGAGATCCGCGAGCGCGTGACCGCGCGCTGGGCGGAGTACGGCCTCCGGCTCCCCTGACGCGCTCGAAGCCCGATCGGTAAGGTCCCGGACCAGGTCAGCGTTGAGCACGAACGGTCCCGACACCCCTCACGTTCCCGGGCCCAGCCTCTGGCCGATCGGCTTCGCGATCGGGATCGCGTGTCTCCTGCTCGGCCTGGTGCTCAGCTGGCTCGTCGCCGCGATCGGTGCCGTCCTTGCGGTCGTCTTCGGGCTGCTCTGGGCCCGTGACGTCACGCGCGACGTGCGTGGCGACGTGCCTGTCATCGCGCCCGAGACGCCGCCGGGTCACGGACGGCGCAACCGCCGAGGCGGCCGACGAGCAGCTGCCCGTCTACTCGCGCTCGGTGTTCCTCGAGGC
This sequence comes from uncultured Actinomycetes bacterium, assembly GCA_963721795.1. Taxonomy (GTDB): domain Bacteria; phylum Actinomycetota; class Thermoleophilia; order Gaiellales; family Gaiellaceae; genus GMQP-bins7. Next base: position 186,600 of record CAVRLT010000021.1, read on the forward strand.
GTCGCTGATCGGGCTCTCCGGCGTCCTCGGCGCAGTGCTGACGCTTCCCGTGCTCGGGTTCATGGTGCTTCCGTCGTTCACGAACGTCGACGAGGACGAGGTCGACCTCGGGCCGCTCGACAACTTCCCGGAGGGCGAGTACGTGATCGCGACGTACCTGTCGAAGCCCGAGCAGGGCGAGGTCTCCCGCCGTACCGCGTTCGTCCGGAACAACGGGTTCTCAGAAGGGGGAGAGCCGAGCTTCACGATCCTGTACAGCCGCTGCGTCCACCTCGGCTGCCCCGTCCAGCCCAACGGTCCCATCGACGAGAGCGCGATCAAGAGGATCGAGGAGGTCGAGCTCCGACCCGTTCTCGCGCAGTCCTTCGGCTGTCCCTGTCACGGCGGCCAGTACAACGCCGAGGGGAACCGCACCGCCGGCCCGCCCGTACGCTCGCTCGACCGCTACAGCTTCTCGATTCGCAACGGCAATCTCATTCTCGGTGAGCTCTTCGCCGTCGGAAGCGTCTCGGGGACGGGCGCCAACGCGACGATCTCCCGGTATCCGTGGTCGGTCCCGGGAACGCACGTCGACGGGCTCGAGGCGTGGCTCTACCCGATCGTCCCGAGTCAGGTGACGGGGTAGTGGCGACAAAGCGGAAGACGAGACGCCAGAACGTCGTCGACCTGGCGGTGCTCGCGCCGCTCGACTGGGTGGACGAGCGGACGGCGTTCGTCCGCGGGACGAAGTGGTTCCTGTTCAGGAACGTGCCGCGGGACATCAGCTGGGCGCAGACGCTCGGCTTCGGGACGCTGATCGCGTTCACCACGCAGGCGCTGACGGGCGCGATCCTGGCGATGTACTACAAGCCGTCCTCGGAGATCGACGTGACCACCGGCAAGCCGATCGCATACACGTCGATCGAGCACATCACGAACGATCTCACGCTCGGCTGGCTCGTGCGTGGAATGCACCGCTGGGGCGCGAGTGTCTTCGTGATCCTCCTCTTCATGCACATGGGCCGCGTCTTCCTCTTCGGCGCCTACAAGTACCCGCGCGAGCTCCTCTGGATCACGGGCGTCCTGATCCTGGTCATGGGCATGCTGATGGGCTTCACCGGCTACCTCTTGCCCTGGGATCAGACCGCGTACTGGGCCACGGTGGTCGGGATCAACCTGAACGGCACGGCGCCCTTCGCGGGGCCGTGGCTGGCGCAGTTCCTCGCCAGCGGGCCGGAGATCGGGTCGGACACCCTGGCGAAGTGGTATGCGCTCCACATGCTCCTCATCCCCGGCGCGCTGATCGCGCTCATCGTTATCCACCTGTATCTCGTGGCGCGGCTCGGGATCACGTCGCCGCCCTGGTCGAAGGAAGGCGCTGGACGTGAGCGGCCGGCGCGGAAGCCGACCGGAGCACGCGCGGGTCTCGTTCGGGGCCCGGGAGGTGGCAAGTAATGGCCAGAAGCCTCGGTGAGCAGAACCGCGAGTGGTACGCCCGCTACAAGGACGACGTCAAGAAGGAGGGGAAGGCGTTCTTCCCCAGGGCGATGCTGCACGACACGGTCATGGGGATCGTCGTCCTGCTCGTCATCACCGGACTTGCGATCATCTGGTTCTACGACGCCGACGGCACCGAGGCCGGGGTCCTCGGGCCGCTGTACACCGAGCCGGCCGAGCCGGGGACGACCGACTTCATCCCGCGGCCGGACTGGTACTTCTACTTCCTCTTCTACCTCCTCCGGATCTTCGAGTGGCCGGAGACGGTGGTCATCGCGACGGTCGGTATCCCGACGATCCTGCTCGTGCTGCTGATCGGCCTCCCGTTCTACGACCGCCGGCGGGAGCGCCGGCCGTCGCATCGACCGGTCGCGATGGTCGCGGCAGTGCTCACGATCCTGTCGATGGGCGTTCTCACGTACAAGGGCGCGACGGCCGAGGAGTCGCTCGGCTCGACGCTCATCGCCGACGGAGTCCCGGCCGAATGGGCCGAGGAGCAGGGCTTCACCGGGAACGCGCAGGCGGAGGCGGGAGCCGAGCTCTTCGCCGAGACCGGCTGCCTCCAGTGCCATACGTACCTCGGCTTCGGCGCGGGGAACCTCGGCGCTCCCGACCTCTCGGAGATCGGGCAGACGAACGACGCCGAGTACTTCGTGCAGTACCTCTCCAACCCGGCTCGGTTCGGAAACACGGTGATGGGCTCGTACTCGTATCTCGGCGCGGAGAACCTGGCGGCGCTCGGTGCATTCCTCGAGGCCTCGAAGGGCGGAGAATCCGAATCACCGTAGGGCGAGGCTTGCCTCGCCCTCGTCCTGCAACGCCTGGATACGCTTGACGCGTGCGCGTCTTCCTCGGCGTGACCGGCGCCTCCGGCGCTCCGTACGCCGAGCGCCTGCTGCGCGCTCTCGCAGCCGCCGACTGCGAGATCGGTCTCTCGGCATCACGCTCGGGGATCGAGGTCATCGCCACCGAGCTCTACCGCGATCCGTCGCTCGCGCGCGAGGATGTCCTCGAGCGCTTCGTCGGTGACGCTGCCGCGAACGTCACCGTCTATTCGGAGACCGACTTCCGCAGTCCGTACGCGAGCGGTTCCGCGAAGGTCGACGCGTACGTCATCTGTCCGTGCTCCATGGCGACCATCGGGACGCTCGCTTCGGGGGCGATGCAGAACCTCATCCACCGCGCCGCCTCCGTCGCGCTCAAAGAACGGCGGAAGCTCGTGCTCGTCCCGCGTGAGACTCCGCTCTCCTCGATCCACCTGCGCGGCCTCGCCACGCTGAACGACGCCGGCGCGGTGATCCTCTTCGCAGCGCCGGGCTTCTATCACGCCCCCGACACGATCGACGACCTCGTCGACTTCCTCGTTGCGCGGTGCCTCGACCAGCTCGGCATCGACAACGTGCTCGCGAAGCGTTGGGGCGACTCGTGACACACGAGGCGGGACGCCTGCCCGCCGACGAAGTCCGCGGGATGTTCGATCGCATCGCCCCGGTCTACGACGTGATGAACCGGCTGATGACAGCGGGGCTCGACGGGCGCTGGCGGCGCCTGGCCGTGCGCGAGGTCGTTTGGCCAGGGGATCGCGTGCTGGACGCGTGCTGCGGTACCGGCGACCTCGCGATCGAGGCGGAACGGCGCGGGGCGAAGGTCGTCGGGCTCGACTTCTCCGAGCGGATGCTCGAGCGAGCGCGTCGCAAGTCGGGGACGATCGAGTGGGTTCGGGGCGACGCGCTCGCGCTGCCGTTCGGGGATGGCGAGTTCGACGCGGTGACGGTCGGATTCGGAGTTCGGAACCTCGACGACCTCGAGGGCGGGCTGCGCGAGCTCGCGCGCGTCACCCGCCCCGGAGGCAAGATCGCCGTGCTCGAGATCACGCGGCCTCGAGGCCTCCTGCGTCCCTTCTTCCGACTGTGGTTCGACGTCCTCGTCCCGTTCGCGGGCAGGGTGCTCCCGGGCGGGAAGGCGTACACGTACCTCCCGGCAAGCGTTCGCCGCTTCCCGGGGCCCGAGGATCTCTCTTCCCTGTTCGAGGCTGCCGGCTTCAGGCAGGTCGGCTATCGGCTGCTCGGCGGGGGGAGCGTGGCGCTGCACACGGCGGTGCTCCCGTGAGCGCCCAGGCCGTCCTCCAGGAAGCGCGGCCGTTCCTGGACGAGCTCGAGCAGCGTCTCGAGGTCTCGGTGGAGCGCTACCCGGGCCTCGTCGCCTCGGTGGGCCGCACCGCAGCCGCGTCGGGGGGGAAACGCCTGCGGCCGCTCCTCGTCCACCTGACGGCACCTGAGCGGGAGCACGCGCTCCGCTGTGGCGTCGCCGTCGAGCTCGCCCACGTCGCGACGCTCGTACACGACGACCTGATCGACGGCGCGGAGCTCCGGCGAGGCCGCCCGGCGGCATGGCACGAGCACGGCGAGATCGCGGCGAAGGCCGGCGGCGACTACCTCTTCTCGCGCGCGTTCGCCGAGCTCGCCTCTGCCGGCGATCTCGAGGGCGTCGACATCCTTGCGCGCGCCTGCCTCGCGATCGCGCGCGGCGAGGCGATGCAGCAGCAGCAGGCTCACGATGCGGATACGCCAGTCGAGGCGTACGTCGAGAGGATCACCCTGAAGACCGGGAAGCTTTTCGAGGCGTCGTGCCTCCTCGGCTCGCGAGACGAGCGACTCGGGTCGTTCGGGCTCGCGCTCGGGATCGCGTTCCAGATCGCAGACGACATCCTCGACTGCGTCGGCGACACGATCGAGACGGGGAAGATCCCCGGTGCCGATCTCCGGGAAGGCGTGCCGACGCTGCCGCTGCTCCTCGCGGCGCGTGAGGACGACGTCGTGCGCCGGGCGCTCGAAGGCGGGTCACTCGAGGGCGCGCTCGTCCGCGTCGCCGCCACGAGTGCGCTCGACCGCTCCAGGACGCTGGCCCTGGACTACGCTAGGAAGGCGAGGGAGTTCCTGCGGGACGAGCCCGACCTGGAGGCGCTCACGCACATCGTCATCGACCGGGACCGCTAGGAGTCGCATGGCCGTCGCCGAGCTGAGAACGCTGGATCCCATCCGGGAGAAGATCGAGGCGGGCGAGCGGCTCGGCTTCGAGGACGGCGTGGCGCTCCTCGAGTCGGACGACCTGCTCGCGCTCGGCGAGCTCGCCGACCTTGCGCGCCGCCTGCGGGGCGGGACGGACGAGGTCTACTTCGTCCAGAACCTGTACGTGAACCAGACCAACGTCTGCCGCGTCAAGTGCAAGTTCTGCGCCTTCGCGGCGACTCAGAAGCAGCCTCAGGCGTACACGATCACCGCGGACGAGCTCGTCGAGGACGTGCTCCGGCAGCGCGAGATCACCGGGTTCACCGAGATCCACATGGTCAACGGCGAGAACCCGCACGTGGACTTCGACTTCTACCGCGGCACGATCGCGTCGCTCCACCAGGCGCTCCCGGACGTGCATCTCAAGTGCTACACGGCCTCGGAGATCCACCACATGACGACGCTCTCCGGGCTCACGCACGAGGAGGTCCTGCGGGAGCTCAAGAGTGCGGGCCTCGGCTCACTCCCGGGTGGCGGTGCCGAGGTGTTCGCCGATCGTGTGCGGCGGCTGGTCGCGCCGGGGAAGGAGCACCCCGACATCTGGTTCCACGTGCACGACGCCGCGCACAAACTCGGGATCCCGACGCACTGCACGCTCCTGTACGGGCACGTGGAGACGTACGAGGAGCGGGTGGACCACCTGCTGCGCCTGCGCGATCAGCAGGACAAGACGGGCGGCTTCCTCGCGTTCATCCCGCTCGCGTTCCACCCGGAGAACACGGTCTTCGAGCGCCGCGGCTGGCGTCACACGACGGGCTCGGACGACCTGAAGATGCTCGCGCTCTCGCGCCTGATGCTCGACAACGTGCCGAACATCAAGGCGTACTGGATCATGATGGGCATGCCGCTCGCGGCCGTCGCGCTCCACTTCGGGGCGAACGACGTTCAGGGCACGGTCGTGCGGGAGGAGATCTTCCACGCCGCCGGCGCCCGCACCGAGACGGAGCAGAAGGTCGACGAGCTCGTGCGCTTCGTGCAGGAAGCTGGCCGCGTTCCGGTACAGCGGGACACGCTCTACCGCGAGCTCCGCCGATGGTGAGCGTCCGCGAGCGTCGGCCGATCCTCGTGTGGGTCGTCTACGCGCTCGGGGTCGTCGCGGCACTCGTACTGGTTGCCTCCGCTCTGTTTGCTGCGGGCGGGTACTTCGGTTCGGACGACACCGTCATCAACATCTCGCCGGTCGCCGTCATCGTCTGGGGAGGGCTGGTCGCCGCCGCCGCCGCCACGTGGCTCTGGCGTCGGCGTGAGGGTCGCCGATGATCAGGCTCGGCCGGATCTCGTACGTCAACATGGCGCCCCTCTTTCACGGGCTCGAGGCGGATGTCGAAGCGGTCGTCGGCGTCCCGACCGAGCTGACCAGGATGTTGCTCGATGGCGAGATCGACATCGCCCCGATCCCGTCCATCGAGTACGCGCGCAATTCCGATCGCTTGCGGATCCTGCCTCGGCTCTGCGTCTCGTCGGAGGGCGCGATCGACTCCATCCAGCTCGTCACGAGGCTGCCGTTCGGCCAGGTTCGCTCGGTGGCCGTCACGCCGGAGAGCGCGACCTCGGTCGTGCTCGTCCGCATACTGCTCCCCAAGGCGGAGATCGTCCCGTTCGGCATCGATGCCGACGCCACGCTCCTGATCGGTGATGCGGCGCTCAGGAGCGCGTTCGAGGATCCGACGCCACACTTCGACCTCGGGCGACTCTGGCTCGACCGAACCGGACTGCCGATGGTGTTCGCGGTCTGGGCTGCGTCGGAGCCTCTCGTGGACGGTCTGATCGACCTCGAGCACTCCCTGGTGGCCTCCGTGCGGCTGGCGCGCAGCGAGCCCGAGCGCCTCGCCCAGCTGGCGAGCGAGTCCTACGGCTATCCGGCCGGATTTCTCGCGCGCTACTTCGAGAAGCTTCGATACAGCTTCGGCCCTCGCGAGCGCGCGGGTCTCTACACGTTCCTCGAGATGGCTCGCGACGCAGGCGAGCTCGCGCACGTCCCGGAGCTTCGCTTCGTCCGCGAGGAGGTGCCGGCGTGACGAGCGCTCCGGCGTAGGGGCGAGGCTCGCCTCGCGACACAGTGTCACGAGGAACGATTCTCGAGAAGGCGCTCGACGGAGAGCGGATCTCCGACGAGGACGCGATCGCGCTGCTTCACTCCCGGGACCTCGTGGCCGTCGGCCGGGTCGCGAACGAGATCCGCAACCGCCTTACCGACCCGGCGCGGGTCACGTTCATCGTGGACCGGAACCTGAACTACACGAACGTCTGCGTCACGGACTGCGACTTCTGCGCCTTCTACCGGCGCCCGGGCGATCAGCGTGAGGCCTACCTCCTCCCGAAGCCGGTCATCTACAAGAAGATCGAGGAGACGCTCGCGATCGGGGGCACCGGCGTCCTCATGCAAGGAGGGCACCATCCGGACCTGGGGATCGACTACTACGAGGATCTCTTCCGGTCGATCAAGGCGCGCTACAAGATCCACCTCCACGCGCTGTCACCTCCGGAGGTGCAGCACATCGCCCGGCGCTCGAAGCTCACGATCCCCGAGACGCTTGCACGGCTGCGCGATGCCGGCCTGGACTCGCTTCCGGGCGGTGGCGCGGAGGTCCTCGTCGATCGCGTGCGGGCGATCATCGCGCCGAAGAAGACGAAGTCCGACGAGTGGCTCGACGTGATGCGCCAGGCGCACCGGCTCGGCATGTCGACGACTGCGACGATGATGTACGGCCACGTCGAGACGCTCGAGGAGCGGGTCGAGCACATGCGTCGGATCCGCGAGCTCCAGGACGAGACGCGCGGGTTTCGGGCGTTCATCTCGTGGACGTTCCAGGGAGACGGCAACCGGTTGGACGAGGTGGTTCGCGAGGAGACCCGGCCGACCTCGTTCGACTACCTGCTCACGCAGGCGGTCTCGCGCATCTACCTCGACAACGTCCCGCACATCCAGTCGTCCTGGGTGACGCAGGGCCTGAAGATCGGGCAGGTGGCGCTCGGCTTCGGCGCGGACGACATGGGCTCGGTGATGATCGAGGAGAACGTCGTCTCGGCGGCGGGGACCACCTATCGCACGACCACCGACGAGCTGGTCCACCTGATCCGCTCGCTCGGGAAGATCCCGGTGCAGCGAGACACGCTGTACCGCGACGTTCGCGTCTTCTAGCGGTCTTGCGCCAGCCAACCTAGTGGAGACCGACCACACACTGGTCGAGCGACGGCTGTTGGATGCGTCATTGCGGCAAGGCGCGGTCGCGCTCGACGCCGGCTGCGGCCGGACGACCCGGTTGCGCCACTACCGCGACCGCATCGAGCGCCTGGTCGGTGTTGACGCTGACGAGGAGGCAGGCCGCGCGAACCCGTACCTGGACGAGTTCCTTCCCGCCGATCTCGACGACTCGCTGCCCTTCGACGACGACAGCTTCGATCTCGTCTACGCGAACTTCGTGGTCGAGCATCTCGTGCGGCCGGAGTGCGCGTTCTCGGAGTGGCGCCGTGTGCTTCGGCCCGGCGGGACTCTCGTTCTGCTGACCAGCAACCGGGCCAGCCCACTGATGGCTGCGGCGGACCGGCTACCGGAGCGCGCGCGGCTTCTGATCAAGCGGCGGGGCGCAGGCGCCGCCGAACGTGACGTCTATCCGACCCGGTACCTGGCGAACACCCCGCGGCGCCTGGACGCTGCGGCGCGCGGGGCGGGATTCGAGCCCGTCACCGTCGAGTTCGTCGGCACGCTGCATCGCTACGGCGCCCGCATCCCGGGCGCCGTGCCCGTGCTCAGGGTGGTCGAACGCCTCCTCCCGGCCGAGCGCCGCTCGACGATCGTCGCCGCGTATCGCTGACGCGTAAACCCCTGTGTCAGACACAGGCCGCACTGGCTGCACAGCCCAGGTCGAGTCGAGACGTGTCTGGCGGAGGCAACGGGTTCAGCCCTGATGCCGATGATGCCTCGCGTTGCCCTGTGGAGTCCTTGGCGCACTCTCGTAGCGAATGGCCCTTGACGAGGAGTTCTGTGTCTGACACCGGTGTTCTCGCGCGGTCAGCGTCCGCTGTTCGGAGGATGTAAGAGCCTGCAAATCGGGGCTTTGGGTTCGGTACCCTCGACCGCGCCGTGCTTCGCCTCCTCTCGTCTTCCGCACTCGCCGCCGTCGCAGCCGCTCTCCTCGTCGCTGCTCCCGCGCAGGCGCAGGCCACGCAGCTCTTCCCGGGGACGACCTACGAGCGGGGAATCCAGTTCACGCCGCACGGGCCGGTGGCCGTCCACGTGGTGCGCGGGCCGCGGCCGGTCGGCCTCTACCGCCTTCGTCCCGTTCTCTCGAACGAGTCCGTCGTCCGCCGGGAGACGGTCTCCGCGATGCAGAAGCGAGTCTCGAGCCAGGGCACGGTGGTCGGCGTCAACGGCGACCTCTTCAGGTGGGCCGACGGGAAGCCGAGCGGGATCCTCCTTCGCGACGGTGTGCTCGTCAGCCCGCCCTACGGACAGCGATCGAGTGCGGGAATCTCGCTCGACGGCACGCTCGACGTTCGACGGGTCAAGTTCTTCGGCACCTGGCGCGGGAGCGGGCAGCGGCGTGCGCTGAACGAGCTCAACAAAGAGCCCGGGAAGAACGGGATCGCGCTCTTCACCGCCGACTACGGCGCTCGGACGCCTCGGCTCTCCGGATCGGTGGCGGTGACGCTCGCCGGCTTTCCGGCGTCGACGCCGAACACGGACATCACGGCGACGGTCGCTGCCGTCTCGCAGAACGGCTCCGTGGGGATCACGCCTGGAACGGCCGTTCTCGTCGCTCGGGGAGTTGCTGCCGCGAAGCTGCAGGCCGAGGCGCCGGTCGGCGCGACCGTGGCCCTGCGGCTGATTCTCCAGCCGGGGTGGGACACGGTCGGCGACGCGATCGGCGGCGGGCCGGTGCTGGTTCGCAACGGCAGGCCCGTGTACCGCGCGAACGAGGCGTTCGAGACGTCGCTCCTCGCGCCGAGGCATCCGCGGACGGCGGTCGGGCAGACCGTGGACGGGCGCATCCTGCTCGTCGCGGTCGACGGCAGGCAGTCCGGCTACTCGGTGGGGATGACGACGTTCGAGATGGCGCAGACGCTCGTTCGTCTCGGCGCCGTGCGCGGCATGCAGCTGGACGGAGGCGGCTCGACCACGCTCGCGTTCGACGGGAAGATCCTCAATCGTCCATCGGACAGGACGGAGCGCCCGATCTCGACTGCGCTGATGCTCTTCTACTACGGGGTCTACGCGCCCCCACCGCTCGTTCCGGTCGTCTCGCCGAACGGTGACGGGGTGGCGGAGGAGCAGGCGCTCTCGTTCAAGCTCGTTCGGCCGTCGACCGTCTCGCTCACGTTGACTGCTCCGGACGGCAGCGTCGCACTCCAGGAGACGGCCGCACGCGAGCCGGGAAACTACGAGGTCCCCTTCCCGCCGGTTCCACCGCCCCCGCCACCGCTCGATCCCAACCTGCCGCCACCGCCGGTTCCTCCCGAGCCGGCACCGGAGCCGCTGCCTCCGGCCGAAGGGCGGTGGGCGCTCAGCCTGAGCGCGACCGACGATCAAGGTCTGACGTCCTCCGCAGTCCGCCGCTTCAGCGTGAACTCGACCCTCGGCTTCCTCCGGCTCGAGCCGGTGCGGCTGGCTCTTCCCCCGCGCGGCGCGACGGAAACCATCCGCTGGACGCAGGCCCGCGCGGGACGCGTCAAGGTCACGGTCGAGACGCCCGAGGGCGTTCTCATTCGGATTGCGGCGCTCCGGCGCTTCGAGCCCGGCGAGCAGGCGGTGACGTGGAACGGTCGCCAGGCCAACGGGAAGCCCGCGGCGGGCGGGCGGTACCTCGTTCGGCTCACCGCCACGAACGAGCTCGGGAGCGTGACGTTGGAACAACCCTTGATCGTGCGGCGGATCGCCGGGAAGAGGTGAGCCGCAGACCGGGGTCTGGCTGAAGCCAGACCCCAAAGCGCCCTGGGGTCAGGCTTTAGCCTGACCTCCCTTCTCTCTACACTCCCGCGGTGCTCGTCGCCACGGTCCTGAGCGAGATCACCGAGGCGATCACGTCCACGATCGGCGACTACGGCCTCTACGCCGTCTTCTTCCTGATGCTCATCGACGCCGTGCTGCCCGCCGCGAGTGAGGTCGTCATGGTGTACGGCGGCGCAGTCGCCGCCGGCGCCTTCGCGGACCAGGAGGTCGTCCTCTTCGGACACACGTTCGAGGAAGGCTTCCCTGCATACGTCGCGATCGCGCTCGCAGGGACGATCGGCTACACGATCGGGTCCGCCGGGGGCTGGGCGATCGGGTTCTACGGGGGCCGGCCCTACCTCGAGCGCCACGGGCGCTGGCTGCACCTGGACAAGAACCGGCTCGATCGCGCCGAACGCTGGTTCGAGCGTTGGGAGGACTGGGCGGTCTTCCTCGGCCGCCTGACGCCTGTCGTCCGCTCGTTCGTCTCGATCCCCGCAGGCGTGATGGAGACGCCCTTCGTCCGCTACATCCTGCTGACGCTGCTCGGATCGGCGATCTGGTGCTTCGCGTTCGCCGGGGCGGGCTGGGCCGCCGGCGAGAGCTGGGAGGACTTCCACCATGCGTTCCGCTATCTCGAGTACGTCGTCGCAGCGGCGATCATCGGGGTCGCGGCCTGGCTCGTTCTCCGCTACGTCCGCAAGCGCAGACGGCCAGCCGAGGATCCCACCGGCAGCTGACGAATTCCTCGAAGCTACACTCGCCGCCGTGCCCCAGCAGATCCCCCTGATAGACGTCAAGGCGCAATACGCGCCCCTCATCCCGCAGATCAAAGCGGCGATCGACGACGTGCTCGAGAACGGGCAGTTCGTCTTCGGCCCGAATGTCGGCGCGTTCGAGGAAGAGGCGGCGCGCTACCTCGGCGTACGCGAGACGATCGGAGTCGGGAACGGCACGGACGCACTTGTGCTCGTCCTGAACGCGCTCGAGATCGGCGCAGGGGACGAGGTCATCTGCCCGGCGTTCACGTTCTACGCGACCGCCGAGGCAATCGCACGTGTGGGCGCGACGCCTGTGTTCGCGGACATCGACCCGCAGACCCTGAACCTCGACCCGGAACGTGTCTCCGAACGCATCGGCCCAAACACGAGAGCGATCATGCCCGTGCACCTGTTCGGACGGCCCGCGCCACTCGCGGAGCTCGCGGCGCTCGACCTGCCGCTGATCGAGGACGCCGCGCAGGCGTTCGGCTCGCCCGAGATCGCGGGAGTCGGCGTCGCTTCGACCTTCAGCTTCTACCCCACCAAGAACCTGTTCGGCCTCGGGGACGGTGGCCTCGTCGCGGTGAACGACGGCGACCTGGCGGAGCGGATCCGCATGCTTCGCTTCCACGGGTCGAGGGCGAAGCGCATCTTCGAGTACATCGGGACGAACTCGAGGCTGGACGAGATCCAGGCCGCCGCGCTCCGCATCTTCCTGCGCGAGCTCGATGGCTGGACGGCCCTTCGCCGCGAGGCGGCCGAGCGCTACCGGGACCTGGGCCTCGGCGACATCTGTGACGTTCCCGAAGACGAGCCGGGCCACGTGTACCACCTGTTCGTCTCTCGCTCGTCCCAGCGGGACGAGATCCGCGCGGCGCTCACGGAGGCGGGGATCGGGAGCGCGGACTACTACGAGCCCCCGCTCCATCTCCAGCCTGCACTGCGCTACCTCGGCTACTCGGAGGGCGATCTTCCCGAGACCGAGCGTGCGGCGAGGGAGAACTTCTCGGTTCCGCTGTGGGCGGGGATCACCGCGGACCAGCAGGAGCGGGTCGTCGGCACCGTGCGTGCGGCGCTCGGGGTACCCGCGTAGGTCATTCTGTACTGATGCGCTCCCCGGTCAACCGGCACAGGCTCTGGCAGGTCGGCGTCGACGCGTTGCTGGTCGTCGCGGCCTGGACGCTCGCCTGGTACGTCCGCTTCGACGGCGACACGGGCCCCGTCTACTACGACCGCTATCTCGACTGGGACGTCTTCGCTCTCATCCTCGCGATCAAGCTGCCGGTCTTCTTCGCGTTCGGCTTCTACAACCGCTGGTGGCGCTACGTCTCGACGCAGGACATGTGGGGGGTGGTGCGCGGCGTCGCCGCAGCGTCCATCGCCGCGTTCCTCGTCTTCACGCTGCTCGACTTCCATCCCGCAAGCGTGCCGCGCGGAATCTGGATAGTCGATCTCCTCCTCCTGCTCGCGCTCGTCGCGGGCGCCCGCCTGCTCGCGCGCACGCTGATCGAGCGGCCGTCGGCGGGCACGCTCGTCGCGCGGGGCAAGGAGGTCATGATCGTCGGCGCCGGCGACGCGTCCCAGCTGATCCTCCGCGAGATGCTGAAGAACCCGGCGCTCGGCTACACGCCGATCGGGCTCGTCGACGACGACCCACGCAAGAAGAACCTCCGCCTCCACGGCATCCGCGTCCTCGGAACGACGAACGAGCTCGCTCACCTGCTCCGCGACCGCCGCCCCGACGAGCTCCTCATCGCCATCCCGTCCGCGTCGGGAGAGACTCGCGAGCGCATCGTCGAGATCGCTCGCGTGGAGAACGTGCCGGTGAACACGCTCCCGGGGCTCCCCGAGCTGATCACCGGCGATTTCAACCTTGCCGGGCAGATCCGCCCGGTGCAGGTCGAGGACCTGCTCGGCCGCGAGCCCGTCGACGTGGACATCGACTCGATCGCCGGGCTACCTCACGGGTGAGGTCGTCCTCGTGACGGGCGCCGGCGGCTCGATCGGCGCCGAGCTCTGTCGCCAGATCGCCCGCATCGGCCCCACGCGGCTCGTCCTCGTCGACAACGCGGAGCCGGGGCTCTTCGAGATCGAGCGCGAGCTCGTCGACGAGCGCGGCTTCCACGCGACGGCGGCGGTGCTCGCCGACGCCGGCAATGCGACCAAGATGCGACAGGTCTTCGAGAAGTACCGCCCGGCCGTCGTCTTCCATGCCGCCGCGTACAAGCACGTGGCCCTCGTCGAGGCGAACCCGGTGGAGGCCGTCCGCAACAACACGCTGATGACGCGCACCGTCGCGGATGTCGCCGTCGAGTTCGGGGCGAAGCGCTTCGTCCTCGTGTCGACGGACAAGGCAGTGAATCCGCGCGGCGTGATGGGCCAGACGAAGGCGCTCTGCGAGTGGATCGTCGAGGCCTGGGGGCACCAGGTGGACACCGGCACGCGCTTTTGCGGGGTCCGCTTCGGGAACGTGCTCGGCTCGTCGGGAAGCCTGATCCCGATCTTCCGGAAGCAGATCGCGCGCGGTGGCCCGGTCACGGTGACCCATCCGGAGATGACGCGCTACTTCATGACGATCCCCGAGGCGGTCCAGCTGGTCATCCAGGCCGGCGCGATCGGCGGCCGCGGCCAGGTCTACGTGCTCGACATGGGCGAGCCGGTGAAGATCGTGGATCTCGCGGACACGATGATCCGCCTCTCCGGCAAGGAGCCGGTGACGGACATCGAAGTCGAGTTCGTGGGAGCGCGGCCCGGGGAGAAGCTCCACGAGGAGCTGTGGTCGAAGGACGAGACCGTGACCCCCTCGGGCCACGAGGCGATCCTGCTCGTCACGCGTCCACCGATCGACGCCTCCTGGCTCGAGGACGAGCTCGACGCGCTCGCCCACTTCGTGCAGGAGGGGGAGACGCTCGAGCTCGTCGGCCGTCTCAACATGCTCGTCGGCGCCCCCCGCCGTGTGCCCGTGTCCGGAGACGGAGCGGGCGCCGCCGTGGCGGCGCCCGCATCCGAGTCGTCTAGCCGAACGCTAGGAGCTCGGGGCCCTCAGCAACAGGAGCTGTCCGTTCTCACGGCTCGGCACCGCCGGCGGGTCGTTCCCGCCCGGGATCACCGTGTCCCAGCTGTGAGCCTGGATGTCCACGAGGAACGCGCCGGGCCCGAAGACGGCCGATGCATCGACGATACCGCTGGACTCCCAGGTGCCCCTCGCGAGCGTGGGAGCGCCCGGGATCGCCTGGTTGACCTCCGCCACGACCGTCAGCTGACGGGTGGTGAGGTCGTACCGCCAGACGCGCGCATTGGTCGCGGCCGGGAAGGCGGGATAGCCCGTCGGAGGGCTGGACGAGTTGTGAGCGCCCGTGTCCTCCTGGATGTAGAGCGCGTCGCTCGTCGTCTCGACGTTGTCGGGCTGGTGCACGACATTCGCGTTGGCGTATCCGCCCGCGTCGAAGTTCGCACCCGGAAGAATGTCGAGCGTCGCGCCGACGAGCGGATCGGCTCCGAGCTTCAGCTCGTAGATCCGCCCGTTCGGGTACGGGCCGTTCGTCCCGGCTGGCCCGCGACCGAGTCGAGTGCCGCTGGGAACCGCCCGCGGCTCCCCGGTATCGGCCAGATAGACGGTTCTGGGACTCGTTCTGTTGTACGCCATGTCTTCGACCCGGATGAACTGGAAGACGTTCATCAGGTTGCTCCAGTGCTCGAGAACCCACTGCGGCCCATTCGGGATCGCGGTGGAGGGAGGTGCCGGATAGCCGAAGTCGGCCGAGGTCACCTCACGCCCGTTGATCTTGCCCGTTGCGATCGCCGGCGGCACCTCGATGAAGCGTCCGGCAACTGGGGGCATCGCCTCGGTGACGTCGCCGTAATCGTTGATCGTCGCCGTGTCGGAGACGAAGGCGTACAGCTTGCCGTTGTCGTTCCAGACGTCGTCGCCGCTCGCGGCGTTGTAGAGATAGAGCTGCGACGCCGGAGCGTCGAACGTGTCGTCGCCCGACAGGACGACCGGGTGCCCGTACCCGGGAATCGCGACGGCATTCTCGTGGTTGTGCCGCCCCATCCCGTAGATCGACTTGAAGGCGCCGCTCTTCACGTCGTATGCGACAACGACGCCAGCCTGCTCCGTGTTCGGCGTCGCGAGGGTCAACCCCGGCTCCCACGAGTCCTCCGCGCGAAGCACGATGTCGCGACCTTCCTCGTTCGTCAGCAGCAGCTCGCGTTCGAAGCCGTGCTCCGGGCCGACGAGGAAATTCGAGCAGAAACGCTGGTAGCCGGCGCTTTGCGGGATAACGTACTCGCCTTTGAGCACTCCTCCGCCGCTCTGATGGAGCCGCAGCTTGCTCACGGTCGAGTTGATGTGATCCTGTCGCGTGGCAGGGAACGGTACGAGCGACAGCTCGTGATTGACGAGGATGTCAGCCGTTCCCTGGCCGTTGATCCTCTCGACCGCGATCCCGTCCGGGATCGCCTCGAACGTGTAGCCGCCTGGAAGTGTGTCCCCAACGGAGATGATCGCCTCCGTCGTCCACCCGTTCCGGCCATCGAGCATCTCGTCGACGTCAGTCTTGAAACCGTTCTCGCCGTTGCCTGCAAGAGCAGCGGCCGCGGTCGTCACAGCGACTAGACCGACGGCGGCAACCAAGAGGCCGACCTTGCGTCGAGTCATGTCTCCCCTCCCTCGAGTTGACGCGAAGACCCTACCGTGATCGCCCTCACTCGAGCGTCGAAAGCAGCGCGTCGAAAAGCAGCGCGGGATCGCGTTCCGTCCGCTGCGCCTTCCCCTCTCGCTTGCGCACCTTGAGCGCATCTGCCGACGTCAGGACTCCGAGTCTTCCTTCGTTTACAAGCATCTGGTCTACCGCTCCGAGCCGTCCCGCAAACGTCGTGTAAGCGGGGACGCCAAGGGCGACTGCCTCTCGATTCATCGTCCCGCCCGCCGAGACCACGAGATCAGCGAGCGCCACGAGGCTCCGCGCGTCGACCGCCGACTCGGGGAGCACGAGCGACTGCAAACCGAGTGCGACGATCGCAGTTCGCTGCTCCGACGTTCGTGGGAGGACGACCGCCTGCACTCCGGGATCCGACCCGAGCCGACGCAGCACGTCGGCGAACAACGGATTGTCGTGGCGGTGATAGAGGGAGATGTCAGGCGGCGGGCGCATGGCAACGATGACGCGGTCCCGCTCGACTCCGAGTTCGTCGAGTACCGACGTGCTCGGCTCGAAACCGGTGAGGTAGTACTCCTCCTTCAGCCCTGGGTAACGTCGAACCTTCGTCGCGGATGCCCCGAGCCGGTCGAGGCGTGCTTGCGGAATCGCTTCCGGCACGACGACCCGCCTCGCCGCGCGGCAACCCAAGCCGTGCTGCAGGCGGGCGAACTCGTAATCGAATGCGTACGCCGACGGGATGCCGAGGGAGCGCGCGGCGAGGGGGAGCTCGTGCGACGCGTGCGAGAGCGCAAGGTCGAAGCCCCGGTCCTTCGCGAAACGCCGGAGCGCCGGCAGCCGGGAAGCCATCGCGCGAGCCTTTCCAAATGCGCTCGCGCCCCCGTGCCGCGGACCGATCACGTCGTGGGGGATCCCGTGCAGGCGCAGGAGCTCGAGGGTCTGCGCGTAGTCGCGTGTCGTGACCGCGACCGTGTGTCCGCGAGCCTCGAGAAGTGCGATCAACGGCCGGAAGAACGGCACCTGGGGCGAGTTCGAGACGTCGATCCAGATACGCACCGGGGAACCCTATCCGCGTCTGCGGGAAGTAGACGATTGTGACTACTTGATGTAGACACAAGCACGTACGTGGTGCAGACTGGGGTCGGTGCCCCGGATCGAGGCGAACCCCTTCCGCATCAGCGGCGAGCTGCTCGCCGAGGAGATGATCGACCGCGACGAAGCTGCCGCGCGTCTCCTTTCGCTCGCCGCCGGCGGGCACTCGTCCCGGCTGGTCGCACCGCGCCGCTACGGGAAGACGAGCCTCCTGCGGCGCGTCCTCGCCCACGCGTCGGCCGACGGCTGGGCGACGGCGCTCGTCGATCTCGAAGGCGTGCTGTCCCTCTCGAGCGTCGTCGTCCGCATCGAGCGCGCGTACGATCGCGAGCTGAAGGGCGCGCTCCGCCGCACGGTCGACGCGCTGTTTCGCTCCTGGCAGATCGGGCTGTCGCTGGGTGCGGGCGGGTTCACGGCGACGCTCCAGTCGAACCCGAAGGTGGACGTCGAGAGCGTGCTGCTGCGCCTCCTCGATCTGCCGGCGAAGCTGCACGAGCGCACCGGCGCCCGGAGCTTCGTGGCCTTCGACGAGTTCCAGGATCTGCTCCGGGTCGACGGCGCCGACGGGATCCTACGGAGCGTCCTCCAGCATCAGACGTCTGTCGCGTCCTACGCGTTCTCGGGCTCGGCGCCGACGTTGATGGAGCGGCTGTTCGAGGATCCGTCACGCCCGCTGCTCGAGCACGCGGTGTCGGTGGAGCTCAGTCCTCTGCGGCCCGAGCCGACCGCGATGTACCTCGAAGAGCGCTTTCGCCGGACCGAGCGCGACATCGGGAACGCGCTCGACCCGTTGCTGGCGTTCACCCGCGGCCATCCGCAGAGGACGATGCTCGTCGCGCATCACCTGTGGGAGCTCGTGCCTCGGAGCTCGGTCGCGGACGAGGCCGCGTTCGTCGATGCGCGAGCACGTGCCCTCGAGCACGCCGAGATCGCGCTGCGAGCCCGCTGGGAGTCGCTCGCGGTGAACGAGCAGCGCGTGTCGCTCGCGCTGGCGACGCGGGCCCAAAGTCTCTATTCGGAGGACACCCTGCGCGCGCTCGGGCTCAAGAAGGGCAGCGTCGACCGCGCCCTCGCGGGGCTGGTCGGGAAGGCGGAGGCGCGCCGAACGCCATCCGGGCCGGAGCTCACCGATCCGCTGCTCGAGCACTGGCTGGCCGAACGCGGCTTGTTCTGATTCGCTCGGATAAGCTTTTCTTATGGACACGCGGCAGCTGGCAGCCTTCTGCGCGGTCGTCGAGCGGAAGAGCTTCTCGCAGGCCGCGGAGCGGTTGGGCGTGACGCAACCTGCCGTTTCGCTGCAGATCCGGGCGCTCGAGAAGCGGCTCGGAGCGCAGCTCCTCGACCGGTCGGGCAGGCGGGTGGAGCCCACCGAGGCCGGGCTTCGGCTCTACCGGGGCGCCCAGCGGATGCTGGCGCTCGAGGAGCAGCTCGTCTCGGACGTCGCGGCCACGTCGGAAGGAGAGCTCGCCGGCGACCTCGTCCTGGGCGCGTCGACCGGGCCTGCGGCGATCGTCGTGCCGGTGCTCCTGGGCGAGTTCCACCGTGAGCACCCCGACGTGCGCGTCTTCCTCACCGTCTCGGACACACACACGATCGTCGAGCGTGTCGCCGCCCGCGAGCTCGAGCTCGGCATCGTCGGCGCCTCGCGACGGCATCGTGGAGTGCGGTTCGAGCCGTTCTTCTCCGACCAGGTGATCCTGGTGTGCCCACCAGGGCATCGCTTCGCAGGGCGGACCGTGACGCTCGACGAGCTCCGGGAGGAGACCGTGATCCTGATGCAGGAGGGCGCGGGCGTTCGCCAGATCGTCGAGGACGCGCTCAGGAAGCGTGGGGTGCGGTTGCGGGACCTCGACGTGCGGCTCGAGCTCGGGCTCCAGGAGTCGGTGCGGCGCGCGGTCGAGGCCGGGTTCGGCGTGACGTTCATCTCGCGCACCGCCGTCGAGCCCGAGCTGGCGGATGGCCGTCTCGCCGAGGCGCGTGTCGAGGGGCTCGACGCGACCCGGGAGATCTCGCTCGCCTCCTCGGCTGGGACGAGCGCGCACGCGCGTCGCGGAGGCGTTCGTGGAGTTCGCGCTCGAGCGCGTCACCAGTTGACGCGCGGCGGTTTCGGACGGACGATGTAGAGGTGCTCGTCGAGTACGCAAGCCTCGTCGCGGCGATGGCGGTGCTCACCGCGTCGCTGACCGGCGCGTTCGGCCAGAAGCTGGCAGTGCTGCCGACGTCGAGCGGGGCCGCGATCTCGACGCTGAACGCGGCCGCGGGGGCACAGAAGGTTCCCGCCGGCGGAGCGCGCACGGCCTACAAGCGCGCGCCGTACTCGAAGCCCGTTCTCAAGTACCTCTATGCCGTCGGCTGGATCGGGGGCAAGAAGAGCCCGCTCTCCTGCTTGTTCGCTCGGGTGTCACGGGGCGAGACGGAGCAGGAGGCGCTGGGCGAGATCCGCCGGAACGGGAAGCTCGTCAAGCAGCTCCGCCGCGTCCACGTACCGCAGAAGCAGGCCGCCTCGGTCGTGGTCGAGGGCATCGCCTCGGCCTGTTCATAGCGCAAGACCAGAATCCGCTCGCGCGGATTCCGGTCGCGCGAAAACCCTAAAGGTGTCCGCTTCGCGGACGCTGCCGCGGCTAAGGTTAGGCCGCTTCGGGCGTCGGCTGCCGCCGGCCGCCGAGGACCCGTCGCAGGCTGACAACTCCCAGCACGTTCGATCCGTCGACCACTGGCAGGTGCCGGAAGCCGTTGTCGAGCATCACCTGCGCGGCGTCCTCGAAGGTCATGTCCGGCTCGGCGGTCATCGGATCGGCCGTCATCCATTGGCGGACCCGTGCGTCGCTCGTGTGGACGCGAGCGGCCATCGCTCGCAGCATGTCGCGCTCGGTCAAGATCCCGATCAGCCGGCCGAAATCCTTGACGACGACCGCGCCCGTGTTCTGGCTCGTCATCCGCTCTGCGACCTCTCCGAGCGTGTCTTCCGGCGCCACGGTGATGAAGTTCGGGGAGACGATCTCGGCCAGGGTGCCCATGGCGCGAGTCTATCTCGCACCGAAGTCAGCTGTCGATGAATAACGGTTGATAATGACAGGGATAAGGTGAGCCGGTAGTATTCCGGCTCGTGCGAACCGGCGCCTCCTTCGACGTGCTCGTGATCGGCAGTGGGGCGTCGGGCCTTGCGGCCGCCGTGTCCGCCGAGCGCGCGGGCGCCCACGTCGGCCTCGCGACCAAGACGACGTTGCAGGCGTGCAACTCGGCGAAGGCGCAGGGCGGGATCCAGGCCGCGTTCGGCGACGACGACTCGCCCGAGATCCACGCCGAGGACGTCATGCGGAGCTCGCACGACACCGCGAATCCCGAGCTCGTTCGCGTGCTGACCTCGGAGGCGCCCTCCGCGATCCACTGGCTCGAGGAGGTCGGCGTCGAGTTCACGCGGTCGAACGGCGGGTACCGGCTGGCGCGCTGCGGAGGGGCGACGCGACACCGTCTTCTCCAGGTCGGCGACCGGACGGGGCACGCGATCACGAAAGCGCTGCGGAATGCGTTCGAAGCCGGTTCGGGCGTCGAGCTTCCCCACCACGAGCTCACCGAGCTGCGTCCCGGCGACCACGGGTGGACGGCGAGCTTCCAGCGAAGGACGGCGCGGCGGACGTCGAGGCGAGCACGGTCGTGCTCGCGGCCGGCGGCCGGTGCTTCCGGGAGGCCGAGGCGCGCGGGGAGCTCTCCACGAATCATCCGAACGCGACCGGCGAGGTGACCCGAATCGCGCTCGACGCGGGCGCGGAGGCGCGAGACCTGGACGCATTGCAGTACCACCCGAACGGCGGCGCCTGGCCGGACACGATGCAGGGCTACTCGATCCCCGAGACGACCCGTGCGTACGGCGCGGTGCTCTTGAACGCGGACGGCGAGGAGTTCACCGACTCGCTCGGGGCGCGAGATGCGGTGTCCCAGGCGATCTTCGACGAGGTGGACAGCGGAAAGGGGGTTCCGACTCCGGACGGCCGCCCTGCCGTATGGCTCGACACCACGCGGATCTCGAGGGAGGACGCGGAGATCTCCCTTCCCTACATGCTTCGCCGCTACCGCGCCGCCGGCATCGATCCCCTCGCCGAGAAGATCCTCACCTACCCGGTCCTCCACTACCAGAACGGCGGGCTCGTGATCGACGAGCACGCCGAGACCACGCTCGAGGGCGTCTTCGCGTGCGGCGAGATCGCGGGCGGGACGCACGGAAGGAATCGCATGATGGGCAACAGCCTGTTGGAGTGCACGGTCTTCGGACGGCGCGCGGGCAAGGCCGCGGCGGAGAGGGCGCGCTCGTGAGCGTCGCGACCACGACCGACCTCGGGAGTGCCGTCGGCGACGCCGCGGCGCATCTCTACGTCTGGGCGCTGAAAGACATCCCTCAGGATCTGCGAGACGCACTCGCAGATGCCGCTGGCAGGGAGACGTCGGTGACCGGCCAGCGCGTGCTGCAGACGATCCTGCGCAACGTCAACGTCGCCGAGGACGAGAAGAACCTCGTCTGCCAGGACACCGGCATCGCGGTCTACTACTGCCGCGTCGGTGAGCACTTTCCCCTGCACCCGGCCCGGATTTACGCGTCTCTCAAGGAGGGCACCGAGCGGGCGACGATCGAGCATCCGCTCCGGTCCAACACCGTCCATACGCTGACGCGCGAGAACACGGGCCAGAACGTCGGCTACCGAGTCCCCATCGTCCACTGGGAGTTCGTCCCGGACTGGGACGGCCTGGACGTGAAGTGCGTCCCCAAGGGCTCCGGCTCCGAGAACATGAGCTTCCTCAAGATGTGCGTCCCCGCCGACGGGGTGACGGGGATCAAGAAGTTCGTTCTCGAGTCGATCGTCGGCGCGGGCGGGAAGCCGTGCCCGCCGGGGATCGTGGGCGTCGGCATCGGCGGCTCGGCGGACTACGCGATGCACCTGGCCAAGGAGGCGATCGCGCGGCCGGTCGGCACGCGCAACGAGGATCCCCTGGTCGCCGAGCTCGAGGACGACCTGTACCAGCTCCTGAACGAGACCGGCGTCGGTCCGATGGGGCTGGGCGGCGACGTGACCGTTTTGTCCGTGCACGTCGAGCACGCGGACACGCACATGACGCTGAACCCGGTCGCGGTCAACTACCAGTGCTGGGCCGCTCGGCGCGCATCGGCACACATAGGCGCCGACGGATCGATCACGTACGAGAGGGACGCGTGATGGCGTCGCAGTTCGGCGGGTGTGCAGGGATCTTTACAGTGCCTGGCACTGTAAGCGTCAAGTGTGCGCGCCGAGGTCTCCACAGCTGATGGCGGCGCACGAGGTCACGTTCCCCGTCACCGATCCCGCCGAGATCCTGAAGCTCCGCGCGGGCGACGAAGTGATCGTCCAGGGGCACATCATCGGGATCCGCGACCGGACGCAGATCCGGATCTTCGACCAGGGGATCGAGCCACCGATGGATCTCTCGGGCGCGTTTCTCCTGCACACCGCGCCCGGCGTCCGCAAGCTCGGCCCCGGCCGTTACGAGAAGATCTGCATCGGGACGACGACGAGCGCGCGCATGGTGCGCTTCACGGAGCCGCTCGGCGCGCAGTACGGCGTGCGCGCGATCTGCGGCAAGGGCGGGTTCCCGGACGAGGCGATCGAGCCGATGCAGCGCCTGGGGATGGTCTACTTCGCGATCGTCGGCGGCGCGGCGGCGCTCGAGACGACTCAGATCGAGGAGATCGAGGAGGTCGCCTGGGAGGAGCTCATGCCCGAGTGCCTCTGGAAGTTCCGCGTGAAGGACTTCGGACCGCTCACCGTCGGCATCGACGCCCACGGGGGCTCCCTCTATCACGACGTGCAGGAGCGCGCCCTGAAGAAGCTGGAGGACATCTATGCACGACTATGACGGCAACTCGTTCCTCGACATTCCCACGCGTGAGGGAAAGCCGCGCGAGCGCGGTCTCACGCACGTCATCGACAAGGGGCTGAACCTGCGGGAGATCGAGGGCCTCTTCGACACCGCGGGCGAGTACGTCGACATCGTCAAGCTCGGCTGGGGAACGAGCTACGTCACCAACAACCTCGAGAAGAAGATCGCGCTCTACCGCTCGTTCTCGACCCCGGTCGTCTGCGGCGGGACGCTCTTCGAGGCGGTGTACGGCCAGGACAAGATGGACGGCTTCAAGCGCTGGCTCGAGCACTACCGCTTCTCCCACGTCGAGATCTCGGACGGGACGCTCGACATCCCACGGGAGCAGAAGCTCGAGCTCATCGCCGATTTCGCGCGCGACTTCGTCGTCCTCTCCGAGGTCGGCTCGAAGGACTCCGAGGTCAACATCGCGCCGTACCTCTGGGTGCAGTGGATGCGGGAGGAGCTCGAAGCAGGCGCGTGGAAGGTGATCGCCGAGGGTCGCGAGGCGGGAACCGCCGGGATCTACCGGCCGACAGGTGAGCTCCGCACCGGCCTCGTCGACGAGATCGAGCACTCGATCAGCTTCCACGACCTGATCTGGGAGACGCCGACGAAGAGCTCGCAGGCCTGGTTCGTGCGCCACTTCGGTCCCGAGGTCAACCTCGGCAACATCCCGCCGGACGAGGTGATCGCGCTCGAGACGCTCCGCCTCGGGCTGCGCGCCGACACGCTGAAGGAGGTGCTCCTTGGCGATACAGCCACTGCCAAGCCAGGCGCCCCCGCTTCCTGACCTCGACTTCGAAGCGATGACGGCCGAGGAGGTCATCGCGTGGGCGCACCAGCACTTCTGGCCCCGCGTCTGCCTCACGTGCTCCTGGCAGAAGCAGTCGTCGGTGCTCGTGCACATGGTCGCGGAGATGGGCCTCCGGATGGACACGGTCGAGCTCGACACGCACCTCTTCTTCCGCGAGTCCTACGAGACGCGCGACCAGCTCGTCGATCGCTACCAGCTGAAGCTGATCCAGCCCGAGATCCCCACGATCGCGGAGCAGCACCGCGCGGAGGGGCCGAACCTGTGGGAGCGCGACCCCGACCGTTGCTGCCACATCCGCAAGGTGGAGCCGCTCGTGAACGCGCTCGAGCCCTACGACGCATGGATCTCCGGAATCCGCCGCGACCAGTCCCCGAGCAGGGCCGACACGCCGAAGGTGCAGTGGTCGGAGCGCTACCAGGTGTTCAAGATCCACCCGCTCGCCGACTGGGACGAGCAGCGCATCTGGTCGTACATCGACGTCAACGACATCCCCGCGAACCCGCTCCACGATGCGGGCTACCGTTCGATCGGCTGCATTCCTTGCACGCGGCCGACGCGCCCCGACGAAGAGGAGCGTGCAGGCCGCTGGGCCGGCTCCGACAAGCTGGAGTGCGGGATCCACGAAAACGCGAGATTGGAAAGGACGGCATGAGTCAGCACATCTACGCGCACGAGCACCCCGAGTCGGAGACCGATCGCGGTGGTGGCTTCACCCTCTGGTTCACGGGTCTATCGGGCTCCGGGAAGACGACGATCGCGCATCACGTCGGCCCGGAGATGGACCGCCGCGGGCTCGTCGTCGAGTACCTCGACGGGGACACCGTGCGGACGCACCTCTCGAAGGGCCTCGGCTTCTCGAAGGAGGATCGCGACGCCCACGTCGAGCGCCTCGGCTGGGTCGCGTCGCGCATCACCCGCCACGGCGGCGCCGTCATCGTCGCCGCGATCTCCCCGTACGAGCAGGCACGCGCAAATGCCCGCGCCATGGTCGAGGAGCACGGCCCGTTCGTCGAGATCTTCGTCAAGACCTCGGTCGAAGAGTGCGCAAGGCGCGACGTGAACGGGCTCTACGCGAAGGCGTTCGCGGGCGAGATCACCGGGTTCACCGGCGTGGACGATCCTTATGAGCCGCCGTCGTCTCCGGAGGTCGTCGTCGACACGGAAGGCGTCGAGCCGACGGAGACCGCCGCCCAGGTCATCGCAAAGCTCGAGGAGCTCGGGTTGGTACCTGCCAAGGTTGCGGCATGAGCGAGCCCTTGCAACAGTCTGTTGCAAGCGTTGCCTCCCCGACCGACCGGTTGATCGCGCCACACGGAGGCAAGCTCGTCGACCGGACCGGCGACCGGCCGGACGATCTCGACGCGCTCGAGGCCGTATCGCTCTCCTCTCGCGAGCTCTCGGACCTCGACATGCTCGCCTCAGGGGCGCTCTCGCCGCTCGAGGGATTCATGGGGAGGGCCGACTACGAGCGCGTGGTGGAGGAGATGCACCTCGTCAGCGACTTGCCGTGGGCGCTACCCGTCTGTCTCGCCGTGGACACCGCACCGAGTGGAGAGCGCGTCGCGCTGACCGACGAGGGTGGGTCTCCGGTGGCCGTGCTCGAGGTCGAGGACGTCTTCGAGTACGACAGGGAGCGGGAGGCCGAGAACTGCTTCCGCACCACAGACGATGCCCATCCAGGCGTCGAGCGCCTGTACGGCCAGAAGCCTCTCTATCTCGCGGGCCGCGTCACCGTCTTCGAGCGAGCGCGCTCGGAGTTCCCCGAGCTCGCCCGAGATCCCGCGGAGACTCGGCGAATCTTCGCCGAGCGGGGCTGGAAGCGCGTCGTCGGCTTCCAGACGCGGAACCCGATCCACCGCGCGCACGAGTACCTGACGAAGGTCGCGCTCGAGACCGTGGACGGCCTCCTAGTGCATCCGCTGGTCGGCGACACGAAGTCGGACGACGTTCCCGTCGAGGTGCGGGTCGAGTGTTACAACGCACTGCTCGACGGCTACTACCCCGAAGACCGCGTGCTGCTGTCGGCATTCCCGGCGGCGATGCGCTACGCGGGGCCGCGGGAAGCCGTCTGGCATGCGATCTGCCGCAAGAACTACGGCTGCTCGCACTTCATCGTCGGCCGCGACCACGCCGGTGTGGGCGACTACTACGGCACGTACGACGCCCAGCTCATCTTCGACGAGTTCGCTCCGCACGAGCTCGACATCGAGCCGATGTTCTTCGAGCACACGTTCTGGTGCAACGTCTGCGGCTCGATGGCGAGCACGAAGTCGTGCCCGCATGGCGCAGAGGATCGTGTCTTCCTGTCGGGGACGAAGGTCCGGGAGATGCTGGGTGAGGGAGACGTTCCGCCGGTCGAGTTCACGCGGCCGGAGGTCGCGCAGGTCCTCATCGACGCGTACAGCGCGTGAGCGGGAGGGGTCAGACCCGTGGGGTCTGACCCCGGGTAGGACGTGGACTGGAAATACACAGTCCTCGGTCTCCTGACGGGGCTCCTCGTCGGGATGACCGGGATGGGCGGGGGCTCGCTCATGACGCCGCTCCTCGTGTTTCTCTTCGGCGTGCCGCCGACGACCGCGATCGGGACCGACATCGCGCACGGCGCCGCGTTCAAGACGGTGAGCGCGGTGCAGCACCGGCGGATGGGGAACGTCCGTGCCCGGCTCGCCGGGTGGATGCTCATCGGCTCCGCGCCGCTCTCGCTCGTGGGCGTCTGGTCCGCGGTTCAGATCACGAACCGCTACGGCGACGACGTCGAGTCGGTCATGGGCCAGGTGCTCGGCGCGGCGCTTCTCTTCGGCGCGATCGGGCTCGTCGCGAAGAGCCTCGTCCACTCGCAGACGCTCGAAAACGACGGCTGGGAGCTGACGAACCGTGACCGTGTGGCAGCGGTGCTCATCGGCGCGCTCGGCGGGTTCATCGTCGGCCTCACGTCGGTCGGATCGGGCGTCTTCTTCGGGCTCACGCTCCTCGTCCTCTTCCCGCTCCGCGCGCACAAGGTCGTTGGGACGGACATCTTCCACGCGGCGGCGCTGCTCTACGTCGCCGGCATGGGCCACTGGATCGCCGGGAACGTCGACTTCGCGCTGCTCGGCTGGCTTCTGCTCGGGTCGATACCCGGCGTCCTGATCGGTGGCCGGCTCAGCATCAGGATCCCAGAGCCTGCGCTCCGCCTCGTGCTCGCGGGCATTCTCGGGCTCGCGGGGATCAAGCTGCTCGATGTTCCAGGCGCGGGCATCATCGTGGTGGTCGCACTCTCGGGCGTCGCGGCGGGGTTGCTCGTCTGGATTGCGCGGAACAGCTGGATCCGAATCCAACGCGGGCGAGACAGGGCCGTTTCAAGCAGGTCAGGCTGAAGCCCGACCCGATCGACGGCGGTCGGGCTTGGCCCGAGCCCCGTCGATACCATCGCCCGGCGATGCGAACGGTCTGGGTGAGCTTCGACACGATCGGCCGCGAATGTCTCGAGGCGGCCGCGGACGCGGGAGCCGAGATCGTCGGGGTCGTCACCCTTCCGGGGCCGATCGACCCGAACCGCTCGGGGCAATGTGCGTTCGACGAGGTCGCCGCACGCCTCGGCGCGACGCTCGTCGAGACGGCGGACGTCAACGACCCCGAGACGCTCGAAGCGGTCGGCGAGCTCGATCCGGAGCTGATCTTCGTCGTCGGCTGGTCTCAGATCGTCCGCGAGCCGTTCCTCGCGCTCGCGGGCGAAGGCGTGTTCGGAATGCATCCGACCCTGTTGCCCCGCCACCGCGGCAGGGCGGCGATTCCGTGGGCCATCCTCTCGGGGCTGGCGCGGACCGGGGTGACGCTCTTCGAGATCGTTGACGCGACCGCCGACTCCGGCGCGATCGTCGCCCAGGTCGTCGTCGAGATCGAAGCCGACGACACGGCCGAGTCGCTGTTCCAGCGCATCTCGGATGCCCACGTGCGAGCTCATCCGCGAGTACGTGCCGCAGCTACTCGCGCGAGAACGGCGCCGCGCCTGCCACAGGATCCCTCCCGGGCGAGCTCCTGGCCGAAGCGGACGCCTCCGGACGGAATCATCGACTGGGAGACGCGTGCGCCGTACCTGTACGACTGGGTTCGAGCGCAGACGCGCCCGTATCCGGGAGCGTTCACGTTCCTCGGGGACGAGAAGGTCGTCGTCTGGCGGGCTCGGCCGGTGGACGACGTGGACGCGGCTGCCCCAGCGGGCACGATCGTCGCGGCACGGCCGGAGGGGCCGGTGGTCGCCTGCGGCGAGGGCGCGCTCCTGCTCGAAGAGGTCGAGACACGAGCGGACGAGCTCGTCGTCGGAGCGAGGCTCGGATGACGCGGGTCCTCGTCATCGCCGCCCATCCGGACGACGAGGTGCTGGGCATGGGCGGGACGATCGCTGTCCACACCAGCGGAGGTGACGACGTCCGGGTGCTGGTCGTGACGGACGGGAGCTCCACCCAGTACCCGGGCGACGCGGAGACTCGGTCGCGGAAGGAACAGGAAGCGGTGAAGGCCGCCGACGAGCTCGGAGTGCAGGACTACGTGCACCTCGACTTTCCCGGACATGCGGCTGGACACGCTCGAGCACGTCGCCGTCAACGAGATCGTGGAGGAGCACGTGCGCGACCACGCGCCGGAGGTCGTCTACACCGTTCACCCGGACGTCAACCGCGACCACCAGGTGCTCTTCGACTCGGTCGCGGTCGCGACGCGTCCGACGCCCGGTCATCCCGTGCGAAGGGTGCTCACCTACGCGCCGACGTCGAGCACGGAGTGGACGCCCGCGGCGGTCAACTGGTTCCAGCCCAACTGGTACGTCGACATCACCGGAACGCTCGAGCGGAAGCTCGCGGCCTTCGCCTACTACGAGACCGAGCGCCGCGAGTATCCGCACCCGCGCAGCGAGCGCGCGATCCGCGCCGCGGCCGAGTACCACGGCACGACCTGCGGGCTCGAGGCTGCGGAACCGTTCGTCCTCGTGCGCGGCCTGGGAATCCCCTAGCTAGCTGCGACCAGGTAAGTGAAGCGGAAGCGCAGCACGAGCCGCGCGACCGGGCCAGTGCGCTCGAGGGCGCGCGCGATCGCCGCCGCCGGTCGTGGAAGTGCGCGGGTCTGAGGCATGAAGAACGGGCGCAGCACGATGTGCGTGAAGCCCTCTGCGCGAAGGTCTTCGATGACGTCGTCGAGCCGGTACTGGCGCGGGTTCAGGTCGAAGACGAGCTTCTCCGTGAACGCCGCGACGTGCCGGAAGAACGTGCGCCGGTCCCGCGCGTAGTAGATCGCGCGGAAGACGGTCGTCGCGGCGACGGGGGCCGGCGGAACGTACTCGTTCAGGTCGCCCGCTTCGACGACGGCGCGATCGCCGAGTCGGCGCTGTGCCGCCTCGACCATCTCCGCGGTCGAGTCGACTCCACGGTAGCGAAGGCCGCGCGTGACCAGCAGCTCCCCGAGACCTCCGTCCCCGCAGGCGAGATCGAGCACCTCATCCCCGGGCACGAGCTCAGGCCCGAGGCCGATGACGAGCTCGGCACGATGCGCGAGGTAGGTTGCCGCGTCAGCGTACGCGCGCTCCGTCCATTCCTCCGCTTGCCGCGTGTACTGGTCGTCCTTCACAGGGCGAGCAGGCGCTCGGGATGCTTGCGGACGAAGCGGGCCATGCCGCGCGCGTGCCAGAGCGTGTGGCGCGAGATGAACCCGCGGTCGATCACGGCCGCGTAGTCGTGCGTCACGACCGCTGCGGGGACGTACCAGCGCTCCCAGCCGGCCCGCATCGCGCGGTAGCAGAGGTCGATGTCCTCGCAGTAGTGCCTGAAGCCGGCGTCCCAGCCGTCGATCTCGTCGAGCAGCGAGCGGCGCATGAGCAGGAAGGCGCCGAGCATCCAGTTCGCCTGCACCGGCGCGGTCGGCCGCTCGTCGAGGTGGTAATGATCGCGCTGCTCCTCGTACGGCCTTCGCAGGCGACGGAGGGGCGTGCGGCGGACGAGTGTTCCGCGGACGGTCGGAAACCGCCGGCGAGACGGCTGCCACGTCCCGTCCGGCCAGCGCATCTGCGGCCCGGCGATCCCGCAGCGAGGGTGGGCGTCGGCGAATGCAGCGAGCGCGGCTACGGCATCTGGCTCCGGGATCACGTCGGGGTTGGCGGCGAGGACGTACTCCCCCTGTGTCGCGGCGATCCCCAGGTTCACGTTCGCCGCCAGGCTGAGCGGCCGTGGGTTCTCGAGCACGCGCACTCCCTCCGGCACGGCAGCGACGGAGCCCGGGAGGTTCGAAACGACCACCGTCTCGTCGACCTGGGGCACGAGCGCGGGGAGCGCGCGACGGAGCTCCGCAGCGTGCCCGTGTGAGACGACGACCGCGGAGACCTTCATGCGCCGAGTATCTCCCGGTAGACCGCGAGCGTTCGCTCGGCGGTGGCGCGCCAGCTGAAGGCGCGCGCATGTTCGAGCCCGGCTGCGGAGAGCCTCGCGCGGTCTTGGAGCGCCATCCGAATCCCGTCCGCGAGACCCGTCTCGTCGACGAAGAGCGCTGCATCCCCGGCAACTTCCTCGAGCGCGCGCTCGCGCACCGCGACGACCGGTGTCCCAGACGCCATCGCCTCGACGACCGGCAGTCCGAACCCCTCGAAACGGGACGCCTGGACGAGGCAGGCTGCTCCGCGGTAGAGCTCGGCGAGCCGCTCGATCGGGACGTGACCCTCCAGGCGCGCACCGCGACTGCGCAGCTCCTTCGCAAGCGCCGGATTCTTCTCCGGCCCGACGACGACGAGCGGGAGACCCACAGCGGAGGCCGCCTGGAGCGCCGCGAGCTGGTTCTTCCGAACCTGGATGGCACCCACCGCGAGAACGTAGGAGTCTTGTGGCTCTGAGCCACTTGGTGAGGGGTGGAACGCTGGATCGACGCCGTTCGGTGTCACGACGACCTTCTCCGCTGGAACGTCGTAGAGCTCGATGAGATCTCGCTTGGTGCGCTCCGACACCGTGAAGACGCGCGCGGCGCGGCGGACTGCGCTCGGGACGACGCGGCGAAAGAGGACCCGGTCTCTCGGGCTGAACAGCGCCGGGCTCGCGTTCGAACGAGAGGTCGTGGACGGTGACGACGCCCGGGCAGTGCAGACGCAGCGGGAGCGCGTACTGCGTGTGCACGAGGTCGGCGCCGAGCCGTCGGAGCAGCCGAGGGAGCGCGACGGCCATCCGGAGCACCTGCGAGCGCGCACGAAGCTCGACGGGCTCGATGCCCGAGGGAATGAGCTCCGGACGCCGGGTGACGCCGGCGAGCCCGAAGCTCGCTGCCGGGGCCAGCAGCGCCAGCTCGCGGAGCAGATTGCGCACGTAGGTCTCGTCGCCGGTCCGCTCGCGCCCGAGAACGTCGGCGTCGATGGCGACGAGCGTCATGCGATCTCCTTCCAGAGCGCCTCGACCCGGTCGGCGGCACGCTCCCAGGTGAACTCGCCGGCACGGACGAGGCCGAGCGGGACCAGCTCGGCGCGCCGGCGTTCGGCTTGCGCGATCCCGTCGGCGATCGCCTCGACGTCGAGCGGATCGACGAGCACCGCGGCGCCTCCTGCGACCTCCTCCAGCGCCGTTCCTTGCGAGGTCACGACCGGGACGCCGGAGGCCATCGCCTCGACCACCGGCAGCCCGAACCCCTCGTACAGCGACGGGTAGAGGACGCAGCGAGCACCCCGGTAGAGCTCGGCGAGCTCCACATCGGTCACCTCGCCGACCCAGCCCGCGACGTCCACTCCTCCCCAACCGCGCGCGCCGACGACGCGCAGCTCGACGCCGGCAAGGCGGGCCGCCTCGACGACGCGAGCGAGGTTCTTCCGCGGCTCGAGCGTCGCGACCGCGAGAACGTACGACCCCTCGGCGGCAGGCCCGCTCGGTGTGAAGAGCCGGTCGACCCCGTTCGGCACCACGTGGATCCGCTCGCCGGGAACGCCGGCGAGCTCGGCGACCTCCCGCTTCGTGAACTCCGACACCGCGACGACTGCGTGCGCGGCGCGGAGCGCCTCACGCAGCCCGACTCTTCCGTACAGGCGATGCCAGCGGGGAAACGCCTCCGGGTGACGGACGATCGCCAGGTCGTGCACGGTGAGCACGCTCGGGACACGACTCCGCAGGGGGCCGCGAAAGGTCGTGCAGTGGAGCACATCGAGCGCGCGCACTCGATGCGGCAGCGCGAGTGGGTACCAGAGCGCGTCTCGGAGCACGCTCGATACGTGACCCGGCCCGCCGAAGGAGTGGAGCTCGAGCTCCAACCCCGGCCGACCTCGAAGGGCGGACAGCAGTCCGCGAACGTGCCGCGCCGTTCCTGCCCGCGTCTGGACGAGCGGCGACGTGTCGACCGCGACCCTCACGCGCGCGCCTCCAGCCGACGAGCGACCTGCCGGAGTGCGTCGCGCGGCTCGGGGTACTCGAGCAGTGCCTCCGCCTCGGACTCGGAGCACCAGCGGTACTCGACGTGCTCCTCGTTCAGCATGGGCTCCCAGTCCGGCTCGACCTCGACCGAGTACGGGTGGAGCGTGACCGAGACATCGCCCTCGACGGCGCTGTACCCGAGCTCGAGCGGGATCGGCGCGAAGCGAGACGGGCGCGTGAGCCCCGTCTCCTCGCCGAGCTCGCGCAGTGCCGCTGCATCCGGAGCCTCGCCCTCCTCGACTCCGCCTGCCACGAGATGCCAGTAGCCGTGACTTTCCGGCGAGCGCAGCAGGACGAGGAACGACGGCCCGGGGCGGTAGACCACGAGCAGGACCTCTTCGCGCCTTCTCACCGACGCGCCCTCTCGTACCCGCGCAGGAAGACCTCGCCCGCCGCCCGCCAGGAGAATCTGCGCGCGTGCGCGAGCCCGGCTTCGGCGAGGCGCTCCCGCTCGGCGAGGGCGTGCTCGACTCCAGCCGCAAGCGCGACCGGGTCGTCGGGGTCGGCACGCACTGCTGCGTCACCGCTTGCCTCGTCGAGCGACGGGTGCGCCGACACGACGACCGGGCATCCGCACGACATCGCTTCCAGGACCGGTATCCCGAAGCCCTCGAAGCGCGAGGGGTAGACGGCGGCCGCCGCGCCCCGATACAGCCGCGCGAGGTGGTCGTCGGAGACGAAGCCGAGCCGGCGGATCCGCGGGGAGTCGAGCTGGGGCTGGTCTCCCCAGCCCTCTCCTCCGGCGACCGCGAGCAGGAGATCGCCTCCGAGGAGCCTGTGAGCCTCGACGAGGGTCTGGAGGTTCTTGCGCGGCTCGAGAGTTGCGACCGTCAGCAAATACGGCGCGCCGAGATCTGCCGTCGGGCCGTCAGGGCGAAACTCGTCCCTCGCAGCCGGGTGCGCGACGTGGATGCGATCCTCGCGAACGCCGAGCATGCCCGTGACGTCCTTGCCCGTGTACGCGGAGTTGACGAACACGACGTCACACGTCTGCGCGCTGTTTCGGTACTTGCGCCCGTGCATCGAGCGCGTGCGTGGAGTCGTCCACTCGGGATGGCGGAGCGGGACCAGGTCGTGGATCGTCGTCGCTCTCACACCTGCACGTTGCGGCGGGAACATCCAATCCGAGAAGTGGAGCACGTCGAAGTCGCCGAGAAGCCGCTCGGCGGCGGGCCACCCGGCGGCGCTCCACGCGGTCCGGAGCACGTGGGAGAGAGGCAGGCGCCAGGTACGAAGCTCGACGTCGATACCGGCGAGTGCGGCTCGAATCCGGTTGGGCCCCTTCAGGCTCGTGGGAGCGAAGGCGACGACCTCGTGCTCGCGACCCGCGGCTTCGACTAGTCCGCCGAGCGATCCGCGAATGTAGTTCCCGATTCCGAGCGGCGGATGGGAGAGCGGCGAGACGTCGAATGCGATCCTCACGTCGCCGGCTCGTAGACGAAGGCGTTGAAGTGCGCGCCGAGCTCGCGGCGGTCGTTCGAGCCCGGGAGCACCTCTGCCGGAACCGCTGTCGGGTCGACCCGGAACGTGACGACGCACGTGTCCTGGCCTGACGGGAGCGGGACTCGTAGCTTCGTTTGCGTGTTCGGCTCGAGCTCTACGCTCGCAACGCGCTTGCCTCCCACCGAGGCGTGCACCGTCTGGGGTGACTCGAACAGCGACGGGTCGCTCGAGAGCGAGACGACGAGCTCGCCGCCACGACAGAGCCGGCGTCTCCACGTCACCGCCTCCCCCGACCAGCTGTCGTTCGGATAGAGGCCCCTGATGGAGGTCGTCGAGACGACGTCCCCGCCGACCCGCCACAGGGTCGTCCCGAGGAGATCGTCCCGGGCGACGACTTCGCCGTCCGGAGTGACCGACCCGTCCGTCAGGAGGTACTCGACCGCGAGCGGATCGCCGTCCGGAAGGCGCACCAGACCGTCGCGGGGGTCGACCCGCACCTGCGTTTCCCCCACGCCGCCAGGCGTCGGTTGGCGAAGGTAGAACACAGGCCCGACCGTGCGGTTGAAGAACTCGTTCTGGTTGACGGTGAAGCGGTCAGCGCGGCCCGTCCACAAGACCGCGGCCCGTGCGTCGGCGGGGAGCGCCGCGTCGATCCAATCGCGCGGAACGCCGCGGATGCCCTGGAAGACGGCTCCGGCGGACGCCTGCTTCACGCCGTGCGAGCCTGCCCAGATCGGGTGGAAGACCGCGGCGTAGTACGCGAGGACGACGAGGGGCAGAGCGATCGCGTAGCGGCGAGGGACGAGCAGGAACGCCGCCCCGAACGCGACTGCCAGCGCGAATGCGAGCTCGGCGACCCACTCGAGGGACACGTGATCCTGTACCGACCACCACGGGAGCAGCATGAGCGTGTCCGAGAGCGCCGACGTCTCGATGAAGCGCTCGAACGGGATGAGGAGGACGAGCGCCGCCGCCGCAGCGGCAGCCGACAGCGAGAGGACGCGTGGCCGCACGGCTCCCCTCTCCACCCAGGCCAGCAGGAGCACGAGAAAGAGCGGTGCGACCACGAAGAGGTTCCGCTCCTGGATCCGCTGCGCGAAGACGGACGCGAAGGCGGAGACCACGAGCACCAGCCAGAACGTCGTCGCGAGCGCGGTTGCCAGGAGCGCTTGCAGCGGCCGGTCGAGCGTGCGGGCACGTCCGACGAGGACGATCGTCGCCGCGAGCGGCACGATCCCCAGGTAGAGATCGAGCTCCGCGAGGTGGTACAGGAAATAGCGGAGCACCTCGCCAGGCTCGTAGTCGGACTCGCCGACGATGCTGTACGCCCCGAGCAGGCCCGAGAGCGACCTCCCTCGCGCGATCTGGACGAGGGCGACGAGTGCTCCCGCGCCGAGCACGACGGCGTACAGCAGGCGGAACGGACGCAAGGCGACCCGCAGTCCTTCCCGTCGGAAGCCGGCGAGGAGCAGCGGCGCCGTGAGCAGCGCCGGGACGAGGACGACGGCCTGCACGCGCGTCGCAGAAGCGGCGCCGACTGCGATAAGGAGGAGGATCAGCCGCGCCGTCGTCGGCCGCTCCAGCACGAGCGTCAGCAGGAGTGCGGCGGTCAGGAAGACGGGGTAGAAGACGTTCTCCGTCATCACTGACCCCGTGTAGACGAGCGAGGGCAGGGAGACGGCGAGCACCGCGGCGAGGAGCGAGAGCCCCGGACCGACGACGCGCCGCGCGAGAAAGAACGCAGGGATGGCGGCGAGCGACATCACGAGCGCATTCAGCGTCTTCACGGCCGCGTACGCGTCCGTCAGCGACTCGAAGATCGCGTACGCGGGGCTGATCAGCGCGGGGTAGACGATCCCGTAGCCGGGCGAGGCGAGCTCACGGACGAGGAGCTCGCCGCTGTCGGCGAGGCTGCGGCCGAGCTCGGAATAGATGAGCTCGTCGACCATGATGAACGGGCCGAGCATGCCCCGAGCGAGCCAGGCTCTGACGGCGAACGAGCCGACGACGATCGCGACCAGCCATGCCCACGCAGGAATTCGCCGGACGAAGCTACCGACCAAGCTCGACCTCGGCGAGACGTCCGGCGATCTCTCCGGCTTCCGCGTCCTCCGGGGAGATCCCGACGTCCGCCGCGGCCTCGCTCACCTCTCGCAGCACCGCGTCGCCGACCTTCGCGCCGCCCGCCGCCTCCTCGAGAGCCGAGACGTACAGCTCGGCGACGCGATCGAGATCGTGCCGGCGCCTCGCCGTCTCCGCCGCCGCCCGCCCCATCTGCTCTCGCACGTCCTCTCTCGCCACCAAGAGCTCCAGGGCGGCGGTCAGCGTCTCCACCTCGTGCTCGTCGACCGGCACCTTGAGCGCGGCGCCGTCCGGGAGCTCGGAGAACCAGCCGACGTCGCTGACGACCAGCGGCTTTCCGAGCGAGAGCGAGCGGATCGCGATCCCCGACGTCTCACCCATCGTCGGATGGCGAAGGTTGACGGAGACGTCGACACCGGCGAGCAGCTCCCACAGCCGCTGCTCGTCGACCCACCCTTCACGCACGAGCCCTCTCTCGTCGAGCCCGAGGCGCTGGAGCCTGCGGTCGAGGTCGAATCCCGGCGAAGTGGGGCCGACGAGGAGCAGCACCGCCTCCGGGTGCTCCTCGCGAATGTCGGCGAACGCCCGCAGGAGCTCGGGGATCCGCTTGCTCGCATTCACGACGCCGAAGCACCCGAGCACGGGGCCCGATGCGACGCGCTTCGGCTCGACGGCCGGCACCGGCCAAGCGGGGTGCGGGACGAGCCAGATCGGGCCCTCGTAGCCCGCGCCACGCACGAGGTCGAAGACCGTCTGCGAGTGCACGATCACGCCGGTCGCGTGCTCGAGGACGAACCACGCGAGCGGGAAGTCGGACGGCCGCGACTCCCACAGCGGCGGGATGCGCTTGTCGAGAACACCGTGTGCGAGGAGCCGTCCGACGACGCCGTGCTCGCGCTCCATCGTGTCGAGGTAGCCGTGGCCGTCTCGCCGGCCGATGGTCATCCCCGCAACGAGGTGGTGGACGACGAAGTCGTGCAGGACGACGACGCCTGGCTGCCGGCGAAGTGCGTCGACGATCCACGCGTGCGCGTCCGGGTTGTTCCCGACGTGGTAGAGCGCGCTCGAGGTGCCGCGGGGTGCGCGCTTTCGCCCTCGCTTGACCAACGTGACCTCTACTCGCTCGCCGAGCGCCGGTAGCAGGAGAGCGCTGTAGTCCGCGACACCCGTCCGCTCCGGCGGCATCGGCGAGTAGTACGCAAGGTTCATGCGAGCAGCCGCTCGATCGCGCGATCCCAGGTCACCTCGGCAGCGATCGCCTTCCCGGCTCGCCCGAACGACGCGGCGTCCTCGCGATGCTCGCGCAGCCAGCCGGCGGCGCGTGCGACCTCGGCCGCGTCGGGCGCGACCACGAGCCCCGTGCGGCGATCGAACACGATCTCGAGCGGGCCGCCGGCGTCGGTCGTCGTCAGCACGGGCTTCTCGGACAGGAACGCCTCGAACGGCACCATCCCGTAGTCCTCGTCGACCGGCGCGTAGTAGACGGCGAGGCAGCGCCCGTACAGCTCCGCGAGCTCCGAGTCGGAGACGCGGCCCGCGAAGCGCGCACGGCCGTCGAGCCCGCGCGCTCGAGCGAGCTCTTCGAGCCTGCGCCGGTCGGGGCCGTCGCCCGCGATCACAACCTGGAGCGACGAGTCGAGTGCCGCTGCTTCGAGGAGTAGA
Organism: uncultured Actinomycetes bacterium; assembly: GCA_963721795.1. Classification (GTDB taxonomy): domain Bacteria; phylum Actinomycetota; class Thermoleophilia; order Gaiellales; family Gaiellaceae; genus GMQP-bins7. Next base: position 223,879 of record CAVRLT010000021.1, read on the forward strand.
TCGATGCGCTTCGCCCGGTCGAGCCGGTTGACGGAGAGCACGAAGTCCTCGTAGCCCTCGCAGCGGTAGTCGAGCTCCTGCGGCGGAGGGGGGAGGAACTCGGCGCGCAGGCCGGTCGTGCGCTCGAGCCGGTCGGCGACGTTCTGGGAGATCGAGAAGAGGCGCGTCGCCTCGCCGAGGGCGATCCGGTCGAGGGCCTGCACCTTGCGGCGGAGAGCGCGGTCCTCGGCAGACTCGTCGAACTGCCCCAGGTCGGTGCCGTCGAGCTCGTAGGCCTGCCGAAACTGATGGACGAGCCAGACACGCTTGTTCGAATGCCGCACCAGGTACGAAGGGAACTTCGTCGCGACGACCATGTCGACGGGTGCGCCGTCCACCTCGTCGAGGTCGAGCAGCCGCCACAGGAAGGCCTGCGTCAGGACGCGAGTCCCGGGGTACCACTTGAACGGGACGGTGACGAGCTCGGCCTCGTGGTCGCGTTGTCGAAGCTCGTCGACCAGCCGGTCGGTCATCACCTCGGTCCCGCCCCAGGCGAACGGCACCTGAGGGCGGACGACCAGGATTCTCATCTCCGCCGGCTGCGGAGCTCCTCGAGCTCCGCGCCCAGCCGGTCGACTTGCTGCTGGAGGTCGTCGATCAGTCGGAGGGCCGCGGCGTTGAAGGAGCGTTGGTCGTAGGCCAGCGGCTCGACGTACCAGCGCATCAGCTTGCGCAGGCCTCCCTTGACCGGGGTCCCCACACCACCGCGGACACCTGGTCGCAGCCGGAGCGAGCGATCGGCGGAGACAGGCCACAGTCGCTCGGCTTCGGCCCGCGCTGCGCGGCGATCGCCCGGCTCCCCGTTCGCTCCGCCGGGGTCCGACCCGGACCGGCGAACCTCGTCCCGAAGACGCTCGAAGAGCGCCTCTACGTCGACCGAACCCCCTGCAGATTCGCCGTTTTTGGCTTTGCGAGAGGGCATGACGCCATTCTAGCCGGGGCATGAGGACGACTCCGAACACGACTAGGATCAGGTCGTGCGCGTCGGCATTTCCCTCCTCACACTGGCCCCGGGTGATCTCGGCGGCTCGGAGACGTACGCACGGCAGCTGGTGAGGGCACTGCCGGCCGTGCGGAGGCACGACTACACCGTCTTCGTCCCCGCCCATGCGAAGGATGCGGCGGGCCGTCTGCCCGCCACCGAGGTGGGCGAGCCTCCCGTCGCGAAGCGCGGGCCGGCCCGCATCGCCGCAATGGCGCTGTCCGCGTTCAGGTCACGCAACGTTCGGAGCCAGCTCGACACCGTCGACGTGGTGCACTACGCGCTCACGGTGCCCGTGCCGGCGACGAAAGGGCCCACGGTCGTGACTCTCCACGACGTGCAGCATCGCGATCTGCCCGAGTTCTTCGGCCCGGCGCGCCGCTCGTTCCGGCGCATCGCCTACGACCGCGCGACCCGCTCGGCGTCGGCGGTGATCGTGACGAGCGAGTTCGTGCGTGGTCGAGCGCTCGAGCTCCTGGAGCTGGATCCCTCGCTCGTTCACGTGATCCCCCACGGGATCAACCACACGCTCTTCCGCCCCGGTGAGGAAGAGCGCGAGCCGTTCATCCTCTATCCCGCGCGGCCGTGGCCGCACAAGAACCACGTCCGCCTGTTCGAGGCGTTCGCCACGCTCCGCAAGACGCGGCCGCAGCTGCGCCTCGTCCTCACGGGAGGAGGCCTCGACCGACTCGGACAACTTCCCGACGGAGTCGAGCGCTGGGGCGCCGTTTCGAATGCAGAGCTCGCGTCCCTCTACCGGCGAGCCGCCGTGCTCGTGTTTCCGAGCCTGTACGAGGGATTCGGAATGCCGCCGCTCGAAGCAATGGCGTCGGGCTGCCCGGTCGCAGCCGCGAACGTCGCCGCGATCCCGGAGGTCTGCGGCGACGCGGCGGTCTTCTTCGATCCGCTCGATCCGGAGGCGATCGTCGCGGGGATCCTGGAGGCGGACGAGCGCTCGGAGGAGCTCCGCGAGAAGGGACTTGCGCACGCGGCCCGGTTCACGTGGAACGAGACGGCACGCATGCACGAGGACGCATACGTGGCCGCCGCCAACGATCTCTAGGTGGCGCGAGTAGGCATCAGCCTCCTCACGCTCGTGCCGGGGGTCTCGGGAGGGAGCGAGACCTACGTTCGCGAGCTGGTGCGGGCGCTGGGCCGCGTTGGCCGGTTCGAGTACCGGGTCTTCCTGCCGTCGATCGCCGCAGACCTGGACGGCCTTCCCGGCGAGCTCGTGCCCGAGTACAGGGCGTCACGATCGACGAGCGGCCGTGTCGCCGCGATGGTGCGGGCGTCGCTTCGGAAGGGCGCGATCACCCGGCGCTTCGCAGATCTCGACGTGCTGCACTTTCCCCTGAGCGTCATGATCCCACCCGTCGAGAGCCGCTCTGCGGCGACGACGATCCTGGACGTCCAGCACGAGCTCTTGCCGCAGTTCTTCTCGCGCGCGGAGCTGGCCTACCGAAGAAGGGTCTACGGCTGGTCGGCCAGGAGGAGCCGCCTCGTCGTCACGATCTCGCGCCACGCAGCGGAGACGCTCGTAGAGCGCCTCGAGTTGCCGTCCGAGCGCGTGCGGCCGATCCATCTCGGGATCGACCACGCAGTGTTTCGTCCCGGCGAGGATCCGCGCAGCGAGTTCCTTCTCTATCCCGCTCGCGCGTGGCCGCACAAGAACCACACTCGCCTGTTCGAGGCCTTCGCCGAGCTGCGCAGGACGCATCCGGGTCTGGAGCTCGTGCTGACGGCGTACGAGGGGCCTGTCCCCGACGGCGTGCGCTCCCTCGGCCATGTGCGGCGCGACGAGCTCGTGCACCTCTATCGGACTGCTGCGGCACTCGTGTTCCCGAGCCTGTACGAGGGCTTCGGCCAGCCGCCGCTCGAAGCGATGGCGTGCGGCTGCCCCGTCGCCTGCTCGAATGTGGCGTCGTTGCCGGAGGTCGTCGGCGACGCTGCGCGGCTGTTCGATCCTTCTTCGACCGAGGAGCTCGTTGCCGCCGTCGAAGACGTTCTCGGTGATCCCGATCCCTGGCGGCGGCGCGGCCTCGAGCGCGCGGCCGGCTTCACCTGGGAGAAGACCGCGCAGGCGCACGACGCCGTGTACGAGGAGCTCGCGAGCTGAGCCCGCTCGCCGTCGTCGCCTGATCTCTGCGTCCCCGGCAGACGGCTCGCCTGTGGAAACGTTGGCGCACTTTCGGCCCCTTTACAGTGCCAGGCACTGTAAAGACGGACGCGTTCGTGAAGACACCGCTCACCGACTCGCTCAAGCGCACGCCGCCGAGCCTGCACTCGAGCCCCGACTACTGGGGCCTCGCGTGGGAAGCGCTCGCGTGGCTGGAGCAGAACGTCCACGACGGGATGGCGACGCTCGAGACCGGTGCGGGGGCGAGCACGATCGTGTTCGCCGCTCGTGGGGCGGAGCACGAAGTCGTCACCCCCGATCCCGAGGAGGAGCGCCGGATCCGCACAGCGTGCGACGAGCGCGGGATCGATACGGAGCGCGTGACCTTTCACATCGGTCGCTCGCAGGAGGTTCTCCCGGATCTGGCCGTTCGCGCTCTCGACCTCGCGCTCGTCGACGGGGCTCACGGCTTCCCGTACCCGATCCTGGACTGGTGGTACCTGGCTTCCCGCCTGAAGGTCGGCGGCCGGATGCTGCTGGACGACGCGTACCTGCCGGGCGTCGCCTCGATCGTCGACTACGTGAAGGCGAGCGACGCCTGGGCGCTCGAGCCGCCGGTCAGCTTCCGCACGGCGTGCATCCGCAAGCTCCGCGACGACGAGCCGCCGGGCGAAGCGGATGCACTCGCTGCACACGGCCGAATGAGCTTCTCCTACCTGCCGCCAGGACGCCGTGTCGTCGCGTCCGCGCGAACCCGCGTGTTCTCCACGCGAGCAGGCATCTGGGTCGTTCGCAAGCTCCGAGGGCCTCGCTAGCTCAGGGCACGAAGGTAGTGCCAGCTGTCCGTAAGGCTCCGCGGTCTCACGACGCCTAGCAGGATGACGTAGAGCGCCAGTCCCACGAGAGCGGACGCGAGCGTGCCGAGAAAGAGCGCAGGAGGAATGAAGGCGACGAGCGTCAACGCCGCGACGAATGCGGCCGCCGCGCCGAGACGGCGAATCGTGCCGGCGAGCGCGTTGAGCTCGACGAGAAGCGCCGCGAGCACGAGCAGCGTCGATACGGCGAGCGCGAACGCGAGCCCGTCGAGCTCGAGCATCTCCGCTCCAGCCCACGCGAGCGGCACCTGCAACGCCAGCGCGCCGAGCGCGATCCACGGCAAGCCGCGTGTCCGGCCCGCGACGAAGGCGAGCGGGAACGTCACCGCGACGCCGACCGCAGCGATCATCCACGGGCTGAGCACGGCGACGAGCCGACCGATGTCGGCGCCGACGTCCCCCGCGTACGCCTCACCGAGCACGGCCTCGACGAGATCTCCGCCGGCAAGCGCAAACGTGCCGGCGGCGGCTCCCGCGAGCGCGAGCGACAGCCACGACGTCGCAACGACGTGGCGCACGGCCTGCGCCGGAGCCAGGCCGGACCGAGAAAGGGGGACCGAGGTCACGATTCCGAGGGATCCGGCGGTGACCGTCACGAGGGACGAGGCCGCGAGATATGCGTACACGAAGCTCGTGGCCGCGCCCTCCCCCAGCCGTGCGGCGAACGGCAGGCAGACGACGTACAGGAGCTGGAGTGCCAGCGGAAGCGCTGCTCCCACGGCGAACGCCCCCAGCCGCCTCCGCACGGGTGGCCCGCTCGGACGCACGGCTCCTCGCGGAACCTCGAGCCGCGCTGCATGCAGCGCGAGCCCCGCCAGCACGATCGCGAGCGTGACCACGCCGTTGACCATCGATCCCCAGGCGACGGCGATGATCCCGTCGGGCTCGACGCGGACGAGGATCAGCGTGAGCCCTGTAGCGCTCCCGAGCGCGTAGGCGAGTGCAGCCGTCCGGTAGTCGTCCAGCGCGGCGAGCCCGCTGGCCGCGATCGCCGCGAAGAGGTGGGCAACCCCGGCGGGGATGACCCACCGGAGCACGTCCGCGGCCGTGTCGTGTGCGACCTCGGACCCGTCGCCGGTGAGCAGTCTCGCGACGAGCGAGGAGCCGAAGGCCGCGACGAGGAGGAGCGGTATCGCGATCACGACGAGCGCGACCGCGAATCCGGCGAGCTCTCCTCCGAGCCGGCCTTCGTCCCGGGCGAGCGCGAGCTCGGGCAGCACCGCGACCCTGATCGCCTGCGAGGCGATCACGATGACGACGAAGAGCCCGTAGGCAGCCAGCAGGCCGTCGGTCTCCGCCGAGCGGCCGAACTCGCGCGCGATCACCACGCCGATACCCGCCGCGATCGCCGACACGACGAGGAAGGAGCCCGCGGTGAGCGCACCGCTCGCGATCGAGCCCAGGCCGACCGAGTCTGTACGCTTGCTCACCGACGCGGAAGCGTACGCCCCATGCCGAACGACAGTCTCTGGACAGGACGCACGCTCGACGAGCTCCGAACCGAGTTCGGCGACGTCTACGAGGGCCGCACGGTCCTGGTCACGGGCGCCGACGGGTTCATGGGGTCACACCTCACGGACGCGCTCGTCGAGATCGGCGCGAACGTCCACGCATTCGTGCGAGCGACCTCGAGCGGCGCGCTCAACAACATCGGGTCGCTCCGTGACCGCCTCAAGGTGCACTTCGCAGACCTCACGGACAGGACCTCGGTCGACTACCTGATCAGGGAGCTCAAGGAGACGGCCACCGACCGCCCGTACCTGTTCCACCTCGGCGCTCAGGCTCACGTCGGGGAGTCCTGGCACCGCCCGTACGAGACCGTGATGGCGAACACGATCGGCACGCTGAACCTCCTCCAGTCGGTGGTCGACTGGGGCCTCGAGCTCGAGAAGTTCGACACGGCAGGCACATCCGAGGAGTACGGCAACGTCCGCGAGTCGGTACGCGATCACCACGACTTCGACGAAGCCGGCAGCCTCATCCTCCACGAGCGCTCGCCGATCAACCCGAAGTCGATCTACGCCACCGCGAAGGTCGCAGCCGACTTCCTGACGATGAACTACCACGACGCGTTCGGTGTGCCAGGTGTCGTCACGCGCATGTTCAACAACTACGGGCCGCGGCAGAACCCGCGCTACGTCACCGGGACGATCATCACGCAGGCGCTGACGCGTGAGATCGTCGAGCTCGGGCAGCTCGACCCCATGCGCGACTTCTGTTTCTGCACCGACGGCGTCCGCGGGCACCTGACCGTCGCAGCGCACGGCACTCCCGGCGACGTCTACGTCTACGGCCAGGGCGAGAACATCACCATGGGCGACTGGGTCGACCTCATCCTCAGGATCGGCGCGGCAGAAGGCTTCTGGCCGGACGACCGCGAGATCGTCACGACGCCTGCGCGGTTCCGGCCGGGGACGACCGACGTGATGGCACTCAGGGTGGGCCACGAGAAGCTGACGCGCGAGACCGGCTGGGAGCCGAAGGTCTCCTGGGAAGAAGGAGTCCTGGAGACGATTCGCTGGTACGCCGAGAACCGGCAGCGCTGGATCGGTCGTGTGGACTGGCTGTCCACGGGCTCGCCGCTGACGAAGTCATGAAGGTGGTCGTGACCGGAGGCGGGGGCTTCCTCGGCTCGCACCTCGTCGAGCGGCTGGAGAGCGACGGCCACGACGTCGTCGTCGCGCGTCAGGCCGAGTACGACCTCACCTCGAGCGACGACGCCGCGCAGCTGTTCGGAGACACGCAGCCGGAGCTCGTCTTCCATCTCGCTGCCGAGGTCGGAGGCATCGGCGCCAACCGCGCGAACCCCGGCCGCTACTGGTACGCGAACCTCGCGATGGGGCTGAACGTCCTCGAGCAGGCACGGCTGCACGAGACGGAGAAGCTCGTCATCGCGGGGACGGTGTGCGCGTACCCGAAGTTCGCTCCCGTCCCGTTTCGCGAGGAAGTGCTCTGGGACGGATATCCCGAGGAGACGAACGCGCCGTACGGCGTCGCGAAGAAGGCCGTCCTCGTCGGCGCGCAGGCTTATCGCGAGCAGTACGGGCTCGACGCGGTCTTCCTGCTGCCCACGAACCTGTACGGCCCGCGCGACAACTTCGACCTGGAGACCTCACACGTGATTCCCGCGCTGATCCGCAAGATGGTCGACGCGGAGGACGAGGTCGTGCTCTGGGGCGACGGCTCTCCCACCCGCGAGTTCCTCTACGTCGACGACTGCGTCGACGGGTTCGTCCTGGCCGCCGAGCGCTACGACGGCGCGGAGCCGGCGAACCTCGGTGCAGGGAAGGAGATCTCCATCCGCGAGCTCGCCGAGCTCATCGCCGAGCTGACGGGCTACGAGGGCTCGATCGCATGGGACACGTCCAAGCCCAACGGTCAGCCGCGCCGGAGCGTCGACGCGAGCCGGGCACGGGAGCTCTTCGGGTTCGAGGCGTCGACCGAGCTGCGCGACGGGATCGAGCGAACCGTGGCCTGGTACCGCTCGAACCGCACCACACGTGTCGGTCGCTAGCACCTCGGTCGCCGCCGCCCGGGAGGCGAGCCGAACGGTCGACGTGCTCCTCGAGCACCCACGCGCCGTTCTCGCCACCCTGGCGAGCGCCCAGCTCGTCGCGACACTGCTGCTCGCCGCCTCGGTGCCCCACAACGGCTGGGTGTGGTTCCACAACGGCGACCAGATCTGGATCACGACGCAGGGCTGGCTGCTCGGGCACCTCGAGCTCCCTCCGACGGAGCTCGGCTACCTCTGGTCGCTCGTCCTCGCCCCGATCATGTGGGTCACCGGTCCGACGTTCGTCCAAGCGCTCCCGCCGATCATGGTGCTGAACCTCCTCGTCCTCGCGCCGATCGCGCTCCTCTGTGTCTACGGGATCGCCTCGAGGATCGGGGGGCGCATGCTCGGCTACTGGGCGTCGTTCCTCTGGGTCGCCACGCCGTTCGCCTCGATCCCGCTGTTCGTCGACCGCTACCAGGAGCGCTGGACCGAGCACTTCCTCCCGCAGGCGCTCGGGCTGACGTCGCTCTCCGACTTCCCGTCGATGGTCGCCGTGCTCGCCGCAGCCCTGTTCGTCGTCCGCTCGCTCGATGCGAGCCGGGTCGCGGAGGCCGCCCTCGCGGGAGTCCTCCTGGGGGCGGCCGGTGGGATGAAGCCTCCCAATCTCCTCATGGGCGTCGGCGCTGCGCTCGCATATCTGGTCGCACGCCGCTGGCGTGACGGGATCGTCTTCGGAGCAGCCCTCGTCCCCAGCCTCCTCGTGCTCGCATTCTGGAAGGAGCGCGGGCTGGGCCAGCTTCCGCTGTTCTCGTTGGACGAAGCGCGGGTTGCAGCCGGCGCGGGACTCGTCGCGCTCGACCTCGACCGCTACGTCGAGCTCGACCTCGACCACTGGCGCCTGCAGATGGACCAGCTGCGCGAGTTCTTCTGGAGCGCGCGGCTCGCTCAGTGGGCGCCGTTCGCGGGCCTGCTCGCCGTCATTCGTGTCCGCCGCGGCTCCATCGCCGCGTTGCTCGGCGGCTGGCTGGCGGCGTTCCTCCTCGTGAAGGGCTTCTCGACGCGAGCGGACATCCAGGCGAACACGTTCTGGCGGCTGCTGATGCCCGCGTGGCCGGCCTACCTGATCCTCTTCGCGGCGATCCCGTTGCTCGTACCCACGCTTGCACGGCGGCTCGGCGACAGGCTGCGGCCGCTCGAGCTCCGGCCGCTTTCGTTCCGCTGGGTCGTCGTTGCAGCCGTCTTGACCGTTGCCGTACCCGCGGTGGCGATCGCGGCCTCGTCGCCGACCACGCGTCCCGAGCGGGCCGTGTTCCAGGACGACGTGGACAACTTCATCCTGACCCCGATCGACGACGACGTGGTGCTCGAAGGCGAGCGCACGAGCGCGGGCCAGCGCCTCAGCTGGACGCCGGGAGGGCCTTGGCTCGGCGACGTCTTCTACCGCGTCTACCGGATCGACGAGGGCCCGGACGTCGAGTGCGAGAACACCGACGGCTCTCGCTCCGTGTACTGCTTCGTCCGCTCGGTGCCGATCGCGACGACGCGAGATCCCGAGTACCTCGACGTCGACGGGCCTCCCGGAGCGTGGTACCGCATCGGCGTCGGGACGAACTGGCTGGACGACGACACGCAGGGCGACGTCTTCGCGTTCAGCCGGGCGTACGTGGCTCCGTAGAGCGGGAGACTCTTTCCTCGAGCAGCGCGATCCGCTGCGCCAGCTCGACGTTGTCGTCGGTCAGCCTCGACAGCACCGTCGAGTAGTGGAGCAGGACGAGCAGGATGAAGAGCGTCGCGACCGCGAAGAGGACCGCGGGCGGGTAGCCCGTGACCCCGAGCCAGCCGGCGATCGTGTTGAGCGCCTCGCGCCACGCGGAGAGCACGAGCAGGACGATCCCCGTCGCGAGCCACAGAAGCGCGTACCGCTCCTTGAGCCGGCGACCGCGGACGAGCTCGAGCACGATCAGGATCAGGAGGAGTGACGCGACGACGCCGACGAGCGAGACCCGGAGCGGGGTCACCGGCGAGCACTCTGCAGGCGCGGATAGCGGCGAAGGCTGGCGACGAGCAGCGCGAGCAGGACCTTGACGATGTAGTACAGCGACCGCACGAACGTGATCGACGAGGATCCCGTCTCGCGCTCGCGCATGTGGACCTGCACCTGCGAGAGCCGCAAACCGCTCTTGAGCGCGACGAGTGTCGCCTCGACCTCCGGGTAGTCGTGTGGGTACTCCGCCGCGAAGAGCTCGATCCCGACGCGGTCGAGCGCCAGGAAGCCCGAGGTCGTGTCGGTGACCCGCTGACGGGTCAGGAGCGAGACGAGCCGCGCGAAGACGCGGATCCCGATGCGGCGGGCGAACGGGGGCCGGTACGAGCCGCCGGGGTCGACGAAGCGGGAGCCGATGACGAGGTCGGCCTCACCGCGCTCGAGTGGGGCGAGAAGCTTCCCCAGCTCGCCCGCGTCGTGCTGCCCGTCCCCGTCGAGCCGGACCGCGGTGTCGTAGCCTTCCGCGAGCGCGAACTTCAATCCGGTCTGGACGGCGCCTCCGATGCCCACGTTGTGCGGCAGCCGGAGCACGATCGCGCCGTGTGCCTCCGCGACCGACGCCGTCTCGTCCGCCGAGGCGTCGTCCACGACGACGATGTCGATCCCGGGATCGAACGCGCGAATCTCGTCGACGACCCGGCCGATCACCTCCGCTTCGTCGTAGGCGGGGACGACCGCGACGATTCGGCCGAGGGTCATACGGTGACCCCGGCGCCCAGGCCGACGAGGTCGAGCAAGCGCCGCGCCCGGTGCGCATACGTGTGCTCGTCGAGGACGCGCTCCCGTGCGCGCTGCCCCATCTCCTCCGCCTGCGCCGGGTCTGCGAGGAGCTCGCGATATGCAGCGAGCGCCTCCTCGGCGTTCTCGACGAGCACGAGCTCGCTTCCCGGCTCGAACCAGCGCTCGATTCCCGCGTGCGGATTCGAGACGATCGCGGCGCCCGAGGACGCGAGCTCGAAGGGACGAGCCGTCGAGGATCCGGGCACCGTCGCGTGCGGGCGGCGCGTGATGTTGAGATTGACCCGGGCGGCGGAGATCGCGCGTGCGAAGACGTTGAAGGGGACGTCGCCGACCAGGCGCGCCGCTCCGGTGTCGCCCTGGAAGTCCAGCCCGCCGAGCGCGAAGTCGAGCTCCGCCGCGTCGCGGGACGGCTCGCCGACCATCTGCTTCATCCAGTCGCGCCGGAACTTGTCGCCGTAGCCGTAGAAGAAGACGTCGACCTCCTTCTCGACGGGCTGGGGCGAGAAGAACTCGGGGTCCGCTCCCCAGAAGAGCGTCTCCGCGCGGCGCGCGCCGAGCCCGAGGAGCCGCGGCGCGCCGCCTTCCGAGTTCGAGAGCACGAGGTCGTACTCGAACGGGTCGGCGCCGTGGTACGGGTTGAAGCCCGTGTCCATTCCTCCGTACTCCGGAAAGCTCATCGGGACGTCGCCGTCGTAGAAGACCACGGGGATCCCGAAGCGGTCGCGGAGCGCGGTCGGAATTCCCCGCAGGTGGGCCATCGGGACCGTGTAGACGACGACCGCGTCCGGGCGCTCTCTTTCGACCAGTCGCTCGAGATGACGCTTCCAGCGAGGCGTCACGAGGCGCCGGATCGTCTCGCGTGTGAGCCGGTCGAGGCTCGAGTCCTCGGGCTCCGACTCCGCGCGGCGTAGGTAGCGGTCGCCCTTCACGCGCGCAACCACGTTTCTGACGGCCTGGTACGACTCACCTTCGATATAGGTCGGATTCGGCGCGACCCGCCACCACGGAGACTCGACGGGCCGCCCGCGGTACGGCGTGACGACGAGGTCGACCCCGGCCTCGTACATCCCCTTCCAGAGCTGCCACCAGGCCGGTGTGCAGCCGTAACGGAAGTCGAGGTCGACCGCAGAGGCGACCGCGAGGATCCTGGGCGACCTCATCGGCGAACCAGTGTAAGGGCCAACGCGGCGCGCTCCTGGGATCTGTGGGCTACTGCGGGAGACATGTGTCCGGACCGATGCGGCGCTCGATTCGCAAGCCGGTCGCCACGCGGACTTCGGCACGCCAGGCACCGGGACAACGACGAACCACGGCGCGATCGTCGAGCACGAGCCACGTGGTGTCGGCGGGGACGACTCCCCCGCGCGGGGAGATCAAGGTCACGTGACGGCGCAGCCGCCGTCCGAAGTACGGGTACACGAAGTCGTCGGCGCGGAACGAAACGCCGATGCGCGCGTCGGCCGGCACCTTCTCTTCCACGAAGCGAAAAACGTCTCGCGTGTCCGGCTTTGCAGTCGATTGCGCATCCCAGCGAGGCTTGAGCCAGATCGACACGCTCGATGCGGTCGTCGGATCAGCGAGGCCCGACGGTTTGAGGGCGTGATTCGAGAGCGTTAGGAGCAATGTCGCCGAACCGATCGCCGCCGTGACGGCGGCGAGAGTCGTCGAGCGGAGCAGAACTCCCCAGGTGGCCCCGGCGAGGGCGATGCCGACCATGAGAAACCGGCTGCGGAACGGATCCCAGACCACCGCGAACGCAAGAGTGAGCATCAGCAGCCACGGTGCTGCGGCCAGCGCAAGCGCAAGCGGTGGGAGCCGGCGCCGAATGCACATCCAGGCGACGACTCCCGCGCCGACCGCTAGCAGAAGCGGAGCCAGCGGCCCGTACGCCGAGATCGTGGGCGCGGCCAACGTATTGACTCCCCAATCACCCTCGAACCATGCGAACTCGACCTTCCCGGAGAGGATCCAGAACTTGTAGACGGCACGCAGAGAGAAGTCCCCGATCGCCGGGAGCGTCAACGGCCAGACGGCGACCAGCGCGCCTGCGACCAGCAACGCGATTCCCTGTCCCCTCGCGCGTCCCAGCCGCAGCGCGCCGAGCAGTGCGAGGACGCTCGCCGCGACCACGAAGACATACTTCGTTCCCCCTGCCCCGGTGCTCATGTCGAGGAAGCCGACCGCCAGGCGCAAAATGCTCGTGGCCACCGGTGAGAACGAGACCTCGGCCTGCTGCCCACTCTCCTCATCCAGCCCTCCGAGGAGGTCAGTGGTCTCGACCAGGTTCACCAGGTACCAGGCCGAGCCGAGCGCGAGCCCGGCAGCCCCGGCGAGCCCGAGCCTCACCCACTCACGCGGAGCACTGCTCGCCGCCGCGACGAGGGCGATCGTCGGAAGGGCGATTACCCCGGTGAACTTCGTACCGATTGCCAGGGCGACCGCAAGCGCGAACAGGATCAGCGTGTGGCTACCTGCGCCCGTCGCGAAGTACGCCGCCGTGAGGAGGAACGACGCCACGACGAGGTCGTTCAGACCGCCAGACGCCTGGAGCACGACGACAGGCAACGTCGCCACCGCGAGCGCACCGAACACCGCCTCCCGCGTGGGCAGGCCGAGTCGCCGAGACAACCCCGCTACACCCAGGACCAGAGCGCCGTATGCAAACAGCTGGACGAGGCCGAGATACCTGTCGTGATCGACGAGGAGCATGGTTGCGAGCTGCCCGATCTCGGCATTCGGCGGGTTCGCGTTCAGTCGCCCGTCGACCGCGTTCGCGACGTAGCCGACGCCGTGCTGTTGCTTCCAGAGGGCCGCGCGGGTCGCGTGGTAGGAAAGCTCGTCCCAGTCGTTGAGAGGGGTGGCGGATGCAAGGGCAATGCTGTAGACGACGCCCGCCAGCACGCTCGCGGCAAGGACCAGCACCGCGGGGTGACGAAGCGTTCTCGCTGCACGGGCCGCGGCTCCCGATGTCGGCGGACGCGGCCGGCCGGACGCGTGCCAGACCGCAAGACCGATCAGTAGCCCGACGCCGACCCCGAGAAGGAGTGTCCAACGAGTGACGAGACGAGCCGGCGACAGCGCCAACACCACGAAGACGAGCCACGTCCACGCGAGCACGTAGACGGCGAGGAGGAACTCGATGGGCGAGCGGAGGCGCAGACAGCAAGCTACGACTGCTGCGCCACCTCCGAGCGCTCCGACACCGACGACGAGCAGGAGCAGCCCGGTTAGCTCGGTCACAACGTCGACCGCGGCGCCGTCACCCTGCTCAGTACGCTCCTCGCCCTGCGATCACGGCGGGGATCGTCCGCGCGATGATCGTGATGTCGAGCCAGATCGACCAGTTCTCGAGGTACGTGAAGTCGAGCCGGACCAGGTCGTCGAACGTGAGCCCGGAGCGCCCCGAGATCTGCCAGAGCCCGGTCATCCCCGGCAGCACGCTGTAGCGCGCGCGGTGCCAGTCTTCGAGGAGCTCGTAGTCGCGGAGCGGGAGCGGCCGCGGTCCGACGAGGCTCATTTCCCCCTTGAGGACGTTGCCGATCTGGGGGATCTCGTCGAGCGACAGGCGGCGGAGCACCCGGCCGACGCGCGTCACGCGCGGATCGTCGCGGATCTTGAAGAGCGCGCCCTCGGCCTCGTTCGCGTCCTCGAGGTGCGGCTGCAAGACGGCGGCCTCGGCGACCATCGTCCGGAACTTGAGCATCCCGAACTCACGCTCACCGACGCCGATCCTCCGGTCGACGAAGAGCACGGGGCCGCGCGAGTCGAGCTTCACGGCGAGCGCGATCAGCAGCCAGAGCGGCAGGAGGAGCACAGCCACGAGGACGCTGAGCGAGATGTCGAACACGCGCTTGACCGCCCAGTCCCAGCCCGTGAGGACGGGCGGTCGCAGCTCGAAGAGCGGCGCCCCGTGGCCGGGCACGTACTCACCCCGCTGGACGAGCAGCTCGGTCGTGTCGGGAGCCAGGCGAACTTTGATCCCCTGCCGATGCGCCTGCTCGACCACCTCGAGCACGGTGCGCTCGTCGAAGTGCCCCTCCGCGAGGATCACCTCGTCGGGGCGGACGTCCTCGAGGACGCTCGACAGCTCCTCCCGGGCGCCGAGACGGCGGAGGCCGGGAATCCCGTCCTGGGCAACGACGCCGACGAACTCGTATTCGAGCCCGCCTCGCGCTGCGGCAAGCGTGGTTCGCAGGGCGACGAGGCTCTTGCCCTCACCGACGAGCACGACCCGGCGCCTGATGCCTGCGGCGCGCATCACCTCGAGCGAGACGGACGCGTACGACGCTCTCAGGAGGCCGATGGTCAAGGCGGACGCGAGGACTGCGGTCGGGATGAGCCCGGAGGTCGTGAAGTCGTAGCCCGTCCCCAACCCGAACGCGAGAACGATCAACGCGACGACGATGAGCGAGGAGAGGATGCGACCGGCTCCTGGCCGTCGCTCGCGCTGGCCGTAGAGCCCCGCTTGGGCGAACACCAGGACGGTGATCGGCGCCGCGAACTTGAGCCACTCGGCGGGCCCCTCGCTCCAGAGCAGCCCCCAGAGGATGTCGCCTTCGCCGCGCACCAGCTCGCGCACGACGAGCGCGAGGTAGATCCCGAGCGCGAGCCCGGCGATGTCGAGGGCGACGAGCGCGAGGACCGAGAGCGCCCGCCGGACGAGGCTCAGGATCGGCCTGCGGGAGAGGACGTAGACACGGGAGGCGCGGACGTCGCGCCCTGCGGGCGCCGGAGCCGAGGCAGGACGAGAGGTCTCGGCCGGGGGAACGGCCTTGGACACGATCGAAAGCTTAGAGCCGAGCCACGTCGTCCCACGCGATCTCGGGCGCATTCGAGGTGAGCGTGTCGAGATCCGCCGGCTCCGCTGCCCGCGCCAGCACCCGCAAGACGGCGTCGAGGAGCAACCGTCGGTGCCGATCTGCGAGATCCGTGTCGTGGAAGTAGACGTGTGTGACGGCCGAAAGCCGCCGCCACCGGGGAAGCGCGCGTGCGAGGTCGCCGAGCGAGTGCGTCGTCGGAATCGCGGCGAGCAAGCGCCCCGAGGGGAGTCGTAGTCGCGCAGGCGCTCGAAGCGAGGCCCAAGGCTCGTTCGACCCGAGATATGCGGGTCGTGACGCGCGCGGCGTGCAGTCGACGTAGCCGAGCTCGGCGCATGCCTCGGCAACGTCGGAGTCCGTGTACCACCCGCCGCCGCAGAAGAGTGTCGGCGCGAGCCCGAGCTCGCGCAGGCGCCGACCCTCGACGCGCACACGCTCGCTCGTCGCGCCATCGGTCGGCCGCGCGTGGTCCGGGGCCGTCCAGTGCGTGTGGTGGCCGAGTGGGCCGCGCGCTGCGGCCTCACGCGCGCGCTCGAGCCAGCCGTCCTCGTCCTCTCCGGCGGCCGGATCTGCCGGGCGCATCAGCGCGGCGACGGAGAATCCGCCCGGTCGTCGCTTCTGCAATGCGGAGAACCGCTCCCAGATCTCGTCCTCGAGAGGTCGTTCGACGTGGCAGGAGACGACCGCGTACCGTTTCCGCGTCGTGTGCGGCATCAGCGGACTAGTATCGCCCTCCGCTCCGGCCGACCCGGATGTCGTCGCACGCATGACCGCGGCGCTCGTCCACCGGGGGCCCGACTCGGGTGGCGTCACCCCTCTCGGCCGGTGCGTTCTCGGCCATCGCCGGCTCCGGGTCGTCGACCTCGAGACGGGAGATCAGCCTGCGACGAACGAGTCCGGCGACGTCGTCGCGGTCTTCAACGGCGAGCTGTACGGCTTCCACGAGGTCCGGCGTGACCTCGCGAAGCGGGGCCACTCGGTGCCGGGAACCGGCGACACCGCAGTCATCCCGCACGCGTACGAGGAGCACGGCGTCGGCTTTCCGGCCGCGCTCGGCGGGATGTTCGCCGTCGCGCTCTGGGACCGCACGCGCGAGCGTCTCGTCCTCGCCCGCGACCGGGTCGGGAAGAAGCCGCTGCACTACGTCTCGTTGCCGGACGGCTCGCTCGCGTTCGCATCCGAGCTGAAGGCGCTGCTGCTCCTGCCGGGCCTGCGGCGTGAGCTGGATCCGCGCGCGCTCGACGCGTACCTCGCGCTCCAGTACGTCCCCGGCGTCGAGACCGGCGTTGCGGGGATTCGCAGGCTTGCCCCGGGGCACGTCCTCGTCTGGGAGGACGGCGAGATCCGGACGCAGCGGTTCTGGGAGCTCGAGCCCGACCCGCGCGGAGCTCGCGGAGGAGGAGTGGCTCGAGCTCGTTCGCACGACCGTGACGAGCGCGGTGAGACGCAGGCTCGTCAGCGACGTCCCTCTCGGCGCGCTGCTGTCGGGCGGGATCGACTCGACGATCGTCGTCGGTCTGATGGCCCAGGAGTCGAGCGAGCCCGTCCGCACGTTCACCGTCGGCGTTCGCGACGCCCGCTACGACGAGCGCGACGCTGCTCGCATCGCGGCGAAGGCGTTCGGCACGGCGCACGAGGAGCTCGTCGTCGAGCCCGACCCGGTCGAGCTCGTCTCGCGGCTGACGTCGTTCCTCGACGAACCGCTCGGCGACGAGGCGATCCTGCCCACGTTCCTGATTTCAGAGGTGGCTCGTCGCCACGTCACCGTCGCGCTGACGGGCGACGGTGGGGACGAGTCCTTCGCCGGATACGAGCGGTATGCGGCCATGCAGATCGCACGGAAGATCGGTGCCGTGCCATTCGTGCCGGGCCTCGGGGCGAGAGCGCTGCGGGCGCTCCCCGCGGGGAGGCGCGAGCCTCGCTCGACCGCGTTTCGCGCGGCACGCCTCCTCGAGACGGCGGCGCTCCCCGCGCCCGAGCGCTACGGGGCGCTGATGGAGATCTTCTCCGCGAAGCTGCGCGCCGACCTCTACACGCCGAGCCTCACCGCGGCGATCGGTGCTCCGCAACCCGCTTCGACCCTCCTCGGCGACCCGCCCGCGCGTGGAATCGCAGGCCTGCAGCGGCTCGACGCGAGGACCTACCTTCCCGACGACCTGCTCGTGAAGGCGGACCGGGCCTCGATGGCGACGTCGCTCGAGCTCCGCTCGCCGCTTCTCGACCACGAGGTGCTCGAGCTCGGCATCTCGCTCCCCGACTCGCTTCGTCTGGAGGGTCGGCGCGGGAAGGTCGCGCTTCGGCGTGCTTTCGCGGATCTCATCCCGCCGAGCTCGCCTCACGAGGGAAAGACCGGCTTCGGCATTCCGCTCGGCGCGCTGGTTCCGTGGTCCCTTGCGCGAGCTGGCCGGCGACACGCTCCTCGACGCACGAGCCCGGGCACGGGAGCAGCTGCAACCGAGCGTCGTCGAGCGCCTGCTCGCCGAGCACGCGCGTGGAGAGCGCGATCACGGCCACCGGCTGTGGTGCCTGCTCGTGCTCGAGCTCTGGCAGCGCGCGTGGCTCGATACAGCGGTCACGCCCGCTCCCGATCTCGCCGTCCATTCGCAGATGACACGCGGCCGGGCGATCGCGTTCGTGCTGGTGGCAGCGGTCGTCCCACGGGTCGTCGTCCTGCTCTCCGAGCGGGGCAAGATCCTCGAGGAGCTCGTCGAGAAGAGCGACCGCTTCGCGCAGACCCTGGTCGCGAGCGGGACGTTCGGGTTCCTGCCGGGTCGGCCTTCCGGCTACACGCAGCCCCTGTACGCGTGGTTCCTCGCAGGTCTCTACCAGGTCTTCGAGCGGCACTGGCTCGTCGTCGGCATCGCGCACATCGCGGTTGCGGCTCTGACCGCGGTCGTCGTGCTCGAGATCGGGCGGCGCGTTGCGTCCCTGTCGGTTGGCGTCGTGGGGGCGACGATCGCCACGCTGCACCCGTTTCTCGTCTGGCACGACATGCACCTGAACCGCGAGGTGCTCGACGGCCTGGTCATCGCCGTCGTAGCTCTCCTCGCGGTCGTCGTCGCGGAGCGGAAAGGCGTCTGGCTCGCGCTCGCGCTGGGAGGAGCGGCGGGGCTCGCGATCCTCGGAAACGCCCGGCTTGCGCTCCTGCCGCTGCTGCTCGCAGCGTTCGTCGCCTTCCCGCTCGAGCGCTCGAGGCGATCGCTGCTGCTTGCCGCAGCCGTGGTCGCCGGCGCGGCGATCGTCGTCACGCCCTGGATGGCTCGCAACGAAGCCAGCGTCGGCTGCTTCGTGCTCACGACCGACACGCGCGCGCTGTGGAAGGCCAATAACGAGTCGACGCGCGAGATCCTCGATCGCGGCGGCTGGATCGACGATGTCCCGGAGCCTCCGAACGGGCCTCCCTGGCCGGAGCTGGCGGCCGACCTCACGCTCGCGGGCATGCCTACGGAGGTCGACGAGTGCGCGCAGCAGCGCTACTACCGCGAGCTCGTGTTCGACTTCTGGCGCGAGGAGCCGGAGGAGAAGGGCCGCCTGGCGGCGCAGGCCGTGGTCATGTTGTGGAGCCCGACCTTCTCCGTCGATTCCGACGACGCCGGGCGTGGACGCGTCGCCGAGCTCGGCCGCGACGTCGTCGAGCCCGTGTACATGGTGGCGGTGTACCTGCTCGCGATCGTGGGCGCGGTTCTCGCGTCGCGTCGATTCGTGGCGCTCGTAGTGCTGCTCGTCGGCTACAACACGCTCGCGGCGATGGCCTTTGCAGGCACCGTGCGCTACCGCGCCCCGTTCGACTTCCTGCTCGCACTCCTCGCTGCGACGGCGATCGTCCACGGCTGGTCGTGGGTGCGAGCGCGACGCTCGAATCCGGTGCTGCGCAGGTGAAGGTCCTCCACGTCCAGCGGATCGGGGGAATAGGCGGCTCGGAGCGACACGTCCTCGAGCTCCTGCCGGCGTTGCGCGCGCGAGACATCGACGCACGCTTCCTCGGGCTCGACGATACGAGAGCGGCGCCGGAGCCCTTCTACGCCGCGCTCGCCGAGCGTGACGTCCCGTTCGAGCGTCTCTCGTGCACGCGCGACGTCGACCCGCTGCTCGCGCGCCGCGTGCTCCACGTGGTGCGCGCATTCCGGCCGGACCTCGTTCACACCCATCTCGTGCACGCCGACGTGTACGGGGCCGGTCGCCGCGACGCGCGCGCGAGCGGTGCTCGTCTCGACGAAGCACAACGACGACCCGTTTCGGTCGGGGAAAGGGCGCTATCTCGAGCGGCTGCTCACCCGTAAGGCGGCGCTCGTCGTCTGCATCACCGAGGCTCTCGCGCGCTTCAACCGGGACGTCGTGGGACTTCCCGGCTCGAAGCTCAGGGTCGTGCACTACGGGCTCGACGCTCCGCCCGAGCCGTGGGGGCCGCCGGGTGGGCCCGAGCTCCCTGCCGACGCTCCGGTGCTCGTCGCCGTCTCCCGCCTCGTCCGCCAGAAGGGCGTGGACGTCGCGATCGACGCGCTCGCGGCGATACGGGAACGGCATCCTGCTGCGCAGCTCGTCGTGCTCGGCGAGGGACCGCTCCGCGCGGAGCTCGCCGAGCTTGCGGCGCAACGGGGTGTCTCCGACGCGGTCAGCTTCCCGGGACGCGTGGGAGACGTCGCCTGGTGGCTCCGCCGCGCGAACGTCGTCGTCCACCCCGCGCGCTGGGAGGGATTCGGGCTCGCGCTGCTCGAGGCGATGCTGTGCGCGCGGCCCGTCGTCGCAACGGCGGTCAGCTCGATCCCCGAGATCGTGGCCGACGGCGAGACGGGGCTGCTCGTGCCGCCGGAGGATCCCGCGGCGCTCGCAGAGGCGGTGAGCGCGCTGCTCGACGATCCGGCGCGCGCGGCGGCGCTGGGAGAAGCCGGCCGAATCCGCGCACACACCGAGTTCTCGGTCGCACGCATGGCGGAACGGACGGCGGCGGCTTACGAGGAGGCGCTGAACCCGCGTAGGTAGAGCGCCTCGACGCCTTCCGTCGAGCGCTCCGGCGTGAACGACTCGACCGCCCGGCGCCTCCCTGCTTCGCCCATCGCGGCGGCACGCGGGAGGTCGGACGCGAGGGTCACCAGCGCGTCGGCGAGCGCCTCCGCGTCGCCCGGCTCGACGACGAGGCCGGTCTCGCCGTCGGCGACGATCTCCGGCAGGCCGCCGACCGCGCTCGCGACCACCGGCCGACTGCGCTCCATCGCCTCGAGCGCGACCATGCCGAATCCCTCGCCGAGCGACGGCACGACCACGATGGCAGCGTTCTCGATCGCCGTCTGCACGGGCGAGACGAACCCGAGGAAGCGCACGGCATCCCCGACCCCGAGCTCGCGCGCGTACGCCTGGAGCGCCGGCTCGAGCGGGCCCTGGCCCGCGACGTCGAGGACGAGCCCGGGAACACGGCCGCGCGCCTGGGCGAGTGCGCGGAGCAGGACGAGGTGTCCCTTGACCGGGATCAGCCGGCCGACGCAGAGCACGAGCGGCCGAGCGCCGGAGTACGGCGCGACCCCGTCCCGAGCCGGGATCCCGTAGTGGACGATCTCGAACCCGCTCTCGTCGAACCCCTCGACCTCGGCGAGGTAGCGCGCGAGGCCCTGCGAGATCGCGATGTGGACGTGCGCGAGCGACGCGACGGCGCGGTCGGCGAGGCCGAAGAACCGCCCCTCGCGGAACCAGTTGAACCCGTGCTTGGTCGACAGGCGGAGCGGGATCCTGGCCATCGCGCCCGCGATCTGCCCGTACACGTCGGCATGGACGAGATGGGTGTGCAGGACACGCGGCCGGTTGCGCGCGAGGCTGCGGAAGCGACTTCCGTGTACGCGATCGGGTCGACATCCCCGCGCAGGCGCACGTCGTCGAGCGGGACGCCACGCCCCCGGAGCTCGCGAGCGAACTCCCAGGCGCCTGGCTCGTCCTCGTGGAGCATGAGGAACTCGACGTCCCAGCCCCGCGCGCGGAGGTCGGGCAGGAGCTGGAGCAGGTGGGCTTCGGAACCGGAGATGCCCGCGACCTTCTGCACGTGCAGGACGCGTCCCGCGAGAGGCGTCATCGCGCGATCCCCGCTGCGTCGAGGACTCCGCGTGCCCACGAGTCGACCGAGTGGCCTTGCTCCACGCGTTGGCGGAGCTGCTTCCCGAGCGCGGCTCGGCCGCTCGCGTCGAGTGCGGCGAGCTCGCGTAGCCGGTCCGCGAGCTCCTCGGGGCTCTCGCGGCGGAAGCGCTGCTCCGGCTCGAGGAAGCGAGTCGAAGACCGGGTTCGAGGCGAGCACCGGGAGGCAGCTCGCTGCAGCTTCGTAGACGACCTTGTCGGGTGCGCCTGCGCGCATGTTGTTCACGAGCGCGTCATGGCTCGCGAAGAGGGATGGAACCTGCGCGCGTGGCACTGCATCCTCGAGCGTGGCTCGTCCTTCGAGGCCGAGCTCGGCGACGAGCCGCTCGAGTTCCTGGCGATGCGCGCGCTCATCGTCGGACAGCGCGGGACCGTAGACGTCGAGCACGACGTCGCCGCCGACGGCGGCAATCGCGCGAAGAACGACCTCGAGCCCCTTTGCCCGCGAGTAGCGGCCGAGTGCGAGCAGACGAAGCGAGTCGTCCTCCTGCGCCGGCGCGCACGAGAACTCGGAGAGGTCGATGCCGTGCCCGATCGCCTTCACCTTGTCCGACTCGAGTGGGAACGAGCGGCGGTCGACCGAAACGACCGCGGTCGAGAGGCGCTCGGCGGCGCGCAGCAGCCGACTCGCGCGCCAGTGGGTGAACCAGAGCAGGAGCGGCACACGCAACGGCCGCACGAGCGGCGCCGCGAGCACGGCATAGATCGGGCACATGTGCGCGACGACTGCTCCTCCACGCAGTCCGCGGCAGCTCGCGGGCGAGCGCAGCTTCGAAACGAGCTCCGCGGCCGAGCTTGCGGCTCGCGCGAAACGTCCTCACGCGGCAGTTCGTGGGCAGGACGTCATCGACCGCGCCGTCTGCAAGCACGACGACCTGGTCGACGAGCGCCGCGAGCGCCGCGATCTTCGGCACCGTCGCTGCGAGGGCGGGGTGCCCGGGATCGACCTGCTGCGTGATGAAGACGACCCTGGTCATTCTCAGAAGAAGTCCGTGTCACCGAAGGAGACCGTCCACGCCTCCGAGCGGGCGTCGAGCGGCTCGGCGAGCTCCTTGCCCATGAAGTCGAGACGGTAGGTCGTCGGCAGGAACCCGTGCCGGAGCAGCCGTGAGCGCGGGAGGACGGGAGACGGCACCGCGAGCAGCGCCGCCGATCCCCGAGCCTCCCCGAGCGCGCCACGTAGAAGCTCTCGGCGATCCTCGCCTCGTCCGACGAGGTCCATCAGGAGCGCCAGTCGCAGCCCTCGCTTCCGCGTGAATCCCACGACTGCGAAGCCACCGCTCTCCGTTCCCAGGAGCCGATACTCGCGCGGCGAGTCGACGTACCGCCAGTTCAGGTAGCGGCTGTCGCGAACGACGTGGTTCCGGAGGCGGCTCGCAGCGCGCGCATAGGCATCGTCGTGCCGGTCCTCGAACCGCGCCGTCGTCCGCAAGACCGCGCCTGCCCACGGGCAGCGGCCTCGCCCACACGCGCCTGCGGTCGATCTGCGTCCACCCGAGGGGCTCGAGAAAGAGTGGCCGCGTGGGGGCGCTCGCGAACGCGAGCACGCACGACGAGCCCTGTTCCCGGCCCTGGTCCTCGTGCCGGAGCTCGAGCGCTCGAAAGATGCCGAGCCCGCGGGCTTCGGGCGAGTCACGGCGTGGACGGAGAACTGCCCGACGGACTCCTCGCCGCGGATCATCAGCCGACACTTGCTGTGGCCGGCGACACCGACGACGCGACCCTCGCGTACCGCGACCGAGCGCATGCTGCCGGCCGGGTCCCCGTCGAACCACCAGTCGAACGTCTCGCCGCCCATCGCGCCTCCGCCCCAGGCGGCGCCGAGCAGGCTCAGGTAGTCGTCGCGGTGCGAGGGCTCGTACGGCTCGAGGGTGAACTCCTCGCTCACCTCGAGGCCGTGCCGAGCGCCGAGTTGAATGCGCGGCGCACGCGCGTGCCCGTCACGGTGTCCTTGACCGCGATCAGGTCGCACGCCCCTGCGAGCACGAGCTCGAAGGTCCGTGCCGGGTACGGCTCGACGTTGTAGCGGCGCAGCCGAAAGCGATCCGTCGACGGCGCGTTCGCTCCCGAGACCGACGTGAACGCGATCTTGTAGCCCGCCTGCTGCACGAGGCTCGCGTGCTCGGGCCGGTAGTCCGCAAGCGATCCCTTGACGAAGGCGAACGCCTCGACTTCTCGTCCGAGACGCTCCTCGAGCCGGAGCTTCGAGAGCGCGATCTCGCGAGCCGCATCCGCAGGCTCGAGCTCCGAGAGCGGCCGGTGGCCGATCCCGTGCGACTCGATCCGCACGCCTCCCGCTTCGAGCGCTGCCAGCTCGTCCCAGTCGACCGTCTCGTTGCGAACCCCGAGCAGCCGCAGGGACTCCTCGTGGGGTAGCGGACGTGCATCGTCCAGGAACCCGATCGGGACGAAGAGCACCGCCGGATACCCATGGCGGCGGAGGATCGGCAGCGCGTTCTCGAGGTTGTCGCGATATCCGTCGTCGAAGGTGAGCAGCACCGCCTTCGGGGGAAGCGGAGTTCCTCGCAGGTAGTGCGCCAGGACGGCGTCGAGCGAGACGGGGACGTAGCCGAGCTCGCCGAGCAGGGTCATCTGCGCGTCGAAGACACTCGTGGGCACCGTGGTCGGGTTCGGCCAGAGGTCGTTGACCTTGTGGTACATCAGCACGCGCAACGTCCGCTCGGGCTCACCGTCGAGCGTGCCGGCTCCGCTCACCGTCTCGCCGATCGCGCGGTAGATCCCGTTCTTCAGGAGCTGCTTCGCCCGATCCGCCCGCATCGCCCCGAGTGTAGGCGTCTATGAGGCCGCGACGACCTTCTCGACGAGGTCGCGGAGTCTCTGCGCGTACTCCTGAGGCGTCACCAGCCACGGCGCGACCGCACTGTGCCCCGCGGCACCGAGGCGGTCCGCGAGTGCTCGATCTGAGAGGACTCGGATGAGCGCATCTGCGAGCGCTTCGGCGTTCTCCGGCGGGACGAGCAACCCGTCTCGCCGTCCGCGACGACGTCCGGGATCCCGCCCACGCGGCTCCCCACGACGGCCCGGCAACGGCAAGCGGCCTCGATCACCACCCGCCCCATGCCCTCGGAGCGAGACGGGAGCACGAGCAGCGTCGACGCGTCGAGTGCGGCCGCTACATCCTCCGTGGCAAGCGATGGCGTCCACTCCACGTGCCCCGGCAACTCGTCGACGAGCCGTTCTGCAACCGGCGCGAGCGTGCCCTGACCCACGACGTGGAGAGTCGCATCCGGCATCGCCTCGGCCACGCGGCGCCACGCTTCGGCGAGCACGTCGAAAGCCTTGTACCGCTCGAGCACGCCGACGAAGAGCGCGCGAGGCGCGTCCGGAAGCGGCGCGACGGGGTTCGCCGTGAAGGGCTCGAGATCCATGAACGCCGGGAACTCGGCTGTGGGCTCGATGCCCTCCGCCCGGACGAGCTCGGTCGTGTACGCGCTGATCGTCCTGACCGCGTCGGCACCGTGGAGCGCGCGGCGAGCGAGCACGTCGGCAAGGGGATCGAGAAGCCGGCGCGCTCTTCGAGCCGTAGAGCCTCGTCGGCGCGCGCCAGTCGCCGTGCAGGTCGAGGATCACCGCGCTCGCCGACCTCGCAAGGCGACGGGCGACCAGCGCGAGAGCCGTCTCCTGCGCGCCCTGCGCGATGACGGCGTCGGGCTCGAACCGCCGAAGCTCACGGGCGATCCGCCGGGTGAGCCCCAGGTAGTAGAGAGGTCCGTCGAGCACCCCGACCGAGGAGCGACGCACGAGGACGAATCGTGGATCGGGCGAGGGCTTCCCGTCGATCGCGGTGCCGAGCTGACGCCAGTCGAGCTCGGCGGACAGCGCCTCGAATCGTCGCTCGAGAGTGCGACCGAGCGGGAAGCGGAAACGACCTCGGCCGACGAAGAGCACGCGCCGACGTCTCACCGCGCAGCGTCTCCAGGATCGCCTCGAGCCGCGAGTACACGTTCTCGGGCTGGAGATGCTCCACCGACGGCGCGGTCGCAGCCGCCAGGCGCTCGCGCGCGCCCGCCTCACCGACGAGGCGGCGAATCGCCGCCGCGACGGCATCGACGTCTCCGCCGGGACGAGCAGCCCGTTCACCCCGTCGTGCACCAACTCCGGCACGCCCCCGACCGCGGTGGCGATCACCGGCGTCCCGACGGCGAGCGCCTCGACGACGGTATGCGGGAAGTTCTCCCACGACGACGTGAGGAGCGACGCGTCCGCCGCGCGGAAGAGCATGAGCACGTCGTCGCGGCCGAGCGCGCCGAGAAAGCGAACGCGGCCGTCGAGACCGAGCTCGGCGACGCGCCGCCGTACCTCCGCGCAGATCGGGCCCGTCGCCGGCGATCGAGGAGCGAGACGCCGTCGACCCGGCCGAGGGCATCGAGCGCGACCTCGAGCGCCTTCTGCCTCGTGATCCGCCCGGCGAACGCGAGCATCGGCCCGTCGACCCCGAGCGCGCGCGTGCCTCGTCGCGACCGGGAAGCTCGGAAGCGGCGGGGCGGCGTTCGGCAGCACCGTGACGCGCTCGCGGGGCACCCCCCAGGACACCGCGAGCGCCGCGAGGTAGCCGCTCGGGCAGACGAGGTGGCCACGCGACGAAGCGCGCGGTCGCGCGCCTGGCGCAGCAACCTCACGCGAAGCCCGCCGCCGAAGCGCTGAAACGCGTCCAGGTCGCCGTCGAACAGCCCCCACCGGCGCGCGCGCTCGTAGGCCTCGTCCGCGACGAGCTTGACTACGACGGGCCGCCGCGCAAGCGACGATCCGAGGACGGCGCGACCGAGCATGCTCGTCGCGTAGACGACGTCCGCATGGGTCGCGCGCTCGCGGATCCAGGCCGCGACGCGCGCGTGCCGCACGCCCGCAGGCGCCGCTCGATCCACCCAGCGAACCTCGTACGCCTGCTTCGCCGGCAGAGCGTCGGCAGTCGTAACGACCTCGACCGCGTGCCCGCGGCCGAGCAGGAAGTCGGCGAGCTCGGGTGCGTGGCTCGCCGGACCGCCGACGTCGGGAGGCCAGATCCCGGACACGATCAGGACCTTCACGGCGTCACCACGCCGTCCTCGGCTCCGCGTGCCGCGATGTCCACCCGCAGGCGCGCGAGGCCACTGCCCAGGCGACGGCGAACACGACCGTGGCGACGAGTACCGCAACGGCAGCGCCTGTCGCGCCCCACTCCGAGCCGAGCACCGCGACGAGCGGGATGACGACGAGCGCCTCGAGCCCATGCGTCACGATGCGTAGCCGGGGACGCCCGACCGTGACCGGCAGCGACTTCGACCAGCCGAGGGCGAACTGGATCGCGGCGGCCACGAGAATGATGCGAGCGGCGTCCACCGCGCCCGAGTACTCGCTTCCGAAGACCGTCTCGACGAGCCACGGCATCGCGAGCAGGAACACCGGCACCGCGACGACCATCAGGCCGCGGCGACGAGTGTGTACGTCCGCACGCCGGCGAGCACGCCCGTCTCGCCGCGCTCCCAGGCACGGGTCTGGTCGGTGAGAAGGACGAGGCGCGCGGGTGAGCTGGCCGCGGAGAGTCCCGTCTGCGGCGTCTGGGCGATGCGGAAGAGGCCGACCTGGGTCGGGCCGGCGACGATGCCGAGCACGAGGGGCACGAGCGTCGTCCGCAGCGAGACGACCCCGGTCCCGACACTCGATGCGAGGGTGAAGGAGACGACCTCGCGCCGGTCGTCCCCGAGCGGGCGCGAGGGCGCGGAGGGAAACGGCGAAAGGCCGCCAGCCCGACGAGCGAGATCGCCAGCGTCGCGATCGCCTGCGCGACGACCATCGCCGCCAGTGTCTCCGTGACCCCGTAGGGAGCGGCGATCACGATCGCGACCAGCCGCAAGGCCATGGCGAACGTCTGATAGGCGCCCCTCAGGTCGTAGCGCCCGCGCAGCAGGAGCGCCGTCGCGCCGACGTTCTCGGTCGCCTGCACGAGGGGCATGAGCGCCCCCACCAGAATCGGAACCGTGAGCCCGTCCGCGCCGAAGATGGTGTCCGCCACGGGAGCGAGGAGCACGAGTGCGAGTGCAGCGAGGACACCGCCTGCGAACTTGATCTGCAGCGCACGCACGAAGAGCCGGCGCAGCTTCCCCCACTCCTCGCCGACGATGTAGCGGAATCCGAACTTCGTCAGCGGCTCCTCCACCGTCAGGTCGAGGAGCACCTGGAAGAAGCCGACGGCCGCCAGGGCGGTGACGTAGATGCCGAACTCCTCCAGGCCGAGGGTGCGCGCCGCGACGACCGTGCCGAGGATCCCGAATACGACCGCGCCGTAGACCCACGCGGCCGTCGCGGAGCGACGCCAGAAGACGCGGGAGGCCATCGCTGGCTGAGTCTAGAGTCACGGTCCGAATGCGAACCCTGCGCGATCTCGTCGACCGCGACGCCACCGGAGCCCTCCTGCTCGCGTTCGCGATTCCCTTCGTGTTCTTTCACGAGAAGTACCAGCCGGAGCTCACGGTCGACCTCGGCTCGACGTCGGCGGACATTCGACTCTCCGATCTGGCCGTCCTCGTCGTCGTCATTGCGGCCGTCGTGTACGCCGCCCGAAAGGGAACGTCTCGCCTGGGCCCGGCGCGGATCCTGTGGATCCCCGGAATCGCTCTCCTCCTCTGGCTCGCGTTTCAGGCGCTGCGCCCGGCGTCGGTCGACGACGCGCTCTTCGAGGATCACCTCGTGAGCTACGCGAAGCTCGTCGAGTACGCGCTGATCGTCGTCGCCGTCCCGCTCCTGGTGCGGCGGACGCAGGATCTCACGATCGTGCTCGGGAGCCTCGTGCTCTGGTCGGCACTCGCGTCCGCGGTGGCGCTCGTCCAGTTCTTCGGGCTGGACGTCTTCGATGCCTGGAACGCAGGCTGGCGTCAGCCCTCGTTCCTCGGACACCACGACCTCGCCGCACTCAGCGCGATCTCAGCGGCTCTCGCCGTGACCGGAATCCTCGCCGGGCGGACGCGTCTTCCGGCCGCTCCGCTCTGGGGTACCGCGCTCGTCGCGGGGGCGCTCGGGCTCATGCTCGCGGGCTCGCTGGCCGCGGCCGGCGGATTCGCGCTCGGCGGCCTGGTCGTCGCGATCGGCGCCCGTGGGCGCTTCGAGCCCTCGGCGCGGCAGTTCTTCGCCGTCTTCGCACTCGTCGTCGTGGTGGCAGGTGGCGTGACCGCGATCCGTGCCGACTCGCTGGAGGAGTTCGTGCGCTTCATCGGCGTGCGCGGCGACGAGCGTCCCGAGGGCGTGGAGACCTACTCGCAGCGCACCGTGCTCGCCTACCTCGGCCTCAGGATCTGGGAGGACAACCCGGTTCTGGGCGTCGGCTGGCAACGCTCCGGACGCGAGGACGTCTTCGAGCCCTATCTCGAGGATGCCCGCGAGCGCTTCCCCGACGTCGTCGACTTCGCGTTCCCCGCGGCGGGCCGCGAGTGGGGCGTGCAGAACCTGTACGTCCAGATGCTCGCCGACGCCGGCATCGTCGGCCTCCTGCTCCTGCTCGCCGTCGGGGTCAGCGGGGTGGTGCTCGCGGGCCGCGCGGTGACGTACGCGCCGAACCCCTGGGCGACGGGTGCCGGGCTGGGGGTGATGTGCGCTCTGCTGACCCTCGGCGGGGAGTGGGCGTCGCTCGGGATCGTCTCCGGCATCCCGCTACAGGCGGCCACGTGCCTCGTGCTCGGCCTCGCGGCGGCCGGAGCCGCGACCGTCGAGGAGGAAGCAGGTGTCTAGCTCTAGTACCGTCCTGCCGGCGTGAAGGTCCTCGTCACCGGCGGCGCCGGCTTCATCGGGTCGAACGTCGTTCGCGCTCTGCTCGCACGGGGCGACGACGTGCGCGTGCTCGACAACTTCTCGACCGGCAACCGCGCCAATCTGGCCGGGCTCGATCGGGACGTCGAGCTCGTCGAGGGCGAGCTCCGGAGCTACGAGCGGGTCCACAACGCCGTACGCGGAGTCGAGGTCGTCTTCCATCTGGGCGCGCTCGGCTCGGTGCCGCGCTCGGTGCAGGATCCGCTGACGTCGAGCGCAGTCAACGTCGAGGGAACGCTCAACGTGCTCCTCGGCCGCGCGAGACGAAGGCGTCCGGCGGGTGGTTTTCGCGTCGTCCTCGTCGATCTACGGCAACCAGCCCGAGCTCCCGCTGCGGGAGTCGATGGCGCCCGACCCCATCTCCCCGTACGGCGTCGCCAAGCTCGCGGCGGAGCGGTACTGCGTGAGCTTCGCCCGGGTGTACCCCTTCGAGACGGTCGTTCTCCGCTACTTCAACGTCTTCGGGCCCCGGCAGGACCCGCGCTCCCAGTACGCCGCCGTCGTGCCGCTCTTCATCACGGCGATCGCCGCCGGCGAGCCGGTGACGATCTTCGACGACGGCGGCCAGTCGCGCGACTTCACCTACGTCGAGAACGTCGTCGCGGCCAACCTGCAGGCCGCCGACGCCGAGAACGTCAGCGGGCGCATCTTCAACGTCTCGGGCGGTGCGCCTGCGACGGTCAACGAGCTGGCGGAGACGATCGGGCGCCTGCTCGACAAGCCCGTCGAGCGGCGGTACCTGCCGGCGCGCGCCGGCGACTTGCGCGACTCGTGGGCGGACGTGAGCGAGGCCCGCGAGGCGCTCGGCTACGAGCCGACCGTGTCGCTCGAGGAGGGCTTGCAACGGACCGCGGAGTTCCTACTCGGACGAAAGGACTAGACGATGGGCTACGGCTTCGGATCGATCGACGAGCTCGGAGAGGGATACGGCTTTCGGAAGGTGCGCGCGCCGCTCGGGATCACCGCATTCGGCGCGAACGTCATCGTGTATCCGCCAGGATTCCAGGGCTTTCACCACTACCACGACACGCAGGACGAGCTCTATTTCGTGCACTCGGGCTCGGCCCGCATCGAGGTCGAGGACGAGGAGCGGATCCTCGGGCCCGGGGGGCTCGTCCACGTCGAGTCGACGACGCCGCGTAGGGTCTCGAACGCGAGCGAGACCGAGGACCTCGTGCTGCTCGTCATCGGCGGCAAGGGCGGCTACGTCGAGCGCGACGGCCACATGGTCGACGAGGCCGACGTCGAGCGACGCGCGTCGTTCGGGCGCTCCGAGCGCTAGGCCGGGCCTGAATCGCGCTGAAGACGAGGTCCTGCGCGAGCAGGCGCGGCATGGAGGCGCCGGTAGCGACCACCGAGTGGCGTGATGCGCACTCCCGTGAAGTCGGCGAGCAGTGCGCGGATGTCCGCAGGCGTGAACATGTGCAGGTGCGTCGGATCCTTGTCGGGCTGAAGGCCACGCACGAAGCGCAGGCGGTTCTGCACCCGGAACGCATTCGGAACCGAGCCGACGAAGACGCCACCCTGGCGGAGGACGCGGCGGACCTCCGCGATGAGCGCGCGCGGGAAGCGAACGTGCTCGAGGAGCTCGCCGGCGACGACGACGTCGAAGCTCTCGCTGTCGAGCGGAAGCGGCTCGTCGACGTCGGCGACGACGGGCGTCGATCCCGAGCTGCTCCGCCTTCGCCAGCGCGGCCCGGTCGACGTCGACTCCGACGACGTCGTTCCCGTCCAGGAAATGGCGGGTGAGCGCGCCCGAGCGGCAGCCGAGATCGAGCACGTCGCTGGCCCTGCCCGATCGCCTCCTGGAAGAGCGGGATTCGCTCGGGGACGAAGACGAAGTCGCCGGCGTTTCGGCGCTGGCGGTGGTGCGTCTCGTACAGCTGGCCGAGGAACGTGCTCACGTCGCGCTGACCGCGGCCTCGTGGCCGAGCGAGGCGATGGTCTTCCTCAAGCCGTCCTCCAGCTCGACCTCCGGCTGCCAGCCGAGCAGTTGCTTGCGCGCGGGTGATGTCGGGCTGCCGCACCTGCGGATCGTCCACGGGAAGCGCCTCGAAGACGATCTCGCTCGAGGAGCCCGTGAGCCGGATGATCGTCTCCGCGAGCTCGAGCAGCGTCTTCTCGTCCGGGTTGCCGAGGTTGACGGGCAGATGCTCGTCCGACTCCGCGAGCAGGACGATCCCGCGGATCAGGTCGTCCACGTAGCAGAAGCTCCGCGTCTGCGAGCCGTCGCCGAACACGGTCACGGGCTTTCCCGTCGAGCGCCTGATCGCAGAAACGTCGGGATCGCGCGGCCGTCGTTCGGCCGCATCCTCGGCCCCGTAGGTGTTGAAGATCCGCACGATCGCCGGTGTCCACGCCCTGCTGGCGGTGGTACGCCATCGTCAGCGCCTCGGCGTAGCGCTTCGCCTCGTCGTACACGCCGCGCGGGCCGATGGGGTTGACGTTGCCCCAGTACGTCTCGGGCTGCGGGTGCACCTGCGGGTCGCCGTAGACCTCGCTCGTCGACGTGAGCAGGAAGCGCGCGCGCTTGAACTTCGCCAGGCCGAGCGCGTGGTGCGTCCCGTACGAGCCGGTCTTGAGCGAGTGCAGCGGCATGCGCAGGTAGTCGATCGGGCTCGCGAGCGCGGCGAGGTGGTAGACGAAGTCGACGGGCTCGTCGACGGCGATCGGCTCGATCACGTCGTGGTTCACGAACGTGAACGCGTCGTCGCGGAGGTGCTCGATGTTCTCGAGCGACGAGACGACGAGGTTGTCCACGCAGATCACGCGGTGGCCGCGCTCGAGCAGCGCTTCGCAGAGGTGGGAGCCGAGGAAGCCGGCGCCGCCGGTGACGAGGGACGTGGGCATCGGGTCGATGGTAGCCAGAGGGCTTGTGGACTCGTTACGCCGTGGCCGCCTAGGCTCCTGCGTTGACGCGCGTACATCGCGCTACTTCATCGAGCTGACGAGCGTCTGGCCGACCGGCTCGGACGCGGCAATGTGATGAGGGCGTAGGTCGCGTCGACCTCTCGCCACGCGTAGATGACTCCGCTCGGCCCGATCAGGCGGCGGACGCGGTGTCGGCCCAGCGTTCGCGATTGGCGTGCGGCGCCGAGAGCCTGTCTCGTCCACAGCTGAGCGGGTCGGTCCCGCTCGCAAAGAGCGCGAGACCGGGCCAGCGGACCGCGTAGCCGTCGACGCGGCCTAGATCCGCGGCGCAGAGTCGAGAGCGGATGGAAGCCGACGCGGGATCGACAACCCCGTCAGCGGCGGGCGAGGCGAGCGGCCGACCAGCTCGGGGCAGCTTGAACGTCCTGACCCGCCGCGTAGCCCTGCCGATGAGGAACGAACCACAGCCTCGAGCTCGACGGCGGGCGAGCTTCTTCGTCTGCTGCGGCGAACGCCTCTCTGATCGCGTGGTGGTCGTCGAGGATCTCCCGGTTCTGGGTCTCGAGCGCCTCGACCTTGTCCGACTGCTCGACGACGCGAACGCGATCAGCGAGAGCGTCCCCGCCATGATCGCGAATGCCAGGAACACGCCCCCGACGAGCCAGCGCTCGGCGGCGATCGCGCTCGATCTCAAGGGCCCGGCGAGCGTATCCGGTGACGACATCGCGGAGCGTCCCCCAAGGGCGACCGAGGCAGCCAGACGGACTCGCCGCGCCGAGGCGTGATCCGCGAGCGAAACTCGAGACGCCGAGGCTGGGCCGGCGCCAGAGCTAGCCTGCCGACAAAACGCCTCAGCGCAACTCCTTGTTCGCCTCCATGTCGAACCACATGGCGAACAGCGTCATCTGCAAGCCCGCGATGAAGAGCACCGCGACGAGGACGATCGTCGGCGTCGTGATCTCGTTCCCGCCGAGCCGCAGGACGACCTCGATCAGCCCGAGCAGGAAGCCCGTCACCGTCATCAGCAGGCCGAACGCGTAGAAGAAGACGAGCGGGTGGAAGTCCCGGATCACGTACTTGTGGCCCATCCGCCACCAGAAGCCTTTGAGCAGGAGCCACGAGATACGCGGAACGACCGAGCGAAGCTTGATTCCCGATTGCTCGCCCACGTCGTAGATCGGCCGTGAGGGAACGTCCCTGACGCGCGCGTTCTGCACGTTCAGGTGGACGAGCATGTCGTTCGGGAACCCGTAGCGCGGGTAGAGCTGCTCGAGGTCGATCCTGCTCAACGCCTCGCGCGAGATCGCCGTATACCCGGCCTGCGAGTCGGCGACGTGCCAGTAGCCCGAGGCGATCTTCGTGAGCAGGGAGAGCACCGCGTTCCCGAGGTAGCGCGTGCGCGGGATCACCTTCCAGGCCTCGCCGGAGACGAGCCGGTTCGCTTTCGCGTAGTCGACTTCGCCGCGCACGACGGGCGCGATCAGCCCGGCGAGCTCGGCCGGGTCCATCTGGTTGTCGGCGGCCATCACGCAGGTCACGTCGATGCCTTCCTCGAGCGCGCGCCGGTACCCGGTGACGATGGCCGCGCCCACCCCCGAGTTCCGCTCGTGCGGGATGACCTCGACCCGCGCGTCGCCGACCGCGCGTGCCTGCTCCGCGGTCGTGTCCCGGGACGCGTCGTCGACGACGTAGATCCGATCGACGAAGTCGGGGATGCCGCGGATCGTCTCGACGACGAGGCGCTCCTCGTCGTACGCGGGCACGACGACTGCGACCCGTTTGCCCTCGACCATCAGCCCGCGTGTGCGCCGACGCCGTGCGGCGAACGGCTCGGCCGCGAGTGCCACGATCGCGCCGACGAGCAGGCCGAGCAGGGCTCCCACGAGGAGCGACGTCCTGCTCGAGCGGGCAGTCGTCTTCACGGCTGCCGCATCCTCGACGACACGGCTCGACTCGACGCTCTCGGCCAGGTTCAGGAGCTGACGGGCTTCGAAGAGGTCGTCCTGGAGAGATGTCCTGCGAGCGTCCGAGGTCGTGATCACCGAGTTCAGGTTCGCGCTCAGGAGGAGCCGCTGGTCGAGCGGGATGGACTGGTCCTGGATGAGCGTGTCCTGCTGGCGCTGGGAGGCCTGGATTCGCGCTTCGACCGCGGCGAGCTGGGCGGTGCTGACTGCGACCTGCTGCTCGAGCAGCTCGACCTTGTCCGCGACGTAGACGGAGACGTTCTCGACGACGCGCGCGGCCAGCGCATCGGCCGCCGCTTCGATCTTCCGCGGGCCTGCGTCGCCCTTCACTCCGATCTCGATCAACGGGTTGATTCCTCGAACCTGGCCGGCCGCGACGAGCTCGCGGGTGGAGATCGACGATCGCAGCTTCGACACGGGGATGTCGGTCGCGTCGGACACGTCCTGGAGAACCGACTCGGAGCGGACGATCTCACCGACCGTGCGCGGGTTCGTCGCGAGGCTCTGGATCTGGCCGCCCCCGAGCGGAGCGAACGGCTGGCCGAGGTAGACGATCGTCTCGGCGCGCCACACCGATCCTCCGGAGAGCGCGAGCACGAGGCCGATCACCGCCCCGACGAGGAGACCGGCGACGGGGAACCACCAGCGATCGGTCAGCCGCTGCCAGGCGGAGGCGAGATCGACCTCCTGCTCGCCGTCGGCATCCGGAGCGGAGGGGCGGCTCATCGGTTCGCGACCCTATCAGCGGCCCATTTCCACTGGGCCGCGAGGCCTTCTGCGAACGGCGTTCTCGGCTCCCAGCCGGTGTCTGCGCGAATCCTGGACGTGTCCGCTGCGGTTCGTCTGGCGTCTCCCTCGCGCCAGCCCGCTTCCACGAGCTCGAGCTGCCTGCCGGAGATCCCGCTCCAGTGTCTCGATCGCCTGGCGCATCGAGACCTCCTCGCCGCCGCCGACGTTGTAGGCCTGGCCGGCCAGCCCTCGCTCCATCGCGAGGATCGTCGCCTCGACAGCATCGTCGACGTACGTGAAGCTCCGAGACTGCGTCCCGTCGCCGTAGAGCTCGAACGGCCGGTTCTCGACGAGACACCTCGTCATCCGCGTCAGTGCCATGTCCGGGCGCTGCCGCGGCCCGAAGATCGTGAAGTAGCGGACGACGACGTGCTGGAGCCCGAACTCCTTGCCGTACGCGTAGGCGAGGTGCTCGCAGGCGAGCTTGGTGATCCCGTACGGCGAGAGCGGCCTCGGGGCAGCGTCCTCGTGGGTGGGGTACGACTCCGCGTCGCCGTAGATCGAAGAGGACGACGCGAGCACCGTCCTGCTCCCGGCGGCGGCTGCGACGGCGAAGAGACGCTCCGAGGCGAGGACGTTCTGGCGGACATAGATCGGGAAGACGCCGCCGAAGCTGAGGACGCCGGGTTGTCCGGCGAGATGGAACACGCCGTCCACGCCATCGAGGTCGAGCGTGTCCTCGGCGAGGTCGAGGCGCTCCACCGGGAGCCCGCGCGCGTTCTCCTCCTTGATGCGCCGGGTCGTAGTAGTCCGTGAACGCGTCCCAGCCGACCGCGTCGTGACCGCGCTCGAGGAGCGTGCGGAGGAGCTGCGAGCCGATGAACCCGGCTGCGCCGGTGACGACGTAGCGCATCGGCGGAACGCTAGTCGTAGTGACAGTCGTACATCGTCTGGCGCTGGGTGGGGGTGGAGACGCCTTCCCAGATGTAGACGACCTTGCCCTCGGCGCTCGAGCTTGCCCGTGAGGTCGCCGGCGACGGATTGGTAGAGCTCGACCAGCCGCTCGGCTTCGTCCGTCGAGCGTGCGATCGCGGCGTGCACGCCGTTGCCCTCGACCCGAGTCGCGACCCAGCCGCCTCGCGCGCTCGCAGCGATCGGGTCGGTGGCGGTCGTGAGCTCGAGGAGCTTCTCGCGGGTGAGGCAGCGGACGGTCTCCTGGAGCGGGCGGCGTCTCCTCGTGCACGACCCGGTACACGAGCCAACCGACGATCTGGAGCGCGATCACGGCGGCAAGCGCAGCGAACGCGCCGCGGAGGTACCGCCATTCCCACGTCGAGACGCTGCTCATGGGTTTGCGACGGCGAGCCCGAAGCGCAGGCTCGCCACGGTTGCAAGGGCGAGGACGATCGCGAGAGGGATGAGCAGCCGCGGAAAGCGCCGCGTGACACCGTCGAACGCGAACCCGAAGCACGCGGCCCAGGCGGGCACGGCGGTGAGCATGAACGAGCCCTTCCCGGTATCGCCGTCGGTCGTCGGGTACGCGGTCGCGAAGTAGAGGACTCCGACGAGCGCCGCGGCGGGCAAGAGCGTCACGAGCAGTCGAGCCGGCTCGTCGGAGGGACGGCGGATCGAGAACGCGAGAAGCGCCAGCCAGCCGGCGATCGCCGAGCAAGGTGAGCGGGGCTCCGAGCACCGCCTGCACGACCGTCTCCCGCTGCTCGCTCTGCGACGGCGGCCCCCCGGAGCTGTTCCAGTGCCAGACCCCGAAGTAGTCGCCCCACACCTCCGCGTACGCCACCGGGGCGAAGCGGTTCGAGAACGAAGGCCGTACGGGATCGGTCAGCACGTCCGGCAGGCCGAGGCTGACGTAGAAGCCGAGCGGCCTGCGGTCCCAGAGCGGCGCCTCGACCGTGGGCCGGTCGAAGATCGGGTTCGAGTACTGCGTCGCCTGGTACGCGTACCACGGGAGCGCGAGGAGGACGGCAGCGGCCGCGACGACCGCGAGCGCACGACCGATCGCACGGCGCTCCGCCCGACGCACGACGAGCGCGACGACGAAGACGAGCAGGACGACGCCGACCGTCCACAGCGTCCATGCGCGGACGAGCTGTCCGGCCGCAAGAGCCGCACCGATCCCGAGCGCGGCGCCGAGGGAGTACCGGCGGCGCACGAGCATCCGGGCGGCGAGAGTGACCGCGAGCGTCGAGAAGAAGAGGGACAGCGGCTCGGGATGGAACATCGCCGAGGCTTTGAAGACGACCGGGCAGGCGACGACGAAGCCGAGAGCCGCGAGGTGGAGCACCGGTCGTCCAGGCCACAGCGTTCGCACGAGAAGCAGCAAGAGCAGCACCGTCCCGACTGCCGCGACGGCGTTGACGAGCTGTCCGACGCGCTCCGGGTGCTCCATCCCGAGCTTCTCCCCGAGCAGGATCCCGACACCGCCGACGGCGAAGAACCCCGGTGGGGTGTAGTAGCTGCCGGTGCCCTCGGGCAGCTCGCCGTCCCTGGCGAGGAGCTCTGCATAGTCGAGCGCCTCCTGGGCGTCGTAGCCGGCGATCGCCGGGTAGACGAGCGCGTTTCGGACCGCGACGACCGCAACGAGGACGACGATCGCTGCGATGAGCCCCGTTTCGAGACGGGAGCGCGAAGCCGCGTTCATACCCGCGGGAGCGGGCGGAGTGTCCCGTCGCCGTCGGCGGCGAGGCAGACCTCGGAGAAGAAGCGCGTCATGAACACGCCCTCCTCGAACTCGCCCACCTGCGGCTCCGGTCGCTCGCCGCGCGCGAGAGCGAGCGCGAGCTCCGGATACCGGCCACCAGCGGCGAGCGGCACCGGGAAGCCGCCACCGAAGCGCGTGTTCACGTCCGTGACGGGCAAGCTCCCGTCGGGCTCACGAAAGCACTGCACGTTGGCCGGGCCCTTGATCCCGACAGTCTCTGCCACGTGGCGGCCGTACTCGATCAGCTCCCGATCCTTGAGCGAGGCGCCCTTGATCGACTCGCCGCCCTTGGACAGCAGCATCGTGCGCGGGATCGCGTTCAGGCAGCGGGCTTCCAGGTCGCAGAAGACGTCGATCGAGAACTCCTCGCCGAGGCACTGCTCCTGCACGAACGAGGACGCCGTCGTGTAGCCGAGGAAGAAGTCGAGCTGGGCGCGATCGGCCGCGCGGTAGATGTGACGCGAGCCGAATCCCTGCCGTGCCTTGACCAGCAGCGGATAACGCGCGTCGTCCGGCACCTCGTCGGGCTCCCAGCTCTCGGGAGAGGCGATTCCGCGCTCGACGAAGAAGCGGTGAGCCTCGAGCTTGTCCGACATGCGGTCGCAGACGTCCGCATCGGGGAGCAAGAGGACGGCAGGGTCGAGGGCATCTCGCGCACGGGAGAGCACGGGATGGTCGAGATCGTTCAGCGGCACGATCAGGCGGACGTCGTGCTCGCGGACGAGGTCGGCGACCGCGTCGATGTATCCCGGGTCGGCGATCAGCGGCACGATCGCCTGGAGATCCGCGTGATAGAGCGCGGGCGCGAGAGGGTCGGCGTCTGCTCCCAGGGTGCGTGCTCCGGCCGCGCGGAAGGCGCGGACGATGTCCACCCGCTGGCCCGCGCAGGTGAACAGCACGGTCGTCACGACGCGAGAGGGTACTCGGATGGGGAAGCGGTCGGGGTCTGACGTCAGTCTGACCCCGACTCCGTTTCTGCCGCCGCTAACGTGCGACGCCATGTCTCCGGAGCCGATTCGCGTGCTGCGAGTCATCGCGCGCCTGAACATGGGCGGCCCGGCGATCCACGTCGCGAACCTCGCGGCCGGCCTCGAGACGCGCGGGATACCACACGACCCTGGTCGCGGGGAGCCTCGCGCGCGGCGAGGACTCGATGGCGTTCCTCGCTGAGCGGCTCGGAGTCTCGGTCGTGAGCGTCGAGGAGCTCCAGCGCGAGGTCTCGGTCCTCCACGACGCGCGCTCCGTCCTCCGGATCGCGGAGCTGATCAGGAACGAGCGGCCGCACATCCTGCACACGCATACCGCGAAGGCGGGAGCCATCGCGCGCGCGGCGGCGCTGCTCGCGGGCGGCGCGCGGCCTCCGGTCGTCCTCCACACCTTCCACGGACACGTCCTCAAGGGCTACTTCGACGCGGGTCGCACCGCGTTCTTCCGGCACGTCGAGCGAACGCTGGCGCGGTCCTCCGACGTGCTCGTGGCGGTCAGCCCGGAGGTGCGCGACGAGCTCGTCGAGCTCGGGGTCGCGCCGTACGACAAGTTCGTCGTCATCCGGCTCGGGATTCCGCTCGAGGAGCGGCTCGGGGACGCGACCGTCGACTCGGACTACCGGCACCTGTACGGGATCCCGCGCGACGCGTTCGTCGTCGGTTGGGTGGGCCGCATGACGGGGGTGAAGGACACGGGTGCGGTGCTCGAGATCGTGCGGGCGACGCGCGACCGGGGTGTCGAGGCGGTGCTCTGCATGGTCGGGGACGGCCCCGACCGCGAGCGGCTCGAGCAGCTCGCGCACGAGCTCGGAATCGCGCGGTCGTGCTACTTCGTCGGCTACCAGCCGGATGTCGCCGGCTACTACCGGCTGTTCGACGCGTTCGTCCTCCCGTCGGTGACCGAGGGAACGCCGGTCAGCGCGATCGAGTCCCTCGCCTCCGGAACCGCCGTCGTGGCGAACCGCGTCGGAGGCGTTCCCGACGTCGTGCGGGACGGCGTCGACGGGTTCCTCGTCGAGCCCGGGGACATCGAAGGCGCGGCGGCGAGGCTCGCGGAGCTGGCGGCGGATCCGGCTCTCCGCGCTCGGCTCGGCGAGGCTGGCAAAGCTCGGGTACTCGAGCGCTACTCCGTGACACGGCTCGTCGACGACGTCGACCGGCTGTATCGCTCGCTGCTCGCCGCGAAGCGCTCGAGCGTCTAGCGCCAACCGCCGGTCGCGCCCCGATACGTCCCCCGGAAGAGCGCGAGCGGGGTGCGCAGAAGGATCTCCAGGTCGACCCGCGGCGAGCGGTGGTCGACGTACCAGACGTCGAGCTCGATTCGATCGGCCCAGGGGAGCGAAGCCCGGCCCTGCACCTGCGCCCAGCCCGTCAGCCCCGGCCTGATCTCGAGGCGCCGGCGCTGGCGCTCGTCGTACTGCTCGACCTGGTAGCGGAGCGTGGGGCGCGGCCCGATGACGCTCATGTCCCCGCGCAGGATGTTCCACAGCTGCGGCAGCTCGTCGATCGACGTCCGTCGGAGGACGCGGCCGGCACGCGTGATTCGCGCATCGCCCTTGTCGACCGCGTAGCCGGCGCCGAGCCTCTCGGCGCCGACGACCATGGTGCGCAGCTTCAGCACCTCGAAGTCCTCTCCGTTCCGGCCTACGCGCATCTGGCGGTACAGGACCGGTCCTCCTCCGTCGAGCTTCGTCGCGAGCGCAGCGAGCCCGAGGAGGGGGCTGGCGAGCACGAGACCGACGCCGGCGACCGCGACGTCGAATGCACGGTTCATCTCGTCCCCTTCGCCTTGTCCCAGGTCTGCGGGGTGCCGGAGCGCAGGTAGCGGACGAGTCCTGCCGCGGTGGCCTTCGTGACGACGTAGTAGTAGTACGCGAGTCGCGCTCCCGGTATGGGAAGCCGCGCGCGCCCGGAAGCGGCGAGACCGAGACCCGCGAGCTGGGAGACGAGCGCGAGCCGGTAGACGGGCCCGCGGCTCCGGAGCGCCACGTTCGAGCCGAGCAGCACGACGTGCAGGACACCGCTCGAGTAGCGGAGCACGCGATGCGAGACGAGCTCGGCCATGTACAGCGGCCGTGTCCGGCGAAACATCCGCCCGCTGAGGAGGTGGCCCCAGGAGCGCGCGTTCATGCGCACCTTCCGCCCGTACTCGTCTTCCGGCTCGCTCGCCGGCTTCTCGACCGCGACCGCCTCGGGGTCGTACACCGCACGCCGCCCTCCCTGCTCCATCAGGTACGGGAAGCCGAAGTCGTGCCCGAACTTGGGGTCGTCCTCGACGTACGCCTCGCGGCGCACTGCGTAGATCGCGCCGTTCCCGGCCGTGATCGAGCTCACGAGCGACTCCTGCTCGCGCACCCAGACCTCGTAGCGCCAGTAGAGACCCTCCAGGTTCGCGCCGTCGGGGCTTTCCAGCCGAAGCTGGCCGCACACGTAGCCGACCTCCGGGTCGGCGAGGCTGCGGACGAGCTTGCGCAGCGCGTTCGGCTTCCACTCGGTGTTGGCGTCCGTGAACGCGAGCACGTCGCTCGCCGTCTCCCGGACCGAGCGATGCTGTGCGGCCACCTTTCCCTCGCGCGGGCAGCGGAGGAGCCTCACGCGCGGGTTACTCCCAGCCAGCGCCTCGACGATCGTGTCCGTGCGATCGGTCGAGCCGTCCGACGCGACGACGATCTCGAGGCTCTCGGGCGGGTAGTCGAGCTCGAGGAGGTTCTCGAGACGCCGGCCGATCACGTCCTCCTCGTCGTGTGCCGAGACCACGAGCGCGACCGAAGGCGTCACGTCGTCGCGTCTCACGGGGCGGGGCCGAATGCGTGCGAGCACGCCCATCGCCGCCGGGTAGCCCGCGTGCGTCCAGGCCAAGGCGCCCAGCGATCCCCAGAAGAGCGCTCTCGCGATCACGCGGCGAGCAACTCTCGAACGAGCGCGCGATAGCGCTCCATCGCGACGATTCGGTCGGCCTCCTCCTCGACGTAGGCGCGGCCCCTGCGGCCCATCTCGGCGAGGTCGTACTCCCCGTCTGCGGCCGCGCGAATCGTCCGGGCGAGGAGCTCCGGCCTCGCGGGCGGGATGACGACGCCGCAGCCGATCTCGCGGACGAGGCGTGCGGTCTCGCTCTCGTCCTCCGCCGCGGCGATGACCGGGCGGCCCGCGGAGAGGATCCCGTAGAGGCGGCTCGGGACGACGTAACCGGCGAGCCCCTTCGCGAGGCCGACGACGTGGATGTCGGCACTCGAGAGTGACAACGG
This sequence comes from uncultured Actinomycetes bacterium, assembly GCA_963721795.1. GTDB lineage: Bacteria > Actinomycetota > Thermoleophilia > Gaiellales > Gaiellaceae > GMQP-bins7. The sequence goes on from CAVRLT010000021.1 coordinate 265,420, forward strand.
GAGCCTCTCGCGCCGCTGGTAGGGGAGAAACCGCACCGTGTCCTCGACCTCGAGCGTCTCCGCGAGCATGAGCATCTCGGCGTGACGGGCGCCGAAGCCGGCGATGACGATGCGAACGTCGGTCCGGTCGCGCAGGAAGGTCGCGGCCCGGACGAGGCTGTCGAGATCCTGCGCGTGGCCGACGTTCCCCGAGTGCATGACGACGAAGGACGAGACGAGGTCGTGGTTGCCGGCCCACTCGTTGTCCCGCGGCTGGGGAGTGATGGCGCGCGTGTCGACCCAGTTGGGGATCACGCGGAGCCGCTCCGGCGGGGTGCCTTTCGCCTCGAGGCGCTCGCGCATCGTCTCCCCGATCGCGACGATCCGGTCGGCGCGGCGGAGGTACGCCCCGACGAGCCCGCCGAGCACGCCGACCACCGCCGGGTTCCGGAGTCGGTCGAGCTCGGTCGCGATCTCCGGGAACACGTCCTGGCTGATGACGAGGACGGGCGCTCCGAACCGCCGGCCGACGGCGACTCCGAGGTCGCCCACGATCGGAGGGTCGGTCATGCAGAGCACGAGGTCGGGCGCAGGGCCCACGCAGTGCGTAGGCGAGCGCGGCGCCGAGGTACGAGAAGTAGTTCACGGCTCGCCGCGCCAGCTCCGAGCGCTCGTACGACGTCGAGGAGACCCGGACGATCCGGACGCCGTTGTGCTCGTCTTCGCGAGGTGCGTCCTCGTGTCCGTGCAGGACGCCCGTGACGACCTCGACCTCGTAGTCCTCGGCGAGCGCCTCGCAGAGCTCGGTCAGCAGGTGCGCGGTCGCCTCGACGCCGGGCCAGTAGTACTGGTTGAGGACGAGGATGCGCGCGCGCCTGCCGTCAGGGGACACGCGCGAAGGCTAGCGATGTCAGACACGGTTTCCCGGTCAAGAGGGAACCCGCTACGAATGCGTGTCTTTCGTTCCACAACTCGACGAAATCGCTGCAACCGCGGCTCCATCCGTGGACGTGTCCTTTCAAGCGAGCTCGCGCGACGCGGAGCTGCTCCGCCTTGTGTCTGACACCGCTTCTCGAACCGCGGCGAGGAAACCCTCCACGCTCGGGCCGTAGCCCCAGTCCTGAGCGAGCTCGCGGGAGCGCGCTCCGTAGGTGGTGCGCAGTGCCGGATCGTCGGCCAGACGACGGAATGCTGCTGCCGCGGCTTCCACGTCCCCTGCCTCGACGAGGAAGCCGTTCTCGCCGTCCCGCAGCAGGTCGTGCGCCGCGCCGACGCGGTTCGAGAGGACGAGCGGGAGCCCACAGGCGGCGGCCTCGTTGACGACGACGGCCCACGGTTCCCGCTCGGAGAGAAGCGCGAACACGTCGGCCGCGACGTACGCCTCGACGATCCGCTCCCACTCGAGGTCGCCCGCCAGCGTGAGCCGGGCCCCGCGCACGTCGGCGAGGTCGGCGAGTCGTTCGCGCTCCGGCCCGCTCCCGGCGAGCACGAGCAGGAGCCGAGGGTCGCCGGCTTCCGCTACGGCATGGATCAACACGTCGAGGCCTTTCTCCGGAACGAGCCGCGCGACCGAGAGCACGACGACGTCGTCCGGCCCCGCACCGAGCGTGTCGCGCAGATCGTCTCGGCGCCCGGCCAGCCGCTCGGCGTGCTCCCCGAACGCCTCGACATCGACCGTGTTCGCGAAGACGCGGACCCGCTCGGGCCGAGCTCCTCGAGCGATCATCGAGCGCCGCGCGAGCGTTCCCGTGACGAGGACGCCCGAGGCGCCTCCGACGACGCGGGGTACGACCGCCCCCTTCACCTTCCGCCGCCAGCCCGCGCGTGGGCCTTCGTCATGGCTTTCGACGACCAGGACGTACGGCACCCGCCGGACACGGCACCAGGCAATGGCTGCCTGGGCGGCAAACGTGCTCCAACCGGAGACGACGACGACGTCCGGCCGGGCGTCGGCAAGCGCCCGCGGGAGGCCTGGCGTGAGGTGGTAGTCGTGGTGCAGGATCGCCTGCGCACCGGGAAGCTGGGCGCCTCGGAGGAACACCGCCCTGTGCCGGGGCTCGACATGCCAGGTCCGGCCGGCGACCGTCTCGGCTGCGTACACCACCGTCAGGTCGACTTCCTCGAGTGCCGCGACGCGATCGAGCAGCGGCGCCCGGTACGGAGTCGGCTCGGGGAAGACGGCGGCCACGCGGGTCGCTCTGCCGTCACGCGCAGCGTCCACCGCGAGCCAGGACTCCGCGTCGCGCCGGGCCCTGCGTGCCAGAACGCGGCTCCGCAATCGGCGCTCGACGAGATGAGCGGGAAGCGCCGGGTCGAGCCGAGCCGCCTCGCGCAGCAGGAGCCCACGCGTTGTCCCCTCCGCCTCGAGTGCGAGCCGGGCCAGCGTTCGCGCCGCCAGACCGCGGGCCGCGCGGCTCCGTACGCTGGACTCGAACGCACGCACGAGCTGGACGAACGCCCGAACGGCCCCCTCGGTGCGCTCACCCTCGACGGGGAGACCGGCTCCGACGCGCCACACGAGCTCTGTGTGCTCGCGATCCAACTCCGGCACCACCCGGCCGATCTCCCGCAGCGCCACCCGCCGCTGGAAGTCGCCCTGCAATACCGCGACGCGCCTGCGACGCCTGGCCCGCGTGGACGCGGTAGAGCAGAAGCGGGTCCGTGAGGTTGTCGCCCTCCGCGTGCAGGAGCAGCCGCGCCCACAGCTCGTAGTCCTCGCTCTCGAGGTACGCGGGGTCGTAGCGAAGCCCGTGTGCCTCGAGCGCCTCCCGGTCGACGAGGACGCTCGGATGGAAGAACGGGGAGCTGAAGAGCGCAGCCCAGCGCACGGAGATCGGCCCGATCGGCATCACGTGGAGCTGACCTACCCGCCCGAACGCATCGAGCTCCATCACCGCGCTTCCCACGACGGCGACGGGTGAGCCCGAGACCATCCGCTGGAGCTGCTGTTCCAGCCGTGTCGGGAAGGCGACGTCGTCGGCGTCGAGCCGCGCGATGTAGCGACCTCGAGCTTCCTCGAGCCCGCGGTTCAGCGACGCGGCGAGACCTTGCCGATCCGCGTTCACGAGCACGCGAAGCCGCGCGTCCCCGATGCTCTCGAGGATCCCGGGAGTCCCGTCCGTCGAGCCGTCGTCGACCACGAGCAGCTCGAAGTCCGGAATCGTCTGACGCAGCACACTCTCGAGCGCCGCCCGCAGGTAGCGCTCCCCGTTCGAGACGGCGAGGAGCACGGAGACGAGCGGAGCAGGCGGCACGGACCTGTCGTAGCCTACGGTCCGTGTCGCAGGAGCTTCCGTCGTTCGACCTCGTCGTCGCGACGATCGGCCGAGTGAGCGAGCTCGACCACCTGTTCACGTCCCTCGAGTTCCAGACGCACAAGGACTTTCGCGTGATCGTCGTCGATCAGAACCCGGACGAGTCTCTGCGACCGGCGCTCGAGACGACCGGCCTGGAAGTCGTTCACGTGCGCTCCGCTCCCGGGCTCTCACGGGCCCGCAATGCCGGCCTCGCGCACGTGGAAGCGGACGTGGTCGCGTTTCCCGACGACGACTGCGCCTACGAGCAGGACGTGCTCGGGCACGTCGGCCGCATGCTCGCACGCGAGCCCGAGCTCGACGGCGTGACCGGGCGCAGCGTCGACCGCGGCGGCAAGTCGTCGCCGTCCTGGAAGCGCGACCCGGCGGTCTTGAACGACCACAACCTCTGGAACCGCGCGATCTCGTACACGATCTTCCTTCGACGCGACGTCGTCGAGCGGGTCGGAGCATTCGACGAGCATCTCGGCCTCGGCTCGTCGGAGCCCTGGTCGTCCGGCGAGGAGATCGACTACCTCATTCGCGCGATCAGAAGCGGAGCCAGGATCAGATACGACCCCACGCTCATGGTTCACCACGAGGAAGGCGCTCGGGAGGTCGGGTTCCGCGACGGCGCCACCATCGGCTACCTCCTGCGAAAGCACCGCTATCCGCGGCGAACAGTGGCGCGGATGCTCGTCCGCCCCGCCGGCGGCACCGTCGTGTCCCTCGCCAAGCTCGACCGGAAGCGCGCGCGTTTCCATGCCGCCACTCTGCGAGGGCGGCTACGCGGCTACCGCGAGGCGAGCTCCGAGAACAGCGCCGTGTGACGATCGAGCCACGGCTCGAGCGAGAAGCGCTCGACCGCTCGCGCCCTGGCCGCCGAGGCATATGTCGCTCGGTCGGCGAGCACACGCTCGACGGCGTCCGCAAGCGCCTCGGGAGCGGGCGGCTCGTCGCGTTCCCAGGCGGTCGGATGAGGAACGCCGATTCCACCCTCGTCGCCGACGAGCTCGACGGTCCCGCCGCTCGCCGGATAGACCACGGGAAGGCCGCACGCCATCGCCTCCAGCACGAGCGTCGGGCACGGATCCATGACCTTCGTGTGCAGGAGCAGGTGCGCTCGGTGGAAGACACCGGGCGCGTCGCGCTGCGCGTACGGGCCGATCAGCTCGACCCGGTCGCGTAGGCCCAGTTCCCGCAACAACGGCTCGATCGGTGAGACGAGCCGCCCGGTCACGAGCAGGCGCGCGTCCGGGTGGCGACCGAGAAGGGTCGCAAGCGTCCGGAGAGCGAGCTCGAGCCGATACGCCTGTGTCTGATCGCCGCCCAGCAAGAGCACGGGGTCACCGGTGGGCGCGTGCGCGGCGGGCGTGAAGTGACTCACGTCGACCGCGTTCGAAAGCACCTCCCACGTGCCGTGCGGCTCACCGAGGAAGAGATCCGCCGACTGCTTCGAGAAGTCACTCTGGTAGAGGACGTGGTCCGCAGCGAGGAGCGCGCGCCTGAGCGGGAGGTTCACCGCGTCGGTCTCATCTCCGGCCCAGCCCGGGTAGCCGACGCCGTCCTGGTTCACGACGACGGGGATGCGGCGCCGCCGCGCGATAGGCCAGGAGCGGGCGGAGGTCGCGCGGAAGCCAGGTGGAGCCGAGGTAGAGGACGGAGAAGTCGCTCGGGCTGTTCGGGAAGCGCTCGTTCAGCTTCTGCGCTTTCGCCGTACCGCCTGCCGCTCGCTCACCGGGCGCCGGCACGCGGTCGTGGCCGTAGAAGACGCGCACACCTCGAGCGGGCCGGCGGGAGACGAGCAGCCGTGCCCAGCGAGCAGCGGGGCGCGCGTACCGCCGGGCGCGCTCGCAGGCTCAGCTCCATCGTGCTCACGCGTCGTCGTCCGGCATCGCGACGAAACCGCGAAGGAGCTCGCGCCAGCGCGGACGAAGCGCCTCGTAGGAGTTCTCAGCCGCGGTCGCGAATCCGGCCCGGAGCACGTCCTCGAGGTCGTCCGCGCTCGCCGTCGCGACATGGGCCGCCCAGCCGACGAGCCCGTCGACGTCCTCGACCTCGACCATCCATCCGTTCTCCTCGTGCCGCACGAGCTCGAGCGCCTGCCCGACGGCTGTCGTCACGAGCGGCACTCCCGTCGCCATGGCCTCCAGAACCGCGCGCGGCCCGCCCTCGTCACGCGAGGTGACGATGCAGAGGTCGATCGCCTCGTACGCCTGCGCGACAGCGTCGATGTCGGGCAGGAGAACGTGCCGAAAGGGAACGCCAAGCCGCTCGAGCCCGGCGCGGACGTACCCGCGAGACGGCCCGGTGAGCAGGAAGACGATCTCGGGGACCCGCTCGCGGAGGCGGCTCGCCACCTCGAGCAGGACGTCCGGCCCCTTGATCAGCTTCGGCTCGAGCCCGTCGCCCCAGCCGACGCCGTCCTTCTGGAACGACCCCAGGACGAATGCGGACTCCGGGAGGCCGAGTGCTCGACGAGCGGCTGCGCGGCTCGCGGGCGTGCGAGGCCGAAACGCGGCGGTGTCGATCCCGATCGGGATTCGGTGCAGCTTCTCGGCCGAGATACCGGTCTCGAGGATCAGCTCCTCCATCACGCGATTCGTCACCTGAACGCGATCGATCTCCGCATGCCGCCGCCGCATCGTCTCGAAGCACGCGTCGAACTCGGGCATGCCGGGCGTGCCGGGCCGGCCGTGGAAGTAGGAGAATCCGAGCCGGTTCTCACGCTTCTCGAAGTCGTCGAGCAGGAGCGTGAACTGGCTGAGATGGAAGATCGACTGCCGGTCGACTCCCTTCACCCAGCGCGCCGGCCCGACTTCTGACGCCGAGCGTGCGCGCAGTCCGCTCGAGCTGCCGCGCTTCGTATTCGAGCACCCACCCCTCGACGTCGTACGCGACGAAAGAGACGCGAGTGACGGTGCCCAGCCGCGAGTCCGGAGGCCGGCACCGGCTCGGCGTAGCGGCCGGCCGAGTCGTTGACGCAGGGTCATTGCAGCGACTACTAGATGTCGGCAAGCGTCTCGACCGGCTCGAGCGCGCGAGCGGAGACGCTCGACGTCCGCGTCGACGAGGAGCTGGACAAGACCCTCGAAGTCGACGTGCGGGAACCAGCCGAGCTTCTCGCGTGCCTTCGACGCGTCGCCGACGATGTCGTAGAGCTCCGCCTTGCCGCGAACGAGCGCGTCGTCGACGCGCACGTGATCCTCCCACGAGAGGCCGACGTGCGAGAAGGCGAGCGCGGCCAGCTCCTCGCACGCTGTGGGTCTTCCCGCTCGCGATCACGAAGTCGTCAGGCCTCGTCCTGCTGCACGCACGAGCCACATCGCGCGCACGTAATCGCCCGCGTATCCCCAGTCGCGGCGCGCATCCAGGCTGCCGAGGAGGAGCTCGCTCTTGAGCCCGAGGCTGATCGCGGCGGCCCCGTGGGAGACCTTCCGCGTCACGAAGTCGAGCGGCCGCCGCGGCGACTCGTGGTTGTAGAGGATCCCCGACGACGCGTGCAGCCCGTACCGGTTGCGGTAGCTGCGCGTGATGAAGTGGCCGTACGCCTTCGCGACCCCGTACGGGGTCACCGGCGCGAGTGGTGTCTCCTCGGTCTGCGGCACCTCACGCGACTCGCCGAAGATCTCGCTCGAGGACGCCTGGTAGAAGCGGACGCTGTCGTCGACGCGGCGAATCGCCTCGAGCAGCGCCGTGACGCCCACCGCCGCGAACTCGGCGGTGAGCACCGGCTGCTTCCAGGACATCGGGACGAACGACGGCGAGGCGAGGTTGTAGACCTCGCGCGGCTGGCAGGCGGACAGCACGTCGACGAGGGAGAGCTCGTCGAGGACGTCCGCCTGCAGCAGCTCGATCCGACCGCGGATCGGCTCGAGGTTCTCGAAACGCGTCGACGTCGGCTGGCGGACGACGCCGAACACCTCGTAGCCCTCGGAGAGCAGGAGCTCCGCGAGGAGCGAGCCGTCCTGGCCGGCGATGCCGATGATCAATGCGCGCTTCGAAGCCATCCCCTCGGGGACGTTACCGCTGTCGTCGGAAGCGGTCGCCGCGGGAGCGCCGCGTTCTTAACAGTGCCTGGCACTGTAAACGTGAAAAGTCAGCGCCGATCGTTCCACAGGTCGGGACGGATAGGGCGTTCCTGGGTGCGGGGTACCATCAAGCGCCGATGCCGTCGTGGCGAACTCACGGGCCGGCGCTGGCCCTCGCCGCGATCGTCGTGCTGGCCTTCGGTCTCTACGCCGCGCTCGCGTCGCTCGTCGACGTGCCTCGCGTCCATCCGGACGAAGTCCGCTACGCGATCGCCGGCTCGTCGCTCGCCGAAGGCGAGGGTCTCGGCCTGCGCGGCGGGGAGTACGGCTTCGGGCCGCTGTACGCGCTCGTTCTCGCCGGCATCCTCCTCGTCTCGTCGGGCCTCGCCGCCGCCTACGACGTCTTCAAGGCGGCGAACGCACTCTTCTTCGCCCTGACGGCGGTCCCGGTCTACCTGCTCGCCAGGAGGCTGGTCTCGGAGTGGTGGGCGGTGCTCGCCGCCGGGCTCTCGGTCGCGATTCCCTCGTCGATCTCGGTCGCGACCGTGATGACGGAGAGCCTTGCCTTCTTCACGGCGGCGTGGGCGCTGTACGCGATCATGCTCGCGCTCGAGAGGCCGAGCGTCGGCCGCCAGCTCGCGCTGCTCGCCGCGGTTGGCGCCGCATTCGCGACGCGTCCCCAGCTCGGCGCGCTGTACGTGACCTGGCTCGCCGGGCTCGGGCTCGTCTGGTGGATCCTGCCTGGCGAGTCGACCGCGAGCGAGAGCCGATCTCGTGCGGCTCTGGCCGAGCGCCGTGCCGATCGTGCTCGCCGTCGTGCGTTCTCGCGGGCCGCGTCCTCTCCGGCAGCTCACCGCGCGAGTCGTTCGGAGCGTACTGGGAGCTCTGGCGCGGCTACGACCCGCTCCAGGTGGCGAAGTGGCTCGTCTACCACCTCGCCGACTTCGAGATCTACCTCGCCGTGATACCGCTGGCGGTCGCGCCGATCGTGCTCTGGAACCTGCTCCGCAACGGTCGGGCCGGCTCCGAACGCGCAGCCGCCTTCGCCGCGCTCTTCCTCTCGGCCAACGCCGTCGGGCTCCTCGTCGTCGCGGCCTTCAACAGCACGCCGTACGCGTACGACCGGCTCCACGACCGCTACGCGTTCTACCTCATCCCGCTCTGGCTCATCGTGCTCGTCGCGTGGCTCGCGGACGGGCTCCCGCAGGCCGCTCGTCGCGACCGCGATCGGCGTCGTCCTCGCGCTCGCCCTTCCCGCGATTCTCCCGTTCCGGCAGCTCGCGAACGAGGCCGGCATCGACACCGTTCCCGGCGCGCTCTGGGTCTGGCTCGAGAGCCAGACGGCCGGACCCGGCCCCCTCTCGGGGCGCCTGTTGCTCGCCGTGTTCGTCGTCGGGCTCCTCGCCGCAGCGCGTGCTCCTGCCGCCGCGGCTCCGTCTCGCCGTCCCCATCGCCGTCGCTCGTGGTGTTCGCCGCGACGGCGGTGCTTCGCCTGGGAGCGGATGATCGACGCGCCGGAGAACGCCGTGCTCGCGGGCGGGCTCGAGCCCGCGTGGATCGACGAGCTCCTTCCGGACGATGCGCGGGTCACGAAGCTCTACCTCGAGTCCGAGGCCTGCCCCGCCTCGAGCCTGACCCGCCATGCGCTGTTCGCGACCGAGTTCTTCAACGTCACCGTCGACCGCGCTGCCTACCTCGGCGACTCGATTCCCGACGGAATCCCGCTCGACCGCGTGGAGGTCGTAGACGGACGCGCTCGTCTTCGAGGACGGGAGGCCGTTCGTCGCGGACTTCGTCTATACCCAGCCGGGAATCGAGCTCTCCGGTGAGCGTCTCGCCACCGGAACGGCCGCGGGGCTCGTGCTCTGGGAGACGGGCGGCGAGGTCAGGATGGCGAGCGCCGAGACGACGGCGGACGTCCGCACCGCCGACTGCGCATAAGGCGAGACAGCCTCGCCCCTAGCCGAATCCGCTTCAGATAGCCGCTCGGGTTGAAGGTGAGCAGGAACTTCTCCCGCTCGCGGTCGATCTCGAAGTCGCTCCGCCCGGCGAGGAACGTCTCGATCGCCTGCAGCGGCCCCGGCATCAGGTCCTTGCGGATCTGGCCGATGTTCGAGTCCTCGACGATCAGGTAGCACCCGACCGGCACGAGCGGCGCATACGCGTCGAGCTCGGCCTCGACGTGCGCCTGCGAGTGGTCGGAGTCGAGGACGATCAGCGTGCGCCGCCCTTCCACACGCTCGCCGCACCTCCGCGAGAACATCCGTGTCGGTCGACGAGCGCCCGCGAGGTACGTAATCCGCGGATGCTGCGGGTAGTCCTCGCGCTCGGGCTCGATGTCGATCGAGACGACCTCGCCCGCGCCGAGGAGGTCGCAGACGGAGGCGAGGAAGTGCGCGCTCCCGCCTCGGTAGGTCCCGGTCTCGACGACGACGTCGGGTCGCGTCTCGGCCATGATCTCCTGGTAGACCCAGAGGTCGAGCGGGTTCTTCAGCGCCTGGCTCCCGAGCCAGGTCGCCTGCGTCCACGCGTTCGAGGCGTAGAAGACCTCGTGCGCGCGCGAGACGCGGCGCGGTCGAGGCGCCGGCGAGCGCGGAAGGACACGGCGTCCCGGCTCGTCGGAGGTGTCGCGTCGGACGGTCTCGAAGCCGGGGTCAGGCTGAAGCCTGACCCCGAAGAGAACGTGGCGAGGTACCGGTCGGCCACCTCGGCGATCGTCGGGATCGAGATCGCCGCCCGCCGCTCCTCGATCTCCTCGACGAGACGGTCGAGCACGTCCGGAAGCTCCTCGTCCGCCTCGAAGGGCAGCCCGCCTTCGCCGACCAGCTCAGGGTGGCCTCCGCTCGCGAGGAACGCCGCCGGCAGGCCGCAGGCGAGCGCCTCGAGGAGCGCGTTCGAGCAGGGATCGTCCCTGCTCGGCGCGATGTACACGTCGTGCGTACGAAACAGCTCCGCCACCTCGCGGGAGCGTGACCGGCCCGACCGAACGGATGCGCTCGAGCCGCACCGGCGCGCGCCCGACGAAGGTCATCTCGTAGCGCTCCCAGTCGAGGTGCCGATCGAGCCACTCGAGCGTCTCGGCTCCCTTGCGCCGGTTGTCCGACCAGCTCGCCGCGATCAGCCGGACCTTCCTCCCGTCGAGCGGCTCGCGGCGCTCGGGCGGATGGAAGATCGCGGGATCGACTGCGTTCGGGATGACGACTGGAGCTGCGCAGGTCGAGCCCGAGCTCCAGGTGCTTCTCGAGGCTGTACCGCGACTGGAGGATCGTCGCGTCGGCCAGCGCGCCGTTGATCGCCGCGATGCGGCCGTCGGTCCCGTCGTCGAAGCCGCGATAGACGCCGATCGGGCCGTCCACCCGGTGCACCATCCGGCACGTCCGCCCGTGCGAACCGCCGAAGCCGCGCGAAGTCGAAGTTGAAGGAGTTGAAGAGGCATGCGGTCGTGCCGCGCGGACACCCGGTTCGTGCTCGATGTCGAGCCCGCGCGCTCCGAGCTCGCGAACGAGCGCGCGGAGGAACTGGTGCCCGCCGCCCGGAGGGCGGCGGAGCGAGCTCGTGGAAGAGCGCGAGATCTGCCCGCCCGCGGCGCGACGCGGCCCAGTCCGCCTCGATCCGGGCGCGGCGCGCGAGCTCGCGACCGGCACGGCGAGCCGCCCGTGGGACGGTGCGAAGCTCCACGGCGGACACGGTAACGTCGCGTGCTGACCGATGCCCTCACCAGGCCGACTTGCGAGCGTGCTCCTCCGGCGACGGGTTCCGCTCCGCACCCGCTTCGACCTGCTTCGCGCAGAGCTGCGCCGGCGGGTCCGACCGAAGCACCGCGTACGCGCTCCGCTACGGACTCGGGGCAGGTCTTCCTCTCGCACGCCGACTACGCGATCGACTGGGAGTCGTTCAAGTGGGTCGTCGCGGACGACGCGTATCCGCACCGACTACGAGGGAGCAGTCGTTCTCGATCTCGGCGCGCACAAGGGGTACTACGGGGCGCATGCGCTCGCGCACGGCGCGCGCATCGTGATCTCGTTCGAGCCGGACACGGCGAATCTCGAGCTCCTCGAGCGAGCTGCCGAGGCGTACAGGAGCGCGCGGCGCGGACTGGCGCGTCCGCGCCGTCGGCCGTCGGAGCGCGAGCGAGGCGAGGCCGAGCTGCACCTGATGGCCGGATCCTGGGCGCACTCGCTGCATCCGCCGGACACCTGGGCGCAGTACGAGGTCGGCACGCGGCCGCGTGCCGGTCGAGGCGATGGTCGGACGTTCTCGAGGAGGCCCGCGTCGCTCGGCGACCGGCTGGTCGTCAAGGTGAACACCGAGGGCGAGGAGTGCGGGATCGTGCTCGGAACGCCGCCCGAGGCCTGGAGTGCCGTCAGCGAGCTCTTCGTCGAGATGCACGAGTGGGCTCCGTGCACGCGCGCCGAGCTCACGGCGCACCTCGAACCGCGCCGGATTCAGGACGATTCCGACCGAGATGGCGCGGTGCTGCGGCTGCGTCGCGAAGAAGCTCCTCGATCCGATCGACGTACCGCTCCCACGTGAGCTCCCGCTCGACCGTCGTTCTGGCGCTCGAGCCGAGCGCGCGGGCGTGGAACTCGTCGCCGCAGCACATCCGCTGAGCGCGCGCTCGAAGCCCGCGTCGTCGCCCGGCGCGACCAGGCGGCAGTTCTCGCCGTCGACGAGCCCGTAGCCCGTGGCGATCGCCTGCGTGCGCGTGACGACGACCGGCTTCCCGAGCGCCATCGCCTGGAGCAGCACCGTCGTCGCGCCCGGAGTAGCTGTTCTCCCGCACGGGCAGCGCGACGACGCGCGCCTCCGCGAGTCTCCGCCGCATCTCCTCGAACGGGATGTCGGTCTCGACGACGACGTTCTCGGGCAGCGCCGCGAAAGGCCGCGGCGATGGTCGCGGCTCGTGACGATCCGGAAGCTGACGTCGGGCATGCGCCCGCGACGCGGAGGAGAAGCGCGAAGTCGCGGTGCGGGTCGGCGCCGACCGAGACGACGTCGACCGTCGCGGCTCGCGCACCGGCGTGAAGGCGGCGGCGTCGACACCGAAGGGGACGAACTCGACGCGCGTGGCGAAGCCGTAGCCGGCCGAGCCAGCTCCGGAGCTCGTCCGCCTCGTACTGGCTGTACGCGATCACGGAAGCGCACGAGCCGAGCGCGGACGCATACAGTCGACGCATCCGCTCCGAGCGGAGCTGCGCAAGACGCTCCGGAAGGCCGATCGCCACGTACACGAGCGGCGGCCGCAGGCGGCCCGCGCGCGCGCAGGAGCATGAGCGGGATCCCGACCGTGTCCACCGTGGAGAAGACGACGTCGGCGCGGTTTGCCCGTCGCAGCGACGCAAGCACGGTCGCGAAGTCGCCGCCGTAGCCACCTGCCGCTCGAGGCCCCACTTGAGGACGCCTCCCGCGGCCGCGGCCCAGCGCGGCGGAGCCGCCCTTCCGCTCCAGGTTGTGGCGGACGACGAGACCCCGCGCGGCGAGCTGATCCAGGCCGAAGAGCACGTACCGCTCGGCGCTGCCGCGGCGCAGCTGCGAGCGCGCGCCGCCGCTGCGGGCGAGTCGCGGAAGGTGAAGAAGACGGCGCCGGCATCTCGGCCGGTAAGGTAGGCGACCGGCCGCCGCAACGGCCGCATACACGATGCACAGGCAGAAGACGAAGTTCTCGAACCGGGTGAACAGGGTCGCGACCGCGCTCGAGAAGCGCGGCATCCGCGCGACCTACGAGCTCCACGACCGCGTTCTCTCGAACCGCACAAGCCGGCGCCGCTTCTCGGAGGATCACCCCGAGCTCGACGACGTCCAGCAGCGGATCGTCTCCGACGTCGACGCGCGCGGATACGCGGTCGCTCCCCTTCTCCGAGCTCGTCGGCGCCGAGGCTGGCGTCGCCGTCGAGAGCCAGGGCGACCGCTTCGCCCGGGAGACGGAGGACGCGCTCGAGCGGGAGAACGAGGCGGAGGCGACACCGAGCTTCGCCGCCGAGCAGGCAAGGAGTTCCTCGTTCGGGCTGCACAGCTTCGAGGACGTCGAGCTCGGCCTCGACGATCCGTGGCTCGAGGCATGCATCTCGCCGCGCATGCTGGACGTGGCGAGCGGCTACCTCCGGCTGTGGCCGAAGCTCTCGTACGCCGACCTCTGGTACTCGATCGCGCAGCCGGAGGACACCGAGCGCGTCGCGTCGCAGCTCTGGCATCGCGACTTCGACGACAAGCACCTGCTGAAGGCGTTCCTCTACCTCCGCGACGTCGACGAGGGCGCCGGGCCGTTCGAGTACGTGCCGGAGAGCCAGCCCGGCGGCCGGTTCGAGGGCGTGAGCCCGTGGCGGCCGATGGGCAACGGGCGCGTACCGGAGGACGAGGTCGCCCGGGCGATCCCGGCCGAGCAGATCCGCACGTTCGTCGCGTCCCGCGGAACGATCATCTTCTGCAACACGAGCGGGCTTCATCGCGGCGGCTTCGCGACGGAGCGGCCGCGGATCCTCGCGACTGCGACGTACTGCTCACCAGCCTCGCTCGCGGCGCTGTCCGAGCGGAACTACCGGTTTTCCGGAGCGCTCGACGAGCTCGACGCGCGCGCGCGCTTCGCGGAGTGACAGCTAGAGCGGGCGGCCGATAGCGAGGTGATCGCGGAGCGCATCGCCGGCTCGCGCCCTGAGCACGCGAATCGAGATCGACGGAAGGGCTTCGGCGGCGAGATCGACTATTCCGACGACCAGCGGATCCAGGCCTTCTTCCAGTGGTTCGGAACGCCGCGCACGATCCTCGAGCTGTCCTCGTTCGAGGGCGCCCATACGCTCCAACTCGGCGTGCCCGAGGCCACCCAGCGGGTTCTGGGCCTCGAAGGCCGCAGAGAACGTCGCGCGGTCGCAGCTCGTCGCGACGCTGCTCGGCCGCGGAACCTCGAGTTCGAGCACAGGATCTCGAGACCGTCGACCTCACGCGGTACGGCCGCTTCGACGCGGTCTTTTGCGAGGCTGCTTTACCACCTCGAGACGCCCTGGCAGCTGTGCGGCGAAAGACGCCGTGCCGATCAGTTGTTTCTGGACACGAATTATTGGTGCGGGGAGGAGGTGGAGATGGAGGGACACCGCGGCAGTTGGTACGACAAAGGCGGCTACACCGCTCCGCTGAGCGGGTGCGCGGCGCGCTTCTGGCTCACGCGGCCGCGCTGCTCAAGTGACCGCCGTGGCGATCCCCGACGGAGGCCGGGCGCGCGTGGACGGGGTGGGCGGGACCTAGCCGTGGCTCGAGTCGGTTAGAGCGTCCGCGTTCGTCCAGGTCGAGTCGGGCGTCCGCGCAAGACGGGTACCGCGTCGCGAGGAGCGACTGGGCCTCCGACGTGTCGATGTTGGTGATCGAGTAGAGCATCGAGTGCGCCGCGCGGCGGTAGCGCGCCAGGATCTCGGGGACCAGAACGCCTCGCAGACCGCGCTCGGCGGTCCGGCACCAGAGGTCGTAGTCCTCCCACCCGTGCAGGCGCGGATCCTCCGTGTAGCCGCCCAGCTCGACGAGCTCCTGGCGACGCAGCAGCGACATCGCGTCGATGTAGTTCGCCTCGGCGAGCTGGCCCGGCTCCCAGGGAGGAACGAGCGAAGCGTGTCCGGCTCGCCGTCGACGTGCTCCTCGAGCATCGGGTAGACGAAGAACGCTCCGGAGTCTTCGTCGAGCGCGTCCACCAGGCGGTCGAGAGCCGTCGGGTAGATCTCGTTGTCCGCGTCGAGCATGAAGACGAACTCGCCGCGAGCTGCTGCGACGAGATCGTTCCTCGTCCGGCCGAGGCCACGGTTGACGACGTGCTGGAGAAGCATCCCGGGCAGGTGGGTGTGCTCCGCGAAGAAGTCGAGGACGGCTTCCTGCGAGCGATCGGTCGAAGCGTCGTCCAGGACGACGACCTCCAGGCGCTCGAGCTCCGACGAGGCCACGCTCTCGAGGGCCGAGCCCACCTCCTCGTCGTGGTTGTAGAGCGGAATCAGGACGGAGACGCGCGGCTTCGAACGGGCATACGCAGGAGTACGCGCGACGACGCGAACCTCCGCCGGATCCTCGTTTCGGAGCGCGACCTCCTGCGCAGCCAGCCGCCGGTTCAGCTCGATCTGCCCGATCACGAGCCGCTTCAGCACGGCATCGGAACGCCTGCTCCACTCTCCCAGGCTCCACTGGCGCTCGTACAGCCCGTCCAGCCGCGCGTCGGGACCGCTCCGCAGGAAGGAGCGGAGCCGGTGCCTCGGGGTCGGACGTCGTGCTGCGAGATCTGACCCCGCTTCGCTCGACGTACCCGTGGCGCGCGCAAGGTCTTCCGCCATCGCGATCAGCCGCTCGGCGGCGGGCCGCATCGGCAGCTCCGCCGCAGGTGGTCGTAGGCCGCGAGGCGCATCGCCGCCAGCCGCTCCTCGTCCCGCAGCAGATGGTCGGCGAGCAGCGCCAGATTCTCGAGCGTCCCCGAGACGAAGTGCTCGCCGGGAACGAGAGGCAGCGCAGTCCGGGGAGTGCTCGGAGACGAGCACGCACCCGTTGGAGAGCCCCTCGAGCACGCGTACCCATTCGAAGTACGCGCTCTCCTGACGGTGCAGGTTCAGGAGGATCTTCGCCGAGCGCAGGCAGTCCCATTTCGCCTCGCCGAGGAGAAAGTCCGCGCGCTCGCGCGTCTTCGGCTTCTCCGGCGGGATCAGCAGTCGCGTGCGGTGCGGCCAGAGGGTGCCCGCGAAGCCCGCGAGCGCGCGCAGCCGGCGCGCGTTGACCGCTCCGAGATGGAGCACGTCGACCGGCCGCTCAGCGCTTTCGTCCCGATGCCAGCGATCCCAGAAGCCGCTGTACCCGAGCCGGAAGTGCTCGGCGTCGACACCCGCCCGCGCGAGCGCCCGGACCGCATCCGGGTAGATGTCCACCGCGGCTCCTGCCGAGGCGGCGTGGGCACGCGTGAGGTCGAACCAGTGCGTCCCGGGCTGTTCGGTGCAAAACGCGATGGTGCGGCCCAGTTGCGCCCGCGTGGGATGCAGCTCCTCGCGAACGCACTCGTAGTACTCGTGCGGGATCAGCACGTAGACGAACGAGCGCGTCCTCGGGAAGCGCGTCGAAGGCCAGCTCCGTCGGCATGCCCGCTGCCTCGACCTCATGCGCGACGGCGGCGAACAGCTCGTTCATGAACGCGTTGCCCCGCCGCGCTCCGACGAAGCAGAGCGTTGCCTTCACGAACGAGCGAGCAGTCGCTTGACGGCTCGAAGCGGCTTCGTCACGCGCCAGCTCAAGGTGCGTTGGATCTCGTCCACGATCTCGGAGCGGGCCCGAAGCTCACGCTGGAGGCTCGAGAGCTCCTTTTCCTTCTTCAGCAGGCGCCTCTCGAGCTTGTCCACTTGCTCGGTCAGGCGTTTCTCGCGGCCCTTCGCGACGTCCAGCTGCCGCAGAGCCGAATCCTTCGCCGCGAACGTCGTTCGATCATCCTGCTCGATCTCGGGCTGTTGCTCGCGAATCGACATGGCGAGCTGCCCAGTCTACGTCCAGTTCAGTCGAGCTTTCGGAGGGCGACCTGACGGTCGTGAGAGATCACCTCGCCGTGCGCCGACACGAGGCCGACGAAGGCGTCGATCGCCGGCCCCGGGCGAAGCAGCGGGTCGTCGCCGAGAAGTGTCCATCGATAGTCGTCGAACACGACCACGCCTCCCACTTCGAGCAGGGGCCAGGACAACGCGGCATCGACGAGCACGTCGAGCCCGCGATGCGAACCGTCCACGTACACGAGGTCGAACCGGGCCTGCTCGTCGGCGAGCTCGAGGAGAACGCGCCTGGAGTCGCCTCGAAGCTTGCGCACGCGCGAGGAGTCGACCAGCGCGACGTTCCGGTCGAACGCGTCTTCCAGCCCCTCGCGCTCGCCTGAGGGCAAGCCGGTGCTGCCTTCGAACGTGTCCACGCACGTCAGCTCGAGGTCGGAGAGGCGCCAGAGGAAGTAGCAGGTCGAGAGCCCCTCGAAGGAGCCGATTTCCAGCATCCGAGCCGCGCGGCCTGCGAAGGGTCGCAGAATCGTCTCCAGGCTCTCTATGTGAGCCGTGAACCAGTCCTGCGTGAAGTCGCCTCGTTCGACGATCTCGGTCGCGAAGCGCGCTGCATGAGGGTTG
Source organism: uncultured Actinomycetes bacterium (assembly GCA_963721795.1). Taxonomy (GTDB): domain Bacteria; phylum Actinomycetota; class Thermoleophilia; order Gaiellales; family Gaiellaceae; genus GMQP-bins7. Next base: position 282,829 of record CAVRLT010000021.1, read on the forward strand.
AAGTCGTCTGGCACTAGCACTATTCTCCGGCACGCACGACCGAACGAGGGGAGAGAGGGGCAGATTCACCCCGGTCAGTCGACCGGCAGCGGGAATTCGACAGCGCGTCGAGAAGACATTCCCGTTGTAACCGTCGTTCGATAGCGGCAGTCAGCCGCTCAGGAGGTTTTAGTGAAGGGAAAAAGGAAGCTCACGCCACGCGGCGCCGTCTGGGCAGGGTTGCTTGCAACGCCTGTTCTCGTCGTCGCCGTCGTGGCCGCAATCGGCGTAGCGGTCGCGCCTGCAGGGCCGAGCTCGACAAGCACAACGGCCGCAGTCGCAGCGGACATGACCACAGTGACGCAGGCATCACGGCAGACGCTTGCACAGGTCGAGGCCTATTGGACCGAAGCACGAGTGGAACAGGCCGCGCCATATCCGATGCCGACAAGAACCGGCTCTCCGTCTACCGCAGAAGGAACGCTGGTGCCGATGGCGGAGCCGACCGGCGCGCCCGGCGCCGTCGCAGGCGCACTTCCAGGCGGTGTTGCTCTGCCCGCGCCGGCGTCGCAGGATCTGGCGTCTTCGCCGCAGCCGCAGCACACGCCGTACCACGACTTCATCCCGTACACACGGTGGTCGCTGATCGGCAACTACGCTAAGTTCCCCAACTTCACGGTCCTGAAGATGTTCTTCTCGCAGGATCATGACGGGAACGGCTCGCTCAGCAACTTCGTCTGCAGCGCGTCGTCCATGGGGCCCGACGAAGCGTGGACCGCGGGCCACTGTGTCTCGAACAATCTCTCCGGAGCCGGAGCAAACGCCGGCTTCTCGACGAACGTTCTGGTGTGTCCGGTCTACGACAACGGCGTCAGCCCTACTCACGGCTGCTGGGGCGCGGACAGTGTCGTGACCCTGAGCGCGTACCACAACGGCGGCAACGGCAACGTTGACTTCGGCGGGATCGACACGTCCGCCACCGGAACCGTGGTTCCCAACACGCTCGGTGGGCATACCGGGTGGCTCGGGTTCGCCTGGAACCAGAGCCGCAATCAGCACTGGGTCGCGCTGGGTTACCCTCAGGGAGCACCCTTCGCCGGCGGCAAGATGATCATGGCCGCCAGCGCATACGGCTACGACGACGACTGGCCCCCGGACGCGACGTTGGGGGTCGCCATGGGGAGCGACCTCACCGGCGGTTCGAGCGGCGGGCCGTGGATCATCTCGTACGGCCTCACGGGTCAGGTGGCAGGCGGCGGCAACAACTACATCAACGGGCACAACGACTGGAAGTGGAACACCGAGCCCGAAGCGATGGTGTCGCCGTACTTCGACTGCCGTCCGATGGCGATCTACAACTACCTCAGAGGAACGGCCTACTGCCCGTAGCAGGCTAGGCCAAGCTCCATCGAACGAGAGAGAGGCTCCGAAAGGGGCCTCTCTCGTTCCGCTGGACAACTAGCGTCCGCGAGGCCGACGCTCGTGACCGACGGACTCGAGGATCCTGAGGTTCTCAGGCGGGTAGTCGATCATGAGGTTCCGTTGATCGGCCGAATTCGTCCACGAACCCGTAGCGATGTAGCAAGGCTCGACCTCCTCGATCAGGTGGCCCTCGAGACCTCGCTCGCGTACAAGCCCGAGGAATCTCGGCTCGCTCCAGGGGAAGTAGAGCGTCTTCAGGTTCGACGAGAGCGCGCCGACCGCACTCCCGAAGCTGCCCCGTCCGAGAACCAATACGCGGTGCTCGAGCAACTCGGCGAGATCGTCGGAGAGCGACGAGCTCGAAACCGAGTAGGAGATACCTCCATGCTCGAGAAACGCCCGCAGTGCGGGGAGCACCGGATTGCCTTCGTCCTCGTATACCAGCGTGACGTGGACTTCTGAACGAGCCTCTGCGAAGTGGCTCAGCGCGAGCGTGGAGAACGCGAGCGGGGGCTGCGCGAAGTTCGGATGGGGATCGGGGCGGTCGAAGAGATCGCCCGACCGGATGTGCACGGCAACGTGATTGCCCGGCCGTGGCTCACCGAGAGGCGGCGGCCTGAAAAGGCTCGAGACGTGGAGGTCGACGAGTCGCTGCCGGAGCTCTCCGCCGAGCGTCGGACGGCCGGTTCCAGGTCTTCGAAGAGAAACGTCCCGAAGAGCGACGGCACGGCGATGTCGTCGAGGTCCGAGTAGCCGACGTAGGTGAGACCGGCCGCCATCGTGCCGTTCGCGCTGGGCTCGAACCACGGCAGCGCAGGCACGTAGACCCTCGTAACACCGAGCTCGCGGGCGGCATGAGTGGCCTGAACGAGCTGCATCAGGTTGTTGCCGAAGCGACCGGCGGGCCGGGAGATCGCCACCGCCTCGATCCCAGAGGCGCTCGCAGGGTGGGCTCCGAGGATGCGGTACCCGTGGAACTGGTCGAAGCTCACTCGGCCGTAGGCAAGCCCCTGGAAGTCGAGGCCGCGGGGGCGCGCGAAGTCTCGTAGCGCATGCACTTCGTAGTCGACGTGGATCTCGACCCGTCGTGCTCCGGGCGTTGCCAGCTCGAGCTCGGAGGCAAGCAGCGTGTCGCGTGCCGGCCTGACGCCGCCGAGCTCCGAGAGCGGCTCCGCTGTGAGCTCGAACCAGTCGCCGTTCGGAGCTTTCGCCCGCACGGGTCCCGCCGGAGCACCGTTGACGAGAGCGCCGACCACTCGCTCCGGCTCGGCGAACACGATGCGCGGGGAGTCCCCTCCTTGGGCGACCGCACCCAGATCGGAGTCGTTCATCCCGGCCCGAGACCGCATGCGCACCGCAACTCTCACCCTCCGCGAGTCTAGAGTCGCCCGAGCCATGCGCGTCGTCGCCCTCCTCGCCACCTACAACGAGGAGCGCTTCGTCGCAGGTTGCATCGAGCACCTCCGGCGCCAGGGGATCGAGACCTATCTGATCGACAACGAGTCGACCGATGGCACGATCGAGATCGCCGGTGGTTTCGATCTCGCCGGCTTCGAGACGGCCCCGAGAAGCGGCGTCTATGCCTGGCGTCCCCTGCTCGAGCGCAAAGAGGCGCTGGCGGCAACCCTCGCTGCCGACTGGTTCGTCCACCTCGACGCGGACGAGATTCGCCTGTCTCCGCGCTCCGGGGTGACGTTGGCCGAGGCGATCGCCGAGGTCGACGCGCTTGGCCACAACGCCGTGAACTTCCAGGAGTACACGTTCGTCCCGACGAAGGAGGCCCCCGATCACGACCATCCGCGCTTCCAGGAGACGATGCATCACTACTACGCCTACTCCCCCGGCCGAGCGGATCGCCTGAACGCCTGGAAACGACAGGACACCCCGGTCGAGCTCGCAGAGAGCGGCGGCCACCGGGTGTCGTTCCCAGGGCTGAACGCATATCCACAGGCGTTTCCGATGCGTCACTACCTCTACCTCAGCGCGGCGCACGCGGTCTCGAAGTACGTGGATCGCGTGTACGACGCCGACGAGGTCGAGTCCGGCTGGCACCGGCGGCGTGCCGCTCTCGGCCCGGACGACATCGTTCTGCTCTCGCAGGCCGAGCTCAGAGAGACGAGATCGGACGACGATCTCGACGCTTCGAACCCCTGGAGCTCGCATCCGCTCTTCGGCCGCTCGTGAGCCGCGGCCGCCTCATCGTTGGCGCGACCGTCGCGTCATTCCCCGGCAACGGGGGGATCGCGTGGGAGCGGCTCTCGTGGGTGCTCGGGTTCCGAAGGCTCGGCCATGACGTGATCTGGGTGGATCAACTTGGTCGCAACCACTGCATGCATCCGGTCGGCTCCGTCGGAGAGGGATACGACGGCTGCATCAACATCTCGTGGTTCGAGAGCATCGTCGAGCGCTTCGGGCTCGCGGGCTCGGTCTCGCTCATAGGCGACGACGGCGAGAGCCTCTCCGGTCTTTCCTTCGAGCACGCGCTGGAGATGGCCGGAGACGCCGAGCTCCTCGTCAATCCCGGAGGCGACCTGCGGCACGCCGCGTTCAAGCAGCGCGCACGCCGTGCGGTGTACATCGACGTCGATCCCGGCTTCACCCAGCTCTGGCTCGCCTCCGGGCGGCCGGTGCCCCGCGTCGAGGGTCACGACGTCCACTTCACGATCGGCGAGAACGTCGGCACGTCCGCTTCCGACCTGCCGACCGCGGGGATCGAGTGGAGGCACACGCGCCAGCCGGTCGTGCTCGACGACTGGCCGTTCGCCCACGAGGTCGCGGAGCCGCGCTTCACGACCGTCGGGCGCTGGCGCGGCGTCGGCCCGCACGGGCCCTTGGACGACATCGAGCAGCCGTTTACGAGCAAGGGCGACGAGCTGATGCGGGTGCTCGACGTTCCCGAGCGGACCGGGATCGCGTTCGAGCTCGTGCTCGAAACGCGCGGTGACGACGAGCCTCGCGCTTTGCTCGAAAGGCACGGCTGGCGCGTCGTCGACCCCGCGACCGCCGCCGCAGACCCGGACGCCTTTCGTCGCTACGTCCAGAGCTCGTGGGCGGAGTTCTCCGTGGCCAAGGGCGCCTACGTCGAGACGCGAAGCGGGTGGTTCAGCGAGCGCACCGCTCGATATCTCGCCTCGGGACGGCCAGCACTCGTGCAGGACACCGGCTTCTCGCGAACGCTGCCCGTGGGTGAGGGCCTGCTCGCGTTCCGGACGCTCGACGACGCAGTCGAGGGGGTGCACCACATCGCCGCGGACTACGAGAGTCACCGAATTGCTGCGCGCCGGGTCGCCGAGGAATACTTCGAGTCGGACGCGATTCTCGCTCGCCTGCTCGAGGACGCGATATGAGCCGAGCGATCTGCGTGCTCGGGATGATGCGCACCGGCACCTCCGCGGTCGCCGGGGTGCTCGAGCTACTCGGCGTGCACTTCGGCCCGACGGAACGCCTGCTCGAGCCCAACGTCGCGAATCCCACCGGGTTTCGCGAGCACAGGGGGATACTCGACCTGAACAACGAGCTGCTCGGCCGGCTCGACGGCACGTGGTACGCACCGCCCGCGCTCAGGGTCGGCTGGGCGGACGATCCCGAGCTGGAGGATCTGCGCGAACGCGCCGTCAGGTTGGTCGAGTCGGATCTCGCCCCGTACGACGTCTGGGCATGGAAGGACCCGCGCACCTGTCTCACGCTGCCCTTCTGGCGGGAGCTCGTGCCTGATCTCCTCCCCGTTGTCTGCCTTCGGGAGCCCTCCGAGACCGCGCGGTCGTTCGCGGAGCTGGGCGAGCTGGGCTGGGCGGCTGTCCAGCGTCTGTCCGATCCGTTCGAGACGGGCCTCGATCTGTGGCTGCGGTACACGGGTGATGCGCTCGAGCAGACGCAGGAACAACCCCGGCACATCGTGTTCTACGACGAGCTCGTCGACGATCCGCTCGGACAGAGCGGCCGCCTCGCGGCGTTCGCGGACCTGTCCGAGTGTCTGACACCCGATCGGCGACGGCAGATCGAAGCGTTCCTGCAACCTTCACTCAGGCATCAGCTGCCTCGAGAAACGTCCGGCAAGCATCCGGCGCTCGCGCTCTACGCCCGACTGCGAGAGAGACGGGATTGACCCGCAAATGCAACATTCGGGGGTATCGCGTGCGCTGTGCGGGGGTACACTGAGCGCATGGAAAGACGCCTGCTCGTCGTTCTGGCCGCAATTGCCGTGGCGGCTGTCGCCGTGGGTCTTTCGGCCGCGGCGACGATGTCTCGCGGCGAGTCGGTGCAGCCAAAGAGAGGCGTGCAGCAGATGAAGCCGAAACCCACCGGCAAGATCACCGAGTCAGCGCCCGCCCGTAGCACCGAGGCGCCCGTGGTCAGGAGCTCTCGAACGCCGCAGTCCGTCGACGAGGTCGAGAGCTACTGGACCGAAGAGCGAATGGCCGACGCGCAGCCGCTGGATTCGACGCGTCCCGGAGGCGGCTCTCCCGCCCCCTCGACTCCCGCACCGACCGGTGTCACCGTGCCAGGGGAGCGCCCCTGGAACGAGCTCGACTCCGCGAACGTCCGGCAAGCAGAGCTCGAAGTCCCCGCAGGCATCGCCTGACCCGATCGTCGCATCGAGCCCGGCAGTGTCGGATCCGAGCTACTGGACCGACGACGCGATGGCGGACGCCCAGCCGATGGACAACACCCGCCCCGGTGGGACCGGCTCACAGGGCGATCCCGATCCCGGCGGAACGACCGTGCCGGGCTCGCCGCCTCCGTAGTCTTCACCCGCACTGCCCAAGCGCGTCTCACAACTGCCCCTTCCGCCGGGCCTGCTCGAATCGGGCCCAGCCCTGATCGGTGCGACGGGCGGCTCGGGGACGAGGGTGGTCGCTCGCATCCTCCGTGAAGCCGGCCTCTTCATCGGTGTCGAGCTGAATGAGTCCGAGGACGCCTGGAAGCTCGGCGGACTACTCGGATCGCTGGATCAACGTCTTTCTGACGCAGCGCGACGGCCGCTTGCCCGCCCTTGTCGAACGGGCGATGCTCGACGATCTCGGAGTGCTGCTCGTCGAGCATTGCGCTGCGCTCGTGCCGGGGCGACCGTGGGGCTGGAAGGAGCCGCGCTCGATCTACCTCCTACCCTTCTTCCACCAGCAGCTGCCGGCCCTGAGATTTCTCCACGTCGTCCGCGACGGTCGTGACATGGCGCTCTCCGCCAACCAGAACCAGCTGCGAAAGCACGGCGACTCGGCTCCCATCCCCGCCGACCTTTCGCCGTCGGAGCGGTCGATGGCGCTCTGGAGCTGGGTGAATGTGCGACCGCGCGGTACGGCGAGGAGCATCTCGGCGACCGCTACCTGCGAATCAGGTTCGAAGACCTCTGCTCACGACCGGCGGAGGTCGCCCGGGGCATCGTCGAGTTCTTCGGGCTCACCGGGGACCCGGCGCGGCGATCCGAACGATCGCGCCGCCCGCTTCGCTCGGCCGTTGGCGCGGGGAGGCGCTCGCGACCATCGAGGCGCTCGAGGAGCAGGGCGGTGCAGCGCTCGTCGAGCTGGGTTACGCGCAGGCCACCCCGTAGTCGCACGGACGTACAGTTGGCACCGTGGCGACGGTTGGCGAGAACGAGTCGTTCTGGGCTCGGTACGACTGGAGCGAAGCCGGCGAGGAGTGGTCGGAGGGCTGGGGTGGCTCCCACGCCCAGTGGCACGGGGTCATCCTCCCTCGGATAGCGCGATTCCTTCCGGCCGGATCGATCCTCGAGATCGCGCCGGGCCACGGGCGCTGGACCGATTTCCTGCGGGAGCACTGCGACACGCTCTCGATCGTCGACCTCGACGCAGCCTGTATCGACGCGTGTCGCGAGCGGTTCGCCGGCGACGAGAGGATCGCCTACCACGTGAACGACGGCCGGTCGCTCGACATGATCGAGGACGGATCCGTCGACTTCGCGTTCAGCTTCGACTCACTCGTCCACGCGGATGCCGAGGTCGTCACGGGGTACCTGCGCGAGCTGGAGAGGAAGCTCGCGACGGAAGGCGTGGGCTTCATGCACCATTCGAACGCGGGTCGGTATCGGCGGTACTTCGAGCTGACGGACGCGATCCCGCGAGGACGCGCTCGTGAACGGCTCTATGAGCTGCGCGTCCTCGACCGGCCGCGCTGGCGCGCGCTCGACATGACCGCCGAGCGGTTTCGGAGGCACTGCGAGGCCGCCGGCCTCGTGTGCATCAGCCAGGAGCTCGTCAACTGGACGACGCGACGGTTGATCGACTGTTTTTCAGTGGTCACCAGACCGACGTCTCGCTGGGCCCGCCCGAACCGCGTCCTCGCGAATCGCGGCTTCGTCGCCGAGGCCAGAGCGGTGAAACGGCGAGCGGCGTTGTACACGCCGTGACCGACCCTCGGGACCGTCGGGCGGCCTCCCGCCCTGACGTACGCAGGGCGTTAGGCTCGCCCGATGAGCCGCGGGGTCTTCGTCCTCGGGATGCACCGCAGCGGAACGTCCGCCGCGACCGGCTGGTCAACCTCCTGGGCGTTCCGACATGCATGGACGAGGACCTGCTTCCGAGAACCGACGACAACCCGCGCGGGTACTGGGAGAGCGCGTCGCTGACGGCGTTCAACGACCGGATCCTTGCCGCGTTCGGGTCCGACTGGAGCTGCCCGCCGCGGCTCGATCCCGGCTGGGAGGGGATCCCGCGCTCGCCGGGCTGCGAGCCGAGCGCCGGGCTCTTCCCCCGGTGTTCCCGGCGGAGCAATGGGTCTGGAAGGACCCGCGCAACTGCGTCACCTTCCCCTTCTGGGCACCTCCCTCGACGCCGAGCCGCGATCGTGCTGGTCCACCGCAACCCACTCAAGATCGCCGCGTCGCTCGGCGCCCGAGACGGCCTCGGGAAGGTCTACGCGCTCGCGCTCTGGGAGCGCTACTGCGCCTGCCTCGGCGTCTCGTCGCTGCCGACGCTGGTCACGGACTACGACAGATGCTGGCGGACCCGGCTGCGTGGTGCGAAAGCGTTCGGATTTCCTGAAGGAGTCGGCGTCGCGACAGCCGCGGTGGACGCGGAGAGCGCTCGAGCTACGTCGACCCGGGGCTTCGTCAGGCGCGACACACCGAGGAGCTTCTGCGATCCGGCGGTCTCCAGCAACAGCAGAGCTAGTCGACATCATGCAGAGCTTGCGGGGACCCACGAGCGCCTCGCTGCCCGAAGCTTCCACCGAGCCGCTCGACCGAGGCACTCCTCGCGAGCGACGGCGAGTGTACCGCGGGAGCGCGAGTACCGCGAGCTCGGCGAGTACTCCGCTCGCTCGGTGAGCAGTACGTCGACCTCGAGACGTACGTACACGACCTCGAGGAGGGACATGGGGACGAGAAGTACGCATCGAGCTCGCAGCGGAACTCCGAGCTCGAGCGTACGCTCGGGAGCTGGCGAGCGGACTCGGGAGCTGAGACGAGCGCTATTCGGACGAAGTGCAGCGGTCCGCGACGCCCCAGCGCTCGTCAGGGACCTACGACCGTCGCGCCCGACGGCGCACGCTACTCGAGCGGCTCAGAGACTCGGTGAGCCAACGCTCAGGGATTCGAGCATGCACCGTTCGGTGAGCGCCGCGCGCTCGGGCTCGAGCCAGCACCGCGTCCTGCGCCTTCCGCGACTCGTGGTGCAGCTGCCGGATGTTGTGGCGCAGAGCCTCGATCTCGCGCGCATCGGTCGGGTCGATCCCTCGAGCTCCTCGGCGGTGATCTCGACAGCACGCTTTTGGAGCAGCACGACCCTTGTCCTCTCCAGCCCGGGCCCGGCAGAAGCCTTCCTGCTCGATCGAGACGACGTCGAACGCGCGACCCCAATGCTCTCGATCCACCAGCCGGAGAGGAACACCGCCGGGCCGCCGTGGTCCCAGGGCGCCCGTGATGGAGAACGTTCATCCCGACGCGGCTTCGGCTCGTTGCGACTGGCTTGCGCGGCCCCGCCCGTCGCGGGCAGCCTTCGCCCACTCCTCCAGAGGGCGGGGCCGAAAATCGTCGCGAAGAGCAAGCCGTCCTCCCGTAGCAGCCGGTGCAGCTCGAGGAGCCAAGCGGCCCAGTGATCGGAGATGTGCGTGAAGACCGAGATCGCCCAGATCAGGTCGAGCGACGTCGGTCTCCAGCGGCAGCGGCGGAACCTCTCGTTGGCGAAGCCGTGGAACGGCGGGCTCAGGTTCTCGACGAGCCACGCGATGCTCGAGCGTCGATGTCGCAGCCGTAGAAGGCGCCCTCTCGGCCTCGTCCAGGAAGTGCCGGAGCGTGCTTCCGGCCCCGCAGCCGAAGTCGAGCACGCACTTTCCGTCGAATGACCAGTCGTCGGGCAGACGGGAAAGGATCTCGGCGCGGCGGAGCCGCCCGATCTCCTCGTACCGGGCGCCGTCCGCGTGGGGCCCACCCACGTACGCGGTCAGCTCGAGCGGCGGAAAAGGGATCTCGGCCACCACGCGGGGCACTCTAGACACGGCTCCAGATCGTCCGACAGGTGAGAAGAACGGCGCGCGTCGACGGTGACGACCGGTCCGCGTGCGTACCACTCCTGCTTCCACCCCGAGCCCGAGCGCTGGTACTCCTTGATGCGCGGGTCGATGTAGCGCCGGCGGCGCAGCCTGTGCAGGAGCCCTCGCCGGCCTCGCCGATACGCGCCCGTCTCGGGGAGGCCCCGCCGAGCTGCGCGCCGTCCGCCGGATCCGCGCTCGAACGCCGGAGGAAGCAGTGTGCAGCATCCGAAGCGGATCCGAGTCCCAGTCGGTGCCCTCGGAGAGGTAGCGGAGCGAGTCCCAGCCGAAGCCGCTGCGAAACGCCGCGGCGCCGTCGTGCAGCCGCTCGAGGCACCCCGTCCAGCTGTCGACGGCCGCCATGTTGAAGAGCTTGGTCACCGGCCGGGACGGCGGCGCGAGGTAGCCCTTGGCGACTCCCTGCGCCTCGTCCAGCTCGTCGCAGTTCAGGACGTGGCCTTTCAGCCGGAACACGTCGGCGTGGGCACCCGCGTCGAGCTCGGCGCGGAGGCGCGCAAGAGCCGCCGGGTCGTAGAGCTCGTCGCCGTCGACGCCGAGGGCCCAGGTCGGCGTGCCGGCGTAGCGCCTCGAGCACGCGATGCGAGTCGCCCGCGTCGCTCGAGCGCCGGACCGTGAGGTGGTCGAGCTCGCTCGCGAGGCGGCTGAGGATCTCCGGCGTCCGGTCGGTCGAGAGATGGTCGACGGCGTAGATGCGATCGCAGAACGCCGCGACGTTCCGGATCGCCTGCTCGACGAAGACGTCCTCGTTGCGGACGAGGACGACGCCCGACGACCTGCACTCAGACCTCCTCGGTCGTCCAGTCGAGCAGCGGCCGGACGACGCCGCGCCACTGGCCGGTGAACGTCCCGCGCGAGGAGTCGCCCTCGAGCGGGTCCTGGACGTGGAACGAGACCGCCTCGTGGATCGACACGTGGTGGTGGAGCTTCGGCGAGTCGATCGAGCAGACGGCGGCGTCGACTGTGACGAGACCCTCGTTCAGGAAGTTCCCGGGGATCCAGGCCGTCGTCGACGTAGTCGCCGGGCCGCGCAGGCTCGTGCGAGCGCGGGCCGACGTCCATCGCGTTGAACGCGATCTGCCCGCCGGCGACCACCTTGATCTTCGGCAGGATCGGCGGCCCGTCGCCGCAGGACGCTGAAGGCCATCTCGACCCCGACCGGCTCGCGCACGTCCGCGAAGTCCGCGGTCTCGCCGTCCGGCGCACGGTGACGCGACCGAGTGCAGGCGGACGAGATCGTCCCCGGGCGCCTCCTCGTCCGTCCACGTCTGGCTGGAGCTCGTCCCGGTCGCGGACTGGAGGTAGCTGCGCGACGACCTCCGCGCTCGGTCCGTCGCGAACGATGCGGCCCTCGTCGATCAGGAGCACCCGGTCGCAGAGCTGCGCGACCGCCTGGACCTGGTGCGACACGAAGACGACCGTGCGTCCCGTGGTGTTGATGTCCTCCATGCGGCCGAGGCAGCGCGCCTGGAACTCGGCGTCGCCCACGCTCAGCACCTCGTCCACGAGCATGATCTCGGGCTCGAAGTGCGCCGCGACCGAGAAGGCGAGCCGGACGTGCATTCCGCTCGAGTAGCGCTTGACCGGCGTGTCGAGGAACTTCTCGACTCCGGAGAACTCGGCGATCTCGGGCAGCTTGGCCTGGATCTCGCGGCGCTTCATGCCGAGGATCGCGCCGTTCAGGAAGACGTTCTCGCGCCCGGTGAGCTCGGGGTGGAAGCCGGTGCCGACCTCGAGCAGGCTGCCGACGCGACCGCGGATCGCGGCGCGTGCCCTCGGTGGGAGTCGTGATGCGCGTCAGGATCTTGAGCAGCGTCGACTTCCCGGCGCCGTTGCGCCCGATGACCCCGAGCGCCTTGCCTTCCTCGAGGTCGAACGAGACGTCGCGGAGCGCCCAGATCTCCTGGTAGCCGCCCCGATGCTCCTTCCCCGTGAGCCGCTTGCCGACGTGGGACATCGACTCGCGGAGCGTCCCGTACGCGGCCTGGAGCTCGCCGATCCGGTAGCGCTTGGAGAGGCCCGTCGACGGCGATCGCGACGGACATCAGATGGTGTCCGCGAACTTCGGCTCGGAGGAGCGGAAGATCGCAGAGGCCGCCGAAGAACACGACGAGGGCGACGCGCGACGCCGACCGCCGTCTGCCCGAGGTCGGGCGTGCTCGCGTCGAGCATCGCCCAGCTCCAGCCCGCGATCACGGCGGTCATCGGGTTGAACGCGAGGATCCACTGCCACTTCGTCGGGATCTCCTCGACCGCGTACATGACTCCGGAGAGGAGCGGCAGCACCTGGAGGAAGACCGGGATCATGTAGCGGACGTCCCGGTACCGGACGTTGAGCGCAGAGAGCAGGAAGCCGGCGCCGAGCGCCGTCACCAGCGCGAGGAACATGAAGGCCGGCGCGAGCAGCACCTCGGGCCCGGCGGGCCAGGTCCCGTAGAGCCACATGAGGAAGATCAGCACGGGAGGCCGACGATGAAGTCGATCATCGGGACGATGACCGCCGCGAGCGGGAGGAGCGCCCGGGGGAAGTACACCTTCGTGACGAGCTGGAGGTTCGAAGCCAGGCTCAAGCTCGAGCCGGTGAGCGACGACGCGAAGTACTGCATCGGCAGCACTCCTGCGATCACGAGGCTCGGATACGGCACCTCGCCGGCCGGGAAGTTCGCGAACTTGCCGAAGACGATGACGTAGACGGTCGCGGTGAAGACGGGGACGAGGATCGCCCACGCGACTCCCAGGAACGTCTGCTTGTAGCGGACGACGACGTCGCGCCAGACGAGCGTCTGGAGCAGCTCGCGGTAGTGCCAGAGCTCGCTGATGTCGAGGTGCGGCCAGCGCGAGGCGGGCTTGATGACGATCGTCCGGTCGGACCGAAGCTGCGGCTCGACGGGCGGCCGCGCTGACGCCGGTGGCGCTTCCGAGACCTCGATCTTGCTCGTGCTCACGTCGACAAGGCTAGCCCGTCGCCCTGGACCGCGCGCGGACGCTGGAGCAAGCAGGCCGGGCTGGATGTCGGTGAGCCTGAGCGCAGCCAGCTCGGCAGTCGACACGGCGTCGGTCTCGCGGCATCGTAGCGGAAGAGCGTGAACGTGGGCGTTCGCTCGTCTCCACCAACTCGAAGCCCGGCACACGTGTCGACGGCGGTCCGTCCGGCGGCTTGACCGCTCCACCGGAGAACCCACCTTCGGTCGCGAGGCCGACGACCGCGATCTCGCGCACCGAGACGGTGTCTCCGGCCGGCTCCTCGAGACCCGGGAGGTACGGCGCCCAGAGCTGTCGGCTCATGTACGGCGTGACCACGATCGCCCGGACCGCGCGAGGCGAGTCGAGGCGCTCCGCCGCCCCGCGCCAGTCCGTGCGCCCGTACTGCGGGTCGAGGGAGACGGAGAGCGTGATGCCGAGGAGGAGCACTCCGAGCGCGGCAGCCGCAGCGAGGCCGAGCCGGTTGGCCGCATACCCGGCGCGCGACGCAGATCGCGGCCGGCACGATCGCCAGGATCGTGTTCCGGACGATCACGTAGTCGGCGCCGCCGAGAGCGAGCGCGACGGGCGCGAGAATCGAGAGCGCCGCCAAGCCGCCGGGCACGAGCGCGCGCCGACGGAGCTCGGGCGGCGTCCGGACGAAAAGCAGGACGAGCCCGACGACGAGCAGCGCGCCGGCGAGGACGCTGCCGACGATCTCCGCCGGGAAGCTGTAGCCGACGGTCAGGCCCTTCGGGACCCCGGCGACTCTCGACACGAGCGACGCTTCCGTGACGGCCTCACCGGCTCCACGTTGGTCGAGCGCGAGCGGCAGGTGGACGAGGAGGACGACGGAGGGGAGGACGGTGGCGAGCAGCGCAGTCGTCGTGCCGGGGAGCGAAGGAGGAGCCACACGGCCTCCGGGACGATCAGAAAGACGGCGAAGTAGTGCGTCGCGAGCGCGAGCGAGGACGCGAGGGCCCAGCCCACGAACGCCCAGCGCCCGCCCGCGCGCAGCGCGTGTCCGAAGAAGAGCAGCCTGACGGCGGCGAGGAGCGCGAAGAGGCTGTACGCACGGGCCTCCTGCGCGTACCAGACGAGGAACGGATGGACGCTGACGAGCGCCGCGGCGACGAGCCCCGTCCGGCGCGAGACGAGCACCGCTCCCGCGCCGTACGCCACGGGGACGATCGCGGCGCCGGCGAGCGCCGAAAGCGAGCGGAGACCAACCTCTCCGAAGCCGAAGAGGCGCGTCCAGGGCCAGGCGAGCACGTAGTAGAGGTACGGCGTCGCCTCGCTCTCCGGGATCGTCCGGAGCAGGTCGTCGAAGTCCAGGCGCAGGAGCGACACGGTGACGAGCTCGTCGAGCCAGAAGCTCTGGCGATCGAGCGTCGCGAAGCGAAGGGCCGCACCGAGGGCCGTCAGGACCGCAGACGAGCACGACCACGCTCGAGCGGCCGTGCCGCGGACCGAGCATCTGAGACTTCAGTACGCGGCCGAGACCTGATCGGCGGTGGGCGCCAGCTCGAGCTCGCGGAAGCCGCGCACGGCCTCGAGGTGCTCGCCGCCCTCCGTCTCTCGAAGCAGCCACCAGTTCTGGCGGTTTCGCTTCTCGCGTGGTGGGTGCCAGAGGTGCAGGACGACGGCGTCCGGTCCCGAGTGCCCGCAGCGAAGGCCGAGACGGCGCAGGCGGAGCGCGAAGTCGACGTCTTCGTCTCCCCATCCCTCGTAGCGCGTGTCGAACCCGTTCACCTGCTGGAAGTCACGCCGAGCGACGCCGAGGAGGAACCCGTAGGCGCGATTGTGCGGCTCGAACTCCGGCACGCCGTGCGTGCCCACGCGGCGCCGATCGCGAAACGACAGCGAGCTCACGGGCGAGGCGTCGCGCCGCGCCCGAAACCACGCGTAGTAGCTGTGGCGGTGGATCGGGTCGTTCGCCGCGAGAACGCGCTCGGTCAGCGCCTCGGAGAGCTCGAGCTTGCGGCCGGCGACGAACCAGCCGGGGCGCATGCTCGTCTTGAGCGCTCGCACGAAATGACGCCTCGGCACCGCATCGCCGTCCAGGAACACGAGGTAGTCGCCGCGGGCCGCGAGTGCGCCGCGGTTGCGCGCGAGCGCCTGCCGAAAGCCCATGTGCGGGTGCCAGACGTGCGCGACCCGGTCGCCGAGCACCGCACGCCAGCGATCGACGACCGCTGCGGTCTCGAGGCCTGACCCGTCGTCGGCGACCACGATGTCGAACCGCGTGTCGGACTGCTCGGAGAGCGCTCGCAGCACGGCGTCCAGAGCCTCCGGCCACTCGTACGTGCTGACGACGACGCTCAGCGAGTCCCGGACCATCCGGACATGGCCGTTTGTCTCCTGGCTCACGGAGTCGATGCTAGACGACGGCGCCGCTGCTCATACGGGGGATTTGTCCTCCTTCTCCCCGGCGAGCGCGCCGAGCGCAGTCACGATGAACACCGGATAGAGCGGGAGCGCGAACTCGGGCGTGACCCCCTGGGACGCGGCATGGATCGAGGAGGACGAGCCCCGCCGAGATCCAGAGGGTGACGATGACCCGCCAGTCCCGCGGCCGCCGGAGGGCGAGGCCGACCAGCCCGAGCGCGAGCCAGAACGGGGGGCGGGGGAAACGAGGCGTCACGCGGTTCAGGAGCTCGGTGACGACGTCGACCCCGTCGCGCGCCGGCAGCTCGGCATCCCATGCCCGCACCTGGCGGACGATCTCGCGGTAGCGGCGCTGCCGCTCGGCGTCGGTCCAGACCGAGCGAGGGGTCGTCGAGCGTGCACGAGTCGATGTAGTCGGAGGCGCACCAGACGAACCCGTAGGGAACGCCCTCGACGAGGACGTGCGCCTGCGGGTTCGGAAACACCACGCCGTCGGCCTCGAAGGTCGGAGGCGGCGCCTCCGGAGCTGTCTGCTCGCGCCGGACGACGTCCTCCCGCAGCGGCGCCTGTCTCAGGAACTCCCAGAACGCGTCTGCAACGCCGCGGGCGTACGTGCCCGGGTGCTCGCGGATCGCCTCGAGCGCGGAGTCGAAGAGGACGTCGTAGTTCTCGTCCCTGCCGTAGACGCGGTCCGAGAGAGCGATCAGGCGCACGGTCTCGTAGTTCGACCCGTGCCTGAGGTAGGCGTCGAGCGGCACGTCGAGGGCGGCGTGAGGCTCCTTCGCCAGCACCTCGTCCTCGATCAGGTCGGCCAGGCGCCGCGATGCGTCGCCGTTCTCGGGCGAGATCGTCCGGTCGGCGAGGAAGACGCGGAGGAAGGGGACCCAGGCGCGACCGCCGCGCGCGACGGTCGGCTCGTCGTAGCGAACCGCGTTGTGCAACGGCCCAGACGCCGAGGACGCCGACGGCTGCAACGAGGCACGCCGCGGACCAGGCGAGCCGGCGGCGCCACGCGACCGACACCAGGAGCGGCAGGAATGCGAGCGGCAGCAAGACCTGGTTCGCGGGCCGGATCAGGACGAGCACCGCGATTCCCGCTCCGAGCGCGGCGAACCTCCATCCGGAGGGAGCCCGCAGCGTCCGGGCGAGGCCGAGCGCCCAGAGCGCGAGGCCCGTGGCGAAGATCGCGTCGCTCGAGGCCTGGTGGTAGAGCGTCGCGTAGGCGGGATAGACGAGCAGCAGGACTGCCGTCAGAAGCGCGGGAAGGCGTCCGAAGATGAGCGCGGTCGCGCTCCAGGCGACGATCGAGACCGCATAGAGGGCGCCGAGCACGATTTCCAGCAGGACGCTTCCGCCGAGGTCCATCGGCACGCCCGAGCACGAGCGGCGTGAGAGGTGTTCGAAAGACCTGAAGCGAGTCCAGAGGCGGGTCGGAGTCACCGAGCTGGAGGTAGTACGCGAGGTAGTCCCACGTGTCCCGGCCCTTTCGCGAGCGGCCAGCCGGCGGCGGCGAACCAGTAGCCGGCCAGCGCGAGAGCGAACAGGAGCGCTGCTCCCTTCCACGTCGGGACGAGCGCGTCGAGTCGCTGCCACGCGCGCTTCACGAGCGCAAGCCCCGCCGCAACGCGCGTCCCACCCGAGTGGCGGTGCCGCGCTCGAGCCGCCCGACGCGCGTCTCGAGATCCTCGATCTCGCGGGCCGAGCGCGATCGCGAGGTCGGACTCCTCGAGCGCGCTCGCCTCGGCCGCGTACTGGGCCGCTTCGGCCACGTCCAGCCGTGCCGAACGCCGAAACTCCGTGTCTGACACCGGGCGGCCTCGAAACCCGCATCGTTCTGTGAGGCGGTGTCAGACACCGGTCTTTCCGCCTCTGCGTTACGGCCATGGTCCGAAGCCGAGGCCGCGCGAGGGCATCTCGCAGCCGCGTGTCAACCGCCAGCGTGCCGTCCGCGAGGCCCCGCTCGAGCGCGTCGTCGTCCACGACGAGGGGCTCGTAGAACTCCTCGAGACGGCCGGCGCGGTAGGCCTCGTATGCCTCGGCCATGTGGTTCGGGATGCCCTTCTCGGCGTTCCTCTCGAGCGCGACGAACTGGGTCACGTACTTGCGCACGCAGTGCTCGAGCGAGCGCACCGGGAAATGCAGGATCTCGAGCGGGTACCAGCCGCGCAGGGGAAGCAAGCCCTCGCCGAACGCCTCGTGGTTGCCGCGGCCGATGCGGACGTCGGGGACCGCTCGGTGCGCGGACTTCGAGTGCGTGCTCAGCGGGTGGTGATGAAAGGCGGGCGTGCACAGGCGCGCGGTCATGCGCTCGAAGAACGCGCGCCCGTCGTCGGGGCGCGGCACGAAGTTCCTCCAGGCGGCGCGAACGACTCCATAGCGCTGCGGCACGGCCGCGAGCACGTCGGCGAGCCCTGCTCCCTGAGGCCACCAGAACTCGTCGGCGTCCGTGTTCAACACCCAGTCGGCGCCGAACTCCGTCGCCGCCAGCCGCGCCATCCGGGTCACCCACTCGCTCTGGCGGAGATCCTCTCCGGGCTCCCGAATCAGATGAAGGTGGCCCTCGCTCGCGTAGCGCTCGAGGATCTCCGTGGTCCCGTCCTGCGAGCGGTTGTCCGTCGCGACGACGAAGTCCACGCCTGCGTCGAGGTGGAACGCGATCTGCTCGTCGACGATGTCCGCCTCGTCGCGGACGAGCAGGGTCATGACGAGCTTCATCGCGCCGCGGCTCGGCGGCCGGTCCTGCCCCGCGCCAGCCCTCCGAGGATGAGCTCGACGTGCTCTTCGAGCATTCGCGCCTCGCCGAAGTGGGCGCGCACGCGCTCGCGGTTGCGGGCGCCGAGGGCCCGACGGAGCTCGGCCTCGCGCGCGAGCCGTACGAGAGCGGCGGCGAGCGCTTCGGCGTCGCCCGCGGGCGCGAGCAGCTGGGCTCCGTCCTCACCGACGGCCTCGCGAACTCCGGCGACGTCGGTCGCCGCGACTGCGAGACCGGCCGCCATGCATTCGAGCAGCGCGTTCGGGCAGCCCTCGGCCCGGGAGCTGAGGACGCCCGCGTCGGCCGCGCTCAGGAGGCCTGCGACGTCGTCGACGTCTCCCGCGAAGCGGACCGAGCCCTCGAGGCCGAGATCGCGCACGAATGCCTCGACCGGCTGTCGGTCGCCGTCGTCACGGCCTGCGAGCACGAGAACGGCCGACGTTCCGTCGTCCGCGAAGCGCGTCGCAGCAGCCCGCCAAGCCCGCACGAGCGTCGCGTGGTCCTTGCGCTCGTGGAAGTGCGCGAGCGCACACACGACGACGGCGTGATCGCCCACTCCCAGGCGCGCTCGCCACTCGGCCCGGCTCGCACGTGCGCTCGGCAGCGCAACGCCGTTCCTGACGACGGACACGCGGCCGGGGGGTGCGCCCAGCTCGTCGACGAGATGGGCGGCCGCGTGGCTCGAGTTCGAGACGAGCACCGGCGTGTTCCGCGCGGCACGTCGCGCGAGCCCGTCGCCGAGGGTGTAGGGAAGGACGTCCCGCTGATTCCAGATGCAGGTCGTGGCTCCGGTGTACCGCCAGACGAGCCCACAGACGACGTTCGGCAGGCCGCAGTACGGCAGCAGCACGTCGGGCCTCGATCTCCGGAGATCGAGGGCGATTCCCGCGAGCGTCGTGACCGTCCTGACCCGGCTCCGGCGCAGTCGCACGCGGCGCCCGTTCCAGGGGATCCCTTCCGCGCGAAAGAGCTCGATCGCTCGACCGTCGTCCGCCGTCAGCGCCCGCACCTCGACGTCCGCCCCTTCCACGCGAACGAGGTGCCGGGCGAGCTGGAGCGCCTGCCGCTCCGAGCCGCCGAGCACCGGCCAGTTGAGCACGATGACGACCCGTCGGCCGACGAGCCTCCCCGACCGCGACGGAGAGGGCGGGTTCCGGATGACCGCAGGGGAGGACGCCGACACGGAGCGTCAGGCTAACCCTGCGAGAGCGTCCGCTCGGGAGGTACCCAAGCGATCCTCTCGTCGCGCAAGATCGAGTGGGGGCCGCGACGGACGCTTCGGTGCATGCCGAGCAGCGGAAGCTGGGACGCGTAGCAGCGGATCGCTCTCCACTTCCTGAGCCGATCTCGCGCGCGCACCGGCACGGCTTCGAAGACCGGCGTCGTCCCCAGCGCGTCCTCGGCCCACGGCGGGACACGGGGCTCGCCCTGCGTTCGTCGCGCGTACGGCTGCTCCACGTAGAGGCCCAGGACGCGGCAGCCCAGCGAACCGTCGACCAACGCACGTCCGAGCCACTCGTGGTCGGGATGGGTCAGCGGGAACCCGGGAAGGAGCAGTGCGTCCACGCCGTCGGCAGCGGCGGCGATCGCCGCTCGCACGGACGCCTCGTCCCCATGCCGCTCGTAGTCGACGCTGCCGAACGGGAGCCAGGACGCCGTCGCACCGAGGATCGAGCACGCGGCCGCGTCCTCCGCGCGCCGGGCGGCCGCGGCTTCGCCTTCGGTCCGGAAGCCGGCCCGCAGTGTCCCAGCCGCCCGCGGGCGCCTCGGAGGCGGGATCGAGGGCGAACACGGTCAAGAGCTCGACGCGGGCGCCCTCCCGCACCCAGGAGGCGATCGTCGCGCCCAGCGAGAGCACGCCGTCGTCCGAGTGCGGCGAGACGACGACGATGCTCTCTCCGGGGAGGTGGCTCGGCACGACGGCACTATGATCGCGGCCTTGGCCGGACAGGCGAGCTGGCGTAGGTTCGTTCCCGCCGCGCTGCGGCGCCGGCTGCGGCCGCTTCGGCGCGCGTACGTGGACTGGCGACGGCGCAGGCCGCTCGACCTCGGCGACCTCCGGCGCATCACGCCGGTCGACCCCAACTGGGGCTTCGAGCGCGGGACGCCGATCGACCGCGTGTACGTCGAGAGCTTCGTCGGAGCCCACTCCGCCGACATCCGCGGCCGCGTGCTCGAGATCGCCGCGCCCGACTACACGACCCGCTTCGGAAGCGGCGTCGAGAAGGTGGACATCCTCATGGCGACGGAGGGCAACCCGCAGGCGACGATCGTCGCCGACCTCACCGATGCTCCGCAGATCCCCGACGACTCCTTCGACTGCGCGATCGTCACGCAGACGCTGCAGTTCGTCTACGACGTGCGCGCGGCACTCGCGACCCTCGATCGCATCCTCGCCCCCGGCGGGGTGCTGCTCGCGACGGTGCCGGGCCTCACGAAGATCTCGCCGCCCGAGGACGAGGAGTGGGGCGAGTGGTGGCACTACACGTCCCGCTCGGCCAGACGGCTTGGCGGAGGAGGCCTTCGGCGCCGGCAACGTCGAGGTCGCCGCGTACGGGAACGTGCTCTCGGCGGCAGGGTTTCTCTACGGCCTGGCCGCGTCCGACCTGCGGCCGGAGGAGCTCGAGGCCCGCGACCGGCTGTACGAGGTGATCGTGGGGATTCGGGCGGTCAAGATGCGTCGCGCCTGAGCGCGCGCTTGGCCGTGCCCGGAGAGCTTCCGGTAGACGCGGGTCGGGCAGCCGGAGCTCGAGCGTCAGCAGCCGCCGCTCGAGCGTGTCCAGACGGCGCTGGAGCCGGACGACGTCGGCCTCTCCGAGCACCGCCGACTCGACCGCGTACTCCGCGTCCTCGACCAGCGACGGGACCGGGAACGAGAGCGGCGTCGCCTCGGACGGGAGCACGTACTGCTCCCCGAGCCCTCCGTCGGCGCCGGAGCGCTGCAGAAGCCGTAGCGCGTCGCGCAGCCGCGTGTCGACGACGAGCCTTCCCTGCTCGATGCCCCGCTCGAGCTCGTCCTCGGCGAGCACGAGGGAGTCGTAGTACTCGGCGATCTTCCCGCTCTTCAGCGCCGCGAACATGTTCGCGTGGTAGGCGGTGGGAGGTCGGGCGACGTACTTCTCGAAGGCGGTGCCCTGGAGCCTCGCCTTCCGCTCGCACTGCTCGTGCGAGCGCAGCGGGAAGTGGAAGACCTCGATCGGGTACCAGCCGCGAAGCGGCGCGAACGGGCTGTCGACGAGCGCGTGGTTCCCACGCGTGACCTGGATCTCGGGGTGGGCGCGGTGGACGATCTTCCGGATCGGCTTGAAGAGCGACGCCGGATCGTTGATCGGCGCGAGCGCGGAGAAGCGAACGGTCATCCGCTCGGCGAAGCTCCCGTCGCCGCCGTCCGCGGGCGGACCGAACGTCCGCAGGAAGCCTCCGACGGTCCCGTAGCGCCCGGGAACCGCGGCGAGCACGTCGCGAGAGCGACGCGCCCCTCGGCCACCAGAACTCGTCGGCGTCGGAGTTGATCACCCAGTCCGCGCCGAAGTCGGTCGCGGCGAGCCGGGCCATCCGCGTCACCCACTCGTTCTGGCGCAGGTCCTCGCCTGGCTCTCGGAGCAGATGGACATGACCCTCGCGCGCGTACCGCTCGAGCACCTCCGTCGTCCCGTCCTCGGAGCGGTTGTCGGTCGCGACGACGAAGTCCGCGCCCGCGTTCAGGTGGAAGGCGAGCCACTGCCTCGATCACGTCCGCCTCGTCGCGGGCGAGCAGCGTCATGACGAGCTTCATCGACGGGCCAGTCTATGACGCGCCCGGGTCACGAGCCCGCGCTCGAGCGCCGCCAGCCGTTCCTCGAACGCGTCGACGCGCCGCTCGGCTCGGACGACGCCGTCGATCTCGACGAGCACCGACGCCTCTCCCGCGTACAGGGCGTCGTCGTCGGACGTCCGGGCGAGGGAAGGAGAGCGCGGGCTCGGAGGACGCGTCGGGAAGGCGGAACGTGCCGTCGTCGGCCGAATCGCCCTCAGCGCGTCCCGGAGCCGCGTGTCCACGGCGAGCCTGCCGGCGGCGACGCCGCGCTCGAGCGCCTCGTCGCTCACGACGAACGAGTCGAAGTACTCCTCGACCCGTCCGTCGCGACCGGCCTCGTACGCGAGGACCTGGTGCAGCGTCGGCCCGTGCGGGTTCTGAGCCAGCCCGCCAGTCGCGAACCGCCTTGCGCCGGAGCTGCGACACCGAGCGGAACGAGAAGTGCAGCACCTCGATCGGGTGCCAGGCGCGAATCGGCGGCGCCAGGCCGGGGCCGTAGCGCGTCGTGGTTCCCGGCCGCGATCGTGACCTGCGGGATCGGCGCGGTGGGCGACCTTCTGGTGCGCGTGGAAGATCGTCGCCTTGTCGCCCGGGATGCGCGGGCTCGCACAGGCGGACGGTCATGCGCTCCGCGAAGAGCTCCTCCGTCCTCCGGCGCGCGGGAGGAAGTGACGCCAGCAGCCTCGAACGAGCCCGTACCGCTCGGGCACCGAGCGCCAGGACGTCCTTGAGGGAGCCGCCGCGCGGCCACCAGAACTCGTCCGCGTCGGCATTCAGCACCCAGTCGGCGCCGAAGTCGGTCGCGGCAAGCCTGGCCATGCGCGTCACCCACTCGTTCTGGCGCATGTCGTCCCCCGGCTCGCGGAGGAGGTGGAGACGACCCGCCCGCTGGTAGCGCTCGAGGATCTCGGTCGTTCCGTCCTCGCGAGCGGTTGTCGGTCGCGATGACGAAGTCGACCCCCGCGTGGAGGTGGAACGCGATCTGCGCGTCGACGACGTCCGCCTCGTCGCGCGCGAGGAGCGTCATGACGAGCTTCATCCGCAGCCCCCGCGCGCAGCCACGCAGGAGATCGCTGCCACGGCCGCCAGGTGGCGACCGTCACCTGGACGTCCTTCCAGCCGTCGAACCCGCGCTCCGCCAGCTCCGCGTGCACGCGATGCGCCTCCGCGCGGTAGTCGTAGTCCTCGCCGCGCTCACCCTCGTGCCGGACCCGAATCGCGTCCACGATCCCGAGCGCGCAGCCTTCGCGGTGGAGCTCGTGCCACTCCAGCTCGAGCCCCCAGCCCATGCCTCTCTCCTCGGGGAACGGCAGGATGCGATCGCGCCAGCCGGGGCCGATCGGCGAAGAGCGGGCCGATCTCGACGAACGACGTCCTGCGCGCGACCGAGAGCCTGCGGGCGGCGGTGATCCCGTGGTCGACGAGCGTCGTCGGTGCGGGCCGGCTGCGCGAGATCGAGCCCCGCCCGCGCGCAGAGCGAGACGAGCTGCGACAACGTCTCCGCGGTCGAACGCGACGTCGTCGTCGGAGACGACGAGCCAGCTCCGAGCTCGCCCGACAGGCGCAGGAGCTCGTTCAGGAGCGGGAGCCTCGCACCCGGACCGCATCCCGACCGTTAACGTCCGCCAGGTCGTCGACGACCTCGTCGAGCGCCCACCAGGCAGACGGTCCAGCCCGCGTCGAGCACGGGCTCGACGAGCTCGCGGACACGCTGCGCGTTCCGTGCGCGGTAGATGCCGACGAGCGAGGCCGGGTGGGCGGACGACGGCATCGCAAGAAGGCTACTTCGCGGCAGGATCGGCGCTCGACCTCACGAGCAGCAGGTCGCAGCGCTCGGGTGGAATCGAGTCGATCGGGGCGGGTGCAACGATCCGAGCGGGGAAATAGCCGTCGAGGCTGTACTCGTTGACGAGCCGCGTCCATGCGTGCTCTAAGAGAAGTGGGAGAAGTGCCACCACAACGAGAATCGTCGGAACGGCATCCGCACGATCGGATTCTGCGAGTCGTACGGCGTGATCGGGAGCGCCGGCTCGGCCCAGATCGTCCAGGTCGGCGCAGCACCGGCCGAGACGGCGAACACGAGGCCGAACACGGCGACCGTCCATCCTCGGGACAAGACGGCGAGCGCCGTGACGGCGACGAAGAGGACAGGAACGAGGAGCCAGAGCTTCTGCTCGACGAACGTGCTCACGACCAGGTCGAGCGAGGGCCAAGCTCGCTCGAAATCGGTGAACGCACCGAGAAACCCGTCGAGGGCGCATCGCTTGGAAGCCCTGCGACGTGAACTTGATTAGCCACGGAAAGACGAGCGCGACTCCGGCAAGCGCGGCAACGGCGAGTCGCGGCCACGCGAATCGCCACTGGCGCCACGAGGCATAGAACGCCGCGAGCAGCACACAGGCAGCGAACAACGCCCGTCGTCCGCAGAGCCGGCATGCGGAGAGTCGAGCAGCCGCGGGCTCAGGTCTCGAGTTCCCCGAGCTGCCCTCGGCCAGCTACGCGACGATCCCCGCCACCACGAGCGCCGCGAAGACCGAGATCCGCGGGAAACGCCATTCGGCTCCAGGAAGGCTCGGACGGGATCGTCCGGTTCGCAGTCCGAGCAGAATCCCTCCGCCGCCGATCGCAGCGAGGCTAAGGGCGTTGGTCGTCATCGTCACGGGCAGCCCGAGGACGAGCTCGAGCGTAAGGACGGTCATGAACGCGGCCAGCGCGAGGAGATAGGCGACGCCGGCAAGACGGACGAAACCTGTCCACCAGCGCACCGCACCCAGCCCCCACAGGACCATCGCGCCGACCGCGAGCAGTGCAAAGTTGAACGCGAAGAGGCCGACAATCGCCCGAAGTGTCACGGCAGGACTCGGCAGAAGGCAGGCCCGCCGGAGATGCGAGAGGACACGAAACCGCCCCTCAGCACAGTCTCGTCACAGCCGTAGCAGAAGACCCATTTTGCGGACTTCGACTCGGTCGGGCGCCTCGGGAGCAGAAACCACAGGAGCATGTGGCGGGTGAAGTCCGTGGCTCCCACCTCGTCGAACTCGGAGCCGAGAACGACGCGATAGGTCGCGTCCTCCGGCATCCAGAGGCGAGCGTCCTCCAACACTTGCCCGCCCGCTGACGACCAGCCGGGATACGTGTGCGCCCGCAGTGCGTATGTGGCTGCGGCGTTCGTGTCCGCGTACAGGTCGTACAGACCGAGAACGTCGTAGAGCTTTGCCGCGCTGGTTGCGAACACGGCCGCGACACAGGCCGCGACCCCCAAGCGGGTCGCCGTCCCGAGGAGATCGATGCGCCCCGACGCTCGTGACAGCGGCGCGCGGAGTCGTGTCATCTGTCCCAGGTCGGCGTGCGCATCTGATCTCGCGAAACGATAGTTGCCGCATCAGGCAGGTCGGTCGTGCTGCTCATCGCAGCAGGGCGGACAGCGGACGGCTGCCGGATGAGGGCTCCGGCGATCGCGTCGACGACACGCTCTGCCGCGCGGCCGTCGACCTCACCGACGACCTCGCGGACTGCGCGACGGCGCGCATCGGCGAGCTCCTCGGGGCGATCGAGCGCGCGCTCGATGCCCGGCGACCACCTCGCTCGAAGCTCTCTGCCGTGGAGAATGCGCCGGAGCCCGCGAGCTCCCGGTAGTGCTCGCCGACGACGTTCTTCGCCGCCCACGACTCTCCGGGAGGAGCGCCTTCGTCGTAGAGAACGCACACGACCGGGCGTTCGTTGACGAGCGCGTCGAGCAGGATCGTCCCCGCGTTGGTGACGACTGCATCCCCGTGCTGGAGGAGGACCGTGAGCTCCTCGAGGTCGGTGTAGCTCGGCTCCTGCACGTAGACGCCGGGTCTTCCCAGCGGCCTCGCCGAAGCGCTCGCGCCACTCGCGGTCGCGCGGGTGCGGCCGAAAGAGAAGCTGGAAGCGCTCGCGCGCTGACTCTTCCCACCAGGAGAGGAGCCGCTGGACGAAGCGTCCCTCGTACGGCGCGTTCGTCGGCGTATTGCCCATGTAGAGCACGAGCGGCCGGCCCGGGTCGAGCCCGTATCGCCGGAGGAGAGCCTCGTAGTCGGCGCGCGGACGCGAGCGCCTGAAGATGTCGGTCTGAGGCCATCCCGTCACGCGTACCCGCTCGGGGCCGATGTCGTGATAGCGGCGCAGGTCGTCCTCCATGACCCGGTTCTGGACGATGTACAGGTCGCAGTGCGGCGAGATGACCCCCTTGCCGACCGTGTGGTCCCAGCTCGCCACGTGGGCGATGACGGGAAGCCCCAGGCGCCGCGCAGCGACGAGAAACGGGACGGCGGCGTGCGGCTGGACGTTCGAGAGGACGAGCGCAGAGCACTCTCGCTCCATCGTCTCGAGAAGTCGGCGCGGCACGTGTCTGTGCGCGCTGAAGTGCCACCGCTGCATCGCGCGCTCGAGCGACGCGCCAGTGCGGCAGCGGCCCGTCGCGGTCGGAGTCGAGCATCCAGTTCGGATGGCCCGGCTGCATCCGCTCCAGGTGGAACCCGTGGCGCAGGTTGAGCCGGATCGCGAGCGGGTGGTAGCCGATCTGCGCGGTCGAGCCAGGCGTCGACCCTCGCAGCGACGCGGTTCCCCGACGGCGCCGCGAGCTCGTCGCCGAAGAGCACCGGCGCATCGCCGAGCCGCAGGCTCCACTCGGCCGCTTCGTCGCCGCGACACGAGGAACACCGCGGCGAGCCGCGGGCCGAGCCGGTCGCGGAGCCCGTCGACGATCCCGGCGTCGAAGAAGATGCGGATCGAGAGCTGGTCGGGAAGGACGAGCCAGACTCGTTTCATACCGTGTTCATGCCCGCACGCCGAGCCGCGCCGCGATTCGCCGCGCGAGCGAGGCGCCGTCGAGCTGGTGGAAGCCGAGGGCCTCCTCCGGTGTGCCGCACGCGGGCCAGCCCTCGACCCCGTAGACGGTGACCGGACGATCGTCGAGAGCGCGCCGCACCGTGTCGCCGAGCCCGCCCACGGGCGAGTGGTCGTCGAGCACGAGGATGTGCTCGTAGGGGGCGATCTCCGCGGTGAGCCAGTCCGGGTCTGCGTAGGTGAGCCACGGCATGTTCACGACGGCGAGCCGGATGCCCTGCTCCGCGAGGTGCTCGGACGCGAGCAGGGCTTCGTGCAGGAGGACGGGGCCGTACGCGAGAAGCACAGCGTCCTCTCCCTCTTGCAGCCGGCTCCCGCGGCCGACCGTGAGCTCGTACCCGGCCGGAAGCTCGATGTGGCGAGGCGAGGGACCGATCGCGAGGCGAATCGCGACGTTTCCCTCCGCGTCCTCGAGCGCCCAGCGGAGAAGCGCGCGCGTCTCGTCGGAGGTACCCGGCTGGACGATCGTCATGTTCGGAAGCGCGCCGAGGAGCGAGACGTCGCGCACGCTCTGGTGCGACTTGCCCGGCCCCGCGGGAATGAGCCCCGCGTAGTGGAGCGCGTAGACGACCTTGGATCCCTCGCTCGCCTGGTTGTAGATCTGCTCGTTCGCGCGCGAGGCGAGGAATGACGCGAACGAGTTCACCACGGGGAGGAAGCCGTGGCGCGCGAGACCCGCGGCGGTCGAGACCATGTCCTGCTCCGCGATCCCGCACTCGACGAAGCGATCGGGGAAGGCGAGCTCGAAGCCGCGGACCCGGCAATCGGAGGCGAGATCGGCGTCGAGCACGACGATGCGGTCGTTGCTCGTGCCGAGCTCCACGAGCGCTTCCCCGTACGCCTCGACGACGTACTCCTCCGTCACCTTGTGCAGCGGAGCTCCGGCGCCGCTCTCGGGCTCGCCCTCGAGCGAGTAGCTCACGTGCTTCTGCGGGCGCGCGACCGCTGCGAGCTCGAGCGAGCCGAGGCCGAGCTCCTCGAGGCGGTCGCCGATCCTCTCGACGAGCTCGTCGCGTGCGCGCTCGAAGTCCTCGTCGTCGGGAGCGCCCGCGTGCCACATGTAGTACCCGCCGCCCTCGGCGAGAGTGGCCGAGCGCTCCATGAACGAGACGCCCTTGCCTTTTACCGTCCGTGCAATGAGCGCGTTCGGGCGGTCTTCGATCTCTCTGAGCGCGGCGAATGCCTCCCGCAGCGCTGCATGGTCGTGGCCGTCGCACGTTCGGACGTCCCAGCCGAAGGCTCGCAGCTTCCCCTCGAGATCGCCCAGGGCGACGATCTCCTCGGTCGGCTTGTCCGACTGGAGCTCGTTGCGATCGACGACGACCCACAGCGTCCCGAGCCGCTCGTGCGCCGCGGCCTGCAGCGCCTCCCAGTTCTGCCCCTCCTGGAGCTCGCCGTCTCCCGTCATCACGACGACCCGTCCGCCGAAGCCGAGGCTCCACTTCGCCCAGGCGATGCCACGACCCTTGGAGATGCCCATGCCGAGCGATCCCGAGTTCGCCTCGATCCCGGGGATGCCGACGTCGGGATGACCGTCGAGGCCGCCGAGCCTGCGAAGGCGGAGCAGCTGCTCCTGCGGGCAAGACGCCGAGCCCGTACAGCACGGCGTAGAGGCCGGGTACGTCGTGGCCCTTCGAGGAGAAGAAGACGTCGCGCTCCGGGTGGTCGAAGCCGAGCTCGCCGACGTTCAGCTCCTCGTAGAGAAGGTGCACCATGATGTCGAGGGCGCTGAAGCTCGAGCCGAGGTGCCCCGAGCCAGCGCACTTGATGGCGACGAGCGTGTTGAGCCGGCACATGTCCGCCAGCAGCGCGAGACGGGCATCCGGCTCCGCGTCCGCCGCGTCGCGAACGCGGTCGAGCTCGGACTTGGGAACGAGCGCGAGGTCCGGCATGTCCGACACGAGATTATTCGGTCGCAGCTGGCACGTCTCCCGAGGACGGCTGTGCAAGCGAGGAGGATGAAAGCGGGGGTGACAGGGACCGAGTACTCGGCGACCGCGTAGACCGCGAGCGCCGTCCCGAGGAGGATGAGCAGCGGCCGATCCCGCGAGCAGGAGCGGTGCGGCGAGGCGGCGGGGGCGGCGAATCAGTGCCGCGAGCGACTCCGAGGACGAGCCAGAGCACGGGCCTCGGATACCAGCGCGAGACGCTGTTCAGCCGGTCGACTGCGTTGGGTCGCGCGCTGCGGTCCGGGAAGCTCGCGTTCAAGTCGTCGATGTGCCGGTCGATCTCGGCTGCCCGCGCCTCGTCTCCCGCTCGCAAGAAGACGATGTGGTGCTCGGTCGGCGACGTCCAGACCTCCCGAATCCTGCTGGTCCGGGGTCGTGATGTAGCTCGACTGTCGCGCGGACGGGATCGGCTCTCCTTCTCCCGGCACCGGAAGCTGGCGATCTGCGATCGGTACGCGGGTGCCTTGGGTCTCGCCGCCGCCAGGGGTCGGTGCGTAGAGCGGCCAGACGAGAAGGCGGCGGAGATCGCTGGCGACCCCCTTCGCGTAGGTTCCCGGATGGGCGAGCACCGCCTCCCGGCCGACCTTGCGCAAGCTGCCGGTAGTCGTCGTCCCAGCCCCACACACGGTCGGAGAGGCCGGTGAGGTCCTCGTGCATGCGCGCGCTGCCCGAGGAGAAGAACGTGCTCGAGGTCGATCTCGTAGGAGCGGTACGGCTCGAAGGGTAGGAGGTCGCGCGCGACGGCGCGCTCGAGCTCCCGCGTGGCTGGGCCGTTCTCCGGCTCGACGATGCGATCCGCGACGAAGGCACGGAAGAGGGGAAGCGTCGCTCCGCCACCGCGCGCCAGCGTGAAGTCCTCGGCGCGGACGGCGTTGTGCCCCGCCCATGCGAGCAGCGGGACGACGGCAGCAAGGACGAACGCCGCGGAGGCGCGAATCCGCGTGCGCCAGGTCTCTCCGCCGAAGAGGGGGACGAGCGCGAGGAGGAGGAGCACCTGGGCGACCGGACGCACGAGGACAAGTGCGGCGACTGCTGCACCGAGGGCTGCTGCACGCGCCGCGCTCGGTCCTCTCGAGCGCCCGTGCGAGAAGCCAGGCGACGAGCGCGAACGCGGCCGCGAAGACGGCGTCGCTCGACAGCTGGTGGAAGAGCATGACGTACCCGGGATACAGGAGCAGGGCGGCGGCGGTCGCGATGGCCGCGGCGGGCCCGAAGCGTCTCGCGACGGCGCACCAGGCGAGGATCGAGAGCGCGTAGAGAACCGCGGCGCCGATCTCGGCCACGAGCGGCCCGGCCTCGAGCAACGCTCCGGCGACGAGCGGCGTTCCGGGCGTTCTGCGACGCGAGCGCGTACGGGTAGACGACGTGCCCGTCGAAGAGCTGCGCATAGAGGACGAGGTAGCGCCCGAGGTCACGCCCGGGCGCCAGCGGGAGCGCGACGGAGACGAGGGCGTAGACCGCAAGTGCAGCGGCGACGAGCGCCGGGGCGGCTCGGGGCCCGTCGGCAAACCGCTCGAGCGAGCGCCACGCGCGTGCGAGCCTCGGCACGCAGCCAGCGTATCCGCACGGTGACGGAGCCAGGCTCGCGGCCGCGGAGCGGAGGCCAGGGATCTTCGGGCGATCGGAATTCGCGCGAGCGGATTCCGATCTTGCGCCAGTGCGTGCTACGGTCGGCGGCGCTTCAGAACCATGGCGTCCGAGCCCCAGATCACCGTCGTCATCCCCTGCCTGAACGAGGAAGAGGCCGTCGGGAACGTCGTCGACCAGGCGCTCGAGGGCATCCGCCGCTCGGGTCGCCGAGGGGAGGTCCTCGTCGTGGACAACGGCTCGGAGGACCGCTCGGCGGAGGTCGCCGCGGCCCACGGAGCGCGCGTTGTCGTCGAACCGAGACGCGGGTACGGAAGCGCGTACCTGACCGGCCTCGAGGCCGCCCGAGGCGAGTACGTCGTCATGGGCGACGCCGACGAGACGTACCCGCTCCAGGAGCTCGGGCCGTTCGTCGACCGGCTCGAGCAAGGTGACGACCTCGTCATGGGCTCGCGCTTCAAGGGGACGATCCACGGCGATGCGATGCCGTTCCTGAATCGGTTCGTCGGGAACCCGATCCTGACCGGGATGCTCAACCTCTTCTTCGGCGTCAAGGTCTCCGACGCTCACTGCGGGATGCGCGCGATCCGAAAGGAGGCGGCCGCCGGTCTCGACCTGCACTCGACCGGGATGGAGTTCGCCTCGGAGATGGTCTTCAAGGCGTACCGCCGAGGCCTGACGGTCAGCGAGATTCCGATCGACTACTACCCGCGGATCGGAGAGTCGAAGCTGAACCGCTTCTCGGACGCCTGGCGCCACGTCCGCTTCATGCTCCTGTACAGCCCGAGCTGGCTGTATCTCGTCCCCGGGAGCTTCCTGCTCCTGCTCGGGATCATCGGGATGGTCGTCCTCGCGAGCGGGCCGGTCGACGTCTTCGGCCGCACGTGGCAGATCCACACGATGCTCGGGTTCGTCGCGCTGACACTGATCGGCGCGCAGGTCATCCAGCTCGGCGTCTTCGCGCGCACGTACGCGCGTGTCCGGATCGGGGAGCACGACCCGCTGCTCGACCGGCTCGGGCGCGGGCTCCGGCTCGAGCACGGCCTCCTCGCGGGCGGCGCGCTCGTCGTGCTGGCCATCGCCGGCCTCGCCGCGATCGGCACCGAGTGGGCGGTCGAGGGCTTCGGAGACCTCGGCCGCGCCTACGAGACGGCGCTCCTCGCGACGACGCTCGGCCTCGGCATGCAGGTGATCTTCGGCGCGTTCTTTCTCGCCCTCCTCACGATGCCGCTCCGACGAGGGAGCCGCTTCGCCGATTGACCTCCGTGCCCGCCATCTGCGATCCCGGGTACGTCTCGCTCAACGAGCGCCCGCACGGCGGGCACGCGAAGCTGCTCGCGCTCGTCGGCTCCGGAAAGCGGGTCCTCGACGTCGGGTGCTCGAGCGGGTACCTCGCGCGGCCGCTCGTCGAACGCGGATGCGTGGTCGTCGGGATCGAGCAAGACCCGACAGCGGCCGAGGCGGCGCGAGAGGTGTGCGAAGAGGTCCTGACGGGCGACGTCGAGACGATGACATTGCCGTTTCCGCCCAACTCCTTCGACGTCGTCCTGTGCGGGGATCTGATCGAGCACCTGCGCGCGCCCGAGCGAGTTCCTCGCCCACGTGCGGCCGTTGCTCCGTGAAGACGGCCGGCTCGTCCTGACGACCCCGAACGTCGCAAACTGGGCGATGCGCCTCGGCCTCCTCGCCGGGCGCTGGCGCTACACCGACCGCGGGATCCTGGACAGCACGCATCTGCGCTTCTTCACTCGGAGAACACTTGGAGAGACGCTCGAGCGCGCCGGCTACCGGATCCTCGAGCTGGACTTCACGGTTCCCGTGCCGGGCATCGGAGCACCGAGCGTGGAACGGGCCGCGCATGCCATCGGACGTCTGCGTCCCTCGCTTCTCGCGTACCAGTTCGTCGTCGCCGCGACCCCGGTGCGCACGTGATCTCGGTCGTCATCCCGGTCAAGGACGGAGGCCTCGACCTCGTCCGCTGCCTGGAGGCGATCGCGCGCCAGCAGGTGGAGGAAGAGGTCGAGGTCGTCATCGTCGACTCCGGCTCGTCCGACGGCAGCGTGGAGCGCGCGCGCAGGCTCGGCGCCCGCGTCCACGAGATCCCCCCGCAGGAGTTCAGCCACGGCGGCGCGCGCAATCTCGGCGCGGAGCTGGCCGCGCGGAGACGTCGTCGTCTTCACGTCCCAGGACGCCTACGCCGCAGACGAGAACTGGCTCGCCGCACTCGTGGCACCGCTCCGGGAACGCGGCGACGTCGCGGGCGTCTACGGCCGTCAGCTCCCGCACGCGAGCGCGATCCCGTCGGAGCGCTACTTCCTGGACTTCCTGTACGGGTCCAGAGCCGCGCACGCAGCGGCTCACCGGCCCCGACCGGCTCAGCTTCGAGGCGACGCTCTTCTCGAACGTGAACTCGGCGGTATCTCGCGCCGTACTCGAGCGGTATCCGCTCGCAGCCGACGTGATCATGAGCGAGGACCAGGAGTGGTCGAGACGCGTGCTCGAGGCCGGGCTCGTGATCGTGTACGAGCCCACGCGCGGCCGTCCGCCACTCGCACGCCTACACGATCGCGGGCGCGTTCCGGCGGTTCTTCGACTCCGGCGTCTCGGCCGACCGCGCGTACGTGAGCGAGTCCCCCGCGTCTCGGATCGTGCTCCGTGAGGCGGGCGCCCGCTACGCGCGGGGCGAGATCAAGTGGCTCTGGAGAACCGGGCGCCGCCGTTGGCTGCCGTACGCGGCGGTCTACGAGTCCGCGAAGTTCGCCGGGCTCCAGCTCGGTCTCCGACACAACCTCCTCCCGGTCGCAGTGAAGAGACGCTTGAGCGGGCTCGCAGGCTCACTGGGACACCGAGGTCGTCTCTGGCGACGCGAGACCCCGCGTCTGCCTCGTCTACGACCATCTCTTCCCACAGACGGTCGGTGGTGCCGAGCGCTGGATGCGCGATCTCGCGCTGCACGTCGCCGCGAGCGGCCACGACGTGACGTACGTGACCATGCGCCACTGGGACGAGTCGGAGCGCCCGAGTCTCGCCGGGGTGCGGGTGCTCGGGCTCACGCCCGCAGGGCGCGTGTATCGGCGTGAGCGCCGCACGCTCATGCCGCCACTTCGCTTCGGGCTTGCGGTGGCGCGGCATCTCTGGCGCCACGGCTCGGAGTACGACATCGTCCACATGGCGTCGTTTCCGTACTTCCCCGTGCTGGCGGCGAGCGCGATCGGACGCCGACGGAGATACGCGCTGGTCGTGAACTGGCTCGAGATCTGGACGAACGACTACTGGCGCCGATACGCGGGAACGACGGTAGGGACGATCGGCTGGCTGGTGCAGCAGGCGTGTGTCGTCGTTCCGCACACCGCGTACTGCTTCTCTCGCCTGCACGCACGGCGGTTGATCGACGCCGGGTACGCGGGGACGCCGGTGCTCCTCCCCGGGCTCTACGCGGGGCCGACTGAGCCCACACCTGCGAGGGACGTCGACCCGGAGCTCGTGGTCTACGCCGGACGCCACGTCCAGGAGAAGCGCGTCGACCAGCTCGTCCGAGGCTTCGCGCGCGCGCGCCAAGACAATCCGAGCCTCCGCCTCGAGCTGTACGGAGACGGCCCGACGCGCCCGTACATCGAGGAACTGGCGACGGCGCTCGGGCTCGACTCGTCGTTCGTGCTTCACGGACGGCGCCCGGAGGAAGAGGTCGCCGAGACGATCGCCAGGTCGGCGTGCCTTGCGACCGCCTCCGAGCGGGAGGGGTACGGGCTCGTCGTCGTCGAGGCCGCAGCCCACGGAACACCCAGCGTCGTCGTCGAAGGCCCGGAGAACGCAGCAACCGAGCTCGTTCGAGATGGCGTGAACGGCGTTGTCTCACCGGACGCATCGCCCGAGAGCCTGGCGCGAGCCATGTCGCGCGTCATCGCCGCTGGTCCCGCGCTGCGCGAGTCGACGGCGAGCTGGTTCGCCGAGAACGCGAAGACGCTGACGATCGGCGGTTCCCTCGAGCTCGTCGTCGAGGGCTACCAGCGCGTGCTCAGGCCGGCTCGGAAAGCTCGAGGATGAGGAGCTCGTCTCCCCTGAAGATCACCGCCCCTCCGAGATCCGCCTCGACGTCGGGCGAGCAGCGCGGGTCCACGACGACGTAGCGCACCCCGAGCTCGTCGGCCACACGCCGCCCCTCTGCTCCGCCCCGTAGCACGGTCCTGGCGACGCTGGCCTCCTCGACGAGGTTCGCGAAGCCGACCTGCCAGTCCTCGAAGGCGATCGTCGTCGTCGACTGCACGAGGTAGGGCGCCCGAACGCCGAGACACCCGTCGGCGACGACGAGCGAGCGGCTGCCAGGCTCGGTCTCGTCGAGACTCGCCCCGAGCTCTCTCAGCGCATCGACCGTCTGCGATCTCGACTCGCCGCCTTCCAGCACGCGCTCCGGCAGCCGGAGACCGATCGACGTGTGTGCGATGTACGCGAGAACGACGGCATAACCCGTGACCCACAGCCACCGGGGGCGCAGCCGAGAGACCGCGACTCCGATCAGGATCACGAGCGCCGGGGCGACGTAGTACACGACGCGTCGATACTCGAAGGCAACCTCGACGCGCCAGAGCTGGCTGACGACGAACGCCGAGAGTACGAGGGCGGTCACGGCTGCGAGCGCGCGATCGCCGCGGACCGTGCGGTTCCAGAGGAGCAACACCAGGCTCACACCAGCGAGGGCGAGAAACGGCCAGGAGAAGTAGTACTCGAGCGTCGTCCGGTCGAGCCAGTCGGAGTCGTAGAATCGGTAGCTCACCGGTGAGCCCAGCTCGGCTGCCTGCTGGCGGAGGTGCGCGATCACCCCCGCTCCGAGGACGCAACCGGTTCCGATTCCGGCGAGCACGGGTCTCGCCATCCCGTCGCGCCACCACGTCCGTGCACCCGCGCGGCGAAGCAGTCCACCAACGACATCCGCGAGGAGGACCAACGCAAGCAGCACCGCCACCAGGCCCGCACTCACGGAGTGCATCACCGCGAGGGACGCCAACGACAAGCCGAGAAGACCGACCACGCCTCGGTCGCGCCTGCCTCGATACATCAGACCGAGTGCGAGGACGACGAGCGGGAGGAAGAGAAGCCCGAGAGTCGTTGCCAGGCCGTGCCAGTACAGAGGCTCGAGGTGGATCGGTGCGACCGCGTACGCCGCCGCCGCCAGGAGCCCCGCTGCGATACCCCAGAGCGCAGCCGCTGCCGCGTAGACGGCAAGCGGCGTGAGCGCAACCGCGACGGCGAGCCCTCGCGAAAGCGACTCCGACGAGACTCCGTCCAGGATCATGAGACTGCCGTAGACGGCGCCAACGCCCGGGTAGCTGCCGAGCGGGCGAGGTTCGCCGAGGCCATATGGATTGTCCGGGGCGAGACTGCTCTGCGCCTCGACTTCGTCCGCGTGAAGAAGGTAGTAACCCCAGTCGGAGCCCGGCGGCGGGAAAGGCTCGACGACGTCCCAGCCCGCGGCGAGCGAGACGCAGAAGACTCCGGCCAGGGCCGCGATCGCGATTCCTTCCTTCCGTGACGACCAGGAAGGCTCGCGCCTCGACGTCTTGACGGCCACCGCAGCGAGCGCGAGGACGAGAGCGAGCACGGCGAGCCTGATCGAGACCTCGGTCAGGCGTATGCCGACGACGGACAGCGTCGTCAGCAGGAGCGCGTACCCCCCGAGCGCCATGGCGGGCAGGACAGCGAGCCGTCGCGATGGCGAGGAGAGCTCGATCGGAAGGAACGGGAGGAGTGAGAGGCCACACGCGAGGAGCAAGATGAGCGTCGCACCTGGGTACGGCCCGCCCGCAACGATGCGAACGAGAGCGTCGAGCGCGAGGAGACC
This sequence comes from uncultured Actinomycetes bacterium, assembly GCA_963721795.1. Lineage (GTDB taxonomy): Bacteria > Actinomycetota > Thermoleophilia > Gaiellales > Gaiellaceae > GMQP-bins7. Next base: position 318,870 of record CAVRLT010000021.1, read on the forward strand.
CGCCGCCGCGACGCTCTCTCGCGGCAGCCGGCGGAGCGTCACTTGGGCCAGGGGTGCGCGGCCAAGACGTCCTCGCGCAGCTCGGTCCCCCAGCCGGGCCCTGCCGGCACCTGCACCTCGCCGTCCGCGATCTCGGGGACTGCGGTCACGAGCTCGTCACGCCAGGGCACGTCGTCGACGTCGAGCTCGAGAATGCGCGCGTTCGGGATCGCAGCACACCACTGCGCGGCGATGAACGTCGCGAGGTGCGAGTAGTAGTTGTGCGGCGCGCAGTTGACCTCGAACGTCTCCGCGAGGTCGGCGATCTTCTTCGCCTGATGGAACCCGTTCCAGATGACGTCGACCGATGCCACGTCCATTCCGCCCGCCTCGAGGAACGGCCGGAAGCCGCGGCTCCCGTACAGATTCTCGCCCGAGCAGATCGGCATCGGAGCGACGTGTCGCACGTGGGCGAGCGCCCCCGGGTCGAAGAGATCGACCTCGAGCCACAGGAGGTCGAAGGGCTCGAGCAGGCGCGCGACGCGGGCGCAGCCTTCGGGCTCCAGGTTGAAGTTGAGGTCGACGACCGGCCGCGCGGCGGCAGCGGTTCCCTCACGAAACGCCTCGAGCAGACGAACGAGCGCTTCCGCGATCTCGTCGGCCTGCAGCGTCCCGCCACCGTCGCCGAACCCCGGCATCAGCACCTGCGGCTCGTCGCCCGGCACGACCACGTTGGTCTTGAACGCCCGGAATCCCTGCTCGACCACCTCGCGACCGAGGGCTGCGACGTCGTCGTACGACGCAAGCTTGGGGGTCCGTGTCACTTCCCATGCTCGCGCTCGCGTCGTCCCGCAATGCGACCAGTAGGCGGGGATGGACTCGCGCGTCGGTCCGCCGAAGAGCTCGTACACCGGCACGCCGAGCGCCTTCGCCTTTATGTCGAGTAGCGCGTTCTCGACTCCCGCGATCGCCTTCGAGATCACGGACCCGGGGCTCTGCCGCGTGTGCCGGTAGAGATCCCAGTACACCCGCTCGCCGGCTCGCGGATCGCGTCCGACGACGACCGGCGCGAGATCCTCCACGATGCCCGCGAGACCGCGCGGAGACCCATGCGAGTCCGTGATCTCGGCCCAGCCGACGAGCCCGTCGTCGGTCGTCGCCTTGAGGAAGATCCATGGCCGCCAGCCGGCGTCGCAGAAGAGCGTCTCGAGGCTCGCGAGCTTCATGGTGCCGCAGGATACGGCTCGCGTCCGACCACCGGCACCTGCGCGGCGCCGGACTCGAGCAGCCGTTCTGCGCGCTCCCAGTCCTCCTCGTCGTCGACGTTGAACCCCTCGTGCCCCTCGGTGAAGAACGGCGCGACGACGCGTCCTTCGCGCGTCCCGGTGTCCGAGACGACCCGCGTCCACGCGATCTCGAGCGCGCTGTTCTGCGAGTAGACCTCGGGCAACGCCTGGTACTGCCCCGCGTGCCACGCGACGTCGAGGTGCGACTGGTCGAGGAGCGGCGACATCGTCTTCCCGTCCCCGGCGAGCACCCACATCTTCCCCGGATGCTGTTTCACCCGCTCGACGGCGCGCAGCGAGTCCGCCTCGGGCGTGGCGAGGAGCTGCTCCAGGCCGCGCCGAACCGCGGCAGGCCCGCGGAAGGGGTTGGTTGCGCGCACGATGGCGAAGAGGTCGTACGACTCGTCGAGCCTCCCGAGCGTGAAGGTGAGCCAGTCGATGTCGGGCGAGATCGCGGTCGCGTACTCCGAAGGGCGCAGAAACGGTACCTCCGCCCCGTACCAGCGGGCGATCGCGGCGATGTTCTCGGAGTCGGTCGAGACGACGACTCGTCCGAAGACGCCGCTCTGGAGAGCCGTCTCGATCGCGTAGGCAAGCAGCGGATGCCCTGCGAGCCGCCGGACGTTCTTGTGCGGAACGCGCTCCGATCCCGCTCTGGCCGGGACGAATGCGACCGCGACCGGCGTGTCCGACGCGGTCACAACGCGTCGGCTTCGGCGACCAGCTTCGAGAGAACCGGGCTCGGCACTCCGAGCCGCTCGCCTGCCCGGACGACGCTTCCCGCAATCGCGTCGAGCTCGTTCTTGCGGCCAGCGAGAACGTCTCTCGCAGCGGACGTCGTCAGGCCGTGGTCCATCTCCATGATCCTCGTCCACTGGGCCGACGGCATCATGCGAACGCCGTCGGCCGTGGCGATCGCGCAGGCCTCGGCGAGCGCGGCTTCCATCCGCGGGCGCCACTCGAGGTCCTTGCGCAGCTCTCCGACAGGCCGCCGGGAGAGCGCGGTGGCTGTCGACAGCACCGCCAGCCGGGCGACCTTGCGCCAGAGCACGCGCTTCTCGTCGTCCTCGAGCTCGACCTCGACCGCCGACGCGCGGAGCACCTCCGCTGCGCGCTCGAGCTCGCCGGCCGACAGGTCGTCGGATGCCATGGTGACGATCCCGGAAGCGGTGGTCTGCACGATCTGCATCCGCCCCACGCGATAGGCCTCGAACCGCGAGAGGCTCGCTGCGGCGACTCGGCCCCCGAAACGCTCCCTGATCGGCTCCATGTGCTCGAGCCCGTTCAGGAGCGGGACGACCACCCCGTCTCGGACGACCTCGGGATCGACGCGCTCCAGCGCGTCGCGGAGGTACGGGGCCTTGACCGTGATCAGCAGGAGGGATACCGGCTGCACGAGCTCCTCGACGACCGGCGGGTGGACGTTCACCGGCTTGAGCCCGTCGGTCTCGAGCGTGATCCCCGACAGCGCCATCAGGCCGACGGTCTCGGGCGTACCGACACAGATCGTGCGGTGATTGGCCTGAGAGAGGCGCACCGCGAACGACCCGCCGACCGCACCGGGGCCGAGGACTCCGACGGTCTTCGTCACGTCAACGCGGGATCGGCGATCAGGTTCACGACCTTCCAGTCGGAATACACGTCTAGGGCCTCGATCCCTGCCTCGCGCCATCCCGTTCCGGAGCTCTTGACCCCGCCGAAGCCCATGTGCGGCTCGGACCCGTGCGTGCCTCCGTTGACGACGACGACGCCGGCCTGGACCTTCTCCGCGAAGCGGAGCGCCCGGTGCATGCTCCCGGTGTGGACGGCCGCTGTGAGGCCGTAGGGCGAGTCGTTGACGAGCTGGATGGCTTCGGCGAGCGAACTGACCCGGTAGAGGAGAGTCACCGGCCCGAAGAGCTCCGTCCGGGAGATCTCATGGTGGGGAGGGGCGCCTTCGAGGACGGTGGGGGCAAGGTGGAATCCCGGGCGCTCGAGCCGTTTCCCGCCCGTCAGCAGCGTTGCTCCGTCCGTGACGGCCTGCTCGATCGCGTCCAGCATGCGCGCCCGCGCGGCCTCGCTGATCACCGGCTCCGGCTCGAGCTCTTTCGTTCCCGCGATGAGCCGATCTCGGAAGTCCTCGTAGATGTCGTCGAAGACGACGATTCGACTTGCCGCCGCGCACCGCTGTCCGGCGTTCGAGAACGCCGACGCGAGCGCCCAGCGCACCGCGTTCTCGAGATTCGCGTCGTCGCAGACGACGAGCGCGTTCTTGCCTCCCAGCTCGAGGCACACCTTGGCCAGTCGCCGTCCGGCCGTCTCGTTGATCGAGCGTCCGGTCGCGGCCGAGCCGGTGAAGCTCACGAGGTCGACGTGCTCGTGCTCGACGAGCGCTGCGCCGGCCTCGCTTCCCAGACCTTGCACGACGTTCAGCACGCCCGGCGGGACGCCCGACTCGCACGCCAGCTCGGCGAAGAAGAGCGCGGAGGCGGGGACGTGCTCGGACGGCTTCACCACCGCGGCGTTGCCGCAGAAGACCGCGGGGAAGATCTTCCACGCGAGGTTCGGGAGCGGTGTGTTGAAGCTCGTGATCAGGCCGGCCACCCCGAGCGGCTGCCGCACGGTGAGAACAGTGCGGTGACGCATGCTCGCCGTCGTCGTGCGGCCGTAGGAGCGCCGCCCCTCGCCGGCGACGAAGAGACCCATCTCGACGGCCGCGTCCGTCTCGCCGAGCGCGAGCTCGAGCGGCTTCCCGGTCTCGGCGACGACGATCTCGGCTGCGTCGTCGCGGCGAGCGCGAAGATTCGAGGCGAGCTCACGGAGGATCTCTCCGCGCTCGACCGGCGTGCGCTCGGCCCACTCCGGTTGAGCCGTGCGCGCGGCGGTGACCGCAACAGCGACGTCCTCGGTCGCCGATCGTGCGAGGCGGCAGAGAGACGTGCCGTCAGCGGGGCGCACCTTGTCCACCCACGCGCCGGAGGCGGCAGGCGTCCGCTCCCCGTCGACCAGATTCGGTATCTCCTCGGGAATCACCGAGGGCGAGACTATCCGCGTCTAGCTGAGGGCGAGATGTTGCACATTCGGCACGTTTTCAGATGTCCGCGCAGGACATGACCAGGGTCAGACCCGAGATTTTCGAGCCGCGCTCACCAAGCGGACCAGCCGCCGTCCACCACGACATTCGAGCCGGTGACGTACGACGCGGCGTCGGATGCGAGAAAGACGACCGCGCCCAGCGCTTCCTCGGCGTCGAGCATCCGACCCATTGGAACGCGGGCGGTGTACGCGTCGAGAAACTCCTGCGGCTGGTCGTTCCACACGCCGGCGAGAGTCAATGTGTTCACCCGCACTCCAGCGGCAGCCCAGTACGTCGCGAGATAGCGCGTGAGGTTGAGGATCGCCGACTTCGAGACCGAGTACGCGACGGGCTTGACGAATGTCTCCCCGGCCGCGTTGCGGTACGCGTAGAGATCCTGGACAGGGGAGAGGAGCCCGTAGATCGACGAGACGTTGACGATCGACCCCCGCCCCTCACGCGCCATGGCCCCTCCGATCGCCTGACAGCAGAGGAAGGTGCCCTTGACGTTGACGTCCAAGACCTCGTCGAACGACGACTCCGGATACGTCTCGAACGGCCCGACCTCTTCGGCCGGAGCGTCAGGGGGAGAGTCGAGCGCGGCGTTGTTGACGAGCAGATGCGGCACTCCCCATTCCGCCTCGATTTCGCGGAGGGACTCCTCGATCGCCTCGCGGTCGGTGACATCGCACGCGTAGGCGCGGACGCCTTCGGGAGTGTCGCCCGTCGTCACGTCCAGGACCGCAACGCGCATCCCGCGCTCGGCGAGACCTCCCGCGTACACCGCGCCCAGCTGTCCCATTCCCCCCGTGACGACCGCCACGCGCCCGGAGAGATCGAAGAGCGGATCCGTCACGCTTCGCGGAAGCCGCGAGCGGCGAGCTCCTCGGCCGGCTCGACGTCGTCGAGCGAGACGTCTTGCTCGAACGCCAGCGGCCGACGCAGCGGTCGACCGAGCAGCCGATCGAGCTCGTACGGCGCGAGACCGCCGTCCGCAGGCGACTTCGCGACGACGTCACCAGGCGCGAGATGATGCCCTGCGGGCAGATCACGCGCTGCCACGAGCTTCTTCCCCATCTTGGCAAGCGGTCGCTCCTCGCTCGGGAGCCGTCGCTTGACGCCGTCGCCGAGCGCGGTCGGCACACGCTGGAGATCGCGCGCGAACCGGCGCATCCCGTCGGGCATCAGCGAATACGCGTGGTCGGTCCCCTTCCATGCGTGATTCAGCGTGAAGTGCTTTTCGAACACGCGGGCGCCGAGCATGTAGGCCACAGGGGCCATCGCGATGCCGTTGTGATGGTCGGAAAGCCCGATAACGAGCTCGGGATAGCGCTCCCGTAGCGCAGTGATGACCGAGAGGTTCAGATCCTCGATGTCGGCCGGATACGAGGCGGTGCAGTGCAGCACGCAGAGCTCGGCGTTCACGGGAAGGATCGCCTCGACCGCGCGGTCGATGTCCTCGAGCGTGCCGCCGCCGGTCGAGAGGAGCATCGGCTTGCCGAAGGCGGCGACGTAGCGGAGGAACGGCACGTTGAGCAGGTCACCCGACGCGAACTTGAACGCGTCGACGTCGAGCTCCGCGAGAAGGTCGGCGCTCGGCTCGTCGAACGCAGCGGCGACGAACGCGACACCTTCCTCGCGCGCGTAGCTGGAGAGCTCGAACCAGGCGCTCTTGTCCAGCTCGAGCGCCTCGCGGTGCTCCCCGTACGTCGCGCCGAAGCTGTTCTCGTTGTCGTAGGGCGAGTCGTAGAACGCGCGCGTGAAGAGGCGCCGGTTGTCGCGTTTCTGGAACTTGACCGCGTCGACGCCGCACTCCTTCGCCGCATGGATCAGCGCCTTGGCCTTCTCGACCTCTCCTTGGTGGTTGTGGCCGATCTCGGCGATGACGTACGCAGGCTCGTCGTCGGCGATACGCCTCCCGTTGACGATGAGCTGGGGCACGCGTCGATGGTACTCGCGAGCGCGGGCAACGAGGTGCTTCATCCTCCTCGCAAGCAAGACTTGCCATCGTGGGCGGAGCACTGCTGGGCATCTCCGCGGCAGCTCTCCTCGCCGCAACCGGGCTGGTAGTCGCCACGACCGCGCGCCTGCAGTCGGTGCCACAGCTGCTTCTCGCGGCTTACGTCGTCGCGTTCGGCGAGATCGTCGCTCTGACACTCCTCCTTTCACCCTTCGAGGCTGTGACGCGACCGGCGATCCTGATCGCGGTCGCGGCGATCTTCCTCGCCGCGGTCATCGTCTGGTCTCTGGCCGGAGCTCCTAACCCGCCTCGGCTCCCAGTCGCGCGTCTCCGAGCGCTCTCGAGCACCCCTGAGTTGCTCGCCCTCGCTTCGGTGGTCGGAGTCGCGCTCGGCTACGCAGCGGCGGTGATCGTCGGGACGGCCCCGAACACGTGGGACTCGCTCTCGTACCACCTCGCTCGGGCCGCGCTCTGGAGCCAGGAGAACCGGATCGGACACCTGGCCAACGCGTACGACGAGCGGATCAACGCCAATCCGCCGAACTCGGAGATTGCACTGACGTTCCTGCTCGAAGTCGGGACGCACGAGCTGCTCACGGGCTTCGTCCAGTTCGTCGCCGCCCTCGCAATCGCCGTCGGGGTCTTCGCCCTCGCTCGAAGACTCGGTCTGTCTCGGCGGCAGGCGGCCTTCGGCGGTCTCCTCGTCCTGACCCTACCCATCGTCCTCCTGCAGGCATCGACGACGCAGAACGATCTGGTTGCGGCCTCGTTTCTCGTGGCCGCGTCCGTATTCCTGCTCGGCGAGAGTCGGCGGGAGCTCGTCCTGGTCGCACTGGCGACCGCGCTGGCGATCGGCACCAAGATTCCCGCCGCCTACGGCGTGCCGATCCTGATTGCAATCGCGCTCGTGCCCGCGAGTCGGCACCGCGTGCGGCGGTTGGGAGCGGTTCTCGTGGGTACCGGCGCCGGTTTCTACTGGTACGTCGTCAACATCATTGTGACGGGCGACCCGCTCGGAGACCTCCCGAGCCAGGACGAGCTCGTTGCCATCCTGCAGCCGACGACAAACCTCCTGAGCACGTACGCACGTGTCCTGGATGCGTTAGACCTCTCGGGAGCAGCGGGAATGGACATCGTCGTCTACGCCTGCGTCGCACTCCTCGCCGCGGTCGTGGTCGCCCTCGGATCAGAAGGGAACCTGCGAGACGCAACCCGGTCTGCTCTCGTCGTCGGCGTCCTCGTTCTTGCTCCTTTCGTTCTGCTCGCCGCCCACTACGCGCTCTGGCGTGTGTTCGCGAAGCTCCACGACGCCCTCGATGCACCCGATGGCGAGCTGCCGGTGCAGGGCTGGGAGTCGCAGACGGTTGCGAGCGACAGCATCTCCTGGTTCGGGCCCCTCGGGCTCCTACTCGTCATCGGCGTGGGCGTCGCAGCTCTCTCGCTCGTCAGGCGGGGGGCGCTGCCGACCATCGCGATCGTCATGGCCGCGGCGCCGCTCGCGTGGCTCGTGCTCCTCGGGCTGAGCCTCGCATACGACGAGTGGCAGGGCCGCTTCTTCGTCTACCCGGTCGCGCTCTCGGCGTCGCTCTGGGGGCTGGTCCTTCCGCATCGGACATTCGCGGTTGCGGCGGTCGCGATCGCGTCGACCACGGCCGCGTTGTCACTCGTGCACTTCAGGGAGAAGCCCTCCGGAGTGCGCCTCCTCGAGGCGGACGTGCCCGCATCGGTCTGGGGACTCGAGCGGTGGCAAACCCAGTCGCTGGTGCGCACGGAGATGCGGCCTGTCCTCCGCTTCGTCGACACGCAAGTGCCCAGGGGCACGACGATCGCTCTCGCGCTCGGGGAGGACGACTTCGGCTACCCGCCGTTCGGGGAAGGGCTCGACCGGGAAGTCGAGCTCGCCCCGGACGAGAGCCCCGTACGCGGCGTCGGCGAAGCGCAATGGCTGCTGGCGAGTCCGCAACGCTCTGTCGCCGTCGACCGAGCGTGCTGGCGCCTCGCATTCGCGACGCCACGGGGCTGGAGGATCTTCATCCGCTCGACCGCTGAGTGCCCGTCCTAGCCTTCGCGCTCGAGAGTCGGTTCCAATCCGACGGTGCGGGCCTCCCTGATGACCTCTTCTCCGACCTCGCGTGAGGGGACGTCGTCGACGAACACCTTCACGCGACCACAGGCGTTTCTCGCGACCTCGGCGCCCTGAAACCCGACGGCGAGCACCTGGTCGCGCAGCTGCACAGCTTCGAGCTCCGAGTCGCTGTAGCCGAAAACCACCTGGTACTCGCCCTCACCCGTCGGCGCCAGAACACAGTCTTCTCGCGAGGGAAAGTCCGGCGCTCCGCCGAAGACCAGCACCGCGAGCGGATAGCCGAGCGCGGCGACCGCGACGACGAGCCAGGGCGGAGAGCCGGGCCACCTCAGCGTTCCTCCGCGCGCGCGGCACGGTCGGTACCCCGCCACGCTGCGTCGAGGAGAAGCGGAGCGAGTGCGGCAGAGAGGACGACCAGGCTCGCCGATAGGCGCACGACCGGGTTGATGGCCTCGTCCTGCTCGATCGGCACCTCGAGCTCGGTGAAGGACCAGATCCCCCACGTGAAGCCGGCGAGCGCGAGCCCGTAGACGAGCGCCGCGTACAGCGGCAGCACCCGCGCTCCTGCGATGAACGCGAACACGATCGCCGCGATGACGAGGGGTAGGACGATCGTCCACAGCCCGGGGTCGAACGCGGAGGAGAGCACCGACTGGAGCGACGGCCACGCGCGATCCAGGTTGTCGAGGAGGCCGGTGGCTCCGCTCTCCGGGAACTCACCCGTGAGGTCGTGCGACACGTACCAGAGCCGCCAGGGCAGGGCGATGGCGAACGCGCAGGCCGACGCCAGCGCCAGACGCGGCCACGCGCTCCGCCACTCGCGCCAGGAGGCGGCGAGCGCGGCTGCGACCACGCAGGCGGCCAGCAGCTGTCCCTCGCGCTTCGTCAGCATGGTCGCTCCGAGAAAGAGCGTTGCGGACGCCAGCTGCCACGGACGGCGCTCGATCAGCCAGAGGGCGACGAGCAGCGCGGCGAGCGCGAACACGTAGTCGAGCGTGAAGTCCGCCTGCGGCTCGAGCGTCCGGCCGACCGCACGAGGGCTGACGATCGCCAGGAGCGCGAACGACCAGAGCAGCACCGGCGGGACACGCGTCGCCAGCAGCCCCGCCACGGCCGCGACGAAGCCCGCGAGCAGGAACCAGAACTGCACGTGGAGCGTCACGACGTCCGCCGAGCCCATGAAGTGGAAGGCCGTGGCCTCGAGAGTCGGCACGAACGGCGGATACGTCGCGTTCGGCAGCTCGCTGAAGAACTGCTCGTCGAGGCCGTCGAAGAAGTAGATCGCCTTCGCCTTCGGGACCCAGAAGGACCAGGCATCGAATGCGTACAGACCCGAGAGCCTGGCGGCGCGAAAGAGTGCCTCCAGGTAGACGATCACGAGCGCCGCCAGGGCCGCGCCGGCGAGCCCGAGTCGACGTGGAGCCAGGCCCGGAACCGGCCGCGGACGACCCAGCAGGACCCCGACCCCGAGCCCGACGGTGGCGAGGAGGAGCCCGGTCAACAGGATCGTCGGGAGCGAGAAGGGGATGCCGACCACGAGCCCCAGAGCGAGCGCTACACCGAGCGCTGCGACGCCGAGCATGTACGCGAAGCCGGCAAGACGTGCCAGCTCCCACCACGACCGCCAGCCCCGCAGGCCCCAGAGCACGCCCGTGCCGACGCCGAGCGCGAACACATTCAGCAGGGCGAGCCCGAAGAGCGACCGAGTCGTCAACCTGCGAGCCTTCCGATGATGATCCCGGCCTCGTCCTCGAGAAGGACCTCGAACCCTTCTCCGAGGCTCGCGGTGTCACAGCCGTAGCAGATGATCCAACGCGCGTCGGGGGCCGGACGACGGGGCATGAGGAAGTAGCGTGCGTAGTGGTCGACGAACGACGCTGTCAACTCGGTCGCGCCCACGACATCGGGACCGGTCACGACGCGATAGGTCTCGTCCTCGGGGATCAACGCCCGCGCCTCGTACAGTGGCCGGTTGACGACGACGACCGCGTTCCCGCCCGCGAACTCGCGGTCGTCGTAGTTCTGAGCGGCGTTCGTGCGCGCAGTGTCGCCGAGCCTGTCGACAGCTTTCGCGAAGTAGACGAGGCCGACGCCGAGCGCGATGGCGGTGCACAGCACGACTCCCAGCCGAGCGATTCCGTGCGGCCACTCCGTGTACGAGGAGAGGTCGCGCGGCAGGGCGCCGTCCGCCTCGGCGCGGTGATCTTCGATCACGGGACGAGGATAGAGACCGGGTCAGCGCGCGCTCTCAAGCGCGGCGCGGTACAGGGCGATCGTCGCTTCGGTGGAAGCCTCCCACGAGAGCTCCCGCTGCGCCTTCTCCCTCCCCGCTCGACCCAGACGATCCCGGAGCTCCGGATCGCCGAGCAGGCGCTCGAGCGCGGACCGCAGCGCGGCCTGGTCGCGCGGTGGGACGAGCAGGCCTGTGACGCCGTCCTCGACCGCGTCCAGGAGCCCTCCGACCGCTGACGCGACGACTGGGCGACCATGGGCCATCGCCTCGCGCGCTACTACGCCGTAGCCTTCGCGGCGCGACGGGCACGCGACGATCGCGGCACGCTCGTAGTAGCTCCCGAGCGCGCTCGGCCCGACGAACCCGACCGCCTCCGGAGCTCCGTCTCGCAACGGCCCGTCTCCGACGAGGACCCGCCGGAGCCCGTCCGTCGCCTCGAGGAAATCGGCCACGCCCTTCTCCTCGGACAGCCGCCCGACGTACAAGACGTGCGGCGGATCGGCCGGTGCTCCGACGCCCTCGGGAAGGCGAACGCCGCTCGGCACGACGCGAACCTCGCGCGCTCCGAGTGCCTGCGCCGCTTCCGCGAGCGCCGTCGACGGCGCGAGCACCAGACGCGCGCGTCGCACCAGCCAACGGACCGCCCAGGGAACGCGCTCAGCAGCAGCGACATCGGTCCCCCAGAGTTGCAGCACGAACGGCTTCCTCGTCGCGAGCGCGGGCAGTGCGGACGGGAGCCAATGCGCGTGCACGAGATCGACGCCGAGAGCGCCGCGCCGCGCCGCGCGGCCGAACGAGAGCATGAACAGCGGGAGCGCCAGCGCGAGCCAGGGCCTTCGCCTGAGATTGCCCGACGATGCCGTCGCCGTACGCGAGCCCGAAGTGTGCGAACGAGGCCGGCGAGACCACCTTCACCTCGAGCCCCGCCTCGCGCAGGTGCTCCACTGCGTCCCGGACGAACACGCCGGCAACGTCGTCCGCCTGGCGCGGATAGGAGGTCGTGAGGACGAGAACCTTCACGTTCGCGCTGCTACCCGCCCGAACACGATGGGCAGAGCGACCGCGAGCACTGCGAAGACGTAGAAGTAGTAGAAGGTCATCGTCAGGTAGAAGAGGTTCGCGACGAGCGTGGCGACGAGCGCTGCCGTCATCCCCCAGGCGAGCGGGCGCGCGCGGGCAGCGAGCGGGTCGCCCGCTGCGGCGAGCGCGCGTCCGATCCTGCGGGCGGCGCCGAGGCGCCGGAAGATCCAGAGCACGAAGACTCCGAAGAGCACCGCACCCACGATCCCCGTCTCGACGAGCGTCGCAACGTAGAACGAGTGCGGGCCGAAGTCGGGCCGGCCGGTGACGAACTCGTAGTAGACCGCGAAGTTGTTCAGCCCGAGGCCGAGGACCGGGTCCGTCGACAACACGTCCGGAACGAACCCGTAGACCTCGAAGTGCGGCGACGCGGCGGCGGAGCTCGTGTTCGTCCGCGCGCGAAGGACCGTGAGGAAGAAGTCGAGCCGCGCGAGGATCACCGCACCGACGAGTGCGACGACGGCTCCGAGCGGGACGAGGAACGCAGGGCGTCGGAGATGCCGCCGGTAGGGGAGCGCCAGGACGAGCGCCCCGCACGCGAGCCCGAGCAGGCCGCTCCGCGAGAGCGTGGCCAGCTCGACGACGAGCAGGAAGACGAGGATCGCGGCGAGGGGCGTCCGCCACCGATGACCCCGCTCGAGCCTGAGGTAGAGCGGAGTGAGCACCAGCAACGGGATGACGAGCTCGATCCCGAGGTGGTTCGGGTCTCCCGTCAACGCGTTCGGCCGGAACACCTCCTGCGTCCCGCCGACCGCCCCGAACACGTTGATCCCGGTCTGCCGCGAGGTGATGGGCTCGATCAGGGCAGCGTCGAGGTTCGCGCCGACGAGCTCCGCGAGCGCGAGCTGGAGCACCCCGTAGAGGGCGTTCAAAGCGATCCCACCGAGGAACGCCGCAAGCGCCAGCCAGTAGAACGCGAGCGAGCGCCGCGCGAGAAGCGCGACGCCCGTGACGAGGAAGCCGAAGTGGAGCACGAACTTGACCATCCCCTTCGCCCACTGCGCGAGGGCCTGGGATGTGTCGAGCGCGTAGAAGCCGGCGAGATAGACGAGCGCGAAGGCGAGGAAGAACACGAGGGCGACTGCGGCGGTGCGCGTCAGGCGGGTGTCGCCGTGCTCGAGCCGGTCCCAGACGAAGACGACCAGGAAGACGGAGGTGAGGACGTCCGAGAGCGTGAGCGAACCGGCGAGCTCCCACTGCAGCTTGTGGAACGTGACCGTGACGACCGCGGCGAGGAAGAGCCCATCGAGCACCGGCTGAGCGAGAGCGCGCTCACGCGAGCTCGCGCGCAGGGAGAGCGCGTGCGTCGTCACGGCCGCCGAGCGTACCCGCATAGAGCTCTTAGTCGCCGGGATCGCGCTCGAGGGTCGGCTGGAGGCCTGCAGCCCGTGCCTGCGTCACGAGCTGCTCGCCGGCTGCGACGGACGGCACCTTCTCGACGAAGACGCGAAGCCTGCCGCACCCGTCCCGTGCGATCTCCGTCTTCTCGAACCCGGCACCGAGCGCGCGTTCGCGAAGTACGCCCGCCTCGGGGTAGGAACGCGCATAGCCGAAGACGAGGCGAACCGGCTCGCCTGCGCTCGGGCTCCGTTCGCACTCGGCACGGCTCGGGAACGTCGGCGCGCCACCGGGCAGCCGGAAGCTCGAGAAGCCCGTCGCCATCGAAGCCGGGTAGAGGACGAGCGCGGCGAGGACGATCGCCCACGGCACGACGAACCGGGTCGAGCCGGCCGCGGCGCTGGTCGGCGCGTCCGGCCGGCCATTTCCGCCGGACCACGCCCACTCCAGAAGGAGCGGAAGCACCGAAGCGACGACGAGGAGCGGAGTCACCATGAAGCGCGTCGCCGGGTTCAGCGAGTAGTCGAGCGAGATCGTGACCGGGTTCGTCAACGTGACCCAGGCATTCCCGGCCAGCGTCGCGCCGATGAACACCAAGGTGAACACCGCTCCTCTCCGGGCACCGGCGAGGAAGGCGAGAACTGCTGCGACGACCGCAACGGCGGGGAGCACGAGCCAGAGGTCGTAACCGAACATCGCACGGACCGCGAGCCAGAGCGAGTCGCGCGCGCGATCGAAGTCGTCGAGGAACGCGAAGAAGCCGCCCTCGGGCGCATCGCTCCGGTAGCCCTGGAGTGCAACCCAGGCTCGCCAGGGGAGCGACAACGCGAACGCGGCAACTCCGAGCGCAGCCAGCCGCGGCCACGCCCACCGGCGCTCCGCCCAGGACGCGGCGCCCGCGGCAACGATGACGCAAGCTCCGAGCAGGAGCCCCTCGCGCTTCGTGAGGAACGCACCGGAGAGGAGGACTGCTGCCGCGGCGAGCTGCCAGCTCTTCCGCTCGTCCAGCCAGAGAAAGACGAGCAGCGCTGCGATCGCGATGAAGAACGCGAGAGGCCGCTCCGCCCCGCCCGGCACCGGGATGCCCGTGAGCCCAGGAAGCACGAGCATGAGCAGGAGCGCGGGCAGAAGGACGATGCCGCGAACGCGGGGGGCGAGGAGTCCCGCAACCGCTGCTGCAAAGCCCAACGTGAAGAACCAGTAGTTGAGGTTCTGCGTGACCACATCGTCGGTGCCCATCGCGTGGAATGACGCTGCCTGGAGCAGGGAGAAGCCCGGTGGGTAGCCCGTGTACACGCCTCCCGAATGGGCCGCGCCGCCGAAGATCCACTCCTCGAGCCCGTCGAAGTGGAAGAGCGCCTTCCCCTTGAGCGTCCACGTGAACCACGCATCCCAGTCGTAGAGCTCGGCCAGGCGCTCGGAGCGAAAGCCGGCCTCGAAGTAGAGGACGAGGCCGGCGACGAACACCGCTCCGAGGAGCGACGGCGTGGGTACACGCCATCCCGATGGACGAAGCACCGGCCGCGGTCTCCTCTTCCAGCGGGCAGTGACGAGGCCGCCGGCGGCGATGGCCGCACCGCTTCCCACGACCAGCGGCGCCCCGAACGGGACACCGAGCACGACTGCCAGTGTGAGCACGACGACGAGGCTCGCGACGCCGAGCAGGTACGCGAGCCCGGCGAGGCGTACGAATTCCGGCCAGGTCCGCCAGCCGCGCATACCCCAGAGCAGCGCGGCGCCTACCCCGAGGAAGAAGACATGGAGGACCAGCAGACCCGCGATCGCACGGGGAGTCATCCGCGCACCCGGCCGAACCGGATCCCGTCCCGTCCCTCGGACAGGACTTCGAAGCCGTCGAGCTCGGTGAGGTCGCACGCGTAGCAGAAGACCCAGGGGGCCGAGCTCGAGCCGGTGTCCCTGCGCGGGAGCAGGAAGTAGCGCAGGAAGTCGGCGGCCACGGTCCCGTCGAGGTTGTCCCACCTCGGACCGCGAACGATCCTGTACCGCGCATCCTCCGGCATCCACAGGCGGGCGTCCTCGATGACGCGGCGGTCGGGCGCCCATCCCCTGTCCCCGTACTCCCGGTCGAGGTACGTGAGCCCTGCGTTGCGGTCGGCTCGGTAGTCGAACAGCCCGAGCGTCTCGTCGAGCCGCGAGAGCCCCGCCACGGCCACCGTGAGCACGCAAACGACTACACCGGCGCGGATCGCACCGGCCGGCCATTCTCGAAGCGATGCCAGGAATGACCCGAGCCGAGCCCTGACGCCGCTTGCCGGTGCCGAGCTGGCGACGATCCCAGGACGATAGCTAGGCGATCTCCCGGAGCAGGTCTGCGGTCTCCTCGGCACGCGCCCGGCGGGACAGGCGCTCTCGGTCGTCTTCGGAGAGCTCGGTAGCCGGCAACCCGCCGTCGAGAAAGCGCTCGCTCAGCTCGCGCAAGGCTGCGCCGATGCCCTCCACGTCGTCGGGCGCCACCACGACTCCCGCGCCTGTCTCGCGGATGAGCTCGGCAGCGGCGCCGTCGGGCGGGACGACGGCGAGAATCGGCCTGCCGGCTGCCAGGTACTCGAAGACCTTTCCCGACAGCACGCCTCTTCCTCTTCCGCCCGCGTTCGGGATGAGAAGAAGCAGCGCCTCGGAGTCACGCTGGAGGCGAAGCGACTCGACCCGAGGCGCATAGGGGATCAGCTCCAGCCGGTCTCCGAGACCGAGCGTCTCGGCCCACTCCCGATCGGCGCTGCGGAAGTCGCCGACGAACCGGGCGACGGCGTCGACGCCCGAGTCGTGCAAAGCCTGGAGGAACGGACGCGGGTCGCGCTTCCCGAAGAAGCTTCCTGCGTGCGTGATCCGGAAGCGCGGTGCCGGCCGGTACTCGAGGCCCGCGAAGTCGTCGAAGTCGCAGCCGTTCGCGATCGTGCGGACGATTCCGCGCGGGTCGAGCCCTCGCACCTCCTCGGCGATCGCGTCGGACACACATGAGATGGCGTCCGCCCGCCGGGCGACGAGCCGGGCGAGCTGCTCGTTCGCCGCCTGGCGAGCGCGGGTCGCAGCAGTGTCGGCGCGCCGCTGCTGGTTGGCGACGAGCGGATCGCGCAGGTCCGCGAGCCAGCGCGTACCCGTCGCCTGCTTGACGGCTGCGCCGACGAAGTGGATCGAGCCGGGTGGAGACGTCGTCATGACGACGTCGATCCCCTCTCGGCGGACGATGCGGATCGCCGCGGGGATCGCGGTGAGGTTCCAGGTCACGCTGGCGTCGGGGACGAGCAGCCGGCGGGCAGTCACCCGAGCCTGAAGCAACGCCCGCTCGATCCCGTCCGTCGCCGCCAGCTCCTCCGCAGGCTTTCTCGCCTTCGGCCCGACGAAGCGCACGCGATGCACCCAGGCCTGAGTCGGGACGCGGAGGTCGGGATCGCTGTGCACCCATTTCGGGTCGTCGGGCGCGAGCACGTGGGTCTCGATGCCGAGCGCAGGCAGGTATTGCGCGAGCTTCAGGGGGCGCTGTACGCCGCCCCCTCCCGCGGGCGGAAAGTAGAGCGTGACGAGGAGCACCTTCACGGAAGCGAAGCGTAGAGGCGGGCGCGCAAGCGCCGGGGTCAGGCTTCAGCGTGGCCCCGGTCTCAGGTGTTCATCGGCGCGAGTGTCTCCGCCGCAGCTGCGATCGTCGCGTCGACCTCCTCGTCACCGTGCGCGCTCGAGAGGAACCAGGCCTCGAACTGGGACGGGGGAAGGTAGACGCCGCGGTCGAGCATTCCGCGATGGAAGCCTGCAAAGCGATCCGTGTCGGCCTGTTTCGCGTCCTCCCAGCTTCGGATCGGCGACTCGGCGAAGAAGAAGCCGAGCATCGTCCCGACGTGCGTCGCCTGGCCGGGCACGCCCGCCGCCGCCGCCGCATCACCGAGCCCCGTGACAAGCCGCTCGCACGTGCGGACGATTCCGTCCCAGACACCTGGCTCGGCAAGCGCTCGGAGCGTCTCGATCCCGGCGGTCATCGCAAGCGGGTTCCCGGAAAGCGTTCCCGCCTGGTAGACGGGGCCTGCGGGTGCGACGAGCTCCATGATCTCGCGCCGGCCCCCGTAGGCGCCGACGGGAAGCCCGCCGCCGATGACCTTGCCGAGGGTCGTCAGGTCAGGAGTGATCCCATAGAGCGCTTGGGCACCGCCCCTGTGGACGCGGAAGCCGGTCATCACCTCGTCGAAGACGAGAAGCGCACCGTCGGCCTCTGTCAACGCCCGCAAGCCCTCGAGGAAGCCCTCGGCGGGGACGACGAGACCCATGTTCCCGGCCACCGGCTCGACGATCACCGCTGCGATCTCGCCCGCGTGCTCGGTGAACAGCTGCTCGACGACCGAGAGGTCGTTGTACGGCGCGGTCAGCGTGTCGGCGACCGCGCCCGGCGTCACTCCCGGGGAGTCGGGAAGCCCGAGCGTGGCCACGCCCGAGCCGGCCTGGACGAGCAGCAGGTCGGCGTGACCGTGGTAGCAGCCGGTGAACTTGACGACCTTCGAGCGCCCGGTGAACGCACGCGCGACGCGGAGCGCGCTCATGGTCGCCTCGGTGCCGGAGTTGACGAAGCGGACGAGCTCGATGCTCGGCATCGCCTCACGCACGAGGCGCGCGAGCTCGACCTCGAGCGGGCTCGGCGCGCCGTAGCTCGTGCCGCGGCGAACGGCCTCCTCGAGCGCGGCCACGACGCGCGGGTGCGCGTGACCGAGGACGAGCGGCCCCCACGAGAGGACGTAATCGACGTAGCGATTGCCGTCGACGTCGACGAGGTACGCGCCCTCTCCGCGCTCGACGAACACAGGGCTGCCGCCGACCGCCCGGAAGGCGCGCACCGGCGAAGACACTCCTCCGGGCATGAGCTCGATCGCCCCGGTGAAGAGCCGCTCGGAGGCTTCCCGCGTCATCCGCGGACGCCAGCGAGCGACAGCGCGAGAGAGCGAGCGGCCTCCTCGCCGGAGTGGATGCAGTCCGGGATGCCGACCCCGCGATATGCCGCTCCGGCAAGAGCGAGGCCGGGGTGATCGGCGAGGGCAGAGTCGATCCGGTCCAGCCGGTCCGGGTGGCCGAGAACGTATTGCGGCATCCCGAGCGGCCAGCGGTGGACACGGGCGAGGCGCGGCTCCGCTTCGATCCCGAGGATGCGCAGCTCGTCTCGGGCCAGGGCGACAAGCTTTTCGTCCGAGTCCTCGGTGACGTCGCGCCCGCCGAAGCGGCCCGCGTAGACACGAACGAGTACCCCGCCGGCCGGAGCGCGCCTTTCCCATTTGCTCGACGTCCAGGTGCACGCGAGCACGTCCGAGCCTTCGACGCGGGGGATGACGTAGCCGTAGCCGTCGAGAGGATGCGAGACGTCGTCCTCGCGGTACGCAAGGGTGACGACCGCCGACGAGGAGTACGGGATCTCCGCGTGCGCCGCCGCGAGACCCGGATCGAGGGCCGCGAGGAGATCTGCCGCGGCGTGTGCGGGCACGGCCAGGACGACGCCGTCGGCACCCAGCCGCTCTCCGCCGAGCTCGACCTCGTAGCCGTGCTCGCGTCGGCGCACCGCGAGCGCTGCGCGTCCAGCGACGACCTGCGTCTGCCGGAGACGCTCGAGCAGGCCTGCGACGAGTGCCTGCATCCCCGACCCGAGGGCGACGAACGGCGGATAGCGGCTCGCGCTCCCTGCCGACTGCGCCTCGAGACCGCGAATCACGCTGCCGTGCTCGAGCTCGAGCGCGCGCAAGTTGGGGAACGTGGCCTGGAGCGATAGCTGCTCGCCGTCCCCTCCGTAGATTCCCGTCAGCAGCGGCTCGACGAGCGCGTCGTATGCCTCCTGGCCGAGCCGGCGGGAGACGAACGCAGCGATGGACTCGTCGCCACCCGGAGCCGCAGGCGGGATGTCCGCCTCGGCCGCGAGTCGTTCGCGCCCCTCCTGCGAGAGCAGCCGGCTGTCGGCGAGGGCATCGAGATCGGTCGGGATCATCCCGGTCAGGCCCTCGGGCAACGGGTACAGCTCCGATCCGCGCTTCACGAAGCTCCCGGCGTTCTCCGGCCGCCGGCCGACGAGCTCCGCGGCAAGCCCGAGCTCCTCGCAGAGACCGACACCGCGTGCCTTCCGCGAGAGGAAGCTGTCCGCGCCGCCCTCGACCACGAAGCCGTCCACCAACTCGGTCAGCAGCGCTCCGCCCAGCCGCTCGCTTCCCTCGACGAGGACGATCTCGGCCTCGGGGAGGACCGACTCGAGCTCTCGCGCCGCCGCGAGCCCGGCGATCCCTCCCCCCACGACGACGACCCTCACCCGGCGCGACCTCGCACGAGCTCCGCGAGCGCCTCGATGAACCCGGGGTCGTCGTTCAGCGCCGGCGGACGCTCGAGCCGCATCCCGAGCTCGTCCGCGACGGCGCGCGCCTTGACGTCGACATCGAACAGGAGCTCCACGTGGTCGGAGACGAAGCCGACCGGGACGACGACGACGCTGGAGACGCCGCGCGCGTTCAGCTCGCGAAGATGCTCGCCGAGGTCTGGTCCCGCCCAGGGCTCGGGAGTCCGCCCCGCGGACTGAAAGCTCCACGACCACTGCTCGTCGCCGAGCCCTGCGCGCTCCGCCACGAGCTGCGCGGTCTCGAGGCATTGGGCGCCGTAGGGGTCGCCGTTCGCGAGGACGCGCTCGGGGAGGCTGTGCGCGGTGAAGACGACGTGGACGTCGTCGCGCTCGTCTTCTGGCCAGCGCGAGAGCCCGTCGGCCACCCGCGCGGCGAACGCGTCGATCAACCCGGGCGCGTCGTGATAGCTGGGAACGTGCTCGAACTCGATCCTCCCGCGATGCACGTCGAGACCGTCGGCAACCCGCTGCTGGTACTTCGCCACCGACAGGGCGCTGAAGTGCGGGGCGAGAACGAGGCCGACGGCACGCGTGATGCCGTCCTCGACCATCTCGCCGACGACGTCCTCGATCCACGGCGACCAGTGCCGCATCCCGAGGTAGCAGCGGTAGTCGTCGCCGAGCTCCTCGCCCAGAGCGTCGACCTGCCTGCGCGTGACCTCGAGCAACGGCGAGCGCCCGCCGATCGCACGGTAGTTCTCGGTGATCTCCTCGACAACGTGGCGGGGCGTCGTTCGACCAGTGCGAATGTCCGCGAGATACCCCGGAATCTCGTCGAGCGAGGCCGGGCCTCCGTAGGCCATGACCAGAACGCCAAGAGCATCCGTGTCTGACACCGACGACCGCAGAACCGCATGGTTATGAGGGGTGGTGTCAGACACGGGTCTTGGACGTCCGCTCCCGAACATGCTCGACCAGCTGTCGCACGTTGTCGACCGGAGTCTGCGGAACGAGACCGTGACCGACGTTGAAGATGTGCCCGGGACGGCCATTTGCGCGCTCGAGGACGTCGTCGATGCGCACGCTGAGCACGCGCCACGGCGCGAGCAGCGCGGCGGGATCCAAATTTCCCTGCACGGGCCGCTCGAAGCCGACGGCCGCCCACGCCTCGTCGAGCGGGAGGTGCCAGTCCAGCCCGACGACGTCTCCCCCGCAAGCCGCGGCCTCGGCGAGGTACGCGCTCACGCCGAGCGAGAAGCTGATCACCGGGACGCCCCCACGAGCCACGGCCGAATAGAGATCGCGATTGTGCGGCGCGACGTAGCGCAGGTAGTCGTCGCGCCCGAGCGCTCGCCCCGCCCACGAGTCGAACACCTGCAGCGCCTGCGCGCCCGCTCGGGCCTGCGCCAGGAGATAGTCGGCCTGCACGGTGACGAGCTTCGTCAGCAGCCGCCTCCATGCTGCGGGCTCCGAGAGCATGAACGCCTTCGTCTTCGTGAAGTCCTTCGACGTGCCGCCCTCGATCGCGTAGCTCGCGAGGGTGAAGGGCGCTCCGGCGAACCCGATGACGGGCACATCTCGCGACTCGAGCTCTCGGCGGACGAGCCCGATCGCGCCGAGCGTCCCCGTCATCGTCTCCTCCGCGGGCGGAGTCCCGAGCAGATCGACGTCACGGGTGCTCGCGATCGCGTTCGCGATCCGCGGCCCGTCGCCCTTCACGAAGTCGAGCTCGAGCCCCATCCCGACGAGCGGCGGGAGGATGTCCGAGAAGACGATCGCCGCATCGACGCCGAACGCGTCGACCGGCATCAGGGTCACCTCGGCGGCGAGCTCGGGGCTCCGGATCAGGTCGAGCATCGAGTGCCGCTCGCGCAGCGCCCGGTACTCCGGCATGTACCGCCCGGCCTGCCGAAGCAGCCAGACCGGCGTGCGCTCGACGGGCAACCCGCGACACGCGCGGAGAAAGGGCGACGTCGGCTCGGTATCCGCGTCGGCCGATCGAGCTGCAATCACGCCGACGGGCTCTGCCACGCGACCCTGCCGACGAAGAACGGCCCCAGCCGTTCGAGATGGAGCGACGTCTGCCGTGTCTTCCGCATGCGCTGGACGATGATCGAGAGGGGATGCAGCTCGGGGCCGAGCAGCCCGACCACGAAGTCGTTGTCGAGCTTGTCGAGCCCGTGGCACGCGAGCCGGATGTCGTAGCCGAGCCCTGCGCGGCCGAACGCCATCCCCACGCCACCGTGCTCCATCAGGATCGCGTTCTGCTCCTTGCGAGAGAGCTGCTCGAAGGAGCCTGCGCGGCGAAGCGGGTACCAGATCGCCCACCGGAGGCTGGGGTCGAGCACCCGGCTGCGCGGCCGCTCGACGAGGGTGTCGTCGAGATCCTGCTCGTGCCCCAACGCGTAGGTCCTCCCGAGCATCGTCAGCTCGGGCTTGGGCTCGAGCTCCGAGAACGGAGCGGCTTGCAGAAAGTCGCGCAGCTCCGACACGAACGAGTCCGGGCTCTCGCTCAGCGCCACCAGGGCCACTCCGGTGGGATCGTTCACGTCCTCGTAGAGGGCTCCTTCGACGCCTGCGAGCTCGAGCGCGGACACGAGCGCTGCCGTGTCGGCTGCTCCTCCGAACGCCAGCAGCTGCATGAAGAGCCGCCGGTCGAGGCTCGTCGCCTCACCTTCCTCCGTCAGCCCGTGCTCCGCGACGTCGACCGGGTCGAGCGGGTCCTCCTCCGGCCGATCGTCGACTCGCACCCTCGCAGCAGACCTCACTGGATCCAACGAGCAGCGTCCTTCGCGTGGTACGTGACGACGAGATCGGCTCCGGCGCGCCTGATCCCGGTGAGGATCTCGAGCACCACCGCGCGCTCGTCCAGCCAGCCGTTCGCCGCCGCCGCCTTCACCATCGCGTACTCCCCGCTCACGTTGTAGGCGGCGAGCGGAAGGTCGGGAAAGCGGTCGCGCACAGCGCGAACCACGTCGAGATAGCCGAGCGCGGGCTTGACCAGCAGCGCGTCCGTCCCCTGCTCGACGTCGAGCGCGGCCTCGCGCATCGCCTCGCGCGCGTTGGCCGGATCGAGCTGATGGCTCTTGCGGTCGCCGAACGCCGGAGCCCCCTCGGCGGCGTCGCGAAACGGACCGTAGAACGCCGATGCGTACTTGACCGCGTACGAAAGCATGGCCACGTGCTCGAACCCCGAGCCGTCGAGGGCTGTCCGGATCGCTCCGACCATGCCGTCGATCATTCCGCTCGGAGCCACGATGTCGGCGCCCGCCTCGGCATGGGAGACGGCGATGCGGGCCAAGAGCTCGAGCGTCTCGTCGTTCAGCAGGTATCCGTTCTCGTCCAGGACGCCGCAGTGACCGTGATCCGTGTACTCGCAGAGGCAGACGTCGGTGATGACGACGAGCTCCGGGCTCGCGTCCTTCAGCGTGCGAATCGCCTGCTGGACGACACCGTCCTCGGCGAAGCTCTCGAGGCCCAGCGCGTCTTTCGTCGTCGGGATTCCGAAGAGCAGCACTGCCTGGACACCGAGAGCAGCGACCTCCGCAGCCTCCTGCGTCAGCACGTCGCACGACAGCTGGTCGACCCCTGGCATGGACGGCACGGGCCGTCGCACGCCGTCTCCCGGAACTACGAAAAACGGCTGGATGAGGTCGGCCGGCTCGAGCGTCGTCTCCCGGACGAGGTCGCGGAGCGCCTGCGTCCTACGCAGTCGGCGCGGTCGGCGAGCCCCGGGCGCCAGCCCGAGCGCTTCCAGCGAGCGTGTTTCCGTCACGAGTCCTCCGCGAAGTGCGACACGAGAGCACCAATGATGCCGTCCCCGGTCGATTCGTCGGCGACGAGTCCCACCGGCAGCCCGACCTCGCGCGCGACGGCCGAGGTCTTGGGGCCGATACACACGAGGATCGTCGACGCTCCGAAGTTGTCGAACGACCCCGCGACCGCCGCGAGGCTGCGAGCTGCCGAACCGCTTGCGAGAACGACGGCATGCGCGAGCCGCATCGGCAGGATCCCGTGCGACGCCGGCTCGATCTGGACGGTCCGGTACGCGATCACCGCTTCGACCGTCGCCCCTCGTTCGCGAAGCTCTTCTGCGAGCCGGGAGTCTGCGATGTCGGCCTGTGGGAGCAGCACGCGCGTGCCTTCGAGCGGTCCGAGTCCCTCCGCGATGTCGTCGGACGCACGCGCCGCCACGAAAGACGGTTCGACGCCGACCGCTCGAATCGAGTCGGCGGTGACGGGCCCGACTGCGGCGACGCGCGGGCCGGCGAGCCCGCGCAGCCGGTCACCGACGGCCGCGACTCCGTTGACGCTCGTGAAGATGACCCAGTCGTACTGGGACAGGTTGTCGAGCGCAGCGTCGAGAGGGCGCCGATCCTCGGCCGGAAGAATCTCGATGAGCGGCACGATCGTCACCTCGGCGCCGAGACCGATGAGCTGGTCTGCGAGCGCCTTGGACTCGGGCCGCGTGACGACGATGCGCCTGCCTGCGAGCGGTTGCTCAGCCACGGATCTCCTTCAGGATACGGTCGGCCCCCGCAGTGCGCGCCTCATCGGCGAGCCTCCCTCCGAGCTCCGCGGGGTCGCCGACACCGGAGACGCGAACGACCTCGCGGCCGTCCGGAGAAGCGACTAGCGCCTGCATACGCACACTATCCCCACGCACGCTCTCGGCGAATGCCCCAACCGGTGCGGTGCAGCCCGCGGCGAGCGTCTCGAGAAACACACGCTCGGCCGTCGTCTCCGCGCGAGCCTGCGCGTCGTCGATCGCGGAGAGGAGCTCGAGAATTGCCTCGTCGCCATCGCGGCACTGCACCGCCAGCGCCCCTTGCCCCGGCGCGGGGAGCATCGTCTCGGGCTCCAGCCACTCGCTCACGGAACCTCGAGCCCCAGGCGCCGGATTCCGGCCGCGGCCAGGAGCGCGCCGTCGAACTCCCCTTCCCGCACCTTGCGGATCCGCGTATCCACGTTCCCGCGGATCGAGCGCGTCTCGAGATCGGGCCGGAGCGCCCTGAGCTGTGCCTGGCGCCGCAGGCTGCTCGTGCCGACGACTGCGCCCGCCTCGAGGTCGCCGAGGGCGAGGCCGTCACGCGTGACGAGGCAGTCGCGGACGTCGTCGCGCGCGCAGACGGCGCCGATCGCGACGCCGGCCGCAGCCTCGGTCGGAAGATCCTTGAGGGAGTGGACGGCGAGGTCGATCGTCCCGTCGTGCAGCGCCTGCTCGAGCTCGGCGGTGAAGAGGCCCTTGCCGCCGATCTCGGGCAACGGCCGGCCGCTCGCCTGCGTTCGATCGCCGGTGGTCACGATCGGCGTGATCGCGCAGGTGAGGCCCGGCCACGCCGTCCGCAGCAGATCGCTGACGAGCTCGGTCTGCGCTCTGGCGAGCGGGGAGCCCCGCGTGCCGACGGAGACCGCCGGCTGCGGTGCGCTCACAGCTCGCGGGGAGCTGACAGGCCGAACAACTCGCGAATCGCGGCGCTCGCCTCGTCCGCCTCGCCGGCACCTGCCCGCGCACGGAGGCGCACCGTCGGCTCGTGCAGGAGCTTCTTCACGAGAGCGCGTGAGAGATGCTCGATGCGCGCTGCCGTCTCCGGGTCGACCTCACCGAGGTCGAGCAGCGCCTTCTCGACTTCCGACCGTCGTATCTCCTCGGCCTGGCGGCGGATCGACGCGACGAGCGGCTCCACCTCGAGCTCGCGGTAGCGACGCACGAAGCGCTCCACCTCTTCCTCGACGATCGCCTCGACGCTCGGAACCTCCCGCAGGCGCGATCCGATCGTGTCGTCGAGACCTGCGCGCAGGTCGTCGACGTCGAAGAGCCGAACACCGGGGATCGCTCCGGCGCTCCGCTCGACGTCTGCGGGAACCGCGAGATCGACGAGCACGAGCGGGCGGTCGGGACGACGGGAGCTCGCCGCCTGCACGACCTCGGTGCTCACCACCGGGGTCTCCGAGGACGTTGCGGTCACCACCACGTCGGCCCACGCGAGCCCGTCCTCGAGCTCTGCGAGCCCGTATGTCTCGACCCCGAACGCTGCAACCGCCTCCTCGGCCCGTTCACGTGTCCGATTCGCCACTGCCGCTTGGGAGACACCGCGGCCCCTGGCCGCCTTCAGCGTCTGCGAGGCGATGCGGCCGGCGCCGACGACCAGTAGGCGTCGCTCGCGGAGATCGCCGAGGGCACCTTCCGCGAGCGCGAGCGCCATCGAGCTCGCCGTTGCGGGGTTCGCTCCGATCGCGGTCTCGGAGCGTGCGCGCCGCCCGGCCGCGACAGCAGTACGGAAGAGCAGCTCGAGCACCGGCCCGGCGGTCGCGGCGTCGCGAGCTTCCTCGAAGGCAGCGCCGACCTGACCGAGGATCTCGGCCTCGCCGAGGACGAGCGAGTCGAGCCCCGTGGAAACGCGGAAGAGGTGGCGCGCCACGTCTGCGCCGGCGTGGACGTACAAGTGGTCCGTGAGCAGGCTTCGCTCGACGCCGTGAGTTCCTGCCAGCACGCCGATCAGCTCGTCGCGCGCCTCGTCGACCCCGCCGGAGAGGGATGCGTACAGCTCGACCCGGTAACACGTGGTCAGTGCAACGTGCTCCTCCACTCCGGGGCATCGCTCCGCCCCGAGACCGAGCGCGCCGACGTGCTCGCGGAGCTCCACGGGCGCGGTCCGGTGGCTGAGGCCGAGGCAGACGAGCCGTTCCACGATGGAGACTCTACGCCGTCGCTCGCAGAGAATGCACCGGTGCGTGCATTGGGAGTCGACGTCGGCGGGACCTTCACCGACGCGGTGCTCGTCTCGGACGGCGAGGTCCGGACTGCCAAGGTGCCGACGCGGGAACGCCAGGAGGAGTCGGTGCTCGAGGCTGCGGCAGCGGTGGGCGCCGACGATGTCGACCGCTTCACGCACGGCACGACCATCGCGACGAACGCGCTCCTCGAGCGGCGCGGCGCCCGGACGGCATTCGTCACGACGGAAGGCTTCGAGCACCTGCTCCACCTCAGACGTCAGACCCGCGCGCACCTGTACCGGCCCTGCGCCGAGCATCCCGACCCACTCGTCCCGCTCGAGCGCTGCGTGGGCGTTCGCGGTCGCATCGGGCGGGATGGCGAGCTCGAGCCGCTCGATCTGGAGACGCTTCCCGAGCTCGACGCGGAGGCGATCGCGATCTGCCTGCTCTTCGCGTTCCGGGAGTCGCAGCACGAGAAGGAGGTCGCAAGGGAGCTTCGACGCCGCTCATCCCGGCGCACACGTGGTCGCCTCCCATGAGGTCGCTCCGGAGTTCCGCGAGTACGAGCGCGCCTCGACGACGGTGGTCGACGCGTACCTCGGGCCCGTGCTGGAGCGATACCTCGGCGCCCTCGCTCGAGCCTGTGCAACCTCGAACCTCACCGCCCCGTTGGTCATGCGCTCCTCCGGCGGCCTGGCCACGCTCGAGGAAGCCGCCGAGCATGCGGCCTTCGCGCTGCTCTCGGGCCCGGCGGCGGGGGTCGTGGGGGCCGCGCGGATCGCCGCGCTCGCCGGGTTCGCGAACGCGCTGACGTTCGACATGGGCGGCACCTCGACGGACGTCTGCGCGATCACGGACGGCGAGGCACGCCGCGAGCACGAGCGGTCCGTCGCCGGCTTCCCGGTCCGACTCCCGACGCTCGCGGTGCACACGGTCGGGGCGGGCGGAGGCTCGATCGTCTGGCAGGACTCGGGAGGTGCTCTGCGCGTCGGCCCCGAGAGCGCGGGGTCTGACCCCGGACCTGCCTGTTACGGACAGGGCGGAGAGAGGCCGACGGTGACCGACGCGAACCTTCTGCTCGGCCGGCTGCCGCCTTGGCTCCCCGGAGGCATCGAGCTCGACGCGAGCGCCGCTCGCACCGCACTCGGCAAACTCGACCCGGAAGCCGTCATCGACGTCGTGAACGCGGAGATGGTGCGCGCGCTCCGCGTCGTCTCCGTCGAGCAGGGCCTCGATCCCGCGGGACTTCGTCCTGATCGCGTTCGGCGGCGCAGGGCCGCTCCACGCCTGCGCGCTCGCGGACGAGCTCGAGATGGAGACGGTTCTCGTCCCTCGAGCGGCGGGAGTCCTCTCGGCGCTCGGGCTCGTGGCTGCCGACGAGCGCCGGGACGAGGTGCGCTCGTACGTCGTGCCGCTAGCACGAAGCCGGAGAGCTGCCGTCGGTCGGCGAGGCGGATCTGCGTTACGCGGGTCAGTCCTTCGAGCTCACCGTTCCGCTGGGCGCCGGCCTCGCCGAGCGGTTTCACGAGGCGCACGAGGAGCGCTACGGCTACGCGGATCCCGAGCGCGCGCTCGAGCTCGTGGCCGTCCGAACCGCCGAGATCAAACCTGCGCCTCCGATGGAAGTCACCGGTCCCGAGCTTGCGGTCCGGGGGCCTCGCGTGCTCGAGCTCCCCGGCGCGACGGCCTGGGTTCCGGACGGTTGGGCCGGCGAGTCCGATCCGCACGGAACGCTCGTGCTCCGGAGGACGGAGTGATGGACATCGAGCTCCAGGTGATCGGCAGCGGCCTGCGCGCGATCGCTGAGGAGATGGGCGCGGTCCTCGTCCGCTCCGCGTTCTCGGCCAACATCAAGGAGCGCCGTGACTGCTCCACCGCGCTCTTCGACGAGGCGGGCAACATGGTCACGCAGGCGGAGCACATCCCCGTCCACCTCGGCGCCATGCCCGAGGCGGTCGCCGCCGTCCGCGCACACGACCCCGAGCCGGGCGAGCCGTGGATCCTGAACGACCCGTACGCGGGCGGGACGCACCTCCCGGACCTCACCATCGTCACTCGCACGTCGCTCGGGTACGCGGTGACGCGCGCGCACCACGCCGACGTGGGCGGCGCCGACCCCGGCAGCCTGCCGGCCGGGTCGACGACGCTCGCGGAGGAAGGGGTCGTGATCTCGCCGACCCGCCTCGACCCTCCGGCGCTCGAGGATCTCGTCCGCCGGATGCGCAATCCGGACGAACGGCGGGGTGACCTTCGCGCGCAGCTCGCGGCGCACACGCTCGCGGACCGGCGAATCGACGAGCTCTGCTCCCGGCGCGGGCGCGCGCGGGTCGCAGCCGCCATGGACGAGCTCCTCGCCTACTCGGAGCGCGTCGTGCGCGCGGAGCTGCGCAAGCTGCCGGACGGACGCTACGAGGGAGCCGACGCGCTCGAGACGCCTGACGGGCTCCTCGAGATCCGGGCTGCGGTGACCATCGCCGGAGACGGGATCGAGATCGACTTCGAAGGAACCGCGCCCCAGCATCGCGGGAACCTCAACTGCCCGCTCGCGGTCACGCGCTCCGCCTGCTTCTACGTCGTGCGCTGCCTGGCCGCGCCGGATCTCCCGGCGTCGGGAGGCGCGTTCGCCCCGGTCACCGTCCTCGCGCCCGAGGGCTGTCTCGTGCATGCCCGCTCGCCCGCTGCGGTGGCCGCGGGCAACACCGAGACGTCGAGCCGGATCGTCGACGTCGTGTTCGCGGCGCTCTCGCAAGCGGTCGAGGTCCCGGCGCAGGGTCAGGGCACGATGAACAACGTCGTCCTCGGCAACGAGCGCTTCACCTACTACGAGACGATCGCGGGCGGACAAGGCGCCTGCCCCGACGGTCCCGGCCCGTCCGCGGTGCACGTTGCGATGTCGAACACCCTCAACACGCCGGTCGAGGCGCTCGAGCTCGCGTACCCGCTCCGCGTCGAGCGCTACGAGCTGCGCCGCGGCTCGGGCGGCGCCGGGCGCCACCCCGGAGGCGACGGAGTCGTCCGCGAGCTCCGCGTCCTCGAGCGCTGCCGCCTCTCCCTGCTGACCCAGCGCCGGAGCCTCGCGCCGCGCGGCGCAGCCGGCGGAGGCGATGGTCTCGCGGGCCGCAACCTCCTGAACGGCGAGGAGCTCCCGGCGTTCGCGTCGCTCGACGTCGACCCCGGTGACCTCCTGCGGATCGAAACGCCCGGCGGCGGAGGCTACGGCGTCGGCGGGAGCCGGTAGAGGACGAAGCGAACGTCCCGATAGAGCTCCTGGAGGTCGAAATCGCGCCGCCCACGCGCCCTGTCGACGACCAGGTACTCGGCGCCGTACCTCGCGGGAATGGCGAGGTCGCCGGTCCGCAGGAACTCACGAGCGTCGCGGGCGCGCTCGCGCGGCCGGTTCACCAGCGTGTCGGCAACGTGGCCGGGCGGCGCAACCGCGATGTAGACGGGCGCAGCGGCGGCGATCCGGTAGCTCGTCTCCTGATCCGAGTACACGATCGCTCGCTCCGGCACGTTGTCCCGCACGGCCTGGACGATCCCCGGCGACAGGAGCGAGAGGGGCGGGGTCGCGATCGGGCTCCACTTGGCCAGGCCGACCGCGACGACCGGGAGCAGGAAGAGCGCAGCCGCGAGCCCTGCCGTGTCCTCGACGGGAGGCCGGCTTCGACGCACGAACCCGACGACGAGCGCAGCCGCGCAGCCGACCACCGCGAACCACGTCACCCACGCGGGCCCCGGATCGTCGAAGGCGTAGTCGAAGTCACCGGGGTAGGCGTACTGCAGGACTGCGCCCGCGACGAGCGCGATCGGCGGCAGCCAGGGCCACAGCACGCGCGAAAGGACGGCGAGACCGCCGGCGAAGGCGAACGCGAACGGGAGGAACCCCGCCGCGCGCCGAGCCTGCGAGATCGAGACGAGGTCGGAGAGGAGGGTGAAGAGGAGCGGCACGAGCATGAAAGCGAGCACGGCGAGCGACCCCCCGACGACGAACGCGGCCCAACGGCGGCGTGCGGCGAACGCCGCCAGCGGGATCAGCAGGAGCGCCGCGATCGCGACCGGCCCGCTTCTGGTGAAGACCTCCGGAGCGAGGCTGTAGCTCGTCTCCGAGCGGATGTCGAGCTGGCCCGGGTACTGCTCGAACGCCCGCTCGACCTCGTCCCGGTCGGGAGATACGGACTCGGTGTCGGCGACGATCGGGAGCAACCAGAGCAGGAAGAACGCTGCGGGCACGGCAAGCGAGGCGAGCACGACGCTCCCCGGCCGCAGATCCTGTCTCGTCCAGAGCGCTCGAACGAGCAGGAACCCGACGAACGGGATCCACAGGAAGATCGCGTACGTCGGATGAACCACGGCGAGCACCAGGCCGGCGGCGGCCGTGGACGCGAAGAGCCCGCGCGTCGGTGCGTGCAGCGCGGTCAGCGAGAGCGCGATCGCAGCCGGCACCAGGAGCTGCCGCGACGACGTGGCCGGCAGGGCGAGAAATGCATACGCGCCGCCAGACCCGGGCGCAAAGCAGATCATCCCCGCCTGCGCACCGGCGACGGCGCCCGCCGCCCAGGCCGCGCGGAACAACGCCCAGCCGGCCTCGTAGGCGACCACCACCGCGACGATTGCGAGCACCGAGGGGAGGTGGAGGACGACCTGCTCCGGGTCGGTCCCCGAGATCCGAGCGATCAGCGCGAGGAAGCCGTGCCAGAGCGGGAAGGCATAGCCGGGATGGAGGCTCGCGTCCGCGAACTCGCCGACCGCCTTCAGCGAGAGCTCGTCGAGCTCGAGGAGCTTGCGGGTCCGCGCGAGGTGGAACAGGCCGTCGCCCTGGACCGTTCCCGCGATTCGCCAGAGAAGGACTCCGAGTGCCGCGCCCGCGCCGGCGGCTGCCCAGCGCCACGGGATCGACTCGCGCGCAGGTCTCTCGCGCACGAAGATCGCGGCCACGGCGGCGCCGCCCGCGACGGCGAGCAAGGCGATCGTCACCGTGATGGACGAGCCGAGCGCGAACGTCACCGCCAGCGCCGCGAAGATCAGCGTCAGCGACCAGGCCAGAGCGGCCGCGATGCTCGACACGCCGAGTGCGCGCGCCAGCGCCCATCCCGGGGCGAGGACGACGGCCGTCGCGAAGAGGAGCCGGAAGTAGAGCTCGATGTTGCTCATTCGAGGAGCTCGGCGACGTCCCCAGAGGCGAGCCACGTCGCGAGCTCGCGATACCCACGCCCGCGCTCGCCACGGAAGATCACGCCTCGCAGCCGCATTGCCGCCAGCAGGAGTCGGCGCGCGTGCTCGGCCTCGCGCGCGCCCCGGTGCTTCGAGAAGAAACGCAGGTGCCCGCGCAGATTCTCCCGATACAGGCGGCCGGCATGCGCCGCCCCGCGGACGTGCGTGCACTCGGCTCCGGGGAAGAAGACGACTCTCCAGCCGGCCGCCTGGAGACGGTAGTGCCAGTCGGTCTCCTCGCTGAAGAGGAAGAACCGCTCGTCCGCGAGACCGCCCTGGTCGATCGCCTCCCGCCGGACCAGCATGCACGCGCCCATCACGCTCTCGACGTCGCGTGCCTCGTCGTGGTCGAAGTCACCTGCGTAGAAGGCGTTCAGCGCCCGGCTCCGGAGGGCGAGCTTGCGCAGGAAGAAGTACTCGGTCGCGAGCCTCCAGAGCGTGGGAAATCCCCGAACCGAACGCTGCAGGGTCCCATCCGGGTTCGACAGTCTCGGCCCGACGAAGGCCGCGTCCGGGCGCGCATCGGCGAACTCGACGATCCGACGAAGCGCGTCGCCGACGAGCCAGGCGTCCGCGTTCAGGAGGAGCACGTAGCGGCCCTCGGTGGCCCGAATCCCGGTGTTCCAACCCGCGGCGAGCCCGAGGTTCTCGGACTCGATCACGCTTACCTCCGGAAAGGTCTCTCGCACGAACGCGACGGTCCCGTCGCTCGAGCCGTTGTCGACGACGACGGTCGGGACGCCTCGCACGCTCTCGAGGCAGCGCTCGATCCACGGAAGCGCGTCGTACGTGACGACGACCACCGAGACGTCAACCATGCTCGACCCGTGGGCGCGTCTCGCCGCGCAGCCCTTCCCAGAGCAGGATCGCGGCGCCGGGCAGCGCCATGATCAGCGTCACGAGGAAGAACAGGAACCCGGCTGCGAACGCCTGCTCCGCTCCGACGCCGAGGCTGCCGAGGAAGCTGACGAAGAACGCCTCCCGCACGGCGATCCCGTTCAGCGTGAACGGGACGAGCAGCACGAGGAAGAGCAGGGGGCCCATGACGTAGTAGACGAGCACCTCGAGGTCGATGCCGACCGCCTTCGCCGCCGCCCAGATCGCGAGCACCCGAACGGCCTGTACGGCGAAGGTCGCGGCGAACACGCCGAGCAAGAGGCGCGGT
Organism: uncultured Actinomycetes bacterium; assembly: GCA_963721795.1. Taxonomy (GTDB): domain Bacteria; phylum Actinomycetota; class Thermoleophilia; order Gaiellales; family Gaiellaceae; genus GMQP-bins7. Next base: position 351,287 of record CAVRLT010000021.1, read on the forward strand.
CGTCCCCGGTAGTGATGGACGCTCTCGTAGAAGGCGCGGAGGACGCGGTCGAGGCGAACGCGCTCGAGAACCGGCTCCACGCGGCGCAGGAGCGGGCGCGCGGAGCGGGCGAAGAAGAGGAATGCGAGGACGATCGTGCCGAAGACGAAGATCCCCTCCAGCCAGAAGTAGGCGCTCACGTCGAAACGCCCGATCGAGAGCACGAACGCGATCGCGCCGAGGAGCACCGTCGCAGCACCGCCGAGCCCGCGTTCGAGCACGACGGTTCCGGTGGCGACGGCGGTCCGCCCACCGTGCCGGCGTGCGGTCTCGACGATCCGCACTGCGTCTCCTCCGAGCGAGGTCGGCAGCACCTGGCCGGCGGTGTAGGCGACGAAGTAGGCGCGGGTCCGCCACGCGAGCCCCTCCTCGATCCCCTGTGCTCGGAGCAGCCATCCCCAGCGGGCGGCAAGCGCCGGAACCGTGAGCACCATGATCGCCACCGAGGCTGCGAACCACCAAAGGTCGGTCTCCTCCAGGACGTCGAGCGTCGCCCCGAGGTCGATCTTCCAGATCAGGTACGCGACCGCGAGCGCCGTCAGGACGAGCGTCCCTGCGACCCGCATCGTGCGTGTCACGGCCGAGCGCTTGTCGCGAGCGAGTCCAGGGTGAGGAGCTCGTACGCGACGTTCGCAGCCGCGACGGCCGTCGCCTGGCCAGGCCCGTCGTACGGCGGGCTCACCTCGACGACGTCGTAGCCCGTGAAGCGCAGACCGCGGAGCGCGCGCAGGAAGCCGAGCGCCTCTCGAGTCGAGAGGCCGCCCGCCTCGGGTGTTCCGGTGCCCGGCGCGAACGCGGGGTCGAGCACGTCGATGTCGAAGGACAGGAAGAGCGGTCCTTCGCCGACCCGCTCCCGCACGCGCGTCGCGTACTCCTCGGGACCGAGTGCGACGAGCTCGTCGCACGGGACGACCTCGAAGCCGAGGTCGGTCGGCATGGACGCGTCCTCGGGGCTGTAGAGCGAGCCACGCATGCCCGCGAGCAGCGAGCGGCCCGGGTCGAGCAGGCCCTCTTCGACCGCTCGGCGGAAGGGCGACCCGTGGTAGTAGCGCTCGCCGACGTACACGTCCCACACGTCCGCGTGTGCGTCGAGCAGGACGAGGCCCAGCGGGCCATGCACCGCGGCGTGCGCGCGGAGCTCGCCGAGGACGACGGTGTGGTCTCCGCCGAGACAGAGCGTCCTCGCGCCGGTCCGGACGATCGGCTCGAGGCGGTCAGCGATCTGCGACGCCGTCCGTTCGCCGTTCCCCGGCGTCACCGTGACGTCGCCGAGATCGGCCACGGACAGCCGGCCGAAGACCTGCGCATCTTGCGCGGGGTTGTACGGTCGAAGCGCGATCGACGCCGAGCGAATCGCCTCGGGCCCGAACCGCGCGCCGGCGCGATTCGTCGTCCCCGTGTCGAAGGGAATTCCGAGAACGGCGACGTCCACGTCCTCGGGGCTCTCGACGAGCGGGCAGCGCCCGAACGTCTTGACGCCCGCGTAGCGCGGCGTCGTCAGCGCGTCGGGAGGCGCGTAGCGGGGAGCGTCCTCTCTCGCCACGCGGCGACGGTACCAGCGTCCGTGGAGCTCGGCTGCGCCGGTCAGCCACCGTCCGTGTCAGACATGGCCATGTGCGTCCGGGAAGGACATGGCCATGTGTCTGACACGTGGCCATGTCCGCCCGGGACGGGTCCTTGCGAACGTCAGGCGGCCTCGGCGTGCGGAACGAGGCGCTCCGCCTCGCGGCCGACCTCGGCCTCGGCCTGCCGCCGCTTGCGCGGGATGAGGAGCGCGAGCAGGGAGCCAGCTCCCACGACGACGGCTCCCAGCCAGAGCGCCGGCACCAGGCCGTCGTTGAAGGTCGCCGGAGACTCGTAGCCGCCGGTGCGCGCGAAGACCGACGCGAGCACGGCGACGCCGAGCACGCCTCCAACCTCCCGGATCGCGTTGTTGGCCCCGGACGCCTTGCCCTCCTGCTCCGGACGAACGGCCGAGAGGACGACGTTCGCGACGGGCGCGAAGAACATCCCCATCCCGATCCCGGACAGGACGAACGGTCCGACCAGCGACGAGTAGCCGACGGTCGCGGTCGACACCATGGCGATCCAGCCGAGCCCGATCGCCTGCAGCGCGAGCCCGAGCGCCATCAACGGTCGCCCGCCGATCCGGTCGGAAAGCGCCCCGGCGATCGGCGCCACGAACATCGGCATGATCGTCCAGGGGAGGACGCGAAGCCCGGACTCGAGTGGGGAGTAGCCCTGTGCGGTCTGGAAGAACTGCGTCAGGAGGAAGATCGAGCCGAACATCCCGAAGTACATGAGGAGCGACGCGGCGTTCGCCGCGGCGAACCCGCGGTTGCGGAAGAACGACATCGGCAGCATCGGCCGCGGCGTGCCGAGCTCCCAGACGACGAACGCCGCGATCAGCACGGCTCCTCCGATGAGGGCGACGAGGATCCCCGGGCTCGTCCAGCCGTCTCCGTTGCCGTGGATGAGCCCCCACACGACGCCGAGCATTCCGCCGCTTGCGAGCGCGAGACCAGGGAGGTCGAGCGCGCGGTCCGGGCCCTTCGACTCGGTCAGCTGCGTCGCCAAGGGCAGGAGAACGAGCCCGACGGGCACGTTGAGCCAGAAGATCCATTGCCACGAGATGCCGTCGACGACGGCGCCGCCGACGAGCGGGCCCATCGCGACTGCGAGCCCGGCGATGCCTGACCACGCGCCGAGCGCGGCCCCTCGCCGCTCTCGCGAGACCGCGGCGCTCAAGAGCGTCAGCGTCAGCGGCGTCACGATCGCGGCGCCGAACCCCTGCAGCGAGCGCGCGGCGATCAGCCAGTCGGCCGAAGGTGCGAGCGCCGCGGCGGCGGAGGCAGCGGTGAAGATCCCGACGCCGACCATGAACATGCGCTTCCGTCCGAAGCGGTCTCCGAGCGCCGCTCCCGTGAGCAGGAAGACCGCGAACGTGAGCGTGTAGGCGTTCACCGTCCACTCGAGCTCTTCGAGCGACGCGCCGAGATCGACGCGGATCACGGGGATTGCGGTCGAGACGACGAGGTTGTCGAGAACGACCATGAAGAGGGCGATCGAGGTGATCGCGAACGTCCAGATGGTGCGGGTGCCGGCTTTCATCGCTGGCCTCCTTTCGTGTGTTTCGTAAACTGGTGTAGTGATTGATCACTCATAACGGGCCCAAAAAAAGAGACGCCTACTTCGTTCCCTTGCAGCCGTCCGCCAGGCGCGCGACCCAGGACTCGCGCGGGTCGTCGCCGATCGAGTACTGCATCGCCGCGAGGACGTTCAGCAGCATGCCGGTGGCGAAGAAGGCGGAGATCGTCTGACGGTCTGCGCCCGAGACCGTCTCGACGTAGTCGACGAGCCGCCCGTAGCCCCGAGCCGTGCTCTCGCGAACCTCGACGTCCTCGACAGACGCCGCGTACGACTGGAGCTGACCCTGCAGCATCGTCCGATCGCTCTCGATCAGGCCTCTGTACGCGTCTCCGATCGCTTTCAGCGCCTCTTCGCCCGACTTCCCGGACGCGGCCTCTCGAAAGACGTGGAGCGTCTCTGCGAAACACGCCTCGTTCAGCGCGAGGAAGAGCTCCTTCTTCGTGCCGAAGAGCCTGAACAGGTACGGCTGCGAGATGCCGGCGCGACGCGCGATAGCGTCGGTGGACGCTCCGTGCAGCCCGTGCCGGGCGAACTCGATCTTCGCTGCGTCGAGAACGGCCTCGCGCCGCTGCTCCGCCGTCTGCCTGAGCGTCTTCACCATCGTAGGAAGTGATTATTCACTCACAAGTATGGTCTTGTCAAGTGAGTGCCGAGCCGGCGTCCCTCGCCGCCCGCTCCGGGCTCATCTATGCGAATCTCGCGAGGACCGACACGACACGGTCGACTTCGTCTTCGGTCGTCGTCGTCGCGAACGGCAGCGCAAGCGCGCGTTCGAATGCGCGGTCGGCTCCTGGGAAAGGCCCCTGCGTGCGGTAGTGCTCGAGGTGGTGCAGGGCCCAGGTGCCGATCTGGGCCTCGATCCCCTCCTCGCGCAGCCCCGCAAGCGCCTCATCGCGACGGTCGAGCTGGACGACGTACGCCTGCCAGCCGTGCCGGTCGCCGTCGGCCGCGCCTGGAGTGAGCACGAGGGGCTCGAGCCGCTCCGTGTACCAGCCCGCCACGCGCTCCCGAGCCGCGAGCAGCTCCTCGAGCCGCGCGACCTGCGGGAGACCGATCGCGCACAGGAGGTCGGGAAGCCGATAGTTGAAGCCCGGCGACGGCATGTCTCCGAGCGACGACCAACCGTGGTGCCGCAACCGCCGAACGGCCGCATCCAGCTCCGCCTCGTCCGTCGTCACGGCGCCGCCCTCACCGGTGGTCACGATCTTGCGCGGATGGAAGGAGAGGCACGCGGCGACACCGAGCGCGCCGCACGCGGTTCCTCGGTACCGGGCCCCGAGCGCACCCGCCGCGTCCTCGACCAGCACGACCTCCTGTGGCACCGCCGTCTGCAGCGCTTCCCACTCGACCGGGCGTCCGAACAGGTGGACGGCCATGACCGCCCGCGTGCGCGGAGTCACGGCGGCTGCGACAGCCGCAGGGTCGACGAGGAACGTGTCCGGATCGACGTCGACGAGCACCGCTCGCGCACCGCAGAGCTCGACGACGTTGGCGGTCGCGGGAAACGTGTACGCGGGAACGATCACCTCGTCGCCGGGGCCGATCTCGAGCGCGAGGAGCGCGAGATGCAGCGCTGCGGTGCCGGACGAGACGACCGCCGCGTGCGCGGTGCCTACGGCCTGCGCAAGCGCGGACTCGAGCTCGCCCACCTTCGCCCCCATCGTCAGCTGACCGCCTTCGACGACCTCCCTGACGGCCGCGAGCTCCGCCTCGCCGACATCCGGCCGCGCCAGCCGGATCGGATCGGTCACGGGGTGGAGACCCCGAGCTTCTCCCGGTACCAGGCGATCGTCCGCTCGAGCCCTTCGTCGAGATCGACCTGGGCCTCGAAGCCGAGCAGCGTTCGCGCTTTCTCGATGTTCGGGATCCGCAGCTCGACGTCCATGTAGTGGAGCGGCTGGAAGGTGATCTCCCCCGGGCAGCCGGTGAGCCGCTTGATCCGCTGGGCGAGGTCGTGGATCGTGACCGCGGAGCGCGCGTTGCCGATGTTGAAGCTCTCCCCGACGGCGTTCGGGAGCTCGAGCGCGAGCAGTGCGCCCTCGACCATGTCGTCGACGTAGCACCACGCGCGAATCTGAGACCCGTCTCCGTGAATCGTGAGGTCGCGCCCGGCAAGAGCTGCCTCGATGAACGCGCGGATCGCGCCGCCGCCGATCTGCCCCGGGCCGTAGACGTTGAACGGGCGGACGGAGGTCGTCGGAAGCTCGAACTCGGCGTGGTACGCGTGCGCCATGTGCTCGCCCGCGAGCTTCGAGACGGCGTAGGTCCAGCGCGCCTCGCCGACGGAGCCGATCGTCGTGACGTGCGCCTCCTGCACGTTGAACGCGTGCTGTCCGAACACCTCGCTCGTCGAGAAGTCCACCAAGCGCTCGATCGTGTCTCTCGCCGAGAGCGCGGCCTCGAGCACGTTGTACGTGCCGATCACGTTCACGCGCATCGTGCGGACCGGGCTCTCGAGGACGGTGTCGACGCCCGCGATGCCCGCGCAGTGGACGACGTGGGTCGCACCGGCGACGAGCTCCTGAAGTCTCTCGGCGTCGAGGACGTCGTCCTGCACGAACTGGAAGTTCGGGTGCTCGGTCAGGGTCGTGCCTCCGAGAGTGTCGCGGTGCAGGTTGTCGACGGCCACGATCTCGTTCGCATCGACCAGCCGGCGAGCGAGCGTCGTGCCGATGAAACCGGCTCCACCGGTGATGACGATTCGCTTGCCGTTCAGAGGCACGCGGGCGAGTTTAGGTGAGGAGGGCAGGTACCTTGACGGCATGCGCGCGCTCGTGCTGGCGGTGCTCGTCGTTGCGTCTCGCTCTCGCTGCCACCGCGCCGGCGGTCGTCGTCCGCGCCGACATCCCTGAAGGTCACGTACTGGTCGACGGGCGAGATGTCGAAGGAGGGAAAGACGTGGACGCTGCGCTGCGATCCCGCTCGCGGAACCCTCGCGCAGCCCGCCGTCGCATGCCGCAAGCTCGCCGACCGGGGGCAGGAAGCTCTTCGCGCCCGTTCCGCGCAGGGCGGTCTGCACCGAGATCTACGGAGGCCCCGACACCGCGCGGGTCGTCGGCGTCGTCGAGGGGCGCCGGGTATGGGCAACGTTCAACTTCTCGAACGGCTGCCACATCGAGCGCTGGAACCGCTTCTCGCCGTGGCTGCTGCCGTCCTCGTAGCAAGTCAGCGACCGGTTAGCATCGGCGGCCGTGAAGTCGGTCCTCTTCGTCGGCGCCGGGCGCCACCAGCGCCGCGCGATCGAGCACGCACGCGCGAAGGGGTTGCGAGTCGTCGCGGTCGACCGGAACGCCGAGGCAGCGGGTCTGGCAGGGGCCGATGTCGCGGCGGTCGTCGACTTCACCGACATCGCGGCGGTGACCGAGGTCGCCCGCGAGCACCGCGTGGACGGCGTCCTTACCGTCTCCGCAGATCGGGCAGTGCCGGTCGTGGCCGCCGTTGCGGAGACCCTCGGGCTTCCGGGAATCGGAACCGACACCGCGCACCGGATGACGCACAAGCTCGCGATGCGCGAGGCCCTCGCCGGAGCCGACGTCCCGCAACCGCCGTTCGCGGCGGTGCGCTCGCATGACGACATCGCGGCGGCGCTGCTGACGTCTGGGCTTCCAGCGGTGCTCAAGCCCGTCGACTCGGGCGGCCAGCGGGCGGTCTTCCGGGTGGAGAGCGCAGCAGACGTCGCGCGCGACCTCGAGGAGGCGCTGGCGGAGTCGCCGACGCACGAGGCGATGGTCGAGGCGTTCGTCGAGGGAATCGAGATGAACGGAATCGTGATCGCGCGCGGGGGCGAGCCGGCACTGCTGACGCTCTCGGACCGGCTGCGGCCACCGGGAATCGGGTTCGGAGTCGGCTGGATGCACGTCTACCCTCCCTCGATCCCCGCCGACCAGCTGGAGCGGGCAGAGCGGATCGCGGTCGAGTCGGTGCGCGCGCTCGGGCTCCGGGACGGGATCGCGTTCCCGCAGCTCATCGCGGCGCCGGACGGCCGGGTCGTGGTCGTCGAGGTGGCGGCGCGCATCCCAGGGGGACAGATGGCAGATCTCGTGCGCCACGCCGTCGGCGTCGACCTCGTCGAGATCGCCCTCCGCCAGGCGCTCGGGGAGGAGGTCGAGGACGAGCTCGCACTGCCCCAGTTCTCGCAGCCGCTCGCGATCCGCTTCTTCACCGCCGCTCCAGGGCCTCTCCCGACCGGGCGGGTGGTTTCGATCGGCAGCCTCGATCCGGTGCTCGCAGCCGAGGGCGTCGTCCAGGCGGACACCTACCTCGAGGTGGGCGAGACGATTCGGCCGGTGCGCCGCGACGGTGACCGGCGGGGCTACGTGATCGCGGTCGGAGACACGCCGGACGCGGCCGTGCGTCGCGCGGACGACGCCGCGACGCTGCTGACCGTCGAGGTCGCCGCGTGAGCGATCCGAGAACGCGAGTCGTCGAGCGCGGGTACGACGCGATCAGCGACAGCTTCGTCGAATGGCGCGACCGGATCGTCGACGATCCGAGGCGGGCGTGGGCGGAAGCGCTCACCTCGCGGCTGAACGACGGAGCGCGCGTCCTCGAGCTCGGCTGCGGGGCTGGAGTCCCGGACACGAAGCTCCTCGCCGAGCGGTTTCGCGTCACCGGCGTCGACATCTCCGGGGAGCAGATCGCTCGCGCTCGCGCGAGTGTCCCCGCCGCGGACTTCATCCAGGCCGACTTCACCGCGCTCGAGCTGGAGCCTGGGCAGTTCGACGCCGTCGCAGCGTTCTACTCCTTCAACCACGTCCCTCGCGATCTCCTGGTCGGTCTCTTCGCGCGCATCCACACGTGGCTCGTGCCGGGTGGGCTCCTGCTCGCGTCGTTCGGGACGAGCGACACGGAGTCGTGGACCGGCGACTGGCTCGGGACGACGATGTTCTTCTCGAGCTTCCCGCCGGGGACGACGCGCCGACTGCTGGCGGAGGCCGGATTCGAGCTCGAGCTCGACGAGCTCGTGCCGATGCAGGAGCCCGAGGGCGAGGTCGCGTTTCACTGGGTGCTGGCGCGCCGATGAGCTGCACGTTCGACCTCGCGCACTACCGCGAGATCCTGGAAGCGGCGCGCGCCGGCGGCTATCGCTTCGCGCACTTCGGCGAAGTGCCTGAGCCCGGCGACCTCTTTCTCCGCCACGACATCGACCTCTCGCTCGAGGCGGCACTCGCGATGGCCGAGCTCGAGGCGGAGCTCGGAGTGCAGGCCACGTACCTGCTCATGACCGAGTCGGTCTTCTACAACCTCGCCTCGCCCGAAGGCGCCGTGGCGATCGCGCGGCTGCGCCAGCTCGGCCATGCGGTCGGGCTGCACGCCGTGTATCCGAACGCGAGCCTCGACGACCGCTTCGATCCCGTGGTCTCCTGGCACAACCCGAGGCCCGAGCTCATGTCCGAGGAGATCCCCGGCGCGATCAACGTGTACGGAGCGCGCTACTTCTCGCCGGGGACCTACCGATCGGACTCGAACCAGAACTGGCGGGCCGGCTGCCCGCACGAAGGGCTTCGCGCCGGCGCATTCCCGTGGCTCCAGATCCTCGTCCACCCGGCGATCTGGGTCTATCCCGGAGCGACGATGGGCCAGACGATGCGGGCGATGGTCGAAGCCGACAGCGCAGACGCCTCGCCCAGCTGGCCGCCGACGACATCGACCTCGTGACGCTGAGGTGACAAGGCAACGCGCTGCGCGCGTCAGTCCCACTGCCCCGTGAACACGGCGGGCGTTCCGTGGGGCGAACGTCCAGAGCGCTGCGGCGGCGCGGGGTCGAAGGCGCCCAGCTCGTCGTCTTCAACCGCTACCCGCTCCACCCGGAGGCCGATCGGTCGCTCGAGCGGCGCGGCGGCTTCGTTCGCCGCCAGCTCACCCAGTGGCGCGCGCTGCTCGGGCTCCTCCCACGACCGACGTCTTCCACTTCTACTTCGGCCTCACGCTCGTCCCGCGTCGGTGCAGTTCCCGATCCTCCGCGCGCTCCGCAAGAAGTCGGTGATGCACTACCTCGGCTCCGACATCCGCGGCAAGTCGCCCGCCGAGCTCGCGTTCGGGAAGAAGGCCGGCGCCGCAGTCGTCGGCTCGTACGACGCGATGCGCTGGGTGCCCGAGGCGGAGTTCATCCCGCCCGGGATCGACGTCGCGTCGATCGAGCCCGCCTACCCGGCCGACCGACCGCCCGGCCGGTGATCCTGCACGCGCCCTCGTCGCGACGCCGGAAGGGAACCGAGCACGTGCTCGCCGCCTGCGAGGGCCTCGACGCCGATCTCGTCCTCGTCGAGGGCCTGCGCCACGACGAGGCGTTCGAGCGCTATCGCGAGGCGGACATCGTCGTCGACCAGCTGAACGCAGGCTGGTACGGGCTCTTCGCGATCGAGTGCATGGCGCTCGGGAAGCCGGTCGTGACGTTCCTCCACGAGGAGGCGCGTCGCGGCGGACGGAGCACGAGCTCGGACGTCCGTGTCCCGATCGTGAGCGCGACGAAGGACGACCTCCGCGCCCGCCTGGAGCCGCTCGTCGCGGACGCCGCCGAGCGCCGGCGGATCGGCGAGGCGTCCCGCGCGTACGTCGAGCAGGTGCACGACCTCGAACGCGTCGCCGACCGCCTGCTCGCGCTCTACGCTCGGCTCTGATGCGCTCGCTCGGCGCCGAGCTCAGGCGGCTCGGCAAGCACTCGGCGATCTACGGCCTCGGCGGGCTCGTCTCGCGGATCCTCGCCGTCCTCCTGCTCCCGCTGTACACGCGCTACCTCTCGCCGTCCGACTACGGCAAGGTCGAGACGCTCATCGCGCTCACGACCGTGATCGGGATCGTGCTGCGCATGGGGATCCACGCCGCGTTCTTCCGCTTCTACTTCGACTCGCCCGAGCCCGAGCACCGGCGCCTCGTGCTCCGCACGTCGTTCTGGTTCACGATGGCCATGGCGACCGCGGGGCTCGTCGCCGGGCTCCTCCTCTCGGGCACGATCGCCGATCTGCTCTTCGGCTCGTCCGACGACTCCGAGCTCGTCATGGCGTGCGTTCGTCGGCCTCTGGGCGCGGAATGAACTACGAGCAGCTGACCTCGCTCTTCCGCGTCGAGGAGCGGTCGGTCGCCTTCGTCTCGGCCAGCCTGGCGAACATCCTCCTCACGATCGGCGTGACGCTGCTCCTCGTCGTCGCGCTCGACCAGGGCCCGATCGGCGTCATCGTCGGCAACTTCACCGGGCACGCTGCTCGTCTACGCGGCGCTGGTCGGGTACCGCCGCGAGCAGCTCGGGCTCCAGTTCGACCGCAGCCTCCTCCGGGAGATGAACCGCTTCGGAGTGCCGCTCGATCCCGACGGCGCTCTTCCTCTGGGTCACGAACTTCAGCGACCGGATCTTCCTCGTCCGGCTCGCGGACACGACGAGGTCGGCCTCTACTCCGTCGGCGTGCGGATCGCCTCGGCGATGGTGCTGCTCCTGACCGCGTTCCGGCTGGCCTGGCCGGCGTTCGCGTACTCGATCGAGGACGAGCGCGAGGCGCGGCGGACATACGCGTTCGTCCTCACCTACCTCGTGCTCCTGACGACCTGGGTCGCCGCCGGACTCGCGCTCCTCTCGCCGTGGATCGTGGACTGGATCGCCGCGCCGGCGTTCGCCGAGTCGTCGCGGGTCGTCGGGCCGCTGGCGTTCGCGGCCGTCGCCTTCGGCGCGTACATCGTCGTCGCGATCGGCGTCGGCCGCGCGCGGCGCACGCAGTTCAACTGGGTCGTGACCGGCGCCGCAGCGGCGGTCAACATCGCGCTCAACCTGGTCCTGATCCCGCCCTACGGGATGATGGGCGCCGCCGTCGCGACGATCGCCGCGTACGTGACGATGTTCGCGGGCATGTCCTGGTGGGCGCAGCGGATCTACCCGGTGCCGTACCAGTGGCGGCGGGTGGTGACCGCGGCGGCGGTCGGCGTCGCGCTCGTCGTCGCGGGAAAGCTGCTCGACGCGAACCTCGCGGTCGCGCTCGTCGCTCTCGCTCGCGTACCCGCTCGCGCTCGCGCTCGTCGGCTTCTACCTCCCGTCCGAGCGGCGCGCGATCGGCGCGCGGCTACGGCCGGCGCGCTAGGGATGCGACCGCCGCGACCGCCGCGTCCACGTGCTCGGGCGTGTTCACGATCCCCGGCCCGAGCCGGACGTAGCGCAGCGCGTACGGCGTGACGCTCGCGACGATGCGCCGCGACGCGAGGTGCGCGACGACCTCAGCGGGGTCGCGGCCGGCGACCTCGAAGCAGACGAGCCCGGCGGAGAGCCCGGGCGACTGCGGCGTCCGCAGCCGCACGCCGCGCACCTCGGCGAGCCGCGCCTTCAGGCGTGACGCGAGGCCGCGAATTCGCGCCTCGACGCGCTCCCGGCCGATCGACTGGTGAAACGCGAACGCCTCGGGCAGCGCCCAGCGGTGCTCGAAGGAGTGGAACCCGCCCGGCGTGAGGGTCGGACCGTCGGGCGTTCCCGCTGCGCGCCGCCCGCGACCCACGCGCCGTAGCTGCCGCCGTCGAAGGCCGGGATCGTCGGCCGCATGAGCTCGCGGACGCGCTCGTTCGCCCACAGCACGCCCGTCCCGCGAGGCCCGTAGAGCCACTTGTGGCAGCCGGACACGAACGCGTCGCAGCCGAGGTCTCCGACGGTCTCGGCCCGAGCGCCGAAGCCGTGCACGCCGTCGACGCAGAGGAGTACGCGCTCCGGAAGCGCCTGCGCGATCGTCCGCACCGGGAGCCGGACGCCGGTGCTGGAGTGCACCCACGTCAGCGCGACCACCCGCGTCCGTCCCGTGACCGCGCGCCGAGCACGCGGCTCACGATCTCGTCCTCCGACGCGCGACGCGCGTCGCCGTAGAGCGCGATACGCCGCACACGCGCGCCCGAGAGCCGGAGCGACTCGTGCGTCGCGTAGAAGTCGTGCTCCGTCGTGAGCACCTCGTCCTCCGGCCGCAGCGCGAGACGCGTGTAGAGGAGGCCGAGGCCCATCGTCGTCGAGTCGGTCAGCGCGACCTCGGACGCGGGCGCGCCGAGGAAGCGGCCCGCAGCCTCGCGTGCGGCAGCGCTCAGACCGCCGCCCGGGCCGTGCAGGTACTCGACGGGATTCGCGTCGAGCCGGCGCCGGTGGGTGGCGATCGCGTCCGCCACCGGCCGCGGGTGCGTTGCGAGCAGGAAGGAGGTGAGGTGGATTCGGCTGCGATCGAGCTCGAAATGCGAGCGCACCGAGCCCCAATCGCGCAGGTCGGGCGCCGCCTGCGCCAGCCTCGGCGAGCTCCGGCCCGCCGACCGCGAGAGCCCCGGCAGCGAGACCGGCCCGCGCGAGAGAGTCCGCGCCGCGTTAGCTCGCGCGCACGCGAGCAGGAGGCTACGCGACGATGCGGTACACCTGGAAGCACTCCGCGTACTCGCGGTTCACGTTCACGCCGTGAACGCGAGCGAGGTTCCAGACGTACTCGGGGTCGGCGTAGCGCCGATGCTGCTGGGAGGCGTAGCGGGCGAGCGCAGCGACCTTGCGCTCGATGTGCGTCTTCTCGAGCGCGACGTACGCGCCGTAGGAGAAGTCGAAGTTGTTCCAGGGAACCTCGTAGCCGAGGATCGTCGTCCGCTTGAAGGCGCGCAGACCCTCCTGGGCGATCGTCTGGTGGTCCTGGTGGACGTCGTGGTGCGATGGCTGGAAGACGACCTCCGGCTTCCACTCGTCCCAGAGCGCGACGAGGAGCTCGAGGATGTCCTGGCGGCGCTCCGGGAAGGTGCGGACGTCGAAGTCGTGAACGGTCAGCGACTCCTCGGAGATGCCGAGCTCGGCCGTCGCCTCGCGGACCTCGCGGGCAAGCGCGTCGGGCTCGAACCCGGGTGGGAGCGAGCGCGTCGCGATCGAGAACGCGACGTAGCGCACCTCGCAGCCCGCGTCGACGAGCCTGGCCATCGTCCCGCCGCAGCCGAGCTCGCCGTCGTCGGTGTGCGGCGCGAGCACGAGCGCGCGCTGGAGGCCGGTGAGCACCGCGCTATTCAATAGCAACACGTACCTTTCGGCGCGGTGGATGCCGCCCAGATTGCCGCCCTCGTCGGCGCGCTCGGCGCGGTGCTGGCGTTGCTCCCTCGCGACCGCTTCCTGCCCGTCGTCGGACTGGTGCTTCTCGGCGTCGGCACCGCCGGCCTCGCGCGCTTCCTGGTCGGGGACGACGACCTCGAGCTCTTGCTCACGGAGCGTGAGGGAATCGTGCTCGTCGGCGTCGGGGTGGTCGCCGTCGTCCTCGGAGCGATCCCGCTCGTGCGCTACCCCGAGATCGTCCCCGTCGTACTCCTCGCCGTGGCCCCGTTCCGCATCCCGGTCGAGCTGGGCGAGGAGGAGGCATTCCTGCTCCTGCCCCTGTACCTCGTTCTGGCCGCGTCGGCGCTTGCGCTGGCGTACCGGACGCTTCGCGGTGATCGACCGACGCCTCCGCCATTCCTGCTCGCGCTTCCGCTCGCCGCGCTCGTCGCGTTCTCCGCGACGTCGTACCTGTGGACCTGGGACGAGCGCGCAGGGGCGATCGCGCTCGCGTTCTTCGTCTTCCCGTTCACGGCAGGCTTCGCGGTGGTCGCGCGTGCGCCGCTCGCGGCCTGGCTTCCGCGCGCGCTCGCGGTCACTCTCGTCTCGCTCGGGGCGCTCTTCGCCGCGATCGGGATCTGGCAGGCGCAAACGAGGACGCTCTTCTTCGCGCGCGACGTCGCGGTCGCAAACGCGTATACGACCTTCTTCCGCGTCACCTCTCTCTTCAAGGACCCGAGCCTGTACGGCCGCTACCTGATCGTCCCGATCGTGGTGCTGTTGGTCGTGATCCTGCTGCGTCGCGGGCGGGCGGTCGAATGGGTGGCTGCCGCAGCCGCCGCGGCGTTTCTCTTCTGGGGGCTCTTCTACTCGTACTCCCAGTCGAGCTTCGTGGCGCTCTTCGTGGTCACGTTCGCCGTCGCCGCAGTCGGGATGGGACGCCGCCTGCGGATCGTGCTCGTCGCCTGCGCGCTCGTCGCCACGCTCGCGGCTGCCGCGGTGGCTGCGGACGCCGTGAACGGGCGTTCCGCCCGTGACGTGACGAGCGGCCGCTCGCGGCTCGTCAACGTGACGCTCGATGCCTTCGAAGCCCGGCCGATCGCCGGCGTCGGGGTGGGTGGCCAACCTCGAGCGAGCGCGGAGGAGTCGGGCAAGGGCTCGCCCAGCCGGAACGCGTCGCACACGACGCCCCTCACGGTCCTCGCGGAGCTCGGCGTGCTCGGTTTCGCGCTCTACGCCTGGGTGCTCGCGGCGGCCGCATGGGGGCTGTGGATCCTCACCAAGCAGGATCGAGTCTTCGGAGTCGGGCTCGCCGCCGTCCTCCTCGTGCTCGTCGTCCACTCGTTCCTCTACGCAGGGTTCTTCGAGGATCCCCTGACGTGGGGCGTTTTCGCCCTCGTCGCAGCGGGTATCGCCGCTGGACGGGAGGCTCCGCGGCTGCTGGCACACTGATCAGCGCCGGGAGCGACCCGGCCCTCTGCGTATGCCTCGAGCTCTCAAGTGGATCATTCTCGTGCTGTCCCTCGTCGTAATGACGCTGGGCGGCCTCCTCATCGCGATCGGGCTCACCCACGATCCGCCGGGTGGCGCTCTCGACACGGACCTCGACGACATCACCGTCTCGACGTCCACGACCACCACCGCTCCCGAGCCTCCTCCGCCGCCGCCCGAGCCGACGGTCGACCAGCGCTGCTGGCGAACCTTCGGGGCAGATCCGAGGAGATCGCTCGCCCGCCCGGACGCACCGCTCGGGCTCCCGGAGCGCAAGCCGCTCTGGTCGCGGGGGCTCCGCAGCTACATCGAGTTCCCGCCGACGTACTGCGAGGGGGATCTCTACGTCAACACCTTCGAGGGAGCGACCTACGCGATCGACGCGGACAGCGGCAAGGTGCAGTGGCGCCGACGGGTGGGCGGAACGCTCCCGTCGAGCCCTGCGATCGACGGGCCCCGCGTCATCGTGAGCTCCCAGGACGGAACCGTCACCGCGCTCGACCGCCGCAAGGGACGCGTGCTCTGGCAGGTGCAGACCGCCGGCAAGGTCGAGTCGTCTCCGGTTGTGGTCGACGGTCTCGTCTACTTCGGGTCGCACGACGGGCGTCTCTTCGCAGTTCGCGCCGAGACGGGGAGCGTGCGCTGGGCGTATCGAACCGGCGGTCGGATCAACGCGAGCCCATCGGTTTTCGGCGGTCGAGTCTGCGTCACGACGTATGCCGGCTCCTTCGTCTGCCTGGACTCCAAGACCGGCCAGGAGCTCTGGACGACGTACGTCAGGCGGGACACGTTCCGCTACGAGAGCTTCTACGCCAGCGCGTCGTCGGACGGGGAGCGCGTCTACTCGGTGGCGCGATCGGGCAAGGTCGTCGCCCTCGATGCCGCGACCGGGAGCGTCGTGTGGACGGGACGCGTAGGCGGGCTCGGCTACACGACGCCGGCAGTCTCGGGTGAGCGCGTGTTCGTCGGCGGGTTCGACGGGCGTATCCGCGCGCTTCGGGCGACCACCGGTGACGAGCTCTGGAGCACGTGGGTCGGCGGCAGGATCCTCGGAGCTCCGGTCGTGATCGGCGAGAACGTGTTCTTCTCGACGCTCGAGAAACGCACCTATGCCGCCCGTGTGTCCGACGGCAAGATCGTCTGGCGTCTCCCGCTCGGCAGGTATTCGCCCGGGATCGCGACCGAGAAGACGTACTTCTTCTCGTTGAACGGACGGCTCATGGCCTTCCATGGGCGAGACGTTCAGCGGGCGTCGTGACCGGGGGATGGCGCCGGCGCCATAGCGGCGAGCGCTGGGTCGCAGAGACTGCGGCGTTCCAGGCGCTCGTGGTCGCGCGGTAGCGGGCACGCGCGAGCGACGCGCGCCAGCCTGACCTCGCGGCAGGCCGGCTGAGCTCGTAGCCGAGCTCGGCGAGCTGCTCGCCCGCGATCGACTCGAAGGCGAAGACGTCGTCGGCTTCCATCTGCGTCCGCCAGTCGCGGGCTCGCGGCGTCAGCGGCTGAAGAAGGCGCTGCTGGTGGGGCTTCTGGGACACGTCGACGGCACCTGCGTAGTCGAGCATCGCAGGCTCGTAGGGAATGCACGCGAAGTCACAGATGCCCTCCACGACGTCGTCCGGGTCCGCGATCAGATCCTCGTAGCGCACTTCGAGATAGCGCGCAGGCCCCAGTCGCTTCCCCAGTTTCCGTGCGCCGGAGACCTCGCTTCGCCAGAGGCACGCGAACTCCGTAGCAGTGTCCGGGTGAGCCCAGGTCCGGGTATAGGTCCCCTCGGGCATGCGCAGGAACGAGAGCGCCGCGTCGCGCCCGTCGCGGACCAGGTGGACGTACTGCGCGGTGGGGAAGAGACGCTCGAGCAGCGGCAGGTGGCGCATGTACATCGGCGTCTTGTCTCCCCAGCGCGGTTTTTGCTCCTTCGCCGCGTAGGCCTCGAAGACCGCGGCGATCGCCTCGCCCGCGTGCAGCTCCGGCCGCAAGTGCGGAGCGATGTCCTCGGCCGAGACACCCCAGGCGCGGAGCGTCGGCAGCCGCCGCAGGTCGTCGACGAACCGCGCACGGTCCACGTTCCCGCGATGCCGCCGTGCGAGGAGCGGGATGAAGAACGACTCGTCCGGGATCGCGATTCCGGGCGAGCGGTCGAGAATCACGCGGAGCAACGTCGTTCCCGATCTCGAGACCCCGAGGACGAAGAGCGGTGGCGGCGTCATTCGGTCGGTTCGGTGACGACGACTTCCGCGCTGTCCGCGAAGCGCCCACCGAGCGACACGTACACGGTGTACGTCCCCGGAGTGTCGGGTGCCTGGAGGACGAGAACCCTCCGACGACCGGTGCCGCGGTTGCCCGCGAAGAGCCACCGGTAGGAGACGGCGTCGGTCAGGACTCCGACCGAGAACCGCTGTCCGGTGCTCACCTCGATCCGCTCGCGCGTGAGCTCGATGTAGCGGACGACCACGGGGATGACGCGTCTCGAGCTCGATCGATTTCCAGCGCGATCGAAGGCGCGTAGCCGGATCTCGTATGTGCCCGGCGGCACCGGCCGCCCGTTCACGCGTCCGAACCAGACGAGCTGGCCCTCCGTCGACCGGAACTTCGAGAGCACGCGCCGCCTGCCGTCGACGAGCATCATCGCCCGCGCCGCCTCGTCGGTCTCGTACCGCGCAGTGAGGCGGTCGCGGCGCCCGTCCCCGTCCGGCGAGAACACCCGTGGGCGGGCGCGAAGAAACCGGATACGAGGCGCGGTCGTATCGACGCGGATGGGGTTGGGAAGCACGATCGTGCGGCCGTGCTCCTCGAGCTCCACACGAGGGCGGTAGATCCCTTCTTCGACGATGCGTTCCAGGTCGTCGCGGCCGTCCCAGGTGTACGAGAGACGGCCACGTTGCTCCTCGCGCTCCTGCACGAGCCTGCGCACGCGCCTCCCGTCGCCGTCCAGCATGTCGACGGTCACCGTGCCCGCCCTCCGCAGAACGAACGAGATCACCGCGACGTCCCTCGCGCACTCGCAGACCGGCGAGAAAACACGGTCGACCTTCGTCCCGGTGATCGGGCTTCGCTCGAGCTTGAGCCGCTCGGTCACGGCAAAGGCCGCGGCGGTCGCGCCGAGCAGGGCGAGGACGATCAGCGCCTGGGGCCACCTCGACACAGCCGGAACCTACTCACTGACGGACAGCCACAGGCGGAGCTTCATCGTCATGGCGAGAACGGCCGGAAGCCGGCGCTGAAGACCGCGCCCAGCTGTCGCCGGTCCGAGTGGTTCGGGTCGACCTCGTGCGGAGAGAACGTCGGTGACATCTCCACCTCGAGGCGCCACGGGACACGCGGCACTCCGATCGCGAATCCCGTCTGCTTGCAGTTGTTCACGGTCTTGGTCTGCGTGCCCGTGACCTGCGCGATCGCCGGCTGGTTGTCGGGCCCGACCCCGATCGGCCCGACGCGAACGATGGCCTGCGCGGGCGTGTTCTTGTCCGGGCACCACGCCACCCTGTTGAGCAGGACCTGCGCGAACCCGGAGCCGTCGCGCGAGACATCGAAGCGGTTGTACGCCGCCTCGGCGACGCCGTCCGCGTTCGTGTCGGCCATCCACCCGTCGCGGTCGATGCCCGCGAGGCCCGAAGCGAGCTTCAACGGCTCGCCTCCGACGCGGTACAGGACGTACGGCCCGACTCTGGCAACGACCGGCGCCTGGAGCTCGACCCCGTTCATCGTGATCGCGTACTCGGTCTCGGGTGAGGGCGTGAGCGTGCCGTCCGGGCTCGAGAGATCGGGGGTGAGGATCGCGCCGGGCCCGGGCGCCGTGCCGTCGGTGCTCCACACCTTCGTCACGGAGCGATTGAAGAACTCGGTGAGGTACACCCCCGTCGGGTCGTCGGTCATCTGCTGGCCGAGAATGACCGTGGAGTCGCCGCCGGTCGTGCGGTCGACCCAGTCGTACGGAACCGGGAGGTTGTCGGCGATCTGCGTCGCGAGCAAGCGCTCTCCCTCGGCCGCGTAGACCTCGGTCGTGAGGCTCCACGCGAAGACTGCAACCGTCGTGGTCGCCAAAACCGCGGTGAACGCCCTCGAGCCACGATCGAGGTACCGAAGCGCGACGAGGATCGCCACCGACGCAAAGCACGCGATGAGCAACGCGGTTTCGATTCGCCCTTCCGGCCAACCCCACTCCCGGTTCAGGAACGCGGGCATCGAGAGCCCGTGCGCCTCGTAGTACGGGTAGTTGTCGAGCCGCAGCGGCACCTCCGCGACGACGTACAGCGTGAAGAGCGCCGCGCCCGCGATCGCCCAACCGCGGCCGACGCCTCGCGCGAATGCCAGCGCGGTCGCGGCGAAGAGAATCGGGTAGAGGTAGATGAGGTTCCGCTCGACCACGAGGGTCGAGAACGTGATCGAGATCTGCGCCCCCTTGAGCCCCGCGTAGGTCACGAATACGACCAGGGCGAAGACGGCGGTGATCACGAACGCGCGCGTCTTCGGATCGCTCTCCTCGGTTCGCGGTCGCGCGAGTGCCGCGATCCCCGCGATGAGCGGCAGGACTCCGATGCCGATCGCGAGCGCGCCCGAAGCCCAGGCCGCGTGCTCGACGATGCGCTCGGGGAAGGTGCTCGTCGTGTCGCGCCACGTCTTCGACAGGTGCCCGAGCAGCGCCGAGCTCCCGACGGCGATTCCCACTCCGAGCACGACGAGCCCTACCCAGTCCCAGCCGCCCCACGTGGAGCGCCAGCGTCGCGACCGCTCCGATTGCCAGCAGAGCCAGAGCAGACCGAGCACGAGCAACGAGAAGAGGATCGACAGCTGCGTCCGCGTCAGCGTCGCCGCGGCGCACGCGAGCACGGCCAGCCCGGCCCGACTCCACGTCGGCTCCACGTACACGCGCGCGATGAGCCACAACGCGACGGTCGCGAGCGGGTAGGCAAGAGGCTCCTCGACGAGGATCGGCGAGTACGCGAGCGCCGGCGCGACGACCGCGCCCGTGGCGGCTGCCAGTGCGTACCAGGGTGGGACGACCATCCGCGCGAGCGCGTACGCGGGGAAGACGGTGGCCGTCATCGCGAGCACGAGCAAGAGCTTCGCCGCCGCGTAACCGCTTGCTGCCGAGCCGACCCACCAGACGGGGGCGAGGAAGTAGGCGACGAGTGTCGCGAGGCCGTACGGGTCGCCGCGGCGTGCCGCCTCGCCGGTCTCCGCGATCGAGCGGGAGAGCCACGCGAGCTCGATCTCGTCGCTGTAGATCGTCGGCACCGGGTGCCGGGACGCCTGCCACGCGTAGAGCGCCGACAGCCCGAAGTAGACCGTCAGCAACGGGACGGCCGACTGCAGGCGGGCAAGGAAGTCAGGACGGTCTCGACCGCCCGCCACGGGGGTGGAGGTCACGGCAGCGAGACCTCGACCGGCTGCTCGGG
This sequence comes from uncultured Actinomycetes bacterium, assembly GCA_963721795.1. Taxonomy (GTDB): domain Bacteria; phylum Actinomycetota; class Thermoleophilia; order Gaiellales; family Gaiellaceae; genus GMQP-bins7. The sequence goes on from CAVRLT010000021.1 coordinate 371,369, forward strand.
GGCGGAGAACTCGGTGACGCGCCGGACGATGCGGCACGGGACACCGGCCTCCTCCGACGCGCGAACCACAGCTTCCAGGCGCTCAGGCGGCGCGTCCGGGATGGTGACGAGCACCTCGTCCACCCGCGCGCCGGCGATCGCCCGCGGCGCCTCGTCGAGCGCGCCGACGACGGTGATGCCGAGGATCCTGCGACGCCGCACACGAGGGTTGTCGTCGAGGAAGCCGACGACCCGCGCTTCCTGGGCGTCGCGCAGCTCGCGCGCCAGCCCGCGCCCCGCTCGACCTGCGCCGACTACCAGCACACGCCGCCGGTCACGCCCGCGTGCACGGGCCTCCGGAAGCAAGCGAAGGGTCAGTCGAGATGCTCCTACGAGCAACGTGCAGAGCACCGCGTCGACGACGAATACCTCGAGCGCGGGAAACGAGCCGATGTCCCGGAGAGCGACCAGTACGGAGAATGCGAGGACCGCCGAAACGACGCATCCGAGCGCGATCGGGATCACGTCGCGCGCAGTCGCGAAGCGCCACACCCTCCGATAGACGCCGAGCGCGACGAACGCCACGTATCTCGTCGCCAGGAGGATCGGCAGCGCCGCGAGAAAGACCGAGCGCTCGAACTCGCTGCCGAGCCCGCCGATCACGAGGAGGTACGCAGCGAGGAACGTCGCACAGATGACGACGAAGTCGACGACCACCTCGACGAGACGGCGGGGCTCGAACACGAGGGCCTTCCAGAGCGACACCTGCTCGGTCGCCTCCCCGCGGCGGGAGCGCTCTTCGAGATCGCTGAGGAAGCTCCCGAACTGGACGAGCAGGACGAACGTGAGCAGCACACCGAAGGCCGTGAGGCGGGCGTTGTCGAGCACGTTGTATGCCAGCGCAGTCGCTCCTATCGCCGCCGCGACGAGCGCCAGCAGCAGGACTGCGTTCGCTTCGGAGAGCCCGTAGTACACGAGGCGGTGCGACGTGTGGTCGCGCCCTCCCTGGCTCACCGGCCGTCGCTGCCCGAGCCGAACCAGGGTAACGAGGGTCGTGTCCAGGATCGGAATCGCGAGGATCAGCAATGGCAAGAGCACGGTGGCGACCGTCGTTCCGGCGACCGTCCAGCTCGACGCGAGCGCGAACGACGCGAGCGCGAAGCCCAGAACGAGGCTTCCCGAGTCGCCCATGAAGACCGCTGCGCTCCGCCCCGGCCTGAGGTTGAAGGGAAGGAACGCGGCGCACGCCAGGCCAAGGGCGAGGGAGAGAACGAGAACGGTCTCGCTCGGATGCTCCGAGAGGGCGTCGATCGCGAAGTAGGCGCAGGCGATCGCGGCGAGCGTCGCCGCGAGCCCGTCCATGTTGTCGAGCAGGTTGAAGGCGTTCGTGATCCCGACGAGCCAGAGGATCCCGATCCCCCACGCGAGGACGTCGTTCTCCACGATCTCCACGTGCAGCCCGCTCGCGAGGGCGATGACGGCAGCGCCGACCTGCGCTGCGAGCTTGACGATCGGGCTCAGATGGCGGAGATCGTCGATCAGGCCGACGGCGAACAGGAGCGTCGCCCCGGCGAGGATGCCGCCGAGCTCGCCGCTCCACTCGACGGCGCCGATCGCGAGCGCAACGCCGACGCCGGCCACGAACCCGGCAAAGATGCCGACTCCGCCGAAGGTCGGAGTGGCCTCGGCATGCCAGCGCTCACCGGTTGGATGCGCGACGAGGCGCGCGCCGAGCGTCGTGCGCAGGAGGAGCCAGAGAACCGCGAAGGTGACAGGAAACGCGGCGATCGCGACGATCGCATCCACAGCGTAGAAAGGGTAGTGGAGCCACCTGCCGCCCACACTCGTCCGTCACAAGTCCTTACACGGACGCAGCACCTGTCCGTAGATGTCGAGATCACCCGCACAAGGCCAGGTGTGTTTCTCACCCTCGGAACGGAAGCTCAGCCGCAGTCGCCGCAATGCCGCACCTTGCGCATCCTGAGCGACGCCTGACCGGCGTGCAAGAGGTCCTCGTAGACTCAATCGTCGGTGAGCGTCTACGCGGACGTCATCCGCTATCGCGAGCTTTTCGGGAGCCTCTTTCGCCGCGATCTTCGGGCGAAGTACCGCGGCTCGGTCCTCGGGCTCGCGTGGTCGCTCCTGCACCCGCTGGTCCTCATGGCGGTCTACCTGCTCGTGTTCTCGCTGCTCTGGCGGGTCGCGGCGGTGGAGAGCGGCGACTACTGGCTGTTCCTGCTCTGCGGGCTGCCCGCCTGGGTGTTCTTCGCCACGGCAGCGCAGGCGTCGTCGCGGAGCCTGCTCGAGAACGCGAACCTCATCCGCAAGGTGCGCTTCCCTCGGCAGCTCGTCCCTCTGTCGATCGTGGCAACGCACCTGGTGGGCTTCGTGGTCATGCTGGTCGTCGTCGTCGTGCTGAGCCTGATCAAGCTCCCGGAGGCGCGCGATACCGTGTGGCTCGCGTTTCCGCTGGGGGCGCTCTTCGCCTGCATCGTCGCCGGGGTGGCGCTCGCGATCGCCTCGCTGAACGCGCTCTTCCGGGACGTCGAGCACCTGCTGACGGCTCTGCTGCTGCCGTGGTTCTTCCTCACCCCGATCCTGTACGGCCTCGACGAGCTCCCGGGGGTCACGGACTACCCGGCGGCCGAGTTCGCGATCCACTGGCTGAACTTCCTCACGCCGCCCATCGAGGCGATGCGTGACGTGCTGTTCTACGGCGAGCTTCCCGAGCTCTCGGAGACGCTGTACACGTCGTGGCGGCGGTCGTGGGCCTTGCGGCCGGGGCGTTCGTCTTCAGCCGCTCGGACGACCGGATCGCCGTCGAAGTCTGACGACCGCACGGCCTTCGAAGAGCGAGTCGGCGCCCGAGTACGACGGAAGCCCGTCCGCGTGCAGCGGTTCGAGCCCGTCGAGGAGCGAGGGCAGGAGAAGCGGCCCGTCGAAGCGTGGGTTGCGTCCTCCGCCCGGAGCCCATGCGGCGAACCGGCGCCGATCACCCCGGGAGACTTCGAGAGCCGGGCCGACGGCGGCGTATCCCTCTTCGTGCGCGTCGAGCACGAGGCGCGACCAGTCCGGCGCAGGCAAGGCGCCGGGAACGAGGTGCGCGAACGCGTACGCGTCCGCCTCGGCGAGCGGCTCCTCCTGCGCGGCGAGTGCGGCGTCCGTCTCCGGCGTCGGGAGGACCGTGAAGAACGACCTGGAGGCGGCGTTCCGCGATCCTCGGCCTCACCTCGACGGGGACATCGAGGGCGGTCGAGCCGATCTCCTGGAACCAGAAGCGATGCTCCTCGACGAGGTCGAAGGCGAGGCGGTAGCTCCCGTGCGGGCGTGGGGCGACGATCGTCATCTCGACTTCGACCGTCTCGTTCGGTTCGACAGTCCTCGGCAGCGCGGTGCGAATGCCGTCCCACACGATCGGGTTTCCGAGGGGATCGAGCCAGTGGTACGCGACCTGGACTCCCTCGCGCCCGCGCGATCGCCACGGCGCAGTGCCCGCGTTCTCGAGCTGGAGGCGCCCGTGCCCGGCGACGCCTGCGCGCGTCTCCTCGAGCTCGTACGCCAGCCAGCGGACGGCGAGCGGCCCCACGGGCACGGCGTGCTCGCCGACTCGTTCCATGGCGAGGGCTAGTCTAGGTCGCTCGTATGGGCCCGGGCGAGATCAGCGTCGAAGGCGTCTCGCGCCGGTTCCGCGTCCACGCCCGGGAGACGCGCACGCTCAAGGACCTGTTCGTCCAGCGCGGACGGAGCGAGGCCGAGGACGTCTGGGCGCTCCATGACGTGTCGCTGGACGTCGCCCGCGGCGAGGCCGTCGGTCTCATCGGGCGGAACGGATCGGGCAAGACGACGCTGCTCCGCATCGTCGCCGGGATCATCAAGCCCACCACCGGGCGGGTGCGGGCGGAGGGCCGAATCGGCTCGCTGCTCGAGCTCGGCGCGGGGTTCCACCCCGACTTCACGGGGCGCGAGAACGTCTTCTTGAACGGCGCGATCTACGGGCTGGGCCGGACGGACATCCGGCAGCGGTTCGACGAGATCGTCGCGTTCGCAGAGCTCGAGCACGCGATCGACAGGCCAGTGCGAACGTACTCGTCCGGCATGACCGTACGCCTCGGCTTCGCGATCGCGGCGTTCCTGGATGCCGACGTCCTGCTGCTCGACGAGGTGTTCGCGGTCGGCGACGAGTCGTTCCAGAGGAAGTGCTTCGGACGCATCGCGCGCTTCAAGCAGGAGGGCGGCACGATCGTGTTCGTCTCGCACGACGCCTCTGCAGTCGAGCGCCTGTGCGAACGCTCGGTGCTGCTGACCGCGGGCACCGTCGCCTTCGACGGGCCGACGAGGGAAGCCATCGCGCGCTACCGCCGCACTCTGGCGGACGAGACGGATCCGGCCGAGCGTGGCGCCGGACTGCGCGAGTGGGGCTCCGGCGAGGCGACCATCGCCTCCGCGGCCCTGGTCGGACATGAGGGTGCCGAGCGGCTTCAGTTCCTCTCGGGTGAGCCGTTCGCGCTGCGAGTGGCCATCGCAGCCGGGGACGGCGTGCCGCCTCCCAGGCTCCAGCTGGAGCTACGCGACGATGCCGGCACGCTCGTCGCCGGGCAAGCAGTCGATCTCGGCGAGCTCGGCTGGGCCGCGTCGAACGGCGAGCGGGGGATCCGTTTCGAGATCGGGTCCTTGCCGCTCGCGGACGGGCGCTTCCACTTGCGGTTGGGCCTGACCGACGAGAGCGGCGAGCGCCTCTATCACCAGCTCGACGATGCACTCGCCTTCGTCGTGTATCCGGGTGGCGAAGAGCGCGGCTTCGTGCGCTTTGCAGGGAGCTGGGCACTCGAGGAGAAGTAGCCGCTCGTGACGGCACGTACCTGCCCGGACTGGCCCGAGCTGATGGAGCTCGACCCCGACCTCCAGTTCAAGCACTGGGTCGTCTCGGAGGTCGGGCTTCCCTCGGAGGCGCTCACACGGATCTCTCACGTCTCGCTCGGCGAGGTCGAGATCTGCTGCGACGTGGAGCATCACGTCTTCAACCCGAAGCACACCGACCCTCAGGTCGCAGAGGCTCTTCGGGACACGCACTGGTTCGACGTGCACGAATGGGCGACGTCGGGCCCGGGCGCGGGTAGCACCTCCTCGAACGCCGCCTGACGAAAAACGGCAGGAGGCCTGTGCAGAGATCGTTGCGGTCCTTTCACGCTTACAGAGCCAGGCACTGTTAAGAACGCGGCTGAGTACGATCGCGCCGTGCCGACGATCGTGATCCCGTACCGCGGCGACGCGAAGCGGCGGCTTCCCGCGCCGATCCGCGCAGCAGCGGCCGTGGCCATGCTCGGAGACGTCGTCGCTGCAGCTCTCGAGGTCGGGCGGGTGATAGTCGTCACCGACGATCCGACGGTGGTTCCGCTCGGCGCCGAGGTCGTGGACGACCCCGGTGGCGGACTGGGAGCCGCGGTTGCGGCGGGACTCGCCGGTGTCGAGGGTCAAGTCCTGATCGTCAATGCCGACCTTCCTTCCGTAACCCCTGCTTCGCTGTCGGCGTTTGCGAAGGCCGGCCTTGCGCTCGTGGAGGCCGAGGACGGGACGACAAACGCGCTGTCGCTTCCCGACCCGTCCGTGTTCATCCCGCTGTACGGCCCCGGAAGCGCTGACCGCTTCCGTGCGCACACCCCGTTCGCAACCGTGGCGATCCCAGAGCTCCAGGACGACGTCGACAGCGTGTCTGATCTCGAGCGACTCGCCTCTCGGCTGGGGCCACGCACGCGGGCACTTCTTGCCGTTACGGCGTGAAGATCGCCCTCCTCTCGGGCGGCGGCGGCGGGGCGCGGTTTGCTCGCGGCCTGGCCGACGTGCTTCCGGCCGGTGATCTCACCGTCGTCGGCAACGTCGGCGACGACGTCGAGATCCTCGGACTGCAGGTGTCGCCCGACCTCGACAGCCTGCTCTACATCCTTGCAGGCCTCATCGACGAGAAGCGCGGCTGGGGTCGCGAGGGCGAGAGCTGGAACGCTCTTACCTCGGCAGCGGGCTGGGGCGGCGAGGATTGGTTCCGGCTCGGGGACCGAGACATCGGGCTCCACCTCGTCCGGACGGAGATGCTGGACGCCGGTGTTCCCCTTTCCCGCATCACGGCTCACCTGGTCGAGCGTGCGCGCGTGAGCACGCAGATCTTCCCGGCCACCGACGACCGGCTTCGCACCCACGTCCACACGCCCGCCGGCACGTTTCCGTTCCAGGAGTGGTTCGTGGCTCGCAAGCACGCCGACGACGTGGAAGACGTCAGCTACGAGGGCGCCGGCGATGCTCGACCTGCTCCTGGCGTGCTCGAGACCCTCGCGGGCGCGGATGCGATCATCCTCGCCCCGAGCAACCCGTACCTCTCGATCGTGCCGATTCTCGCCGTGCATGAGATCCGTGACACGCTGGAGGCCCGGCGCGCGCGTTGCGTTGCCGTCAGCCCGCTGATCGGCGGGAAGGCGGTCTCAGGCCCGCTCGACCGTATGCTCTCGCGCATGGCTGGCGGCACTTCACCGAGCCATGTAGCAGGCTGTTACTCGGGGTTGATCGACGCCTTGGTGGTCGACGAGTCGGACGCGCCTGCCGAGGTACCGGTGGAGCTCGTCGTCACGCGGACGCTGATGCACGACCGCGAGTCCGCCCGTCGGCTTGCCGAGAAGGCCCTGGACGTCGCGTGCGGATAGCGATCGTCGGAGGAACGGGGCCGTTCGGCACCGCGCTCGCGACTCGCCTTGGTCAGGCCGGCTACGACATCGTCCTCGGTTCGCGTGACGCCTCCCGTGCGTCTGTCGCCGCACGCGAGCTCGGGGTCGAGGGGGCGACGAATGCAGAGGCCGTTCGCGACGCAGATCTCGTCGTGCTCGCGACCAGAGCGGACGCGACCCTCGAGGCCGCGCGAGAGCTCCGCCAGGCGATCGGCTCGATCCCGGTCCTCTCGGTGGCGTCCGAGCTCAGCTTCTCCCCCTCCGGTGCTCTCGGCTCGGACGAGCTCTCGTCTCTGGCGGAACGGCTGCAAACGGAGCTCGACGGCCCCGTTCTGGCGGGTCTCCACTCGCTTGCCGCATCGACTCTGGGCTCGGACGAGCCGCCCGACGAGGATGCCTTCGTCTGCGGTGACGACGTCGACGCGAAGAGCCTCGTGCTGGAGGTCGCCGAGCGGCTCACCTTGGGCAGGGCGCTCGATGCCGGCCCGCTTGCCAGCGCGCGTGCTCTCGAACGCATGACGGCGGTCATCGTGAACCTGAACAAGCGATACCGCGGCCACGCCGGCATTCGCGTGACCGGGCTTCCTTGACCGGCGAGCTGCGCGTCATCCCGCTACCGGGCATCCCGGAGCTGGAAGAAGGGGATGACCTGGCGGCGCTCCTCGTCGCGGCCGCGAACCGTGGATCCGCGCTAGAGGACGGAGACGTCGTCGTCGTCGCTCAGAAAGCGGTGTCGAAGGTCGAAGGCCGCGTTGTGCATCTCGACGGGATCGAGCCGTCGGACCGCGCCAGTGAGCTCGCGGGGGAAGAGGACGCGCGCCGCCTGGAGCTGATACTCCGCGAGAGCCGTCGGATCGTGCGCACGCGGCCGCCCCTCGTAATTGCCGAGACGCGACACGGCTTCGTCTGCGCTTCTGCGGGCGTCGACCAGTCGAATGCGAGAGGGCCCGACACCCTCGTTCTCCTTCCTCTCGATCCGGACGCTTCGGCCCGCCGCCTCCGTGAACGCATCCTCGAGCTAGCGGGCAAGAGCGTTGCCGTCATCGTCAGCGACTCCTTCGGGCGACCGTTTCGACGGGGTACGACCGACGTCGCGCTCGGTGTGTCGGGAATCGAACCGCTTCTCGACTTGAAGGGTCGGCGCGACTCGTCGGGCTACGTCCTGCACGCCACCGAGATCGCCGTCGCCGACGAGATCGCCGGCGCAGCCGAGCTCGTCACGGGCAAGACCCGAGGTATCCCCGCGGCGATCGTGCGGGGCCTGAACGCGACAGGCGAGGGAAGCGGGCAAGACCTGCTCATGCCCGCCGAGCGCGATCTGTTTCGATAGCGGTCAACTAGACTCGCTCGGTGCGCCGGTACGCCATCTGGGGAACCGCGACCTCCCCCGCTCACGAGGAGTGGGTCAACGCGATCGGCAAGCAGTTCGAGCGCGAAGACTTCGAGCGAGTCGAGGACGTCAACGACGCCGACTTCGTCCTGAACATGTTCGACGCGGCTGACCCGAAGGCGTTCCGACGCGCCTCGCGCGGGACCTACTCGGCGGCCTTCTACGAGCTTCCCGAGACCCCCGACGACGTGCTGAAGGCGAGCTACCCGATGCTCGTCCGCACGCTCTCGAACGTCGTCCTGCTGCACGTTCCAGATGAAGGCGTCTGGTTCACGACGATGGAGCGCGGGACGTATCACGTGTCGGACGATCCGGAGGAGATCTACGAGCGGTTGGAACCGCTAGCGACCTCACGGCTCGTGATCGACAACGACTGGCATCCCGATCTCGAGCCCGACCTCTGGGGCGGTGACGACGTCACGGCGGACATCAGCTCGGCCGGCCGCCGTCTCGACGAGCTCGATCTGCTCCCGTCCCCGTTTCCGGTGGAGGAGTACCTCTCCGGACGCGATCTCCGTCATGTCATGCGCCTGTACTCGGTCGGCGGGCTTTCGTACGGAAACCTGTCGGCGAGGAAGGACGAGACCCGCTTCTGGATGAGCGCCTCGGGCGTCGACAAGTCGAAGCTCGAGATCGTCGGTCGCGACGTCCTCATGGTCAAGGACTTCGACGAGGAGCGCGGTGTGATCGTGCTCAGCGTCCCGCCGGGCATCGAGCCCCGGCGTGTCTCGGTGGACGCGATCGAGCACTGGATGATCTACCAGGCGCACCCCGAGGTCGGCGCGATCCTGCACGTACATGCGTGGATGGAGGGCATCCCCGCGACCGACGTCAACTACCCGTGCGGAACGCAGGAGCTCGCGATCGCCGTTGCCGACCTCGTCGCGCTCGAGCCCGATCCCGCGCACGCGGTGATCGGCCTGCGAAACCATGGCCTGACCTGCACGGGCGAAAGCCTCTCGGAGATCCTCGATCGCGTCGCGCCGAAGGTTCTCCGCCAGGTGCCGATGACGTAGTCGCCCGACGGCCACCGGAATACATCTTCGGTTACATCTCGGGCGCAATGGTCGTCCCTCGAACGAGGGAGTACGGTCATGGCCATGATGGAACTGGCGACAAGAAGGGAGCCGGCACCGATCACGGAGCGTCAGCGAGAGATCGTCACGCTGATCGCAGCCGGCTGCTCGAACGAAGAGGTAGGAGTGCGTCTCGGGATCTCGCCCCGGACTGCCAAGGCCCACTCTGACGTGTTGCGGCAGAAGCTCGGTGTGCGACGCAGGCGGCAGATTCCCATCGCGTACCGGCTTCTGACCGGAGAAGACCCGCTTGCCTCGGAACGCCGCTGGCCGACGGGTGCCCGACCCCACCGCTGATCGAGTGCGCCCGCGGCTACTCCAGCTGTCGCGGGCGCACCAGATCTCCGGCCCTGCGGTGTTAGGGTCGCAGCGGGGATCCAGCCCTCCGGGCAGCTATGGCAAGTACTGCGACAGCAGGCACTCTGCAGCGACGCCGCGTCATCATGCGGCCGCGCCTCATGGCGCTGCTGGACGAGTCGCCGGCCCGCGTGAGGACGCTGGTAGCGCCGGCCGGCTACGGGAAGACGACTCTGGCCGAGCAGTGGGTCGATACCGGAGGCCGCCGGCGTGCGTGGTTCACTGCGCGTCGGTCGTCGACCGATGTAGCGGCGCTGGCGCTTGGCTTGGCGCGAGCCGCTTCAGAGCTCGTGACCGACTGCGAGGTGCGTCTGCGCGAGCATCTGCGGGCGCTATCGGGCTCCACCGCGAAGGTCGACGTCCTCGCCGAGATTCTCTGCGGAGGATCTCGAGAGCTGGCCGGCCGACGGCTGGCTCGTCCTCGACGACTACCACGAGATCGTCGGGGCTGAGGACGCCGAGCATCTCGTCGCGGCAGTCGTTGCAGCGTCGCCCATTCAACTCCTGATCGCGTCGCGGCTTCGACCGACGTGGGTCAGCGCGCGCCGGATCCTCTACGACGAGGTGCTGGAGCTGAACCAGACGACGCTCGCGATGGACGCCATTGAGGCGTCGGAAGTTCTGGCCGGTCGAAGTCCACCCTCTGCATCTGGTCTCGTCGCGTTGGCGAACGGCTGGCCGGCAGTGATCGGATTGGCCAGCGTGACGACTGCCGAGATCGAAGACAGCGAGCAGCTCCCGGAGGCGCTCTATCGATTCTTCGCCGAAGAGGTCTTCGAAGCACTCGACGACGAGGTGAAGGCAGGTCTGGCGACCCTTGCCGTGGCTCCCATCCTCGACCGCGAGCTGGCGACGGAGCTTGCTCGGAGAGGGTGCCGAGAAGGTTTTTGTCTGCCGCGATTCGCGTCGGTGTTCTCGTTGAGCGCGGGCAGCAACTCGAGCTGCATCCACTTGCTCGCTCCTTTCTGGAAGACCGTTGCGCGCAGCTTGGCTTGTCCCCGCGCCTGAAATGCGTTGAAGGTGCCTCGCGTACTACCGTCGCCGACAGGACTGGGACGCATCGTTTGACGTCGTCGCACGGAATCGCCTCGTCGATCGAACTCGAGCCGCTCTTTGCTCGAAGCGCTCGATGAGCTGCTCGTGCTGCTCGGCTGCAGACGATCGAGGAATGGTATGAGGTTGGTGCAACTTTGGCCGCAAGGGCACCGGCACATTCACTGGCTCGATCCGAAGTCGCACTTCGACACGGTCGGCCTCTCAGAGGCGCAGGCGTTCGCCGAGATGGCCGCGCGCGAGGCCATCCGAATTGAAGTTCCGCGCGCTTGTCAGTAGCCGGACGAGCAGCGCACCTCGCCTCCCGCGAAGACGAAGCACTTGAGCTCTATCGACGAGCGGGAAACGATCGGCGCCCACTCAAGTCGCGCGACGGGACGCGCTTTGGGGACAACTCATATGCGCGACAGATCTTGGAGCTGCCTGAAGCTGCGTGCTTGATGCGAGCCCTGAGTTGCCAGTGTCATCGCGATCCAGCACACGGGAGATCCTGCAGTCAGCGCATATGGGCGCCGTATACCGGAAACAGGATTCCGACACTTGGATCTCACCGAATATTGACGAGGCATATCACCTGCTGTCCCCGGTCAACGACCCGCTGAGTCGTGTCTTCGTTTCAAAGCGTCTACCTCGTTGCGCATAGTGCTAAGCGCGCGGTACGTCGATGCATTCAGAGATTAAGCCAAGAGCTGCTGGACACTGCCAGAAACAATATCGACTTGACTTCGCGGTTCCCTATGCGCTGGCTTCGGCGGCCGCGGCCTTGCGCTGGACAAGGGAAGTGGCGACGAAGCAGCGACGATACGCGTGCGAAGTCACTCGATCTCTTCACATAAGTCGCGGCAGACATCGCTGGCAGAGCAACATGCATTCGTGTCTACTCACGGCGTTTTAGCTCAGCAAAGGAAGGCATCAGACTGCACTTGAGCTCGAGATGCCATCGCTCACAGTGAGCGCTTCCCTGCTGCTCGAGCCGAAGTGCTTCGTCGACGCGGGCATTGATTCTGGCATCTGTTGGCAGAGTATGGGCCGCGAGGAGATCGTTGATAGAACTACTCCAAACTGTCCACAGCGATCATGCCGACCATGCCATCGCGGTCCGCGGTTTAAGCTATCTCAGCGCTCAAGACAAGATCTAAGTCCGACGCGATCGACCGTGTGGTCTTAGTTGGAGGAGTCACGTTGCCACTGGCGCTGTGCATATGCTCGTGGCTGCGTACCGATCAACTCCTGACCTTCTGCCCATCCTCTTGCGTTTTAAGCGACACGAGAGCGCGAGGTTCGGTCGATTACTATCGCGGCCGCGGGGACGAACATCTCGCTGCTGCGGCGGGACGACCGCATCATCGACGAAGAGCGATCCGAGTAACACGCCTGTAGTCTCGCGAGACTCGAAGTCTACGTATCTAGTAGGACAAGGACTCACCAAATTCCAGATCGCTGAACTTTCTGTTTATTAGCGAGGCGTACTGTCAAGGTCCATGTACATCACATTTTAGACAAGCTCGGTATTCGCTCGAGGAGGGCTGTCGCTGTGCAAGCGGCACTTGAGCGTGCTGATCAGGCGACTTCCGCGACCGAAATGGCTGAATCTGATTCTGATCGTAGGTACTTTGCGCGAACTCAAGGAAGTCCTGCCGCTCTCGACAAGTCGATAGCCCTCATCGGCTCCCGCGAGGATCGCTTCGAATGCGGCGACAACTGAGGTATCGAACTGGCTGTCCACTGCCTGAGCCAGGCGCAGGCGGGCGACTCGACTCGGCATCGCATCGCGGTAAGGGCGATCAGAAGTCATAGCGTTGTACGCATCAGCGACAGCGATGATGCGGGAGACGAGTGGAATTGCCTCTCCGTCGGAGACCATGGGGTAGCCCTGACCATCGATACGCTCGTGATGAAAACGCAGAACGGTTGAGATTTCCGAGTATCGTCGACGTGCGCGAGAATCCGCTCGCCGATGGCCGAGTGCTCCTGCATCTGTCGCCGCTCCTCGAGAGTGAGTGCGCCCGGCTTCTCGAGCAAGCCAGGCGGAAGTCCGATCTTCCCGATGTCGTGCACGAGACCGCAAAGATACGAATGCTCTTGCGTTTCGATCGGAAGGCACATTCGCTCTGCGATGTCACGTGAGTAGATAGCAACAGCTGCAGAGTGACCGGCGGTGTAGCGATCTCGAGCATCCAGCGTTGCGATCAACGCCGCCGCGAATTGTAAGTTCGCGCGCTCAAGCGTTGCATTTGCAGTTGAGAGGTCAGCAGCAAGCTTACGTTCGCCGTGGTACAGCCCGTAGAGCCGTTGTGCTGCTAGGGCAGGAACGAGAAAGAGGGCGAGGGTCCAAGGCGAAGCTCGAGGTACATGAACGCAAGAAGCGCGACGATAGGCGCATAGGCTGGCGGCGCCAGGAGAAGGAGCGGGGTAACTATGCGTGCGGTATCCGACGGCGACCCTCCACGTATAGCTGCCGTCAGCACCGTGAAGCCGAGGTCCAGGAGTTCCCTCAGGAGCGTCGCGACCAGTGTCGCTGCCACAAGCCCTCCGAACTGGGACGGTACAAGCAATATCGCGCCTGTGCGGCGAGTCCGGTTGCGGCCCCGATCATGAAACGAATGCTCGTATACGTGGCCCATTTGAGACGAGGCGCGCGATCTCGATCAGGGCGCGAGACGAGTTCTGGGTCGCCGAGCATTGATGCGGCTCCCACGACTCCTGCGGCGAGCGGGCCAAAGAGAACAGCAGCAAAGAGCGTAGGTATGCCTGATATCGAAAGCTCTGTCGTCTTTTAGAGCCGTACGCTGATTCGCTCCGCCGACGGCAGCTGCGAGTGGCGAGCGCGAGCACCGTCCGGCGCCTCAAGTCGATAGCCGGCGACGATCAAGCTCAGCCGGTGACCAACGAAGATCGCACTCACAACAAGCGCGACACATATGCGACCGTGCGAGCGTGTGTGGGACCATTAACCCCCACGCTTGCGCTATCCCTCGAATGGGGTATACGATGGTTTTGCCGTCAGTTCCCAATCGAGGAGTCACCGCCTATGCCGGGGACATCAAGCTCTGGTAGGCCGCCTCATCCTCAGTTCTTCAAGAGGGGCGGGCATCCCTCCTTCGGGGGTAGCGCCGAAGGGGGAGCCCGTGAAGAGAAAGGATGTCGACGGTGGAGGTAGCTACGCGATGAGTCCACGCCGGAAGCCGACCGCTACGGCGTGGGCTCTGCTGCGCGCTTGAAGCTTCGCCAGCAGGTGGCGGACGTGTGATTTGACCGTCTCTTCCGAGAGGAAGAGGCGTTCACCGATCTCGCGGTTCACCAGCCCATCGGCGACGAGCTGCAGAACCTCGATCTCACGCGCGGTCGGATCCTGTCCCTGCTCGCGCGTGGAGGGAGGCGTGAACGGGATGACCGAGCCGTGCCGGCGCGTGCTACGGCGTGCCGCGGCCGCCTCGAAGCGGCGGCTGTGATCACGGTAGCGGTCGAGGATCTCCTTACGCTCAGCGGCGTCCACGCATCCGGATCGGCGCTGGCGCCGAAGCGCTTTAGGTCGTATGGACGGTATTGGCTCGAATGGGGGGGCCCCGCTGCGAGACCGCCGTGTTCTACTCCACGCCCGGCGTCACGCGCGATCCGCCGGCACGTATCTCCGCTTCGTCCATGGGCCAGCGCTCGAGCGGGTAGTGGCACGCAGCGATGTGGCGTGAGTCGCCCGGCATCGGCTCGAGCTGCGGCTCGACGACGTCGCAGTGCCCTGGATGAAACCGCGGACAGCGCGGATGGAAGACGCAGCCGTCCGGGGGCGAGACCGCAGAGGGGACGTCTCCCCCGACCACGATGCGCTTCCGCTTATGGCCGTTCGTCGCCACGCGCGGCACGGCGGAGATGAGGACGGCCGTGTACGGGTGGCGAGGGCTGTCGAAGATGTTCTCGGTCTCCGCCAGCTCCACGATCTCGCCCAGGTACATCACCGCCAGCGCGATCGGAGATGTACTCGAACGCGAGAGGTCGTGTGAGATGAACAGGTAGGTCAGGCCGAACTTCCTGCAGGTCGAGTGAGCAGGTTGATCACCTGCGACTGGATGGAAACGTCGAGCGCCGAAATCGGCTCGTCGAGCACCATGAACTTGGGGTTGAGTGCTAGGGCCCTGGCGATGCTGATCCGCTGGCGCTGGCCTCCCGAGAACTCGTGCGGGTAGCGGTTCAGTGCGCGGATCGAGGCCGACTTGCTTGAGCGTGTCTTGCACTTCGCGAGACGCTGGCGGCGGTTGCCTTGCGAGTGAATGATCAAACCTTCTTCGACGATACCACGGACCGTCATTCGCGGGTTGAGCGAGCCATAGGGGTCCTGGAAGACGATCTGCATGTCGCGGCGGATGGGCCGCAGTTGCGAGGGCCGCAGGTGAGTGATGTCGTTTCCTTCGAACACAATGCGGCCGGCCGTAGGATCGAGCAGGCGCAGGATGGCGCGGCCGGCGTCGTTTTGCCGCAGCCGCTTTCGCCGACGAGGCCGAGCGTCTCGCCTGGTTTGATTGAGAACGAAATGCCATCGACGGCTCGGACGTGCCCGACAGTACGCGGAAGAAACCAGGTGAGCTTGCGGTACCACGACTCACCGACGTCGGCTTTTGCGCGGCGACCGGGAAGTGCTGCTTGAGGTCGGTGACTTCGAGGAGATTTGGCATCATTCAGTCAATTAACTAAACCCGGCTACGGGCTGGCCTCGCCATACTTGCCCGACTTCAAGTCCAACTCGCCGGCGAAGTGGCAGCGCACCCAATGGCCTGGGACGATCTCGCGTAGCTGTGGTTCTTCGGTGGTGCACTTCGGCGACTGACAAAATGGGCAGCGCGGATGGAACTTGCAGCCCGCGGGAAAGTGAGCGGGGCTGGGGACCATGCCGGAGATCGTGTTGAGCCGCGTGCTGTCGCTTTGCCCGGCTCCGGCCGCGACTGAAACAGGCCGTAGGTGTAAGGGTGCAGCGGATTGCCGAACAGTTCCTTGACCGGCCGCGTACTCGACGACCTTCGAGGCGTACATGACCGCCACGTCGTCGGCCATTTCCGCGATGATGCCAAGGTCGTGCGTGATCATCAGGATCGACATGCCGCTGTCGGCCTGAAGCTCGCGAAGCAGGTCCAGTATTTGAGCCTGGATGGTGACGTCGAGTGCCGTGGTCGGCTCGTCGGCAATCAATAGCTGCGGGTTGCACGAGAGCGCCATCGCGATCATCGCGCGCTGCCGCATACCGCCCGAGAACTGGTGCGGGTAGTCGCGTGCACGCTCCTGGGCCCTCGGTATCCCACGGCCTCGAGCAGCTCGACCGCCCGCCGCTCGGGCCTGGGCGTTCGAGACGTCGGCGTGAGCGGTGACGGCCTCCGCGATCTGGTGGACCCACCCGATACATCGGGTGCAGGCATGCGAACGGATCCTGAAAGATCATCGCGATGTCCTTGCCACGGATATCTCGCATCGCGCTGCCGGGGAGCGTCCGAGGAGATTGCGGCCGCCGAAGATCGCCTCTCCGCCGATCCGCGTGCTGTTCACGGTTGAGGAGGCCCATGAGCGCCATGCTGGAGACGCTCTTCCCGGACCCCTGACTCGCCGACGATCCCGAGCGTCTCGCCGCGGTGCAGCACATAGGAGAGATCGGACACGGCCCTGACGTCTCCGTCGTGCGTCGGGAACACGACAATTGAGGTCGTGGACCTCGAGAACAACGGGTCTCCCTCACGCGTACCGCACTCGCGGATCCAGGAAGGCGTACGCGATGTCGACCATGAGGTTCATGAGCACCACCGCGACCGTGGCGACCATGACGACGCCGAGCACGGTCGGGAGATCCTGGTTGAGCGTTCCGTCAATCGCGAGCCAGCCGAGGCCCTGGATGTTGAACACCGACTCGGTGATGATCGCGCCGCCGACGAGGAGTGCGATGTCCATGCCGAGCATCGTCACGATCGGGGCGAGGCTGGCACGGAGGCCGTGGCGAACGATCACGTCGCGCTCGGAGAGGCCCTTCGCGCGCGCGGTGCGGATGTAGTCCTCCCCGAGCGTCTCGAGCAGGCTGTTGCGAGTCATCCGGGCGTATGTCGCCGCAAAGAGGACGGCGAGAACGCACCACGGCAGGATCATGTGGGAGAAGAAGCCCGAGAGACTCTCGGTTGGGGATATGTACCCGGTTCCGCCGGTCCAGCCGAGCTCATTCCAGAAGATGTACAGGGCCATCAGGCCGAGCCAGAACACCGGCGACGAGATTCCGATGAGGACGAACCCCATAGCGAACCTATCGACGGTCGTGCGGCGCTTCACCGCGGAGAGGACGCCGATGGACACACCCACGACGAGCCAGATGATCGCTGCCCCCAGGATCAGGAGCAGCGTTCGGGGTGCTCGCTCGCGCACCTCGTCCAGCACCGGGACGTTGCCGTTGTAGGAGTATCCGAGCCCCGGCCAGCCGTACTCGTCGCCCGTCGCGAAGTTCTTCACGAAGAGGCCGAACTGCTGGTACCAAGGCTCGTCGAGTCCGAGGCGGTCTCTGATGAGCGCCAGTGACTCGGGTGTCGGCGACTTTCCGGCGAACCGCAGAGCCGGATCGCCGGCAGGCATGAGGTAGAAGACCGCGAAGGTGAGGAGCAGGACGATCAGGACCACGACCGTCGCCCACACAAGCCGCCTGACGATGTAGAAGAGCATCGCTGCAGACGATAGACGGGGTGGGGCACCCCACAGGGTGCCCCACCCCGTCTCTCAGCTCCTCGTCTTTCTCACCGCTTCAAGGACGCGTGAGCAAAGCCCGCAAGACCGGCGTTCTGGTCGAAGGACCACGTGTCGACCTTCGAGCTGATGACGTTGACCTGGTTCGCCCACATGTACGGGATCCAGGGCACGATTTGCGTCGTCAGCACGCGATCCAGGGCCGCGTAGCAGGTAATACGCGGGTCCCCTACCTTCGCCGCGCATGCGGTAGCAGCCCGGTCGATGCTCGGGACGTTTTGATGCTTCCCTTGATGCCGAACTGCTTCGCCTGTGACGGCTTCAACCCCACGAGCCCGTAGTTCCTGTTGCCGGTCGCATAGATGTTGGTGCCGACGAACAGCGGGTCGATGAACGTCGAGGGATCAGCGTAGTCCTTGCCCCAGCGCGGACGAGTCGAGATCGGGACGTTCCTCGACGTCGTCTGGATAGTGGGGTATGCGCCGCTGACCGTCCGGACCGTGAACGTGATGCCGATCTTCTTCGCGCTCGCCTGGACGACGGGCAGGATCCCCTTGTCGGCGGTACGCACGTCTTGGACGAGGAGAACTCCCTTGCACTGCTTCGCGGTGCAGACGCCGCCGGAGTTGGCGTACTTCGACAGCTTCATCTCCGCTTTCGCCTTGGCAGCACTGCCTGAGTCACCAGGCGTCTTGTACGGCTGGAAGCCGTTCAGTTTTCCCGCGAGCATCGCGTTGGGCAGGATGTGCTGGGCGATCTCGCCGGCGATGGGCCCGCCCCACGCCTTCCTGAGGCCGTTCTTGTCCATCACCCAGTTCATCGCCCGGCGCACGTGCACGTCGTCGAACGGCGGCTGGGTGAGGTTCAGCGTGATGTAGTAGGTCTGATCGGCCGGGTTCGACTTGAGGTACTTCCGCTTGCTCGAGTCGGTCGAGTACTCGCGGAAGACCTTCGGTGATGCCGTCGCGTACTCGTCCTCGAGCTCCCCCGCTCCGATCTTGTTGTAGATGTCGTCGAGGTTGGTGTCCACGGTGAACTCGAAGCGGTCGGGGTTGTTCTCCCGCGCCTTCCGGCTGTCGGTGCTTGCCCGGTAGTTCGGGTTGCGGACGAGGTTCAGGAACGTCTTGCCGTCATACCCGCTGATCGGCTTCATCGCGTCGCACGAGCTGATGTCGAGTTTGTCCGAGCCCTCGATCATGTACGGCCCGGAGGCGATGACAAAACGGCCGTATTCGCCCGGCTTCTCCTCGAAGCACTTCGCAACCTCCTGAGGGATGGCGCCAGCCGCTGGCAGGCCGAGCCGGTTCGGGAAGTCGCCGGAAGGCCTCGTCAGATTGAACACGATCGTCTTCGCGTTCGGGGTCTTGATGCCCGAGACCGACTTTCCTTCGCCCTTGCCGTACGCCTCGAAGCCCTTGATGACATTGAAGTAGAACGCGTACTGCGCGCCGTTCTTGGGTCGCCCCATACGCTCGATCGCATACTTGATGTCCGTCGAGGTGATCTCGCGGTTGACGGGTGGCCCGAATCTGATTCCGCGCTTGAGCTTGAACGTGTACGTCTTCAAGCCGTTCGTCGGCGTGGGGATTGAAGTCGCGAGGTCCGGCACGGGCACGTTCCCGGCGGGACCGGCGAGGTGGTTGTAGCCCACCAGGTTCCGTCCGAGCAGGTTCGTCCAGATCGCGATGAAGTTCGCGAGGTACTCACCTGTGGGGTCCATGCTGTCCGACCAGCCGAACGTGGACTCCCAGCCGACGCGGTATGTACCACCCCTTGCGCTCTCGGCCTCCGATCCGGCCGAGGCCGCCGAGACCAGGCCGGCGGTGAGCGCTGCGGCTCCGAGAACGGCCGCGGACACCACCGCGACCCTTCGTCTCATCGATTGCACGTGCCCTCCTTCCCCCGCTCCATTGCGGGAATTGCGTGAACGATCACCACGGCGATTGAGACGACGACACGCCCGTTGAGTTGGGCGGCGGTCACCGGTCCGTCCGGACATCGAGGGCGTCCCGCAGGCCGTCGCCGAGCAGGTTGAACGAGAGAGTCGTCACGACCAGGAACGCGCCCGGGAAGACCATCAGCCACCATGCTACGTCGTACAGCCCGGAAGCGTCGGCGAGGATTTGGCCCCACGACGCCTGGTCCGGCGGCACACCGAGCCCCAAGTAGGACAGGGCGGCTTCGAAGAGAATGCTTTGCGGGATGAGTAGCGTCGCAAGCACGACGATGGGCGCGGTGAGGTTCGGAAGCATGTCGCCGGCGATGATCCGCACGTTTCCCGCGCCGACCGAGCGGCTCGCCTCGACGAACTCCTTCTCCTTGAGCGAGAGGGTGCTCCCGCGGATGACACGCGCCACGTACGGCCACGAGAACAGGACGATGACGAGGATGACGATCGTCAGGCCGGGCTGGATCAGCCCGTTAAAGCAGCCCTCTTTCGTCGTGCCGCACGCCGCGACGATGCCGATCGAGATGAGCAACTGGGGAACCGCCAGCATGACGTCGGCGAAGCGCGAGAGAGTTGTATCCGCCCAGCGGCCGTAGTAGCCCGAGAGTAGGCCGATGATCGAGCCGATGGCCACGGCGATTCCCGAGGCGACGATGCCGACGAGGAGCGAGGTGCGGGCGCCGTACATCGTCCGCACGAAGAGATCTCGTCCCGCACCATCCGCACCGAACCAGAACTGCGAGTTCGGACCCTTGGGAATCCCGAAGTCGTCGGTCATCGTGTTGGTATAGGGCTCGTTTTGCGGGTGCCCGGTGATCCGCTCGGCGATCTGGCCGCCGAAGAAGGCCAGGAAGATCAGCAGGATGATCACTACGCCCCCGGCCAAAGCAGCCTTGTCCTGCTTGAACCGCATCCAGAAGAGCTGCCGTGGGCTCTTTCCTACGACAGCGACGCCCGTCTCGAGAACCGCGTCGGCAGTACTCACGCCGGAACTGGTGGGCCATGCTTCGCGCTCGGCACGAAGCGAGTATAAGTCGGCCGATCCGCGTGATGGCGCGTCCTGCAGGCGGGAACGGAAGAAACTTGAGGGGTCTGGCTGAAGCCAGACCCCCGACAAGTGCTACGCCGCTAGACCGGCGAGGTCGCGCAAGGCCTCGAGGCGCTTGAGCGCCTGGCCCTCGAGCTGCCTGACCCGCTCACGTGTCAGGTCGAGCTCGTGCCCGATCGCCTCGAGCGTCCACGGCTCGCCCTCGAAGCCGAAACGGAGCTCCAGGATTCGCCGCTCCCGCTCGGGCAGAGCGTCGAGCGCCCGCCGGATGCTCTGGCGGCGAAGCGACTCCTCGGCCTCGTCGAACGGATCGGCGGCCTCGCGGTCGGCGAAGAGGTCTCCGAGCTCGCCCTCGTCGTCCGCGCCGACCGTCTGGTTCAGCGAGACCGACGCATGGGCAGCCCCGAGCGCCTCGTCGACGTGCTGGAGCGGGAGGCCGGTGGCCTCCGCAAGCTCCTCCTTCGTCGCCTCACGCCCGAGCTCGACCTCGAGCCGGCGGGCCGCGCGGGACAGCTTCTGCTGCCGCTCGACCACGTGCACGGGAACGCGAATCGTCCGCGCGTGGTTGGCCACCGCGCGCTGTACCGACTGGCGGATCCACCAGGTGGCATAGGTCGAGAACTTGAAGCCGCGCCGCCAGTCGAACTTCTCGACCGCGCGGTTCAGGCCCAGCGTCCCTTCCTGGATCAAGTCGAGGAAAGGCACGCCGAGGCCGCGATAGCCCTTGGCGATGGACACGACGAGTCGCAGGTTCGACTCGATCATCTTCCGCTTGGCGACGGGATCGCCACGCTCGATCCGCTTGGCGAGCGCAACTTCCTCGGCCGCGGTGAGCAGCTTGTGGCGGCCGACGTCGGCGAGGAAGAGCTGGAGGCTGTCGGCGGCACCCGAGACCGCTCCGGCCTCGTACTGCGGCTTCTCCGCCTCCTTCTCGTCTGCTTCCGGGTGCTCGATCTCGACGCCGTGGGCCTCGAGCTCGCGCTGGAGCAGCTCGGAGTCGTCCTCTCCGAGGTCGTGCTCGAGCACGAAGGCCTCGATCTCGGGGATCGTGAGGTGGCCACCGTGCTCCTCGGCGCGCTCGATCAGCGCCTTTACGTGCTCGGACTCGAGCAATTCGATCAGCTGGTTTTGCGTCAACTTCGTGTTTCAGTCCTTTCGGCGACTCGGAAGAGCAACAAACTTACGGAGTGTATGAGCGTTTTTGTTGTATTTCCAGGGTGATAGCTACAGGAGGGGCGTTACAAGCTCCCAACGCTCTTACCCTTCCCGATTATTCCGTTGCCGACACGTCGGCGGTTTGCGGGGCAGAGCGCTCGGAGCCTGAATTCTCCTTACCTGAGACGTACGTCTTGCCCAGGCAGTTAGATCATGACCGCCTCGACGGACGGTGAGAACCCTCTCCAAAAAGGCTTTACGTGCTCTTAGCGAGTCTTTCTACGAGCTCTTGGCTCGCCTTTCCGCAAGGAGCTCGACGGCTCGCTCGAGGGTCACGCCGTCGACCGTGTCTCCCTTGCGCAGGCTGGCGTTCGTCTCCCCGTCGGTGACGTAGGGGCCGAAGCGGCCGTCCTTGAGCACGATCTGGCGCGCGGTGTCCGGATCGGCGCCGAGCTCGCGGAGCGGGCCACGCGTCGCGCCTCGGCCGCGGCGCCGGGGCGGCTGCGCGAACAGCGCCTTGGCGTCGTCGACGGTGACGGTGAAGAGCTGCTCCTCGGACTCGAGCGAACGCGATTCGGCGCCCTTCTTCACGTACGGGCCGTAGCGTCCGTTCTGCGCGGTGACGTCTTCTCCGTCGATCGCTCCCACGACGCGCGGCAGCGTGAGGAGCCGGAGCGCGTCCTCGAGCGAGACCGACTCCGGGGACATCGAGGCGAAGAGCGACGCCGTTCTCGGCTTTCCCTCGGCCCCTTCCGGGAGGACCTCGGTCACGTACGGGCCGTAGCGGCCCGTTCTCACGACGATCTCGAGCTCGGACTCGGGATCTCGTCCGAGCGGACGGCTGTCCGGCTGCGCCAGGAGCTCGTCGGCCTTCTCGGCGGTGAGCTCGTCGGGCGCGAGGTCGGCCGGCAGGCTCGCCCGGGACTCGCCGCGCTCGAGGTAGGGGCCGTAGCGGCCGACGCGCACGACCGCCTCGCTGCGCGGGATCGCGATCGAGTTCACGGCGCGCGCGTCGATCTCGTCGAGGTGATCCGTGACCAGTGAGCGGAGGCCGGGGTCGCCTCCGTTGCCGAAGTAGAACCGTGTGAGCCAGGCGACCCGCTCTTCGTCGCCTGCTGCGATGCGGTCGAGGTCGCTCTCCATGCGCGCGGTGAAGTCGAAGTCGACGAACTGGCTGAAGTGGCGTTCGAGCAGGTTCACGACGGCGAAGGCGAGGAAGGTCGGGACGAGGGCCGTGCCCTTCTTGAACACGTACCCGCGATCGACGATGGTCGACAGGATTGCGGCGTACGTCGACGGCCGGCCGATCCCGCGATCCTCGAGCGCCTTGACGAGCGTCGGCTCGGTGTACCGCGGCGGCGGAGTCGTTGAGTGCCCTTCGGGCTCGAGCGTGAGGAGGGTTACGTCCTGACCGACCGTCAGCTGCGGAAGGCGCCGCTCCTCGTCGTCCTCCGACGGCTCGTCCCGGCCCGGCTCGTAGGCGGCGAGGAAACCGCGGAACGTCAGCACGGTGCCGGACGCGCCGAACTCGACGTCTTCGTCGCCGCTCGAGGTCGCACCGAGCCGGAGCGAGACCGTCTGGCCGCGTGCGTCCTCCATCTGAGAGGCGAGGGTTCGCTTCCAGACCAGGTCGTAGAGCGCGTGCTCGTCGCGTCCCAGATCCCTCTTCAGCTCGTCCGGGGTGCGGAAGGTGTCGCCGGCCGGACGGATCGCCTCGTGCGCCTCCTGGGCGTTCGCCACAGCTCGTCCGTACGCCCGCGGCTTCTCGGGGACGTAGTCGCTGCCGAAGAGCTCGCGAACCTGAGTCCGCGCTGCCGCGAGCGCCGACTCCGAGAGCGTCGTCGAGTCGGTTCGCATGTACGTGATGTAGCCGGACTCGTAGAGGCGCTGGGCGACCCGCATGGTCGTCTGCGCGGAGAAGCGAAGCTTGCGGCTCGCCTCTTGCTGGAGCGTCGCGGTGCGGAAGGGCGCTGCCGGGACGCCGCCGGTACGGCTTCTCCTCCGAGCTCCTGACGCTGAACGCCGCGTCTGCGAGGCGTTCCGCGAGCCCCCGCGCTCCTTCCTCGTCGAGCCGGACGAGCTTCTCGTCGAGCGTCGCGTCCGGCGCGAAGTCGCGGCCTTGCGCCACCCGCTTTCCGTCCACGGACACGAGTCGCGCCTCGAACTCTCCCGGGTCGAAGCCGGCGAGGAGGTCCCAGTACTCCGCCGAGACGAACGCGATGCGCTCGCGCTCGCGCTCGACTGCGAGTCGTGTGGCAACCGACTGCACCCTGCCGGCGGAGAGGCCGCGTGTGACCTTCTTCCACAGGACCGGCGACACCTCGTAGCCGTACAGCCGGTCGAGGATCCGCCTCGTCTCTTGGGCGTCCACGAGTCGCTGGTCGATGACGCGCGTGTCCTCGAGCGCTCGCGCGATCGCTTCTCGCGTGATCTCGTGAAACACCATGCGGCGAACCGGAACCTTCGGTTTCAACACCTCCACGAGGTGCCAGGCGATCGCTTCTCCCTCTCGATCCTCATCCGTCGCGAGCAAGAGCTCGTCCGCGTCCTTCAGATGCTTTTTCAGCTCGGTGACGACCTTCTTCTTGCCCGCGTCGACGACGTAGTACGGCTCGAACTCCTTGTCGACGTCCACGCCGAGCGCGCCGAAGCGCTTGCGCTCGGCCTCGGGCACGTCGGATGCGCGGTCGGGGAGGTCGCGGATGTGCCCGATGCTGGATTCGACCGCAAACTCCGTCCCGAGGTAGCCCGCGATCGTGCGCGCCTTCGCAGGGCTCTCGACGATGACGAGTCTCTTGGCCACGGCGCGACACCATAGCGCCGACACTCGACGACGATAGGAAACCGAAGGTGGATCACAGCCCCGCAACGCCTTGCAACAGACTGTTGCAAGCAGTCGTCGCGCGCTACACCGACTCGATGTCCAGCGCTCTCCCGCAGATGGGAGCCGAGACGGCCAGCTTGCAACAGACTGTTGCAAGCGTTCTTCGGCCTCGTCGGGCAGAAGCGACTTGCGCGGTCTCCGCGATACTGGCGCCCGTGCCGACACCGCCGCGTCCGAGCTGGCTGTACTTCGTCGTCGCAGCGCTCAGCTGGCCGGTGCTGAAGACCGTCTTCAGGCACCGTGCCTTCGGACTCGAGAACGTGCCCGCGAGCGGGGGTTTCGTCCTCGCGGCGAACCACTGGTCGAACTTCGACCCCTGGCCGCTGGGCATCCCGCTCTTTCCTCGGCGCTTTCTGCGCTTCATGGCGAAGTCCGAGCTCTTCTGGTTCCCGCTCGGGAAGGTCATCACCGCGGGAGGCGCGTTTCGCGTCCGCCGCGGCGAGCGCGACGAGGAGGCCATCGCGACCGCGATCGGTCTCTGCCGGGAGGGGCACGCTGTGGTGATGTTCCCCGAGGGCACGCGCAGGCAAAAGGGCCTGCGCAAGAAGCACGAGGCTCGCTGGCACACCGGCGCTGCCAGGATCGCGCTCGAGGCGGGAGTCCCTCTGGTCCCTGCAGGAATCGCGGGAACCGACCGTCTCGCCCGGCTCGGCGCGCTGCGTGTTCGGTACGGCCCTCCCGTCGCGGTCGCCGATCTCGACGGGCTGCCGCCGGCCGACTCCGCGCAGATCGCGACCGATCGGCTACGGGACACGATTGCCGAGCTGGAGGAGTCGCTCGCGTGAAACCGCTCCTCGTGGTCGACGGAGACTCGTTCGCGCACCGCGCCTACCACGCGATCCCGAAGTCCCTTCGGCGGAGCGACGGTGGGCCCGGAAACATGCTCTTCGGGTTCGGGACAATGCTCTTGCGGCTCTGGCAGGGCGAGCTGCCGCGCACCGTCCTCGTCGCCTGGGACACGCTCGAAGTGCCGACGTACCGCCACGAGGCGCTCGACGTCTACCAGTCCGGGCGGGAGTTCGAGGCAGAGCTCCTCGAGCAGCTCGCTCTCCTCCCGGCGCTCGTCGCCTCCTCGGGGCTCGCGTACGCGAAGGCGCCCGGCTACGAGGCGGACGACTTCCTCGGCGCTGCGGTCTCGGCGGAGGAAGAGGCGGGAGGAAGCGTGCTCGTGGCGACCTCGGATCGCGACGCGTTCCAGCTCGCCGGAGCGCGAACGACGATTCTTGCAGCCCGTGCGCGGCGAGGCGCCGGCCCGGATCGGCCCGGCGGAAGTTCGCGAGCGCTACGGAGTCGACCCCGAGCAGGTGCCCGACTTCATTGCGCTTCGCGGCGATCCCTCCGATCGCATCCCGGGAGCCCGGGGGATCGGGCCGAAGAAGGCGGCAGACCTGCTCGCGCAGTACGGATCGCTGGACGCGATGCTGGAGGAAGGGCGGTTCGCGGCGGAGGCGGATGCGCTTCGGCTCTACCGACGGATCGCCACGCTCGACCGCGCGGCGCCGCTGCCTCCGCTACCCGATGTCGAGCCGGACTGGGGTGCCGCAGCGGCACATGCGCAGGGAGCTCGGCATGAACGGGCTCGCCGGCCGGTTCGAGGAGGCTGCGGCATCGACGTGATCAGCCATCCGGCGCTGGTGCGGCTGCACTCCCCCGGCCACCACATCCACGCCGAGCGCCCGGAACGACTCGCCCGGCTGCACGAGTGTTTCCCGGGGTACCTCGAGTCCGTCCCCGCAGACCGCGAGGCCATCGAGCGCGTTCATCCGGCCGAGTACGTGCGGACGATCGAAGAGATCGCGACCGAGGGCTGGCTCGACCCCGACACCTACGTGAGCGAGACCACCTGTGAGGCGGCCAGGCTGGCCGCGGGATGCGCGATTCGCGCCGTCGAGGAAGGAGGCTTTGCACTCGTCCGGCCTCCCGGGCATCACGCGCTGGCCGACCGCGCGATGGGGTTCTGCATCTTCAACAACGTGGCGATCGCGGCCCGGCACGCACAGTCCGAGCTCGGCGTGAGTCGCGTCGCGATCGTCGACTTCGACGTCCACCACGGGAACGGAACGGAGGCGATCTTCCGCGACGATCCGTCCGTTCTCTTCGTCTCGCTGCACCAGTGGCCGTTCTATCCGGGGACGGGTGGGCCGGGAACGAGCGACGAGCACACGCTCAACCTGCCACTCCCGGCAGGATCCGGCGATGCCGAGTACGCGCATGCCTTTCGTGAAGCGGTCGAGCCCGTCGTCCAGGCATTCGAGCCCGAGCTCGTCCTTGTCTCCGCCGGCTTCGACGCGCACGCGGAGGATCCGCTCGGTGAGATGAGGCTGACCGCGGGCGCGTTTCGCGAGCTGGCACGCCGCTCCGCGGCACTCGCTCCCAAGACTGCCGCGGTGCTCGAGGGCGGCTACAACCTCGACACGCTGCCCGAGTTGGTCGAGGCGGCGCTCGAGGGTTTCTCGGATCGCTAGCCGCGGGCGGTTTCGAGGCGCTCGAGGGCCTCGCGGCGCGATGAGACGCCGAGCTTCTTCAGGAGGCTCTTCACGTGTGAGCGGACCGTGTGCTCGGAGATGTAGAGGCGCTGCGCGATCTCGTCGGTTCCCAGGTGCTCGTCGAGCAGGAGCAGGACCTCGACCTCGCGCGCGGAGAGCGTGCGTGTGATCACCTCCGGGATCCCGTCGAGGCGGCCACCGATTCGCACGCGGTCGAGCAAGCGCTTCGCGACGCCTCCGGAGAGGGCCGCCTCACCGCGGGCGACTCCGCGCAGGAACGTCGCGATCTGCTCCGGGGACTCGGTCTTCAGGAGGTAGCCGGCCGCCCCCGCCCGAATTGCCCCGAGGAGATTCTCCTCGGCGTCCGACGCGGTCAGCACGACGACCTCGCAATCGGGCGCCTCCTCGCGGATCTTGGGAAGCGCGGTCAAGCCGTCCATCCCCGGCATCGTCAGGTCGAGGAGCACGAGATCGGGCTGACTCTCGCGCGCGGCGACGATCGCCTCTTCACCGCTCGCGGCATCGCCGACCACTTCGAATCCCTGCTGGGTCAGAAGGGACGCGAGGGCGTCCCTCGTCAGCGGATGGTCGTCCACGATCAGGATCCGCTCCGCCACGGTTTCTCTTATCGGCAGGCCGCGCGTTGCCGAAAAGGGGGTTATGGAGCACACGCGCCCGCAGAGCTACCGCTCCTGGCTGCTCGGCGAGATCGTTCTCATCGCACTGCTCTCTTCGGCGACCGCACTCTTCGCGCTGAGCTCTTCGCTTCAGTCCGCGTACGAGCTTCCGGAGGCCAGGCTCGTCCTCGACACTGCGGTCGCGGTCGTCGCCGGAATCGTCTCCGTGCTCGCCGCGGTGCGCTTCCTCGTCGACGGGCGCACCCTCGACCTTCTCCTCGCAGCAGGGTTCTGGACGATCGCGCTCGGGACGGTCGTCTTCGGACTGGCGCCCGTCCTGGGTGGAGAGCCGCTTCCTCCGTGGGCGGCCTGGTCGCTGGTCGGTGCGCGCCTCCTCGGCGCCGCGCTCATCGCGATCGCGCCGTACGTCGACGGACGCCTGTCGGAGCGGCGGCCCGCACTTGCAGCCGTCGGGGTCAGCGTCGCGGTCATCCTCACAGCGTCGGGGATCGGCTTGCATGCACCGAAGTGGGGCGAGGGCGAGATCGTCGAGGGGTCCTCGGTCGCACTTGCCGCCTCACTGTTGGCGATGCTCTGGCTGACGGCGTTGATCGGCTTCGCCCTTCGCTTCCAGCGTCATGGACGGGACTTCGACAGCTGGATGTGCCTTGCCGTGACGCTCGCGCTGTTCGCCGATCTCCATCTCACGCTGACGCCGGTTGTGTCCAGCGCGCATCTCCTCCAGGGCGACTTCCTGCGCCTCGTCGCCTACGGCATGCTCCTGATCGGGGTCTGGCGCGCGATCGCCGATGCCGAGTTCGGCCGGGCGGTCGCCGACGAGCGAGCTCGGGTCGCGCGCGAGATCCACGACGGACTCGCCCAGTACCTCTTCGCGATCTCGACCCACGTCAGCACGCTCGAGTCGGACGCGCCGTTGGAGGAGGTGCTGCCACGCCTCAAACGTGCATCGACCGCCGCGCAGCAGGAAGCGCGCTTCGCAGTGCTCGCGCTGTCCTCGGCCGGCGGCTCGGCGCGGTTCGACTCGGCGCTCCGCCGCTACATCGACGTCCTCACGGCGGACGGAGAGCTCGAGGTCGACCTCGACGTCGACCGCCAGGTGCGGTTGGCGCCCGACGAGCAGATCGAGGTGTTCCGAATCGTGCAGGAGGGTCTCGGAAACGTCCGGCGGCACGCGGGTGCTCGTCACGTCGAGGTGTCGATCCGGCAACGTGGAGGGCGCCGAGTCGTCTCGGTGTCGGACGACGGGATCGGCTTCGACGAGACCACCATCTCGGAAGGCCAGGGGCTCGACAACATCAAGCTCCGGGCGGAGGCGATCGAGGGGCAGCTGAGCCTGCGCTCGGCTCCGGGTCACGGAACCGCGATCGAGGTCGTCCTCCGCCCGACCTAGCGAGGCGGCGGGTCGGACGGCGGAGCCGTGGCTCCGCCGTCCTAGCGATCCGTCAGTGCTGTCCTGCGGGTGCCGGGCGGTCCACCTCGAACGCCTGCTCCCGCTCGCCGTCGTGCGGCGGCTCGATGGTGATGTTCGGCAGGAGCCGGTCGAGCCAGTTCGGGATGTACCAGGTCTTCTCGCCGAGCCAGGTGAAGAACGCCGGAATGAGCGTCATCTTCACGACCAGTGCATCCGTAAGGATCGCGACTGCGAGCAGCAGGCCGAACTCCTTCGAGATGCGGTCCGACGTGAGGATGAACGCCGCGAAGACCGTGCCCATGATGAGCGCGGCCGCCACGACCACGCGCCCGATCGCGGCGATGCCGTGCTCGATCGCCTCGCGGGTCTTCAGGCCGTGGACGTGCTCCTCACGGATGCGGCTCATGAGGAAGACCATGTAGTCCATCGAGAGCCCGAACATGATCGCGAACGCGATCGGCGGCACGAACGTCTCGATCGGACCGGTCTTGTCGAGACCCGTCAGTTCCATGAGGTAGCCCTCCTGGATCACGAGCGTCAGTACGCCGAAGCCGACGAACGCGGACAGGATCGTCGCGAACGCCGCCGTCAGCGAGACGACGATCGAGCGGAACGCCATCGCGAGCACGATGAACGTGACGCCGATGACGTACAGCAAGAAGATCGGGAGTCGCTCGTAGATCCGGTCGGCGATGTCGATGAACGCGGCGTTCAGGCCGGACACGTAGACGGCGGAGTCACCGCCTTCGATGGCCGCCGGCACGACGTCGCCGCGCAATTGATCGACGAGCTGCGCAGTCTCCTCGTCCTGTGGCGCTGAGTCCGGAGTCACGAACACGATCGCGACCGTCTTCGAGTCGTTGAACTGCGGCTCGCCGGCGGACGCCACTCCCTGGAGGTCTCGGACGCCCTCGTAGACCCTCTGTGGTGCGTCGGCGTCGCTGTTGACGTCGACCACGATGGGAATCGGGCCGTTGAAGCCCGGTCCGAAGCCCTCCGCCAGCAGGTCGTACGCACGGCGTGCCGTCTGATCGGTCGGCTGCGTGCCCTGGTCGGACGCCCCGAACCGCACCAGTGCGGACGACGTCGCAAGCAGGAGGCCGATCACGAGCAGGATCACGAAGACCGGCTTGTGGTGCGAGGTGACGAACCGACCCCAGCGTGCGATCGGCGTCCTCTCGCGGGCGGCCTCCGAGTCGTCGATCGGCCGGAGGAACGGCACCTTCAGGCGGTCGACCTTGTGTCCGAGCTTCGCGAGCACCGCTATGAGCAGCGAGTTCGCGATCAACACGGTCGTCAGAACGCCGAGAGCTGACCCGATACCGAGCTTCGTGACGAAGTCGAGGCCGAAGAACGCGAGCCCCGTCACCGAGATGGCAACGGTGAGCCCTGCGAAGATCGTCGCGCGGCCCGCCGAGGCGCCGGCCTCGGCTGCCGCGTCACGCGGCGAAAGCCCTTCGTGCAGGAGCTGCCGGAAGCGGGTGACGATGAACAGCGAGTAGTCGATGCCGACTCCGAGGCCGATCATCGACACGAGCAGCGGAGTGATCGTGTTGATGTCGGTGAGGCCGGCGAGGATGAACAGCAGAAGGAACGCCGTCATGAGAGCGACGATCGCAAGGGCGAGCGGAAGTGCGGTCGCGACCAGCGTTCGGAAGACGACGAGCAGGACGATCAACGCCGCGAGCAGCCCCAACAGCTCCTGCGTTCCCTGCTCGATCGGCGGGAACTCCGCGTCGCCGTTGAACTCGACGACCACGCCTACAGGCTCGACCGCCTCGCGGACGGCGTCCTGGACGGCGACGACTTGCTCGCGATCCTCCTCGTAGATGACACGGTCGAACTGCGCCTCGGCGTAGGCGATGCGTCCGTCGTCGGAGAACGTCCGCTCGTCGAACGGGTTGCCGACACTCTCGAGACCGGCCCGCTCGTCCTCCCCGATCGCGGCGAACTCGTCCGTCTTCAGCTCCGCGATCGCGGCGTTGATCGCGGCCTGCCGCTCTTCGGTGTCGAGGCGCTCACCCTCCGGTGCGGCGAACACGAGGTTCAGGACACCGCCCTGCTCGGCGGCGAACTCCGCTTCGATCAGGTCCGTCGCCCTCTGCGTGTCCGAGCCCGGGATCGAGAACTCGTCCTTCAGGCTGCCGCCGACCGTGGCGACGAGGACGATCAGAAGGGCGACGATGCCGAGCCAGCTCAGGACGACGCGCCAGGGGTGCGTCGCGCACGCGCGCATCCATGCTGCGAGCGCGCCGGTCGACAGCCGCTCGTGCGCGGCTCGCCGTGGATCGCGGGTCAGGTCTGGTTCATGCCCATGCTCGGTCATCGCCCACTTCCCCTCGTGTCGCTTCCATCTTCACTACTGACGGCTGTAGTTCTCAGAACTCATCGGACGGCGTTCGCATTCCGAAGTTGGGGACGATACGGGTGCCTCCTACACATGGGTCGCACTTCCGTAGCCGCTCGAACGTGTGACTCCAAGTGGATACCGGCCGTTCACCGGGTGTTCACCGGCGGACTCCGATCGCTGCTGTGCCGCCCCGATGTACACGCCCGCGGCCACGATCACGACCGCTAGGGCCTTCACCGCGGGAGCATAGGCAGCGTTGCACCGTCGGCTTTGCGAGAGTGCGCGCGTGCCCGAGGACTTCGGCGAGCGTGTGGCAGAGCGCTTCGACGAGAGGTACGCGTACCAGGCCGATCGTGCCGTCGTCGATCCGATGGTCGCCTTCCTGGCGGATCTTGCCCGCGGCGGTGCCGCGCTCGAGCTCGGCATCGGTACGGGACGGATCGCGCTGCCGCTCGCGCAGCGCGGCGTAGCCGTGCATGGGATCGATCTGTCCGAGGCGATAGTGGCGCGATTGCGTGCGAAGCCCGGTGCGGAGCGGATCGGCGTATGGCCCGCGGAGCTCGACCTGATGGCGCGGCTCGCCGGGATGACGCTGCGCGAGCGCTGGAGTGGCTGGAATCGCGAGCCGTTCACGAGCCAGAGCACCAAGCACGTCTCGGTCTGGGAGAAGCCGGCTACATAGGCGTACTCGAGCCCCTGCCATGCGCCCGCCGTGACCGCTGTGTCCCCCGGGATTACTCCGCCGCGGTGAGGTGCCGCTCGAGCGCGAGAAACGTGCGATCGAAGGCGCGGTCGATGCCGCGCTTGAGCAAGATACGGTCGAACACGCCGGCGATCCCGCTCCGCGGCTCGTACTCGACGACGAGCCGGTAGACGAATCCATCTCCCAAGGCCTCGAAATGGCGCTCATGATGAGCGTCGGGCAGCCCCGGCTGCGTGCTCGTGTAGGTCACTAGTCGGTTCGGCTCCAACTCCCTGATCGTCATCGTGAGCTCGCGGTCGCGCCCGAGGAGGCGCGTCACGAGCCTTGCCGTGTCACCGGGCGCGGCCCAGCGCGAGTCTTCCTCGAGGCGAACGAATCCCGGCCAGAACTTCGACCAGTTCGCGGTGCTCGTGATGAACGCAAAGCCCTGCTCGACCGGGACGTTGTAGCGACGAGCGGCCTCTATCCGCTCCATGCCCCGACTGTACTTGCATCGTACGATCCGTTGCGTCGGCCAAGTGAGATGCGCGGTGTCGTAGTGGAAAAGCCCCGCAAGCGGGGCTTTTCCGTAGCAGGCCTGTAAGCCGGATTCTGTCGAGGATGACCATCTCTCTTTGCGGCGTACCCGGTCCCTCGGCGGGCCGCGTCATCGGGACCTGCTTCGCCTTGCACCGGACGGGGTTTGGCGAGCCGGCGATGTCGCCACCGCCGCTGGTGGGCTCTTACCCCACCGTTTCACCCTTACCGACCGAACGTGCACTCATCGGCCGGCGGTCTCCTTTCTGTTCCACTTTCCGTCGGCTTTCGCCGCCTGGGTCTCCCCAGCGTCCTTGCCCTGCGGTGTCCGGACTTTCCTCGAGCCCCACTGCTCTGAGAGCAGAGCAGCCCGCGGTCATCCGGCCTGCACTACGGATGGTAGCTCGTGGGTGGGGATTTCTCGTCCTTCCGCGAGGATCGAGCGGCACTCGGGACAGGCGAGCGCACCCTGAACACGGAGCAGGAACTCCCCGCACACGAGGCATTCGAGGCTCGCGCCGCGGACCAGAGACGCGAGCTCCTGATCGAGCGTCCTGTTCAGCGCTTCCACACTCATGCTCTTCTCCTCACCGTCGCTCCTTACCCAATGCTCCTGAAGACGCCGGTCACCTTCCCCAGGATCTGCACGTGCTCGGGGAAGAGCGGTTCGAGCGCGCTGTTCTCGGGCTGGAGCCGGATCCGGCCGTCGCGCTCACGATGGAATGTCTTGACGGTCGCCTCGTCGGCACCTTCGTCTTCACCGACGAGCGCGACGACGATGTCGCCCTGCCGCGCGTCGTCCTGACGATGAACCACCACCACGTCGCCGTCGAGGATTCCGGCGTCGATCATCGACTCGCCCTTCACGCGCAGGAGGAAGTCGGCGTTCCGGCCGAGCGGCTCGGGAACGGCGATCCGGTCCTCGATCTCCTCCTCGGCGAGCATCGGACCACCAGCAGCGATTCGTCCGACGAGAGGGAGCAAATTCGGTTCGGGATGCGAGCCGGCGGAGTCGGCGCGGGGCCGGCCTACGAGCTCGAGCGCGCGCGGCTTCGTCGGATCGCGCCGGAGCAGCCCTGCGCGTTCGAGGTTCGCGAGGTGCGCGTGCACGGTGGACGGGGAAGCCAGCCCGACCGCGTCGCCGATCTCACGCACGGTCGGCGGGTAGCCGTGGCCGTCCACGTACTCGGCGAGGAACTGCCAGATCTCCTGCTGACGTGAGGTGAGCATCGGGGTCTCGAGCATCGGGCTCTCTCCTAGGTCTCGGGGACGAACATATGTTCGTCAGGAGAGGGTAGAGCCCTTCTCGGACGGCGTCAAGCGGGCAAGCGCGCGGCGAACACCGCGTGCTCGCCTTCATCGGGGTCTTCGACGTCGAAATCGACGAGCTCGAGCCCGGCCTGCTCGATGAGCGCACTCCAGAGGGCTTCGGGGAAGACGCCGCACACGTGCCGGTCGTACTCGACGCGAGTTTCCTCGCCGGCTTCCCGGAGCAAGAAGGCGAAGTCCACGTCGTAGGTGGTGTCGGTGGGGTCTGGGTCGTACGACCATTCGAGGTATCGCAGGCTGCGCCCGTCGTCTCCATCGTGGCCGCCGTGGCTCGTCCGAGGTGCGTAGAGCTCCCGCGTCGTGTCGGGGACGAGCAACGCGGCACCGCCGGGGCGGAGATGGACAGCCACCGTGTCGATGGTCGCGCGAAGGTCGTCTTCGGTCGTGATGTACGCGATCGCGTCGTGTACGAACACGGCGTCGAACGTGTGCCCGAGCCTCAACGTCCGCATGTCGCCCTCGATGTGCTCGCATTCGGGGTTCAGCGTTCGGCTCAGCGCGAGCATCTCCGGTGAGAGGTCCGTGAGGGTGCACTCGAAGCGCTGCTTCAGGTGCGATGCGTTGTTTCCGCCTCCCGAGCCCAGCTCGAGCAGCGTTCGCGCTTGCCCTTCGACCGTCGCGTCGATCACCCGCGCGGCGAAGTCCGCTTCCTCGACGTAGTCGGACGGATGCGTCAGCAGGTGGAACCAGTGCGCGAGCTCGGAGTAGATGAGCATCGGGAAACTGAAACTGAGCAGAGGTCAGACTGAAGTCTGACCTCTACCGTTTACCTCATGCGCTGGAGAGGACTTGAACCTCCACGGCCTAAAGTGGCCACTAGGCCCTCAACCTAGCGCGTCTACCAATTCCGCCACCAGCGCGTGGCCAACCGTGATTCTACGCGAGAAGGTGGAACAGGACGATCGTGTTGAAGGTGAACACGATCGAGACGGCGACCGTCAGCCGCGTCAGGTTCCGTTCCACGATGTGCGTTCCGCCCTGTGAATGCGGCGTGAACCCGAGGCCGCCCATCCCGGCCTCGCGGCCCGAGTGCATGAGGACCAGCGTGACGACGAAGGCGCTCAGGAGCACCTGGAGGACAGCTGACATCTGGAGCCACGGCACGGCGCCCAGGGTAGCAGCGTCGATAGGTTTCCTTCGTGAGCGAGGCGGCGCGCGACAAGATCCAGAAGCTGCTGGTCACGGGCGACAACCGCCTGAAGCAAGGCGTCGCGACGGAGAAGGTCCGCGCGACCTACGAAGAGGCGCTCGCGGTGGCGAAAGCGGCCGGGCTCGAGGAGTCCGTCCGTCCGCTCGTCGAGGTCAGGCTGGCCGATCTGGCGGCCGCGAAGCGGACGCCTTAAGGGTTCGCGCGATCGGAATCCGCGCTAGCGGATTCCGATCTGCGCACTACGAGCGGCTCGCTCGAGAATCGCCTCCACCCGTGCCGCCTGCAGCTTGAGGTCGTGGTCGGCGGCGGACGTCGCGCGCCGCGAGGTTGGGGCGCGGCAGGGCCGCTGCCTGCGAGAGCGCCGAGGACAGCGCGCCCTCGTTCTCGGGGTCGACGAGGACTCCCGACTCGGGGCTCACGAACTCCGGTGGCCCCCCGATCCGCGTCGCGACTACGGAGCGCCCCGACGCCATCGCTTCCAGGGTCGCGAGGCCGAACGGCTCGACGAGGCTCGGCTGACAGAGGACGTCGCAGGCGGCGATCCAGGTCGGAACCTTGTCATGACCGGCCCGGCCTGCGAGCTCGATCCCTGGGCGACCTTCGAGGGCTGGACGAAGCGGCCCGTCTCCGACGAACGTGAGCGTTCCCTCGCCTCGCTCCTCGAATGCGCGGGCGAGGCGGAGGACGTTCTTGCGCTCCGACAGGGCTCCGAGACAGAGGAAGGCGGTGCCCTCGCCACGCCAGCCGACCTCGGCGCGCGCAGCCTCTCGGTCGCGAGGGGTGAACCGCTCGAGATCGACGCCGCAGTCGACGACCTCGGTCTTGCCCACCGCTCCTGGGATCGACTGCACGAGGCGCTCGCGTAGCCACTCCGAGACCGCGATCACCGCCGCAGAACGACGAACCACGTACCGCGTCGCTGCGCGCACCGCAGCTCTCTCGCGGGCGTTCTCCACGTCTTGCCCGTGGGCGGTGACGACGAGCGGGGCGCGCGACGCGAGCGCCGCAATCAGCCCGGCCGGCGCGAGGAAGTGCGCGTAGACGACATCCGGGCGAAACCGTCGCGCGGCCCGCCTGGCGTCGAGCGCAAGGCCGAGATGACGCCGCTTCCCGCCCGCGCGGCGGTCGACGACAGCCCGCTCGAGCTCGTGGCCGCGCGCGGCGAGCTCTCGTTCCAGGTTTGCGACGAAGATCCCGAGGTCCGGATCGTCCGGGCCCGGGTACATCTGCGAGACGAGGAGGATCCGCACGTTGTGAGTTAATCGTGACGGGTCCGGCAACGTCACGTGAAACGTCTTCGCGCATCATCGATCGATGAGCGAGCACGACGACGGCTCGGAGGATGTCTTCCTCGACCGTGCGGTGCTGCTCGGCGTGTGGGTGAACGGAACCAGGGCGCACCTCTCACGGGACGAGATCACGATCGACTTCGTTCGCGAAGTCGCAGAGTGCCGCGCCCCGTTCTCGTCGCTCGGATCCTCGCAACGCCACGTTCCGTCTTCGACCTCCGTGACGACCTAGATCAGGTTCTGCGGAGCTACACTGATCGTTCGATGCCGGGGGACGTCACGTGATCCACACCGAGCCGTTTCCGGAGCGCGGACCGCTCCGCAAGGACGTGATCTATCGGATTCCGAGCATCGGCCCTCGCCGCAAGACGGACCCGAAAGTGCTCGAAATCGTGCGGCGGATCGAGCAGGCGAAGCTCCGGGAGTATCTCGAGGAGCGCGCGCGTCGGCGCGCCTCGTAGCGCCGGTCAGCCGCGCGTCACCTGCAGGATCCCGAGGCACATCTCGTCCGTCGTGCCCTCGCCCCACAGGATGTAACGCGGGGTCTTCGGGATGCCGTGCCCGCCGTGCATGCGCTTGTGCACGTCGTGGCGGCAGGTGACCCGCACGACGTCGCCCGCGTCGGCCTTCACCGACCGCGCGAGGGTGTACGCGTTCTGCCAGTGAAAGTCCCAGCGCGGGATGTCGAGCAGCACGCGAGCGCTCGGGGTTCCGGGGTTGAGCTCGACCCGGATCGCCGCGCCGAGCAGGTGCATGTGGCCCGCGGCGACGTGGATAGTCGTCGGCTGGGTGAGCCGGCGGTCGCATGTCGACGTCGCTCCGGCGCGCGGATTCGCCGCGCTCCCGCGGCAGAGGATCAGAAGGCCCGCCGGGACGAAAGCGGCTTGCGAGCCGTACTTGCGCGTGAGGTCGAAGAGCGCCTCGTTCCTGTTGCACAGCTTTCCTTGCTCGCCCGCGGCGCAACTCAGCTCGACCGGCGCTGGGAGCAGCATCGTCTGGAGCGGGGTGAGCTTCGCCGCGGCCGGCGCGACCGTGAGCAGCGCGCGTGAGCGGTCGGGCGCGCGCCCGTTCAGGAGGTTGTAGTGCACCTGCATCACGATCTGGCTCCCGGCAGGCAAGGGCACGCCCGTGCCTTCGGGCAGGCGATTCCCACCCCAGCCCGGCGCCCACGCGGCGACCCAGTTCGCATCGTTCAGCGAGTCCTGGATCGCACCGGAGCCGGAGCCTGCTGGAAGCCCGGTCCCGCCGAAGCAATTCCACCCAGGACCTGCGGAGCGAGAATCCAGACCTTTCGCATCCGCTACCTGTGCCTTTGCGACGCGGAAGAGGATGACGTGGTGGACGACCTTGTCGGCTCCCGGCTCGATCCGTGCGGAGGTGACGAACGAGTCTCCGGCTCGCTTCGGGTCGAGGAGGAAGCAGCGGTAGTCGTCGGTGACGCCCTTCGGTGCGCGCGGCTTGTACGCGGACGGCAGGCGCAGCGTCAACAGCGCCTCCCCGGGCTCGAGCTGAACCGGCTTTTCGGGAAGGGGCTTGCGCGCCGGGCCGTCGACCCGGCCCCCCGCCTTGGCCCAGTCGAGGAGCGTCGCCCGCTCGCGGTCGCTCAGCCTGCGCTCCTGCTCTCCGGCATAGGCCGGGGAGCGAGGGCCAGGCGGCCACGGCGGCATGACGCCTGCCTGCACCGTTGCGGCAATCAGCGCCGACCGAGACGCGATCTGTCGCGACGTCTCCAACGGGAACGGAGCGATGCCTCCCACGCGATGACAGCCCGCGCACTTCTGCTGGATCACGGGCGCGACGTCTCGCGTGAAGCTCGGCGGTGCTGCGCTCGCCGCGCCTCCCCGCGTCGCTGCGAATGCAGCGAGCGGGATCGCCAGTGCGAGGAGCACCCCTGCGGCGATCGCGAGCTGCCTGTTTCTACGCATGCTGGGCGTCATATGTACCCCAAAGCTCGCGGAGGAGACCACAGAGCTCGCCGACGGTGCAGCCGACCTTCAGCGCCTCGCGCAACGGCGGGAGCAGGTTCGCATCGCTCTCCGCGGTGCTCCTCACCTCGACCAGCGCCCGCGTTGCCGCTTCCGCGTTTCGGTCGGCGCGCACCCGAGCCGTCCGCTCCCGCTGGCGCCGTTCGCTCTCGGGATCGACCTGCAGCAGCTCGACCCGCTCGTCGCCCTCCTCGCCGAAGCGGTTGACGCCGACGACGATACGGGTCCCAGCCTCGACGTCGGCCTGGAAGCGGAACGCCGAGGCGTCGATCTCCGCCTGGACGAATCCCTGCTCGATCGCAGCCACGGCGCCGCCCAGCTCGTCCACTCGCTCGATGAGCTCGCGCGCCTTCTCCTCGAGCTCGCTCGTCAAGGACTCGATGAGATACGCCCCGCCGAGCGGGTCGGCGGTGTCGGTGCCGCCCGCCTCGTGGGCGAGGATCTGCTGGGTTCTCAGCGCGATCCGGGCCGCATGCTCGCTCGGCAGCGCGAGGGCCTCGTCGAACGAATTCGTGTGGATCGACTGCGCACCGCCGCACACGGCCGACAGGGCCTGAAGGGCGACCCGCACGACATTGTTCTCCGGCTGCTGCGCCGTCAGCGTCGATCCTCCGGTCTGCGCGTGAAAGCGGAGCGCGAGCGCGCGCGGGTTCGTCGCGCCGAAGCGCTCTTGCATGATCTGCGCCCACAGCCGCCGCCCCGCGCGGAACTTCGCCACCTCCTGGAAAAAGTGGTTGTGGGCGTTGAAGAAGAACGAGAGCCGCTCGCCGAACTCGTCGGGGGAGAGGCCTGCCGCGATCGCGGCCTCGCAGTACGCGATTCCGTTTGCGAGCGTGAACGCGAGCTCCTGTGCGGCGCTCGCTCCCGCTTCGCGGATGTGGTACCCGGAGATCGAGATCGTGTTCCACTTCGGGAGCCGCTCGGCGCAGTAGGCGAAGAGGTCCGTCGTCAGGCGCATCGAGGCACGCGGCGGAAAGATGTAGTTGCCGCGCGCGATGTACTCCTTGAGCACATCGTTCTGGACCGTTCCGCGCAGCTT
Source organism: uncultured Actinomycetes bacterium (assembly GCA_963721795.1). GTDB lineage: Bacteria > Actinomycetota > Thermoleophilia > Gaiellales > Gaiellaceae > GMQP-bins7. The sequence goes on from CAVRLT010000021.1 coordinate 410,564, forward strand.
GTCGGCGCCGACTCCCTGGCCCTCCGCCACGAGCTCGTAGAGGAGGAGCAGCAGTGCCGCAGGCGCGTTGATCGTCATCGAGGTCGACACCTCGCCGAGCGGGATTCCTTCGAGCAGAGCCTCCATGTCGGCAATCGAGTCGATCGCGACCCCCGTGCGCCCGACCTCCCCTTCAGCCAGCGGGTCGTCCGAGTCGTAGCCGAGCTGCGTCGGGAGATCGAAGGCGACGGAGAGCCCGGTCTGGCCACGCTCGAGGAGGAAGCGGAAGCGCGCGTTCGTCTCCTCGGCGGAGCCGTAGCCTGCGTACTGGCGCATCGTCCAGGGGCGCCCGCGGTACATGGTCGGATAGGGGCCGCGCGTGAACGGGAACTCGCCGGGGAGCTCGAGCGGCTCCGGTGGAAGGTCGTCCGCCGTGTAGGCGGGCTTCACCTCGATGCCGGAGTCGGTCAGCCGGCGATCGTCACCGGTCGCCATCGCGAGCGATGCTAGACGCTGGAGACGAACCGGAGCATCGCGTCGACCGCCTGCTCCCGCGTCAGCCCGTGGCGGCGGACGAGCGAGTCCCAGGTCTCGAGCTCGAGGGCGTGCCCGATCGCCGCCTTCACCGCCTTCCGCCGCGACCATCCGGCCGCGAGCGTGTCTCTGTGAGCGAGGAGCGCCCGCTCTCTCCGCGCAACGAGCTCCGCGGTCGTCGAGTGCGTCCCGGAATCGCGCTTGAAGAGCTTCAGGTCGTCTCCGACGCGGCCGTACCACTCATAGACGGCGTTGAGCGCTTCCCGCAGACGCTGCTTCGGATCGTCGATCGCGGCCCAGCGCGCCGGGTCGGGGAAGGGATGGAGAGCGGCCCAGTGGGCAGAGCAGGCATCGAAGAGCTTGCGCTCGTCGCGGAAGTGAGCGTAGACGGTGTGGCGCTGCACACCGGCCTGCTCGGCGATGGCCGAGATGGTCGTGTGTGCCGGACCGACGCTCGCGTGCAAGGCCACCGTCGCCTCGACGATGCGCTTACGCGTCCCTGCGAGCCGTTCTGCCCGTTGTTTCAGCTCGTACTTACGAGTCACTGCACAGTAGTGTATCGCGAAAGCTTGACAGCGCGAAAGCGCTCCGCAATAATCGCTGCACGATACTGTGCAACGAAAGGAGCTGACCGTGCAACATCTCGATCTCGCTTCGCTCCCGCTGAAGGACGTCGAGTCGACGCTCGATCCGAGCCGGCGTCTCCGAGTCGGCTTCCCGCACCACAGCCAGGTCGGGAACGCGAGCACCGCGACGGTGTACTTCGAGCTGGAGCCCGGGATGCACGTCGGGCTCCACCGGGACAGCTCCGAAGAGCTCCTGCTCATCCTCGAAGGGGAGGGCGAGGCGACTGTGGGCGACGAGACCGCGGTCGCGCAGACCGGCGCGATGCTGACGGTTCCCGCAATGGAGCCGCATGACATCCGCAACGTCGGCGCCGGGGTCCTCCGTGTCCTCGGCTTCTTCTCCGCGCCGACTCTGATTGCGACCTTCGACGAGCCGGTCGCTCCGGGTGGCCCGCAGGTGTTCGTGATCGGCGCACCGATCGAGATAGCAGCACCACTCGAAGAGCTGGCGGTCGCGTAGCACGCTTAGAACCCGATTCAGAATGAAGCCTTGTGTCGCCGGGACGCACCAGGCGGCACGCTGCGGCGTCCTCGGTCGCCTCGATATTCACGAATATCGCGGCTCCCTGCGTCCTTGCATCGCACTCGCCCGGAGCGCCCCGCCGACGAAGCGTCATTCTGAACCGGGTTCTTAGCGCGGAGGGAGGGTACGGCGCCGCCGATACCCTCCTTTCCGTGAAGGTGCGAGTGCGGCTGTTCGCGGCGTTGCGCGAGCGTGCGGGGTCCCGGAGCGTCGAGCTCGAGCTCCCGGACGGCGCCGTCGTCGCGGACGTGTGGGGCAAGCTCGGTCTCGGTGACGAGCCCGAAGGGCTGCTCTACGCGCTGAACCGCGGGTACGCCGAGAAGGGCGCCGAGCTCTCTCCCGGCGACGAGGTCGCATTGATCCCGCCAGTCTCGGGCGGCGTACGAGCGCCAAGTGACTCTGAGCCACAAGGTCGGTTTCTTCTCTCCGAGACACCGCTTTCGGTCGAGGACGCTGTGGCAGAAGTGCGAAGCGACGACGCGGGCGCGATAGCGACCTTCATCGGCACGACGCGCGCTCGGTCGCGCGGCCGCGACGTGATCCATCTCGAGTACGAGGCCTACGAGGGCATGGCCGAGGAGGTCATGGCGTCGCTGGCGAGCGAGCTCGTGAGTCGCCACGATCTCTGCCACGTGGCGATCCACCATCGCATCGGGCGCGTGGACATCGGCGAGACGAGCGTCGTCATCGCCGTCTCCGCACCGCACCGCGCAGCTGCGCTCACTGCTTGCAAGGAAGCGATCGACGAGCTGAAGGTGACGGTCCCGCTCTGGAAGAAGGAGGTCTACGAGGGGGGCGAAGAGTGGATCGGGCGGGGATCTTGAGCACCGATCCGGACCGTCGCTGGGAGCCGATCGAGGCACCCGAAGCGCCGAGCCTTCCCAACCCCGAGGCCTCCGAGCACGGCGCTCGGGGCTACGAGCCTGTGCAGCCGCGCTGGGGCTTCGGCGACCTCGTGCGCAAGCTCTTCGCGCCGGTGATCGCCCTCGGCTTCCTGATCATCAAGTTCGGTGGTCTTCTACTGAAGCTCAAGGTCGTGACGACCGGCGCCTCGATGCTGGTGTCGATCGCGGCCTACACGTGGATCTGGGGGCTGCCGTTCGCCGTCGGGTTCGTCGTCCTGATCTTCGTGCACGAGATCGGGCACGTGCTCGAGCTGCGCCGGCAGGGAGTGCCCGCGAGCGCGCCGCTCTTCATTCCGTTTCTCGGCGCCGTCATCGGAATGAAGGAGCTGCCGGACGACGCCTGGAAGGAGGCGCAGGTCGCCCTCGCCGGCCCCATCGTCGGCTCGGCGGGAGCGGCGGCGTTCTGGATCGCAGGTGAGGCAACGGGCTCCGAGCTCCTCGTCGCCCTCGCGTTCGTCGGCTTCTTCCTTAACCTGTTCAACCTGATCCCGATCGTCCCGCTCGACGGCGGGCGCGCGGTGGGCGCCCTGCATCCGGCCTTCTGGTTCGTCGGGCTCGTGATGATGGTCGGCCTCGTAGTCGTGAGCTTCAACCCGCTGCTCCTGCTCATCGTCGTGCTCGGTGGGCTCGATCTCTGGCGGCGCTGGAAGGAGCGCGGGCAGGCCGCGGACTACTACCGGCTGCCGACGTGGCAGCGGGCGACCGTCGGCATCGTCTACCTCGGCCTGGCCGCGGTGCTCGCTATCGCCATGTCGGCGAGCTACGTCGAGCGCGACTTCTAGTGGTCTCCGCCAGGCCTACGGACGTGCTTCGCGCGGCTGCGAACACTTCGCATGCCGTCGTCCTCAGTCGCCCCGATATGGGAAATCGTGTCGGGGTCAGACTTAAGTCTGACCCCGACGCAGTTTCCAAGGGCTCCCTGCGTCCTAGGCCTGCTCGGTTCTCGCCGGCGAATCACACCCGTAGACCTGACGAAAACCACTCGTGAGTCAAGACCCCCAGCTCGATCGCCGCGTTCTGCGGGCGAGCGAGGAGACGCTTGCCAGCGACATCTCGCTGATCGCGTCCGAGTTCCTCGCCGGCTTCCAGGCGGTGGCGAAGATCGACCGTCCGGCGGTCTCGATCTTCGGCTCGGCGCGCGTGCTCGAAGGCACTCCGACGTACGACAGTGCCCGGGAGACGGGCCGCGTGTTCGCCGAGGCGGGGTTCGCCGTGGTGACGGGCGGCGGTCCCGGCGTGATGGAGGCGGCGAACCGCGGGTGCCAGGAGGCGGGTGGGCTCTCGGTCGGCTTCAACATCGAGCTGCCCCACGAGCAGGGGCTGAACGCGTGGTGCGACATCGGGCTGACCTTTCGGCACTTCTACTCGCGCAAGGTCATGTTCGTGAAGGCGGCCGAGGGATTCGTGATCTTCCCGGGCGGATTCGGCACGCAGGACGAGCTCTGGGAGGCGCTGACGCTCATCCAGACGGGGAAGATCGGGAACTTCCCGGTGGTTCTCTACGACTCCGACTACTGGGCCGAGCTGATGGAGTGGATGCGCAAGGAGATGCTCGAGGACGATCTGATCTCGCCGGAGGACATCGATCTCCTGTTCCTCACCGACGACACGAAGGAGATCGTCGAGCTCATCGTCTCGCGGTACAACATTCGCCTCGAGGAGGGATCGGCCTGATGCTGGAGGACGCACTCGAGGCGATCAGGCAGGAGACCGATCTCGCGCCCGCGGTCGGAGTCGTGCTGGGCAGCGGCCTCGGTGGGCTCGCGGATGCGGTGGAGGACCGGGTCGAGATCGCCTACGACCGGATTCCCGGCTGGCCCGTGTCGACGGCAGTCGGTCACGCGGGGGTGCTCGCTCTCGGCACGGTCGACGGTGTGCCGCTCGCGGTCATGCGGGGTCGAGCGCATCTGTACGAAGGGATCGCCGCCGACCGCGCGGTCTTCGGCGTGCGCGTGCTCGGCCGGCTCGGAGTGAGGACGCTCGTGGTGACCAACGCGGCGGGCGCAATCGACGAGTCGTACCGGCCGGGACAGCTCATCCTGATCTCGGACCACGTGAACCTCATGGGGGCCTCGCCGCTCGTCGGGCCGAACGACGACGCGCTCGGGCCGCGCTTTCCCGACATGGGCGAGGCGTACGACCCGGAGCTGCGGCGGATCGCGCGTGAAACTGCCGCGCGGCTCGGGCTCGAGCTGGGGGAGGGCGTGTACGCGGCGTGGCTCGGGCCGCAGTTCGAGACGCCCGCGGAGATTCGCCTCATGCGCGCTGTCGGCGGGGATCTCGTCGGGATGTCGACGGTGCCCGAGGTGATTGCCGCGCGGCACATGGGGATCCGGTGCCTCGGGATCTCGGTCGTCACGAACATGGCCGCAGGCGTCGGGTCGGGGCAGCTCGATCACAGTCGAAGTGCTCGCAGTCGGCGCGGAGGCAGAGCCGCGACTGACCGCGCTTCTCCGCGAGCTGCTGCCGGCGCTTGCGGCGTAGGAGCCGTCGGGCGACACTGACGCCATGCCCGGCCCGCGTTCCCTGCGCGACCTGCCGTCGATCGACAAGCTGCTCGCGGACGAGCGCCTCGTGGACGCGCCGCATGAGCTCGCGGTCGACTCTGCGCGGTCGGTGCTGGAGCGTGCGCGGGAGGAGATCAGGGCGGGCCGCGAGCCGGAGCCGCTGGTCGACTCGGTGCTCGAGGAGCTCGCCCGGGCGAGGCGGCCCTCCCTCCGACGTGTGCTGAACGCCACAGGGGTCCTCGTGCACACGAACCTCGGGCGCGCGCCGCTCGCCGAGGCTGCTCTCGAGCGGGTCGCGGACGTCGGACGTGGGTACTCGAATCTCGAGTACGACCTCGAGCGGGGCGAGCGGGGCTCGCGCCAGGATCATCTCGGGTCGCTGCTCGAGCGTCTCACCGGCGGGGACGCGGCGCTCGTGGTCAACAACAACGCGGCCGCGGTGCTGCTCGCCCTCGCCGCCCTCGCCGAAGGCCGTGAGGTCGTGGTCTCGCGCGGGGAGCTCATCGAGATCGGCGACGGGTTTCGTATCCCGGACGTGCTCGCGCGCTCAGGAGCGCGCCTCGTCGAGGTGGGGACCACGAACCGGACTCGCGCCGAGGACTACGAGCGGGCGATCGGCCCCGAAACGGCCGTGCTGCTCCGGGTTCACCAGTCGAACTTCCGGGTCGTCGGGTTCACGGAACGGCCGGATCTCCGTCATCTAGGACGGATCGCGAAGCGAGCCGGCCTCCCTCTCGTCGACGACCTCGGCTCGGGCGCGCTCGCCACGGTCGGCGACGAGCCGACGCCGCGCGAGAGCCTCCGTGCGGGCGCGGATGTCGTCTGCTTCTCGGGAGACAAGCTCCTCGGCGGACCGCAGGCGGGGATCGTCGTCGGGCAAGCGGAGCTGGTGGAGCGCCTCCGCCGTCACCCACTTCAGCGCGCGCTGCGCGCAGACAAGCTAACCCTCGCTGCGCTCGAGGGGACGCTCTCCCTCGCACTCGATCCCGCGACCCGCGATCGGATTCCGGTGCTCCGCATGCTCCACGAGCCGCTCGAGAAGGTTCGTGCTCGAGCGGAGCGGCTCGCGTCGCTCGTCGGCGGTGATGTCGAGGAGACCGTTGCGCGCGTCGGCGGCGGGGCGCTACCGCTCGCCGAGCTGCCGAGCGCGGCGTGTGCAGTCGAGGAGGGTCTCGCAGAGCCGCTCCTGCTTGGGGAGCCGCCGGTGATCGCAGTGGTCCGCGACGGCCGCACGCTCCTCGACTGCCGGACGCTCGCGGACACCGACATAGACGACGTTGCGTCGGCGATCCTCGCGGCCCGAACCGAAATCGCCTAGTGACACAGTGTCACAAGGCTCGACGGGGCGACTTTCTCAGATGGCGTTGACGATCGGCACCGCTGGGCACATCGACCACGGAAAGACGTGGCTCGTGCGGGCGCTGACCGGCAAGGACACGGACCGTCTGCCGGAGGAACAGCGCCGGGGGATCTCGATCGACCTCGGGTACGCGCCACTCGAGCTCCCGGACGGACGCCGGCTCTCGGTGGTGGACGTCCCCGGACACGAGCGCTTCGTACGAACGATGGTCGCCGGAGCGACCGGCATCGACCTCTTTCTCTTGGTCGTCGACGCACGCGAAGGTCCTCGTCCGCAGACGTACGAGCATCTCGCGATCCTCCGCCTGCTCGGCATCGAGCGGGGCGTGGTCGCGGTCACCAAGGCTGACGCGGTGGACGAGGAGACGCTCGAGCTCGCGCTCGAAGTCTCGAAGGAGCTCGTTCCGGGCACCGAAGTCGTTGCGGTGAGCGCGCGTACCGGGGCCGGAATCGACGACCTGCGCGCGGCGCTCGGGCGTGCGGCGGACGGAGTCGACCAGGTGAGGGTGGCAGGGCCGACTCGGCTCTACGTGGATCGCTCCTTCACCCTTCGCGGGATCGGGACGGTCCTGACGGGGACGCTCTGGTCGGGGACGATCGGCGCCGGGGACGATCTCGTTCTCCAGCCTTCCGGGAGAGCGGTGCGCGTGCGCAGCGTTCAGGTCCACGATCGCGACGTCGAGCGGGCAGGCGCCGGGCAGCGGGTTGCAGTGAGCGTGCCCGGCGTCGAGCGCTCCGAGGTGCTGCGTGGCGACGCGCTCGTGGAGCGCGACGGCTATCCGGTCACGTACCGCCTCGATGTCGTGCTCGACGAGCTCGAGCCGATCCGAGACGGCGCGCGGGTCCACGTTCATGTCGGAACGGCACATGCTCCCGCGCGCGTCGTCCGAACGGGAGAGCGTTGGGCCCAGCTCCGGCTCGCGGAGCCGGTCGTCGCCGCGCGTGGCGACCGGGTCATCCTGCGGGCCGAAACGACGCTCGGAGGGGGTCGCGTCGTCGATCCCGGCCCACCGCGCCACCGCGACGCCGAGCGGATGGCGCTGATCGAGCGGGGGGACGTGGCGGCGACGGTCCACGCGCCCGTGCACGTCGAATCGCTCAGGTTCGTCTTGGACGGCGAGCCGTCGGGCGTCGAGCGCGCTGGGCCGTGGGTCTTCTCGTGCGAGTGGCTCGACGAGCTCGAGCACGAGCTGCGCGCGGCGATCGCCGCAGCAGATCCGATCGACCCCGGTACACCGGTGCCGACTCGACCGTGGGCCTCGGACGTGCTTCCGCTACTCCCGTTCGAGCGTCGCGGCGCCAAGCTCTACCTCCCCGGCGCGACAGCCTCGATCTCTGGGCGGACCGACGACGCCGAGCGGCTGGCTGGCGAGCTCGCTGCCGCCGGGATGCGGGCGACGAAGGTCGAAGACGACCAGGTCGCGCGGTTCCTGGAAACGCGCGGAGAGCTCGTACGCCTCGGACCGGAACACGCGATCGGCGCCGAGCATTCCGAGAGAGCGCGGGAGGCTCTCGTCGCCGAGTGCGCGGCGGCGGGAGAGATCACCCTCGCTCGCTTTCGCGATCTACTCGGAATCGGACGGCGCGACGCGCAACTTCTGCTCGAGCGCTTCGACCAGGACGGAGTCACGCGCCGCGTCGGCGATACGCGGGTGCTCCGTCGCGGCGCGACGAGGCTGGCTACCCCATCCGGCCGCGATCGATCAAGCTGAAGTCGTGCGCCTCCTGCTTGCCACCGCCGTCGTCCTGCTGCTTGCGGTTCCCGCCGCGGCTGGGGAGGTGAGCCCGAAGCTGCTCGTCCTCCAGCAGGCCGACGTGCCGTCGGGCTTCCAGCTCGACCGCGACGAGAGTGGCCTGCGTTCGAACGAGCACGAGGCGAAAGGCAATCGGCGGCTTCGAGATCTCATCCGTCGGTGGGAGCGGGTCACGGGCTACGAGGCGGAGTTCGACCGCCACGACGCGTCGATCAGTTCCCGCGCCGAGGTCTTCCGGACGCCCGAGGGCGCCGGCCGGCTCATCGCCTACGTCGTCGCGGAGATGAAGAAGTCCGGCATTCGGGGCCTGCACCGATCGCCGCTACGAATCGGGAAAGACGGCTGGCTCTACGGAGGGAAGGACGCTGCGAGCACGTTCAATTTGGCCTTCTGGCGACACGGACGCGTGTTCGCGGGCGTCGCCGCGTACGGGGTCGCGAAGCCTCGGACGGTCACCCTCGCACGCGCGCAGCAGAGGAGGATCGCAGCCGCGCTCGGCTAGCTCGAGGCCCACTCGGGCTCGCCCTCGATCCCGACGCCGTCGGCGACCCGGGTGACGTAGTTGAAATACGAGACGACCTGGATTGCGTCAGAGACCGCGGCATCGTCGAGCCCCTGCTCACGGAGGGCGTCGACATCGGCCTGGTCGACCTCCGCCGCGACGTGGGTCAGCTTCACCGCGAAGTCGCAGAGCGCCCGCTCGCGCGGCGACAGGGTGGCCCGCCGGTAGTCGTGCGCGGCATGCTCGGCGAGCTCGGCTGTGGCGCCCTCGGCACGGAGGTCGTCGGCGTGCGCCTGCGTTCAGTAGTGGCAGCTCTGCTCGGCCGATGCGACCGTCGCGAGCAGCTCCCGCTCCTGGCGTGAGAGGCCGGACTCGCCGAACATGATCTCGCGGTAGAGAGCCATCGAGGCGCGGAGCACGGCTGGCCGCAGGCTCATCGCCTTCAGGATGTTGAAGACCTTCCCGGCGCGCTCGATCGCCGCGTCGTAGTCCTCGCGGAGCGCGTCCTTCCGCCTCTCCCTCGTCGATCAGCCGGATGTATGCCACGCGCTATCGCGTCTGCGGGAAGCCGAGGTCGACCTTGCTCGTCTTCGGGTCCGGCCAGCGGCTCGTGACCGCCTTCGTCCGCGTGTAGAAGTCGATCCCTTCCGGCCCGTAGATGTGGCGGTCGCCGAAGAGGGAGCTCTTCCAGCCTCCGAACGAGTAGTACGCCACTGGCACGGGGATCGGCACGTTCACTCCGACCATCCCGACGTTGACGTCGAACTGGAACTGCCGGGCGACCCCACCGTCGCGCGTGAAGATCGCGACGCCGTTGCCGTACGGGTTCTCGTTCACGAGCCGGAGCGCCTCGTCGTAGGTCGACACTCGAACGACCGAGAGCACCGGCCCGAAGATCTCGTCGCGGTAGGCGTCCATCTCGGGCGTGACGTTGTCGAGAAGCGACACGCCGAGGAAGAACCCGTCTCCGTCCGGAGCGGTCTCGCGGCCGTCGGCGACGATCGTCGCGCCCTGCTCGGGCCCGGAGTCCAGGTACGACGCAACCTTGTCCCGGTGCTCTCGTGTGACGAGCGGGCCCATCTCCGAGCTCGGGTCCATGCCGTCTCCGACCTTGACGTTCGGCAGCCGCTCCTGGATCGCGCCCACCAGGGGGTCGGCCGCATCTCCGACGGCGACGACGACCGAGATCGCCATGCAGCGCTCGCCTGCCGATCCGTAGCCGGCGCTCACTGCGGCGTCCGCCGCCATGTCGATGTCGGCATCCGGAAGGACGATCATGTGGTTCTTCGCGCCCCCGAGGGCCTGCACGCGCTTCCCTGCTTTCGTCCCCGTCTCGTAGACGTAGCGCGCGATCGGAGTCGAGCCGACGAAGCTGATCGACGCGATGTCTGGGTGCTCGAGGAGGCCGTCGACCGCGACCTTGTCGCCCTGAACGACGTTGAAGACGCCGTTCGGGAGCCCGGCCTCCTTGAGCAGCTCGGCGGTGAGGAGCGACGCGGACGGGTCCTTCTCGGACGGCTTCAAGACGAACGTGTTCCCGCAGGCGATCGCCGGCGCCCACATCCACATGGGGACCATGGCCGGGAAGTTGAACGGCGTGATCCCGGCGGCGACGCCGAGCGGCTGGCGGATCGAGTACACGTCGACCCCGGTGGACGCCTGCTCCGAGTACGCGCCCTTGAGCAGCGTCGGGATGCCGCAGACGTACTCGATGACCTCGATCCCGCGCTGCACCTCACCGAGCGCGTCGGACAGGACCTTCCCGTGCTCCGCCGTGAGCAGCTTCGCGAGGTCCTCGCGGTGCTCGTCGAAGAGGTCGTAGATACGGAAGAAGAGCTCGGAGCGCTTCGAGAGCGACCAGGTGCGCCACTCGCCGAACGCTTCCTTCGCGGCTGCGACGGCGCGATCGATGTCCTCCGCGCTCGCGAAGTCGACCTCGCCGGTCTGCTCCCCCGTCGCCGGGTTGTACACGGGTCCCTTCCGGCCCGATGAGCCCTTCACACGCTTCCCGCCGATCCAGTGGCCGATCAGCTTCAACTCGGTCGTCACCGCTGCGTTCATCTCCGAACCTCCGCTCGCGTCCGCTTCTAGTGCAAGCGTATCGCTCGACGCTTGGGGTCTGGCTAAAGCCAGACCCCGTGAGTCAGCTCGTCGGAATGATCAGGCTGGCGAGGTCGCGGGGGTAGTACGTCAGGATCTCGATCCCGTCGTCCGTGACGAGGACGGTGTCCGAGTGGCGAAAGCCGCCGAGCTCGGGCGCGTAGAGGCCGGGCTCCACCGTGAACACCATCCCCGGCCGGATCTCGGTGTGGTCGCCGGAGTCGAGGAACGGGCCTTCGTGGTAGCGGAGCCCGATCGCATGGCCCGTGTGATGGCGCCAGTGGGCGAAGAGGTCCTGTTGCGCGAAGTACCCCCGAACGGCCATGTCGACGTCGGAGCAGCGCGCACCCGGCTTGATCGCCTCGAACGCGACCTCCTGGAGGGCTTTCATGTGCCCGAACAGTCGCTCCTGCTCCTGCGTGGGCTCGCCGATCACCATCGTGCGCTCGAGCTCGGAGAGGTAGCCCCACACCGGCGCGCTCGCGCCCGTGACCAGGACGTCGCCCTCCTGGAAGACGATGTTCCCGGCGAGCGCGTGCGGGATCGCGGAGTTGCGCCCGATCTGCCCGCGATACCCCGCGTGCGCTCCGCTGGTGAAGAAGCTCTGAGCGCGGTAGATCTCACCGATCGCGTCGAGCATGGCGAACGTGGCTTCGTTCGACGCGCGCTGCGCGACCTCGGTCTCGGTGACGCCCGGGCGCGTGTAGCGCTGGAGGAGACGATGGGCGAGGTTCCCCCAGCGCACGCTCTCGCGGATCAGCGCGACCTCGGCCTCGGACTTCACCGCCATCTGCTCCTCGATCTGCTCGACGACTCTCACGACAGTTGCTCCAGAGAGATCGCTGAGGGTCGGGCCGCGGTAGCCGAGGATCCACGGGTAACCGTCCTGGTCGGCCCCGATCTTGCCGGTCACGCCGAGAGCGGACAGGGTTGTCACGATGGCGTCCTCCGAGCGGGGATCGCCGGGATACTCGAGGTAGTGCTCGACGCGGTCGAACATCGCCTTGGCCTCGGCGTGCTCGACCTCCAGGCGCGGGACGACGAGGGCGCGAGCCCCGTCCGCTCCAAGGACGAACGCGATCGGCCGCTCGGTGGGAGCGAAGGCGAACCCTGCGTAGTAGAGGACGTAGTACGGATCGAAGAGGACCACTCCCGAGAGCTCTTCGCTGCGCAGGCGCTCGAGTAGGGCGTCGCAGCGCGCTCGGTGCTCCTCGGGAGCGATCGCGATCGAGGTGACCACGAGCGAGAGACTAATGCGGCGTGGCTACCCTCACGCGTGAGTGAAGGTTCTCGCCGTACTCGGGCTCGTCGTGGGTGGAACACTCGCCGGCACGGCGCACGCCGCCGCCCCTTTCACCTACGACCGCGAGCTCGGTGACGTCGCGCGCGCGACGCTCGTGCAGGCCGTCAACGACGGACGCCCGTTCTCGAGAGCCAATGTGCAGCGCGTCTACGTCAGGTGTTACCGCGACAAGCAGGCGTTCGAGGAGACGTTCCTGAACATCTTCGGGTTTCCCGCCGGTCGTGTCGTGGCGTACTACATCCGTGGCCCAGACCTTTTCCTGCGAAACGGGACGTGCACCAACGTGCACGCGTTCCTGCGTGGCCGGCACACCGTGTACACGGCAGGAGCCTTCGCGATCCTCCTGCACGAAGCCTTGCATCGGCAGCGGGTCGGGAACGAGCGCATCACCACCTGCTTCGCGAACGACGCCGTTCGCTGGGGCGCGCTTCGTTTCGGCTTCAGCGAAGCGCAGGCGCTGCGTGCGCGAACCCTCGCGCTGACCTTCACACGGCTCTTCGCGCCCCCGGACTACTTCATGGGCGCCCCTACGTGCCGCGCCCTGGCAGAGCGAACCGAGTGGCCCGATCATCGAAGGCGCGATGGCTGACGCGGACCAGGCGCAGAATCGCCTCGACGAGGAGGAGAGCGAGGAGCAGCTGAAGGAGCGCCTCGAGCGCGAGCACAACGAGCTCGTCCAGGAGCTCCGCGCGCTGATCCCCGGCGCGGAGGTGCTCTTCGGATTCCTCCTCGCGATCCGCTTCACCGAGGCGTTCGGGCGACTCGACGACGGCCAGCGCTACGTCTACTACATCACCTTGGTCAGCACGTCCGTCGCGCTCGTGCTCTACCTTGCCACCTCGGCGCACCATCGCCTGCGCTTTCGCGCCGCCGACAAGGAGTTCTCGGTCCGCAAGGGGAACCGCGACGCCATTGCGGGCACGATCGCGGCTTCGATCGCACTCACAGGGGTCATCTACCTCGTCACCGACCTGACGTTCGGGAGGGCAGAGGCGATCGTCGCGGCTCTCGCCTTCTTCGCGTTCCTCGCGTGGCGCTGGTGGGCGCTTGCCCTCTACCGGACGTGGGTGGATCGGCAGGAAGGCCAGCGCTCCGCGCGCTGACGTGGTTCAGCACGTCACTGGTTAGCGCAGCTGCAATCTCGGGTACCGGAACCTCATGCCACGTGCGATCTGGTCCGGAAGCATCTCCTTCGGCCTCGTCAATGCGCCCGTCCGGATGTACAGCGCAATCGACGAGCACGACCTCGAGCTCCATCTCGTCCACGAGAAGGACGGCTCGCGGATCGGCTATGAGAAGGTCTGTAGGAAGGAAGGCAAGGAGGTGCCGGCCGACGAGATCGTCAAGGCGTACGAGGTCTCCGAGGGCAAGCTCGTCTACCTCGAGGACGCGGACTTCGAGGCGGCGGAGGAGGACGGCTACCGCACCATTCAGGTCCTCGACTTCGTCCAGCGCGACGAGATCGACCCGATCGTCTTCCAGCGAAGCTACTACCTGGGACCGGCGAACGGGGCGGAGAAGGTCTATCTGCTCCTGCTGCGTGCGATGGAGGAGTCGGGATTGTCGGCGATCGTCGAGTACGTCTTTCATCAGAAGCAGCAGCTCGGCTGCCTGCGCGTGCGTGACGGGCTGATCCTGCTCGAGGCGATGTACTTCGCGGACGAGATCCGCCCGACCAAGGGAGTTGCGCCGAAGCGGGGCTCGAGGGTGGACAAGAAGGAGCTCGAGATGGCCCAGACGCTCATCGACCGCTTCACGTCCGACTTCGATCACGAAAAGTACGAGGACAAATACCGCAAGCGTCTGCTGAAGATCGTGAAGCAGAAGAGCCGCGGCGAGGAGATCCACGCGCCGGTGCGGGAGAAGGAAGAGGCGCAGCCCGACCTCCTCGAGGCTTTGCGGGCGAGCGTCGACGCGGCGAAGGGTGCGAAGAACGGGCGGTCGAAACAGCGGGGGGCCAAGCGCGCCAAGCCGAAGGCGCGCTCGCGCTAGTCGCGCTCGAGCTTCTTCCGTATCGAGGTCACCGCACGCTCGGCCGACTCCTGCTCGCGCGCGGCTTCGTGCACTGCCTTCGCCGCAGCCCGTAGACGCTCTTCGGCTTCGGCGAGCTCGTCGCGGAGAGCCTGCTCTCGTTCGCGCCGTCGTGTCTCCTGCTGCTCCGCGCGGGTCGGGCCGGACTTCCTCGATGGCTTCGACGGTGCCGGCGTCAGGCCGGCGAACGATGAGAATCCGACGGTCTCCAGCTCCTCCGTGAGGGCGCCGCGAGCGAGTAGCATCCCGCGCATCGTCGTCGGCGACGGCGCTCCGAAGCAGGTCGCGAACGCGCCGGCGCATCGCGTCGGTCGGTGTCTTTCCACGAGGAGCCACGTGCGCGACGGCCACCTCCGCGAGCAGGTCGAGGGCGACATCCAGGTCGGCGAGCGCGTCCTTGAAGGCGTCCGGCTTGTTACCGACCTGCGTCTTCTGGACGCGAAGAGCAGCCTTGGCCGCGTCGCGGGCGGCCTGCGGCCGGTCACGTGCGGCGCGATTGACCGCGAAGACGACCGCGGACGGCTTCCGGAGCGCGGCGACGACCGCTGCCTCTTCCGGATGGCCCTCGTCGCGGAGCTTCTTGGCAAGCCGGTCGCGCTCCGCCACGAACTCGCCCGGCGCGGCGGCGAGGAGCCTCTCCGCTTCCTTCGGGACATCCACGGTCAGGCCGCTACGCGTCGCGCAAGATGATCGCCTCGTAGCCGTCCGTGCGATCGGCTCCGAGAACGTCGGCGACGATCCACTCCCCGTCGCTTCGGCGCAGCGGGTCGCCCGCCGCAAAGACGCGATCGGTGAGCCAGTACTCCGTGTTCCCGGCCGGGAACCTGATGACCACCGTCCGTGTGGACAGAAGCTCTTCGACACGTGTGCTCACAGGCCTCGCCCCCCTTCACCCGAGACTCTCGCCGAACCGGAACCTCCCAACGGCCGGGTCGAATTCTACGTCGCTTTCTCGAAGTGTGGCGGAGCGGCGCCGGAGTCGAACCGACCGAGCCGTGGGCTACACGACCGCACTGGTTTTGAAGACCAGCTGGGCCACCGGGCCCATGCCGCTCCGCCGCGCACGCTACCGGCGCCAGCTGGTGAGGTCGAAGCGCTGGTTCAGGCGCCGCAGGATCTGCCGCGCGATCAGGTCACCCGCTGCGCGCTCGAAGTGGACGCCGTCGTCCGCGCGCATCCTGACGAGCCGGCCGGAGTCGGTCTCCACGAACTGCGCGTAGCCGCCGTTCTCGGCGAAGAAGAAGTAGGTGTCGAGGTAGGAGACCCGTCCAGGACGTTTCGCGGCCTCAGGCTGCACGATCGCGTTGATCGCGTCGAAGCGGCTGGTCTGGTCGGCGTCGTCCGTGATCGGGAGGCCGATCCAGACGAGGAATGCCCCGCCCCGGGTGACGGTGTCCATGATCGCCGCCACGCGGCGACGGTACTCCGCCGTCCAGCTTGCGCTCCCGAACGCGCCCACCTCCCTGCCTTCGGGGAGCCCCGTCATGAACCCGTGGTCGTCGTTGCCGCCGAACATGAGGACCACCGCGCGCGGCTTCTCCTTCCGCATGACCTCGGGGACGTGGTCGAACCAGTTGAAGACGTCGGGGCGCTCGAG
The DNA here is from genome assembly GCA_963721795.1 of uncultured Actinomycetes bacterium. Lineage (GTDB taxonomy): Bacteria > Actinomycetota > Thermoleophilia > Gaiellales > Gaiellaceae > GMQP-bins7. The sequence goes on from CAVRLT010000021.1 coordinate 426,284, forward strand.
CCCGCTGGCGATGCGCCCGTCGACGTCGCCGATCGGCTCGATCGCCCGCCTGTCGCCGACGGCGCGCAAGATCGACTGGCCGGGGACGACGACGAGCGAGTCACCCGCGATCCAGAGCTTGAGCGGGCGCTGCGGCGTGAACTTCTCTCGCGGCGGGGGCCTTGCCGGGCTTGCAGGCGTCTCGTTCGGAGGAGGTTGCGGGACCGCGATCCCGGTGTCGATCTCGTCGTCCTCCGAGCGTCCGAGAGCTGCCTTCAGGCCTCGCCGCGGCTGGTCGAGGAGGAGCGCCTCGCTCACGGTCGTGAGCGGCTCGGTGAGTGCGAGCGCGAGGTCGCGCTTCCAACCCTCGGGCTGGATCGTCGCGGACTTGTGCAGGCCGGGCGCGTTGAGGAGCACTCCGACGAGGAGCGCGATGAGCGCGACGACGATCGCCGATCCGGCGGAGTGCAGGCGGCGCCCGTCCTCTCCGGTTCGCCTTCGTGGGTGTCGTCTGCGCGTCGCCATGTCAGAACTGGAAGTAGATGAAGGGGGCGACGCCCTCCGGCCCCATGGCGTGGACGCCGAGCAGCGCGACCGAGAGCACGATTGCCTGCGCGGGTACCGGGAGCCGGGAGAAGCGGGCCATCAGCGCGAGTGGCAGGCGCCGCGGCAGGTACTGCGAGCCGATCCCGACCGCGATCGCGAGCAGGACCCCGCTGGTGACGAGCTCCGAAGGCTCGCCCCACGCGGTGAACAGGCGGACGATGAGGTCCCAGGCGTCGGAGAACGAGTCGGAGCGGAAGAAGATCCAGGCGAAGCAGACGACCTGGAAGGTGACGATGCGCTGCCAGGTTCTCCGCCACGCCGTCGAAGGGCGCTCGACGTAGCCGGGGCGGTCTCGCCACCAGCGCTCTCCGACGAGCGCGGCGCCGTGGATCGCTCCCCACGCGACGAACGTCCAGCCGGCGCCGTGCCACAGCCCGCCGATCAGCATCGTCAGCATCAGGTTCCGGTACGTGAAGAGGCGGCCACCGCGGTTCCCTCCGAAGGGGATGTAGACGTAGTCCCGGAGCCAGCGGGAGAGGGTCATGTGCCAGCGGCGCCAGAAGTCCTGGATCGAGGTCGCCGCGTACGGCGCGTCGAAGTTCTGCGGGAAGCGAAAGCCGAGCAGGAGCGCGATCCCGATCGCAATGTTCGTATATCCGAAGAAGTCCGCGTAGATCTGGACGGCGTAGGCGTAGATCCCCACGAGCACCTCGAGCGAGGAGTGCTGGTTCGGCGCTCCGAAGACCTGGTCGACGATGTTGGCCGCCAGGTAGTTCGCGATGACGACCTTCATGAAGAGGCCTGTTCCGATCAGGAAAAACGCGCGCGCGGTGTCGACGTAGCGCGGGTCGCGCGGGCTTTCGAGCTGGGGGATCAGCTCCCCCGGGCGGACGATCGGGCCGGCGACGAGGTGCGGGAAGAACGACAGGTAGGCCGCGAACTTGCCGAGCCCGACCGGCTCGAAGTCGCGCCGGTAGACGTCCACGACGTAGCTGATCCCCATGAACGTGAAGAAGGAGATCCCGACCGGAAGGATGATCGAGCGCGCCTCGAGCGGCACGTCGACCCCGACGAACGCAAAGAGGTTGTTCGTCGACGTGACGAAGAAGTCGAAGTACTTGAAGTACCCGAGCAGCGCCACGTTTCCGGCGACGGCCGCGGCGACCAGGAGTTTTCGCGTGCGGCGGTCGCTTCGTCGATGAATCGCTTGGGCGAAGAGCTGGTTCCAGACCGTGGAGGCGGCGAGCAAGAAGACGAATCGCCAGTCCCACGCGCTGTAGAAGACGTAGCTCGCGACGATGATGAACGGCCGCCAGCGCTCTCCTCGTGGCATCAGGAGCCACGAGAGCGGAAGGACGAGCATGAAGAAGATCGCGAACGTGGCGGTCGGAAAAAGCACTGGTGTCAGACTCCGATGGCCGTCAAGGGCGAAACGTCGAAAGAACGTGACGATCGTTCCACAGGCGGCATCGGCCTCCGCACGCGAGTATCGCGGCTTCCCACGCGACCTCCACGTCGCACCAGGTCAGGTCTTCGCCGTCCCCGTCGGCGTTCGGTGTCTGACACCGTCACTCGCAGCGCGTCGTGACGGCGTCCGCGATCGCCGAGGCCCGCGCGCGGTAGCCCTCCGCGCTGACGTGCACGCCGTCCGCGGCGAGCCAGCGCGGATGCAGCCGGACCCGCCACGCCCAGCCGACGAGAACGAGGTTCGGATAGCGCGTCGCAGCACGGACGAGCGCTCGGTTGAACCCGCGGTAGCTCGTTCCGACTGCAGGCGGGCGGGCGATCGTCGGCCACACGACGCAGCGAGCCCGCCCTGCGGCCGAGAGGATCGTCGCGACGGCCCGCTCGAACGTGGAGACGATCCGCGGATCGTCGTTCGTTCCTGCGCTGACGACGAGGACCGACGGCAACGTCGGTTCCATCCCGGCGACGATCGTCGCAGCGTCGTATGCGTGCAGCCCGACGTCGTAGTGACGCTGGATGCGGTACGAGCGCAGTTGGGGACGGAGGTACGGGTCGGTCCCGACGCTCAGCGAGTCCCCCAGGTCGAGCATCGTCCGCGAAGCGGCCGAGTGGGCCTGGGGCTCGATCGCGCCGGAAAGCGCAGCGACCATGAACGCGCACGCGAGGAACGCCGTAGCGGCGATCCGCTTCGCGGCCGCTGCGCCTCCGCGTCGCACACGCATAGTTACTCGTCGTCGTCGGACGGCGGAGGCAGCCTGGTGTGCGTGCTTTCGGTGCCGTCGCCGGCGCCGACGACCGTGCGCTCGCTAGAAGGCCCGAACCACGAGGGGTCCTCCGGGAAGTACGTGCCTGCTCCGCCAAGCGGCGCCTCCAGTAGCTGCGCATGGCGCACCGCAGAGCGAGCCGCGGTCCACTCGGCGACCGCGACCAGCACCCACGCACCTGCCATGAGCAGCACGATCACGACGGGGTCGAGCTCCGCGATCGCGGCGGCGAGCGCAACGGCGACGAGAAAGACGATCTCGATCAGGAGACGTGGGACGGCCGGGCCCCTCGGCCCCGGCCGGTCGAGCGAACGCACCCACGGCGAGCTCTCACGCCGCGCGGGAGTGCTCTCGTCCCACCCGGGAGCGTCGGGCGCGTCCGGCAAGGGGCGCACCTGGGCGCGGAGCGCGTGCAACTCCGACTGGAGCCCGCCCACCTGTGCCGACAGCGACCGAACCGCTCCGAGCAGCTCGTTCGTCTCGGGCTCCCGCGGCTCCATGGAGACCTGCGTCGTCTCGGACGGGTCGGCCACGTCTCTGATCAGCTCTCGGAGTCGCGCATCTCGTCGAGCGCAGCGCGGCCCTGCTCGTGCACGTCGCCACGCCGCTCCTCGACCGTGGCCTCCGGTGGCTCGGGCGGCGACATTTCCTCTTCTTCCGAGCGCGAATCCGCGAGCTTCCGCCGGAGCTCGTCCGCCGGGTCGTCGGTCTCGCGCGTCTCGACCTCCGGCTCGGACTTGCGGCGGAGGCGCCGCACGAGCGCCACGATGCCGAGAGTGACGAGCAGCCAGGTCAGGCGTCTGCGCATCGACCGATGGTACCGCGCTCGAGAGAAGGCGCTCCCGCGACGGCGAGGCTGTCTTCGCCCCGGCTGCTACCATCGCCCGGCTTCCTGCCTCGCATCTGCCCGCCCGTTCCCGGCGGTGTCGGAACCGGCGAGGTCGACTCAGACCGAAGGAAGGAGACACGGGAACCTGTGACCGAGTACGAGATTCTGCTGCTGCTCGACCCCGACCTCGAAGAGGGTCGCCAGGGCGAGGTCGTCACCCGCACGCGCGATCTGGTGGAGAAGGCCGGTGGCTCGTGGGACGTCCACGACGTCTGGGGGCGGCGCAAGCTCGCCTTCGAGATCGACCACAAGGGGGAGGGCGTCTACCACCTGCTGCAGTTCACCTGCGAGGCGGGGACGCTGGACGAGATCTCCCGCGTACTCCGGATCGACGACGGCGTTCTCCGGCACATGGCGACACGTCGCATCGAGGGGAGTCCCGCACGGCCCGTAGCGGCAAGCGCTCCGACCCGCGAGGATGCAGAGGTCGCATCCGCGGCAGAGGGACGAGGCGACACGCAAGTCCCGGCAGACGAACACGTCGAGCAGATCGAGGAAGAGGAGGAGTAACCATGGCTGGAGACATCAACCGCGTAACTCTCGTCGGGCGTCTGACGCGCGACCCGGAGCTTCGCCATCTTCCTTCCGGCACGCCGGTTCTCGAGATGGGGGTCGCTGTGAACGGTCGCCAGCAGGACGACGCCGGCAACTGGACGGACAAGCCGAACTTCTTCGACGTCAAGGTGTACGGCAACCAAGCGGAGATGCTCTCGCAGCACCTGTCGAAGGGTCGCCGCATCGGCATCGACGGCCGGCTCGACTGGCGCTCCTGGGAAGCCCAGGACGGCAGCAAGCGGTCGAAGGTTGATGTCGTCGCGCAAAGCGTGCAGTTCCTCGACAGCCGGGGAGACCAGGAGGGCGGCGCCGCGCAGTACGTTCCCGCCGGGGCAACCGCTGGCGCCGGCGACGACTTCCCGCCGTCACCGGCTGACGACGACATTCCGTTCTGATGGCAGGCAAGAAACCGACCCAACGCAGGCGCACCGGGCCGACCATGGCGCCCGGCAGGCGCAAGAGCTGCCACCTCTGCCGGGACAAGGTCGCGGAGGTCGACTACAAGAACATCGCCCAGCTCAGGCGCTACATCTCGGAGAAGGGGAAGATTCGCTCGCGACGGATCACCGGCGCGTGTCGGCGGCATCAGCTCCAGGTCGCGTCCGCCGTCAAGCGCGCCCGCGAGATGGCGCTGCTGCCGTACGTCTCCCAGTAAGCGATGCAGCTCATCCTGCTCCAGGACGTCGAGAAGCTCGGGCTGCGCGGGGACGTCGTCGACGTCGCGCGCGGGTACGCCCGCAACTACCTCCTGCCGCGCCGCCTGGCCGAGGTGGCGACGCCGGCCCGGGTGACCGAGCTCGAGCGAGTCGAGGCCCAACGCGCGAAGAACGAGGCACGAAGCACCGAGCAGGCGGAGGAGATCGCCGAGGTGCTGGGGAAGACGGTTCTCCGCTTCGAGGTGAAGTCGGGGCCCACTGGGTCGCTCTTCGGCTCCGTCACGCCCACCGATGTGGCGGACGAGATCTGGCGCACGCGGAAGATCCGGGTCGACCGGCGCAAGGTGGGCATCGACCCGATCAAGCGGATCGGTCGCTACGCGATCCCGATCACGCTCTTCGAGGACGTGCAGGTCGAGGTGAAGACGCTGGTCGTCCCGGAGGGCGGGGAGCTTCCTCCCGAGGAGGAGCTCGCGGCTCTCGAGGCCGCCGAGGCCGAGGCGGCCGCTGCAGCCGAGGCCGAGCACGCGCAGGCGGAGTTCGCGGTCGCCGAGGTGATCGCCGAGGACGAGGACGAGGCCGAGCTCGAGCCCGAAGAGGCCGAGCCAGAGGTGGCCGAATCCGACGAGGAGCAGTCCGGCGTGTCCGAGTCTCGTTCGGAGGACGACGAGTAACAATTCTGAACAGGCTTTTCCACAAGCCTGTTGAGCGATACCGGAACTTCTCGCTTACAGCGGCTGTTTCCGGCTGGACAACTCGGACACGCCTGTTGACGGCCCGTCCGGCGCCGGGGATAAAGTGGGAACATATGTTCCCTTCGTCCTGCAAAAGCCGGACTGGCCCACGATCGGGAGCGAAGTGGACGCGGCCGTCTCCGACGGCTTGACTCCCGCACCGATGGCAGGAGCCCCGACAGCAGTGCCGGAGCGGATGAGTGCGATCGTCCCGCCGCAGAATCTCGAAGCCGAGGAGTCAGTGCTGGGCGCGATGCTGCTCTCGCCGACCGCGGTCGGGACCGTCAGCGAGATCCTCGACGCGTCGGATTTCTACCGCGAGAGCCACAGCAAGCTGTACCGGGCCTCTCTGGCGCTGTGGGCCAAGGGCGAGCCGGTCGACGCGATCACGCTCGCGAACGAGCTCGATGAGCGAGGGGAACTGGACGCGGTCGGCGGCCAATCGAAGGTTGCCGAGCTCGCCGCGCTCGTCCCGTCGACGTCGAACGTCGAGCACTACGCGCGCATCGTCAAGGAGATGAGCACCTTGCGTGCGCTCGTCCGCGCGGGGCAGGAGATCACGCGACTCGGCCAGGAACGTCCGGGAGAGGTCTCCGATCTCGTCGACCGGGCCGAGCAGATGGTGTTCGAGCTGGGCCAGGAGCGGATCGCCAGCGACTTCTCCCATATCGATGTCCTGCTCAAGGAGAGCTTCGAGCGGATCTCCCAGCTCGTGGAGATGGGCGCCGACGTCACCGGGACCCCGACCGGCTTTCGCGAGCTCGACCTGCTGACGTCGGGCTTCCAACCTGGCAACCTCGTGATCCTCGCCGCGCGGCCGTCGATGGGGAAATCGGCCCTCGGGCTGTGCATCGCCGCAAATCTGGGCGTGCGAGACGAGAAGCCGGTGGGCTTGTTCACCCTCGAGATGTCGAAGGCCGAGGTCACGCAGAGAATGATGTGCAGCGAGGGTCAGATCGAGTCCCAGCGGCTGCGCACCGGGCAGTTGAGCCCCGAGGACTGGCCGCGCCTGACCGCCGCGTGCGGCCGTCTGACCAAGGCACCGATCTGGATCGACGACACCGGCTCGATCACGATGATGGAGCTTCGCTCGAAGGCGCGACGACTGAAGTCTCGGGAGCCGAACCTCGGGCTCATCATCGTCGACTACTTGCAGTTGATGGCCTCGGGTGGCACCTACGAGAATCGTGTGCAGGAGGTCTCGCAGATCTCCCGCGCACTGAAGGTCCTCGCACGCGACCTCGACGTCCCGATACTGGCGATGTCGCAGCTCTCACGCGCAGTCGAGCAACGGCCGAAGAACGATCGTCGACCGGTGCTCTCCGATCTCCGCGACTCCGGCAGCCTGGAGCAGGATGCGGACCTCGTCTTCTTCGTCTATCGAGACGAGTACTACATGGGCGAGGAGTCCGAGCACCAGGGCATAGCGGAAGTGATCCTCGCGAAGAACCGAAACGGCCCGACCGGGACGGTCAGGCTCTCGTTCCGGCGCCGGTTCGCCAAGTTCAGCCACCTCGCGCCCGCCGCGTAGGAGGGCTTGGCGAGACGGGCCTCGTCGTCGGGGTGCCGCTGTCAGCGCTCCCCCGGCGACATCGGGCCCGTGTCGCCAATCCCTCCTGGGCGAACGCGGACTACTAGTCTGGCGGCGTGGCCGCCGCCGCGCATCCTCCGGGCGACGCGAGCCGGAAGGTCCTCCTCGGCTACTACCTGCTCGCCGGGCTGTACACCCTCGCGGCGGCGGCGATCTGGGGCGTCAACACGCTCTTTCTCCTCGAGGCGGGGCTCAGCTTCTTCGAGGTCTTCGTCGCGAACGCCGCCTTCTCCGCCGGGATGGTGGTCTTCGAGATCCCGACCGGCGTCGTCGCCGACACGCTGGGTCGGCGTTTGTCCTTCCTCCTCTCGGTCACGGTGCTCGGCGCAACGACGCTCATGTACGTCGCGCTGGCGGAGATGGGCGCCGGCGTCGTCGCGTTCTCCGTCGTCTCCGTCTTCATGGGGCTCGGGTTCACGTTCTATTCGGGCGCGATGGAGGCGTGGCTCGTCGACGCGCTGGCGGCGACCGGCCACCGCGGGGTCCTCGATCGGGTCTTCGCTCGGGGACAGCAGGTGACCGGCTCGGCCATGCTGGTCGGCACGATCGGCGGAGGCCTCCTCGGTCAGGTCGACCTCTCGCTTCCCTATGTGGTGCGGGCGGTCCTGCTCGTGCTCGTGTTCGCCGTTGCCTACGCCGTCATGCACGACCTCGGCTTCACGCCGCGTCGTGTCACCGCAGCGGAGCTCCCGGGCGAGATTGCACGCAATGCGCGGGCCGGCGTCGAGTTCGGCTGGTCCCAACGGCCCCTCCGCCTGCTGATGCTCGTCGGGTTCCTCGAATGGGGCTTCCTCATGTGGGCCTTCTACGCCTCGCAGCCATACCTGCTCGAGCTGCTCGAGAGCGATGACGTGTGGGTCGTCGGGCTCGTCGCCGCCGGGGTCGCGCTTGCGACGATCGCCGGAAATCAAGTCGTCGACGTCGTCTCCCGCTATTGCGCTCGGCGGACGACCCTTCTGCTCATCGCCGGCGCCGTCCAGACGGCGTCCGCGATCGTCCTCGGGCTCGCTGGATCCTTCTGGCTCGCGCTCGTGGCGCTCCTCGCGATGATGGCCGGATACGGGCTCATGTCTCCGGTTCGCCAGGCGTACTTCCACCAGCTGGTGCCGAGCGAACGACGCGCGACGGTCATCTCCTTCGACTCCATGGTCTCCAACGCCGGCGGCGTCGGAGGTCAGGTCGGGCTCGGCGCGCTCGGGGAGGCGCGCTCGATCGGCACCGCGTTCGTCGTCGGCGGCGTCGCCACTGGCTTTGCGCTGCCCCTGATCGCGCGGGTGCGGAGCATCGGGGGCGCGGCGGATCGCTTCGCCGGGGCCAGGGCCGGAGCCGACTCACCGTGCGCGGGGCAGGGCCTGCCCGCGGTCTCCACGGTCGAGGCGAAGCCGGTGGAAGGGAGCGAGCTCGCGGCCTGACGGCGTTCGGTGCAAGACTGGGCCACGTGCCCGCAACGGTCATCGTCGGCGCGCAGTGGGGAGACGAAGGAAAGGGGAAGATCGTCGACCTGCTGGCTCAGGACTCCGATCTCGTCTGCCGCTACCAGGGCGGGCCGAACGCCGGACACACGATCGTCGTCGCGGGCGAGACCTACAAGATCCGGCAGATCCCGTCGGGGATCATCGCCGGCAAGCGGAGCGCGATCGGCGCCGGTTGCGTCGTCGACCCCGCGGTGCTCGTTGCCGAGCTCGACGACCTCGAGGCGCGCGGTCATCGCACACATGGCCTGCTCTTCGTGTCGGGAAACGCGCACCTCGTCATGCCCTGGCACGTCGCGCTCGACGGCGCGCGCGAGCGCCGGCTCGGCCGCCTTCAGATCGGGACGACGAGGCGGGGGATCGGCCCTGCCTATGCGGACAAGGCGACGCGGATCGGGATCCGCGTCCAGGACCTCCTGGACTCGAAGATCCTGCGCCAGAAGCTCTCACTCGCGGTGGAGGAGAAGAACATCTGGCTCGAGCGGGTGTACGACCTCGCGCCACATGACGTGGAAGCGGTGGTCGCCGAGCAGCTCCGCTTCGCGGAGCGGCTCGCGCCGTACGTCTCCGACACGTCGCTCCTCGTCGATCGCGCACTGCGCTCCGGCGAGCGCGTGCTGTTCGAAGGAGCTCAGGGGACGTTGCTCGACCTCGATCACGGCACCTATCCGTTCGTGACGTCGTCCAGCCCGATCGCGGCGGGCGCCGCCGTGAGCTTCGGAATCGGCCCGAACCGGATCGACGAGGTGGTCGGCGTGGCGAAGGCCTACGTCACCCGAGTCGGGGAGGGCCCGTTTCCGAGCGAGATCGACGGGCCGGCGAACGAGCGCGTGCGCGAGATCGGCAAGGAGTTCGGGACCGTGACCGGCCGAGAGAGGCGCTGCGGGTGGCTCGACCTCGTCGCGCTCCGCTTCGCGGTGCGCGTGAACGGCATCACGTCGCTGGCACTCACCAAGCTCGACGTGCTATCGGGGTTCGCGGAGCTTCCGATCTGCGCTCGCTATCGCCTGCCCGACGGCGAGGAGACGGAGGAGTTCCCCTCGCATCAGAGCGACTTCCATCACTGCCGTCCGGTGTTCGAGACGCTCCCCGGCTGGCAGGAGGAGATCGGCGAGAGCCTTCCTCCCGCGGCGCAGGGCTACGTGTCGTTCGTCGAACGCGCTCTCGGGGTTCCGGTCACGCTCGTCGGTACGGGCGCTGCGCGCGAGCACGTGCTGTCGCTCGCATAGCGCTACGAGTCTTTTCGGAGCAGGAACAGCTCGGTGAACTCGGAGCAGCGGCCTTCGTCGTCGAAGCGGCAGAGATAGACGTTGTGGTACTCGCGCTCGACCGTCTCACCGCCGGCGGCGAAGTAGCGCGAGACGCCAGTGGCGACTGCTCGGTCACCGTCGATCGCCCATGCGTGGTACTCGGCAGTCCACGAGCCCGGCTCGTCCCGATCGTCGAGCCAGCTTGCGACGATGGCCTCTCGCCCCTCGACGATGTCGTCTCCCTCGTCCCACGGGTGGTAGCGGTAGCGGGCATCTTCGGTGAAGAGCGCCCCGATCGCGGCCGCGTCATACGTCTTCCAGGCCTCGATGTAGTCGTCCAGCCAGCGCTGAAATGTCGCGTGATCCATCTCCTGACACTAGATGATCGATGCCCCGATCTCGCGCGTCCGGATGCGCGATCTGGCGCGCCGGGGAAAGGACAACTGCCGCTTCCGCCCCGGGCTGCGCCCCGGGTCTGGCTTCAGCCAGACCCCGGTTCGCGCGCCGGACGTGCGCCCCGAGCGGCCAGCTCGCGCCCCGGAGGAGACGATTTCGCGGCATCAATCATCTACCGCCGGGCGCTCCGATCGCGTGCCTAGACTCGGCCGATGCGCGCTCTCGTCGTCGGCTCGGGGGGACGCGAACACGCGCTCGTGTGGAAGCTCGCGCAGGCACCGTCCCTGACCGAGCTCCACGCGGCGCCCGGGAGTCCTGGAATCGCCCGTCTGTGCGAGTGTCATCCGGTTCGTGCGGAGGACTCCGAGGGCGTGCTCGCCCTTGCCCATGCCATCGAGGTCGACGTCGTCGTCGTCGGGCCCGAGGCGCCACTCGTTGCAGGGTTGGCGGATGTCCTCCGACCAGGAGGAATCGCGGTGTTCGGGCCGAGCGCCGCTGCGGCCGCGATCGAGGGCTCGAAGGCATTCGCCAAGGACGTCATGGGGGCTGCCGGAGTTCCGACCGCGGCGCAGCTTGCCGTCGCCCGGCCGCCGTGTGTGGTGAAGGCTGACGGGCTCGCTGCGGGGAAGGGCGTGCACGTGTGCCGGTCGCAAGCCGAGCTCGATGTTGCCCTGAGAGCTGTGGCGTCGTTCGGTGGCGGAGTCGTCGTGGAGGAGCTGCTCGAAGGCCCGGAGGTCTCGCTCTTCGCGTTGTGCGACGGATCCGATGCCGTCGCACTCGTCCCCGCTCAGGACTTCAAGCGGGCCTACGACGGAGACCAAGGAGCGAACACCGGGGGCATGGGCTCGTACGCCCCGGTTCCTGGGCTGGACGAGGAAGCCGTCAGCGATCTCGTGGAGCTCGTCCACCGCCCGGTGCTCGCGGAGCTCCAGCAGCGCGGGACGCCGTTCGTCGGAGCCCTCTTCGCCGGGCTCATGCTCACCGCGGACGGGCCGCGCGTGCTCGAGTTCAACTGCCGCTTCGGCGATCCGGAGACTCAGTCGGTGCTGCCCTTGCTCGAGGGCGATCTTCTCGAGGCGCTGGCCGCGGCCGCCACCGGCGAGCTCTCGGGTGTGGCGCTTCAGACTGCTCCCGGCGCCGCGGTGACCGTGGTGCTCGCGGCGGAGGACTACCCGGCCGGCACCGACCGCGGCTCCCCGATCGCAGGGGTGGCCGAGGCGGAAGCCGGTGGAGCTCTCGTCTTCCACGCCGGCACTGCTCTCCACGGCGACCGGCTGGTGACGAATGGAGGCCGAGTGCTGGGTGTGACCGGGCTGGGCGAGACGATCGCTGCCGCGCGGACGGCCGCCTACGACGCCGCGGATCGGATCGAGTTCGAAGGCGCTCGCCGCCGGGAGGACATCGCGCTTGCGGCAGCGGACGGGATGACGCTCTCGCTTGGCCCCGTTTAGCGCCACGTCCCTGGGGCCACCCCTCGCCTCCACCCGCTATCTAGCGTAATGAGGAATTGTGCACGCAGGGGGCACGCCTTCGTGCCAAGAAGTGAACAGTTGGACGCGTTCGGGCGCGGGCTAGAATCGGATCGGTGATTCCGCGCTACTCGAGGCCTGCGATGGCGCGCATCTGGTCCGAGGAGGCGAAGCTCGAGGGGTGGCTGGCCGTCGAGCTTGCGGCATTGGATGGATGGGCGCAGGTCGGCACGATCCCGCAGGCGACCGTGAGCGCGATTCGTGCCCGGGCGGTCGCGCCGACGCCGGAACGAGTCGCAGACCTCGAGCGGACGACGAACCACGACGTCGCGGCTTTCGTCGACGCTGTCACCACGGACCTCGGTGCCGAGGGACGCTGGTTCCACTACGGCCTCACGTCCTCGGACGTACTCGACACCGCGCTCGCGCTGGTGATCCAGGGCGCGGGTCGGCTGGTGCTCGAAGGCATCGACAAGGCGTTCGCTGCGGTTGTCGATCGCGCGGAGGAGCATCGCGACACGATGACCATCGGGCGGACGCACGGGGTGCACGCTGAGCCGACGACCTTCGGGCTGAAGCTCGTGGGGTGGGCGTTCCAGCTCACGCGCGACCGCCGCCGGGTCGAGAACGCCCTCGATGGCATGCGCGTCGGAAAGCTCAGCGGAGCGGTCGGCACGTATTCGGCAACTCCGCCCGAGGTCGAGCGCATCGCCTGCGAGAAGCTGGGCCTCGAGCCGGCGCCGAGCTCGACGCAGATCCTGCAGCGCGACCGTCACGCCGAGCTGCTTTCTGCGCTCGCGCTCCTCGCGTCGTCGCTGGAGCGCTTCGCGCTCGAGATTCGCCACCTCGCACGAACCGAGGTGAGGGAAGTCGAAGAGCCCTTCGCGTCTGGCCAAAAAGGATCCTCCGCGATGCCCCACAAGCGGAACCCGATCGTCGCGGAGCGCATCTGCGGAATCGCGCGCCTCGTGCGGGGATATGCGCTCGTCGGGCTCGAGAACGTTGCGCTCTGGCACGAGCGCGACATCTCGCACTCGTCCGCAGAGCGGGTGATCCTCCCGGACGCGTTTCTCGCCGTGGACTACATGCTCGACCGCTTCGGCTGGCTCATGGACGGTCTCGTCATCCGTCCGGAGCGGATGCGCTCGAACCTCGAGGCGACGGGAGGTCTCTTCTTCAGTCAGCGGTTGCTACTGGCGCTCGTCGAGTCGGGGCTCGATCGCGACACCGCGTACCGCGCCGTCCAGCGACACGCGATGCGTACCTGGGACGAGGGTCTCGACTTCCGCAATCTCGTGCGCAGCGATGCCGAGATCGCGGCGCGCGTGAGTCTCGACGAGGTGTTCGACCTGACTGCGTTCACACGCCACGCCGACGTCGTCTTCCGTCGGCTTCACGCTACGAGAAAAGAGGAGGTTCATGTCTGAGGCAGTCCATGTGGCCAGCGGCAAGGTGCGGGAGATCTATGCGCTCGACGAGGACCGGCTCCTGCTCGTCGCGAGCGACCGTATCTCGACGTTCGACGTGGTCCTGCCGACGCCGATCCCCGACAAGGGACGCGTCTTGACGGGGCTCTCGGCGTTCTGGTTCGCGCGTACGAGCGAGATCGTCGCCAACCACCTGCTCGAGCTCCGGCCCGACGGTCGGACGATGGTGTGCCGCAGGCTCGAGATGCTTCCCATCGAGTGCGTAGTGCGCGGCTATCTCACCGGCTCCGGCTGGCGCGACTACCAGGCGACAGGGGCGGTCTGCGGGCACGTTCTTCCCGAGGGCCTTCGCGACTCCGATCGACTCCCGGCCCCGATCTTCACTCCTGCGACCAAGGCAGACGAAGGGCACGACGAGAACATCGACGAGGGCAAGGCCGCGGAGCTGTGCGGGCCGGAGGTCTACCGCAAGGCGAAGGAGGCTTCCCTTGCGTTGTACGAGTTCGGCTCGGCGCACGCCGAGGCGCGCGGGATCATCCTCGCCGACACGAAGTTCGAGCTCGGTCTCGCGCACGATGGCGCTCTCGTCCTCGGAGACGAGGCGCTGACGCCGGACTCGTCCCGCTTCTGGCCGCTCGACGGATACGAGCCGGGGAAGTCGCAACCGTCGTTCGACAAGCAGTTCGCGCGCGATTGGTGCGAGCAGACCGGCTGGGACAAGACGCCGCCCGGGCCTGATCTTCCCGCGGACGTCGTGGCCGGCACCCGTGCGCGCTACGTCGAGGCGTTCGAGCGACTCACTGGAATCTCGTTCGACTCGTACCTCGCGGATCCGGACGTGGTCCTCTGATGAGGGCAACGGTCCTGGTGCGACCGAAGGATGGGATCCTCGACCCGCAGGGCGAGGCCGTTCAGGGCTCGCTCCGGAAGCTCGGCTTCGACGTCGGAAGCGTGCGCGTGGGGCGCGTGATCGACGTCGAGCTCGACGCCGCGGACCCGGCGTTCGCCCGGCAGCAAGTCGAGCGAATGTGCTCCGAGCTCCTCGCGAATCCGTTGATCGAGAGCGTCCACATCGAGTTCCCCGGCTCGTGACCGACCGTCCCGTCGTCGCAGTCCTCCAGTTCCCGGGCTCGAACGACGACCGAGACGCTGCGTGGGCGCTCGGGGCGTTGGGCGCCACCCCGGTTCTGGTCTGGCACGACGAGGACGAGCTTCCAGCTGCGACAGGAGCGGTCGTGCTCCCGGGCGGTTTCTCCTACGGCGACTACCTCCGCTGCGGCGCGATCGCGAGCGTCGCCCCGGTGATGGATGCCGTGCGCCGGTTCGCCGCTGCAGGAGGCCCCGTGCTCGGGATCTGCAACGGTTTTCAGATCCTGTGCGAGGCCAGGCTGCTTCCGGGAGCTCTTCGACCCAACACGCAACTCGAGTTCGTGTGCGAGGACACCGTGGTGCGGGTCGAGGACGCGGACAGCGTGTTCACACGCCGCTGCCAGCCCGGTCAGGAGCTCGTTCTTCCCGTGAAGCACGGCGAAGGCGCATGGCACGCGGACGAGGGCCAGTTCGTCCAGCTCGCCGCTCGCGGCCAGCTCGTTCTCCGCTATACGACGAACGTGAACGGCTCGCTCGGGAACGTCGCAGGGGTCGTCAACGAGGCCGGCAACGTGCTCGGTCTCATGCCCCATCCCGAGCATGCGGTCGACCCGCTCCTCGGGTCCGCGGACGGAGGGCTTCTGCTCGGGGCGCTCGTCGACGCTGCGACCGGGCACATCCTCGCCGCCGCGTAGAGCAGACGAACAGGCTCAGAGCCCGAGCGCTTCCCGAAGCACGGGCGCACGCTCGAGCGCCGCCCGCAGCCGCTCGAGGTCGCGCGCCCGCATCGTCACGGGACCTCGTCTCGCCGATCCCGTTGTCGTGTACGCGAAGCGGATCAGGCGCTCGCCGCTTCGCGTCTCGAGAAGCTGGACGACGACGGAGAAGCGCTTGTCACCCGCTCGCTGAGGAACCGTGACCTCCTCGAGGATCCCTGCCGCTCCCCACGGAGTCGCTGCGGTCTGCGCTTTCAGCTGCGCGGTCGCCATATGCGTCGAGCCTAGGCGGCACCGGGTCACAGAGGGGAAACGCTCTTCGTCAGAAAACCGCAACTTGAGCCGCGCCGTATCCTCGCGCCGTGCACGACATCGTGATCGTGGGAGCGGGAACCGCCGGCTGCGTTCTCGCCTCGCGTCTCACCGAGAACCCGGACCTCTCCGTCCTCCTGATCGAGGCCGGCCCGCGCTCGAGGAAGCTCGAGACCAAGATTCCGGCCGCCTTCTCGAAGCTCTTCCGAACGACGCTCGACTGGGGCGACTCGACCGTTCCGCAGGCGGCGCTCGACGGGCGGGAGGTCGTGTTTCCGAGGGGTCGGGCGCTCGGCGGCACCGCGATGATGAACGCGATGATGGTCCTCCGCGGCCATCCCTCCGACTACGCGTGGGAGGCGGACGGGTGCCCCGGTTGGTCGTGGGCGACCGCGGAGCCCGGGTTTCGGCGGAGCGCCGACGGCCCGTTCCCGCTTGGCGGAGCAGCGCGACCCGAGCATCCTCACGGAAGCGTTCGTGCACGCCGCGCAGGCGTGCGGGATTCCCGCGAGCGACGACCTGAACGGCGCCGACAACGGCGGCGTGCGCCTCGTCCCGGTCTCGCAGCGGCGCGGGCGGCGGTTCAGCGTCGCCGACGGCTACCTCAAACCTGCCCGCCGGCGGCCGAACCTGACCGTCGTCACGGAGGCTCTCGTCACCCGCGTCGTCGTCGAAGGCGGGCGGGCTCGAGGCGTTGCCTATCGTCTCCACGGCGAGACGGGCGACGCCGAGGAGGCGCTGGCCGAGCGCGAGGTGATCCTCTGCGCGGGAGCGATCGGAACTCCACACCTCCTCCAGCTCTCCGGCGTCGGCCCGCGGGAACCGCTCGAGCGAGCGGGCGTCCCGCTCGTCAAAGAGCTGACGGGCGTCGGCGCGAACCTGCTCGACCACCTGGCAGGCGGCCTCTTCGCGCTTACGCCTGGCGTCGACACGCTCGCCTCCGCCGAGTCCCTGCGAAACCTCGCCAACTGGGCGCTGCGCGGTCGCGGCCCGCTCACGTCGAACGTCGGAGAAGCGGCGGCCTTCGTGCGGACTCGCTCCCAACTCGCGGCCCCGGACCTCGAGCTCCTGTTCGCTCCGGTCCTGTTCGAGGAGGAGGGTCTGAAGCAGCCGACCGAGGACGGGTCTGACCTTGGCCGCCGTGCTCCTGCGTCCGAAGAGCTCGGGCACCGTCGAGCTTCGCTCGGCGGACCCGCTCGATCCGCCCGCGATCGACCCGCGCTACCTCACCGACCCCGGGGGAGAGGACGTGCAGACGCTCCTCCAGGGTCTGCGGCTCGCCCGCCGGATCATCGCGCAGGAGCCGCTCGCGGGGCTCGTCTCCGCCGAGCTCCTCCCGGGCAAGCAGGCCCAGTCGGACGAGGCCCTCGTCGCGCACATCCGCGCGACCTCGCAGACGCTGTACCACCCGATCGCGACCTGCCGCATGGGGACGGATTCACTCGCCGTCGTCGACCCCGAGCTCCGAGTGCGGGGCATCGAAGGACTCCGCGTCGTCGACGCCTCGGTGATGCCCCGCCTCCCGAGTGGGCACACGAACTGGCCGACGGTGATGATCGCCGAGCGTGCGTCAGAGCTCATCGCAGCCGGCCGGTAGGAGCTAGGTGGCGACGGCGGGCTGACGTTCGGCGAGCCGGTTCCCGAGCGCCTGCAACGCGAGCGCCGCCGCGGCGAACCCTACGAGCAGAACGCCTGCGCGAGCGAAGACGCCGCCGTACCCGAGCTCGTCCACGTTCACGAACGGATACGGGTACCAGTCCACCGAGGCGCCGCGCGCGAGCGTGTAGACGAGCCAGGCGAGCGGATACGCGAGCCAGGCCAGGGCGGCCCAGCGTGGAAGCTGATGCCGCGGGCGCTCGACGAGCCAGTCGAGCACGAGCACGACCGGCATCAGCTTGTGAACGACGAAGTCGACCCACGGGATCGTCGTCTGCAGCTCCTCCTGCAAGCCCGAGAGGAGAAGCGCGAAGACAACGCCGGTGATCGCCATGTACAGGACGACACCGGTGCGCGCTCCGTCGAAGAGCGGAGTCCGCTCCTCTCGTCTCACGAGCACGAGGAAGAGCAATGCCGCGACCGCGAGGAGGTTGGACTGGATGGTGAAGAAGCTGAAGAAGTTCGCCTTCTGAAACGCGGTGTCGGCGGTCGCTGCGAACTGGTAGGTCATCGCGACGATCGCGGTTGCGGCGAATCCGAGTCGAGCGACGTTGTGCGCGAGCCCGGGGGCGCTCAGCGACGCCTACCCTCAGCGCTCGATGAGCTCGATGCGGTAGTCGTCGGGATCGCGGACGAAGCAGATCCGGGAGCCTCCCGCTCTGACCTGGTACGGCGGCCGCTCGGGCTCGATCCCGTGCTCGTCCTTCAACGCCCCGAGCGTGCCGTCGAGGTCGTCGACCCCGATGGCGACATGGCCGTACGCGGTCCCGAGCTCATAGCTTCGGCCGTCGTGGTTGTAGGTGAGCTCGAGGACGTTCTCCTGGTCGCCGATCGAGAAGAAGTAGTTCGTGGCCTCGAGCTCGCCGTCACGGACGATGTCCATGTCGCGGCTGAAGGTGAAACCGAGCGCCTCGTAGAACGCGCGGCTCTTCTCCGGGTCGGTGATGCGGACCATCGTGTGCAGGAAGTCGGCCATGGCGGAATCCTAGATCCTCGGCTCCATCATCCACTCACATCCCTCGAATGGGGGATCATCCCTCGATCGAGGGATTGCAGTTCCCTCGGACGGGGGTAGCGTCAGCTGAGGGAAGAAACGCTCTGAGCTCACCTGGGGAGGGTGGCGAAAAGCCGATGACGACAGACACCGCGCACCCGGTGCGCGTGCAGATACTCGCTCGCAAGGACTGCGACAACCGCGCGATGGCCGTGATCGTCGTCGAGCGCGTCGCCGCCGAGATGGGCATCGCGGTCGAGCTCGAGGAGATCGACGTGACGAGCGAGGCGCAGGCGAAGAAACGCCGCTTCCTCGGCTCTCCGAGTGTTCGCGTCGACGGGCTCGACGTGGAGCCCGGGATGATGGATTCCACCGACTTCACACTCGGCGATCGCATCTACCGCTCCGGCGACCGAGGGCTGCAGGCGTGGCCCGACGACCGCTGGATCCGCGCCGCGCTGGTCGTGGCTCAGTCGGCGTCGAACGGCAACGGCGACTCGCCCGCGAGGTCTTCGGCGACGAGCCCGTAGAGCACGCCGTCCACCCACTGCTCGTTTCGCCAGTACGCC
The DNA here is from genome assembly GCA_963721795.1 of uncultured Actinomycetes bacterium. Taxonomy (GTDB): domain Bacteria; phylum Actinomycetota; class Thermoleophilia; order Gaiellales; family Gaiellaceae; genus GMQP-bins7. The sequence goes on from CAVRLT010000021.1 coordinate 444,815, forward strand.
TTCCTGCGTACTCCCTCGCGCACGAATCCGGCCCGCTCGGCATGCGCCATCGCTCGCTCGTTGAAGCCGTAGATCTCCATCTGGAGGCGATGGACGCCGAGCTCGTCGAAGAGGAAGCGCTGGAACATGCGCGCTGCTTGGTCGGCCACCTTGCCGCCGCGGAAGTCCGGGTGCACGGCGAGCCCTCCCAGCTGGGCGATTCTGCTCCTGCGGTTCGTGAGCTCGAAGCGCATCGTCCCCGCACGCGCCGCATCCACCTCGATGACGAACATGCCGAAGGCGTCGGGCTCGCGCTCCGAGCGGTCGACGTCGGCGAGGATCTCGCTCTGCTCCTTCGACCCGACCGCAGCGAGGAACGGCTCGACGTCCTCGTGCGTGACGAGCCCGACGAGAAAGTCGACGTCGTCCCGCGTCGCGCGCCTGATGGAGACGTTCACGCGGGCTCCTCCTGGACGCGAGCCCGCGAGCGAAGCAGTCGCTCGCCGGAAGCGAGCGCTACGCCACCGAGGATGAGCACGAGCCCTACGAGTGCGGCAACGGTGATCGGCTCGTCGAGCAACACCGCCCCGTAGAACACCGCAAAGCCCGGAATCAGGTAGGTGACGAGGGACAGCCGACGCGATCCGAAGCGGCGAAGCATGTCGAACAGGATCAGCTGAGCGAGGGCGGTTCCGAGGAGCGTCAGGACCAGCATGGAGACGACGGTGGCCGCGTCCGGTGCGTGCGTCGGCAGCTGGAAGAGCGAGAGCGGTAGGAGGATCAGCCCGCCCGCGAGCATCGAGCCGGTGGCCAGTACCGGGCCGGGCGACGGTCCGCACGCTGCGCTGGCCGTAGACCCCAGCCGAGCCGTAGAAGAACGACGAGAGGACGACGGCGAGCGTCCCTGCGACCGCGAGCCAGCCTCCGGACGGGTCGAACCCGGCCAGCACGGCGACACCGAGGAACCCGATTCCGACGCCGACGATGCGCGTCAGGCCGACGGGCTCGTGCGGCAGGAAGCGCGCCGCGAGCAGGAACGTGAAGATGGGCACGGTCGCCTGGGCGATTCCGGCAACGCTCGAGTCGATGTGCTTCTCGCCCCATGCGATGAGCCAGAACGGGATCGCGGCGTTGATCGTCCCGAGCACGAGCGCGGGCCACCAGTAGCGGCGCAGGTCTCCCGCCGCTTGACGACCTCCGGTAGTGACGGCGAGGTAGCCGAGCAGGATGAGGCCTGCGGCAAGCGCCCGGATCGCCATCATCGGCGCCGGCTCGATGTCCTCGCCGGCGAGTTTGATGCAGACGTACGACGCGCCCCAGATCGACGCCAGCAGCACCAGCATCGGCCAGTACCGGCTCACGCGGTCAGGCTACGCGTACGGGTGAAACCCGCTCCGCCGATGCATCTAGATGCTTGATCGGAAGTTGGCGCGCAGTCGGGGGCGGTCACGACCAAGCCGGGCGCCGCACTCACGCCGTCGCGCAGGCTCGTAGCCTCTGCGACGCGCGAGGGTGGCGATCCGGCGCCGTGTCGTGGCCGTCATCCGGCCCGCGGGAATTTCCGATCAAGCATCTAAACTCGAGCCTCTGAGCAGCGTGGCGCAACAGCCGCTCCATCGCGCCCTCGGCCTGACGGACGCGGAGCACGAGCGCATCTGCTCGCTCCTCGGCCGCGACCCCAACGACTTCGAGCTCGCGGTGTTCTCGCTGCTCTGGTCGGAGCACTGCGGGTACAAGCACTCGGCGCTTCTTCTGAAGCGGCTCCCGGGCACCGGCGAGCGCGTCTTGCAAGGGCCGGGCGAGAATGCCGGCGTCCTCGAGCTCGGAGAGGGGCTCGCGGTCGCGTTCAAGGTGGAGAGCCACAACCATCCCTCGGCGGTGGAGCCGTTCCAGGGCGCCGCGACGGGGGTCGGCGGGATTCTCAGGGACATCATCGCGATGGGCGCGCGCCCGGTCGCGCTGCTCGACGGCCTGCGCTTCGCCGAGCCGGGGCATGCGTTCTCACGCGCCGTCGGGGGGATCGGCGCCTACGGGAACAGCGTTGGCGTGCCCACGGTCGGCGGCGAGGCGGTCTTCGACGAGGCGTACCGCGACAACTGCCTCGTCAACGCGATGTGCGTCGGGCTTCTCCCCGTCGACCGGGTGCTGCGCGCGAAGGCGACGGGGAGTGGTCAGCTCGTCGTCCTCTACGGCGCGACGACCGGACGCGACGGGATCGGCGGAGCCTCGGTGCTCGCGAGCCAGGAGCTGGACGAGACCTCGGCTGAGAAGCGACCCTCCGTCCAGATCGGGGACCCCTTCACGGGGAAGAAGCTGATCGAGGCCTCGGTCGAGCTCGTGCAGGCGGGGCTCGTCGAGTCGCTGCAGGACTGCGGCGCGGCCGGGATCGCGTCGGCGCTCTCCGAGATGGCCGCCGAGTACGGCATCGACGTGCATCTCGACCGGGTTCCGCAGCGGGAGGAGGGCATGGAGCCGTGGGAGGTGATGATCTCCGAGAGCCAGGAGCGGATGGTCGCGATCGTGCGGCCCCAGATGGTTGCCGCGGTGGAGGAGATTCTCGATCGCTGGGAGCTCGGGCATGCGGTGGTCGGGGAGGTGACAGGGAGCGGCGAGCTTCGGGCGTTCTGGCACGACGAGCTCGTGGGAGAGATTCCGGCGCGCCTCCTGACGGACGAGTGCCCGCGCTACGAGGTCCGCTCCGAGCGGCGTGCTCCGGCGCAGGCCCCTGAGATCTCGGTGCCGCCCGTCGCGGAAGCGCTTCCCGCGCTGCTCGCCTCGCCGAACCTGCGCAGCCGTGAGTTCGTGTATCGCCGCTACGACCAGCTCGTGGGCTCACGCACCGTTCGGCGCCCCGGGCTCGATGCGGCGGTCCTGCGGCTTCGCCCTCGCTGCGCGGGCTCGCGCTGTCGCTCGACGGGCAGGGACGGATCGCTGCGCTCGATCCCTTCGTCGGAGGCGCGCTCGCGATCCTGGAGGCCGCGCGCAACGTGGCCTGCGTCGGCGGCGAGCCGCTCGGCTTCACCGACTGCCTCAACTTCGGGAACCCGGAGAAGCCCGGCGTCGGGTGGGAGCTGACCGAGGCGATTCACGGCCTCGCGGCCGCCTGCGACGCCCTCGGCCTCCCGATCGTCTCGGGCAACGTCTCGCTCTACAACGAGACGAACGGTCGTGCGATCCACCCGACTCCGGTCGTCGGCGCGGTCGGCCTCGTGCCCGACGTGAGGCTCGTCCCGAAGGGCTGGCGCGACGGCGACTCGCTGCTCGTCGCCGAGGCGTCGCCACTCTCGCTCGCCGGCTCCGAGCTCCAGGCGCTTTACGGCGAGGTCGGCGGCAGCCCAGGCCCGCTCGATCTCGCGGCTGAGGCACGGCTCGTCTCGTTCCTGTGGCGGGTCGCTCCCCGCTGCTCGCTCGTCCACGACTCGGCGGAGGGCGGGCTCGCAATCTGTCTCGCCGAAGCGGCGCTCTTCTCCGGCTGCGGCGCGCAGCTCACCCTCGACGACGACCCGCTCGCGCTCTTCGGCGAGGTCGGCGGACGCGCCGTGCTCGCGTGTGCGCCGGAGATGCGCGACGAGGTACGCGCGCTCGGCGCGGAGCTCGGGGTGCCGGTGCGCGGCATCGGCATCGCCGGGGGCAGTACTCTCTTGGGAGTGGAGCTGGCGCACCTGCGAGGTGCCTGGTCGACGCCGGGGTCAGACCCCGGGGGATCTGACCCCACGGGAAAACGCTGACGTGTGTGGCCTCTTCGGCATCCGGTCGGTGGAGCGGGACGTGTCCCGTCTCGCCTACTTCGGCCTGTTCGCGCTCCAGCACCGGGGCCAGGAGTCCGCGGGGATCGCAGTCTCCGACGGTGGCCGGCTCACCGTCGTTCGCGACATGGGGCTCGTCGCGCAGGTCTTCAACGAGCAGCAGCTCCAGGCGCTACCGGGGGAGGTTGCGATCGGTCACACGCGTTACTCGACCACGGGCGCGAATCGCTGGGCGAACGCGCAACCGCTCATCCACCACGGCCGCGCGCGCACGGTCGCTCTCGGTCACAACGGGAATCTCGTGAACGTCGAGGAGCTGCGCGCGGAGCTCATCGAAGACGGCGTGCGCCTCGGCTCGGGCTCGGACTCCGAGGTGATCGCGGCACTCATCGCCCGCGATCCGGTGCCCGTGCCGGAGGCAGTGGCGAACGCCATGCGCCGTCTCGAAGGAGCGTACTCGGCGACGGCGCTGGTCGACGACACGCTCGTCGCGTTCCGTGACCGGCTCGGGTTCCGCCCGCTCTCGCTCGGCCAGATCGGTGAGGACTGGGTCGTCGCCTCCGAGACGTGCGCGCTCGACCTGATCGGCGCCGAGGTCGTGCGAGACGTACGCCCTGGCGAGATCGTCTGGATCGACGGCAACGGGCTGCACAACGCGCAGGCGCTGCCGGCTGGACGCAACGCGCTCTGCATCTTCGAGCACGTCTACCTCGCGCGGCCGGACTCGCGGCTCGCCGGGGTGGAGGTGCACGGCGCACGGGTTCGCATGGGGGAGACGCTCGCGCGCGAGGCGCCGGTCGAAGCGGACCTGGTCATCGGCGTCCCGGACTCCGGCACGCCCGCCGCAATCGGTTTCTCGAAAGCGTCCGGGATCGCGTTCAACGAGGCGCTCATCAAGAACCGCTACGTCGCGCGGACGTTCATCCAGCCGGACCAGGCGATGCGCGAGCAGGGGATCCGGATGAAGTTCAACCCGCTCGACGAGGTCGAGGGGATGCGGATCGTCATCGTCGACGACACGATCGTCCGCGCGAACACGACCCGCCAGCTCGTCGCGATGCTCCTCGACGCCGGCGCCGCGGAGGTGCACGTGCGTATCTCCTCGCCTCCGGTCGTTTCCCCGTGCTTCTACGGGATCGACTTTCCCGACGAGGACGAGCTCCCCGCCGCGCACCGCTCGGTCGAGGAGATGCGGGTGTTGATCGGCGCGACCTCGCTGCACTACCTCTCGGTCGAGGGCATGCAGGCGGCGACGACGCTTCCCGGAGGACTCGGTCTGCCGCGCCTGCTTCACGCGCGACTACCCGACCCGCGTACCGCGGAAGCTCGAGAAGCTCCGGTTCGAGGCCGCGCCTGCGTAGCTCACTCGGGCACGTGGACGACCTCGAGCTTGATTCCGTCCGGGTCGTAGAAGAAGAACGCGTAGTAGCCGGGGATGTAGTCGTACTCCCTCGGCGGGCTCTCGATCTCCGCGCCGCGGTCGACGGCCCAGCGGTGGCGCTCGTCGACGACTTCGCGGGAGCCGGCCTCGAACGCGACGTGGTGGACGCCGACGCGATAGCGGTCGTAGTCGCCGGGCGTCTGCGCCTCTCGCACGCCGACGACCGTTCCGCCGCCAGCGAGGTACCAGATCGTCTCGCTGCGCTCACCCACGACCTCGCCGCCTCGCGTGTAGCCGAGCGGCTCGAGCAACTCGCGATAGAACGGCAGGCTGCGCTCGACCGACGAGACGACGAGATCGAGATGGTGCACGCCGCGACCGGTCATCAGCGGGCGCTTCCCTCGAGCTCGTGCCAGCGGCGGTAGCGGACGGCTCGCTTCACCGCCCGCGGATCGTAGCCGCGCTCGAGCAGCTCCTGGCGGATCTCGCCCTCCTGCGCCATCCGCAGGAAGAGCCACGCGATCGCGACGATCGTGACCAGCGAGCCCTCGAGCATCATCAGCGAGCCGGCGAGGCTCTGGTCTCCCTGCGGAGAGAGGCCGAGGTAGTCGTCGCCGTCTGCGTACACGTCGTAGAGCGGCGAGCCGGCCCAGACGAAGACGTTTCCGAGAACGGTCGCGACGAGCCGGACGCCGACGATATAGCCGAGCTTCGCGCCCGTGCCGAACCACTCGGGCGCCGGGCAGGGTCTCCAGCACCGGCAGCCAGAGGACGATCCCGGCGGAGAAGAAGGCGATGTGCTCGATCGCGTGCAGGCCGCTGCTCTCGACGGCCGCCTCGTAGACCGCTGGAATGTGCCAGAGCGCGAGGTTCGCGGCCCAGAGCGGGAGCGCCACGAACGGGTTCGCGAAAACGCGTAATCGCATGACCCCCGGGAGTGCGAGGACCGGGCGGAGCAGCGGGCCGGTCAGGCCTGCCAGCAGGCAGAGCGGCGCGAGATCGCCGAGCAGGAGGTGCTGCGCCATGTGGAACGCGAAGAGCTCCTGCTCGCCGACGGCAGCCATCGGTGACGCGACCGCAACGACGAGCAACAGGATCCCGAGCGCGAAGAGCCCGATGCGCCAGGTAGGGACCGGCTGGCCGCGGCGTGCGAGCGTCCGGGCACGCATCGCGTACGCGATGGCGACGAGCGCGATCGGCGCGAGCTGGAAGGGGGCGAGCGTCCAGCTCGTCAGCAGCGACACGGCCACCGCGCCACTGTAGAGCGAGGCATCTCCTCGTGGCTCAGAGCCACAAGGACGGCCGGTTGGCGTTCTGCGGGAGACGTAGACTCGGGTCGTGCCGGCCGAGCGCCAGACCTACGCGAGCGCGGGGGTCTCGTTGGCGACGGGCGACGCCATCGTCGAGCGCCTCCGCGCGGCTGTCGAGTCCACCGGCGCGACCGGCTTCGGCGCGTTCGCGGGGCTGCATCCGCTCGACGAGACCCGCCTGCTGGCCGCCTCCACGGACTCCGTCGGCACCAAGCTGATCCTCGCGCGCGCACGAGGCGCGCTGCGCAACTGCGGCGCCGACCTCGCCGCGCACTGCATCAACGACGTCCTCACGTGCGGCGCCGATCCGCTCCTCTTCCTCGACTACGTCGCCGCGAACAGGATCGACCTCGAGCAGGTGGCAGAGCTCGTCGAGGGGGCGGCGGAGGTTTGCCGCGAGGCGGGAGTCGCACTCGTCGGCGGGGAGACCGCAGAGCTTCCCGGGATCTACAAGGACGACGAGCTCGACTTCGCCGGCACCTGCGTCGGGATCGTCGAGCGCGAGCGCCTGATCGACGGCTCGTGCATCGAGGTCGGAGACGCAATCGTCGGGCTGCCGTCCGCGGGAGTGCACGCGAACGGGTTCACGCTCGTGCGCCGGATCCTCGAGCTCGAGGACTACGATGGGCGAGGATCTGCTCGCCCCGACTCGCCTCTACCTCGACGACGTGCGGCAGCTGAGGGAGACGGCGGACGTCCGCGGGCTGGCTCACGTCACGGGAGGTGGGATCCTCGGCAACCTCTCGCGCGTCCTCCCGGAGGGGCTCGGTGCGGAGCTCGATTGGTCGTCCTGGACGAGGCCTCCGGTGTTCGACTGGCTCGCACGGCATGTGGAGGAGGCCGAGCTCCGACGGGTGTTCAACCTCGGGATCGGCTTCGTCGCCGTCGTCCCCGATCCCGGCGACTCCCCGGTCATAGGGACGATCGTGCGCGCGTGATCGGGGTCCTCGTCAGCGGTGAGGGGACGAACCTGCAGGCGCTGCTCGACGCCGGCCTCCCCGTCTTCGCAGTCGCCTCGAACTCGCGCAGGGCGAAGGCGCTCGCGCGGGCCGAGGCGGCGGGCGTGCCCACCGCGGTCTTCGCGCTCGAGGACTATCCGGACCGAGAAGCCCGCGACGGGGCGATGGCGGATTGGCTCGAGGCGCACGGTGTCGAGCTGGTCGTCTGCGCGGGGTACATGCACCTCCTCACTCCGTCGTTCCTCGAGCGCTTCCCGGAGCGCGTCGTGAACGTCCATCCGGGGCCGCTCCCCGAGTTTCCGGGCGCCCATCCGCTCGAGGACTTGCTCGACGCCGGAGCTCACGAAGCCGCCGCAACCGTGCACTACGTGGACGCGGGAATCGACACCGGGCCGGTCATCGCGAGCGAGCCGGTGCCCATCCTGGCCGGGGACACCGTCGAGACGCTGCGCGAGCGGGTGCACGCCGTCGAGCATCGACTCCTGCCGGAGGTCGTTCGCACGCTGTGCGCGCGCTGATCTCGGTTCACGACAAGTCCGGCCTCGTGCCGTTCGCCCGCGGCCTCGTCGACCTCGGGTTCGAGCTGGTCGCGAGCGGCGGCACCGCGACCGCGCTCGCCGACGCCGGGCTCGCCATCACGCGCGTGGAGGAGCTCACGGGCTTCCCCGAGATGCTCGGCGGGCGCGTGAAGACGCTCCACCCGCGCGTCCATGCCGGCATCCTCGCGCGGCGGAGCCGCGGCGACGACGTCGCCCAGCTCGAAGCGCACGGGATCGAGCCGTTCGACCTCGTCTGCGTGAACCTCTACCCGTTCGAGCTCGTCGCCGATCGCGCAGGCATGGCGGACGACGACGTGATCGAGATGATCGACGTCGGTGGGCCCTCGATGCTGAGGGCGGCGGCGAAGAACTTCGCTTCCGTCACCGCGATCTCGAGACCGCAGGACTACGACGACGCGCTCGCGGAGCTCCGGGAGCGAAAGGGCAAGGTCTCGCTCGAGACCAGGCGGCGCCTCGCCGGAATCGCCTTCGCGACGAGCGCTGCATACGAGTCTGCAATCGCGCGCTGGTTCCAGCGAGGGGACGACTTCCCGGAGACGTTCGTGCCGGCGTTCGAGCGGATGCTCGAGCTCGCATACGGCGAGAATCCGCACCAGCGTGCCGCGTTCTACGCAGAGCGTGGCCATCGTGGGCATGTCCTCTCGCGTGTCGTCCAGCTCGCGGGGAAGCCGCTCTCGTTCAACAACCTCAACGACCTCTCTGCGGCGCGCCTGCTCGCGCGCGAGCTCGAGGAGCCCGCGTGCGTGATCGTGAAGCACGCGAACCCGTGTGGTGTCGCCGTGGCGGAGACGATCGAGGAGGCGTACGCGAAGGCCGTCGCGGCGGATCCCGTCTCGGCGTACGGTGGCGTCGTCGTCCTGAACCGCGCGGTCACCGCCGCCCTCGGAGAAGCGCTCGCCTCGCAGTTCATCGAAGTCCTCTTCGCGCCGGGGTACGACGAGCAGGCGATGCAGGCGCTCTCGGGGAAGGCGTCGGTCAGGATCTTGAACGACACCGAGCGCCGCGTTCGCGGCGATACGGAGCGGGACTACAAGCGCGTTCTCGGGGGCCTACTCGTGCAGGAGCGCGACTCGGAGCCACTGGACCGGGCGCGGATGGAGGTCGTGTGCGGGCGGGTCTCGGAGGCCGGGTGGCGCGATCTGCTGTTCGCCTGGCGGGTCGTCAAACGCGTCACGTCGAACGCGATCGTGCTCGCCGCTCGCGGGCAGACGCTCGGGATCGGCGCGGGTCAGACGAGCCGGGTCGACGCCGTTCGCATCGCGGTCGCACGGGCGCGCGAGCTCGGCCACGACCTCGAAGGCGCGGTCCTCGCCTCCGACGCGTTCTTCCCGTTCGCAGACGGTCCGCAGATCGCGCTCGAGGCGGGTGTCTCGGCGATCATCCAGCCCGGCGGCTCGAAGCGGGACCGCGAGGTGATCGAAGCCGCGTCAGCGGCAGGTGCCGCGATGGTGTTCACGCATCGCCGGCACTTCCGGCACTGAGACGGCAATGGTGAGCCTTGCTCGTTCGCGCTAGCAACAGACTGTTGCAAGGTGGTGCGAGCGCCCGTTGCGACCGAGTCTCGGGCTCGAGTTCTGGCTTGCAACAGTCTGTTGCAAGCGCACGCTCCGAGTACGCTTCCGCCCCGATGAGTCGTCGCGAGTACCCGAACGTCCTCGAGCTCGTCGGACGGACTCCGATCGTCCGGCTCGACCGGCTCGGACGCGACGTCCCAGGACAGCTCCTCGCCAAGCTCGAGTACCTGAACCCGGGCGGGTCGGTGAAGGACCGGATCGGGATGGCGATGATCGAGGCCGCGGAGCAGGACGGACGACTGCGTCCCGGTGGAACCATCGTCGAGCCGACGTCCGGCAACACCGGCGTCGGCCTCGCTATCGGAGCCGCGCTGCGCGGCTACCGCTGCATCTTCGTGATGCCCGACAAGATGAGCCAGGAGAAGATCTCGATGCTTCGCGCGTACGGGGCCGAGGTCGTCATCACGCCGACCGCGGTCGAGCCAGACTCGCCGGAGAGCTACTACTCCGTCTCCGACCGGCTCGCCGAGGAGATCCCTGGAGGGTTCAAGCCCGACCAGTACTCGAACCCGGCGAACCCCGAGGCGCACTACGAGACGACCGGGCCGGAGATCTGGGAGCAGACGGACGAAGGGCAGGTCGACGCGATCGTCATCTCCGTCGGGACCGGGGGCACGATCACCGGGGTCGGGCGCTACTTCAAGGAACGCCGCCCGGAGGTGCTGATCGTCGGTGTCGACCCCGAAGGGTCGGTGTTCACGGCTGACGAGGAGCATCCACCGGGGCCGTATCTCGTCGAGGGCATCGGCAAGGAGAAATGGCCAAGCACGCTCGATCCTGCGGTCGTCGACGAATGGGTTCGAGTGTCCGATCGCGACTCGTTCCTCGTCGCGCGCAGGCTCTCGCGGGAGGAGGGGCTGCTCGTGGGCGGCTCTACCGGCTCGACCGCCTGGGCAGGGATGCAGGTGGCGAAGCGGCTCGGAGCGGACGCGCGTGTGCTGATGCTCTTTCCCGACAGCGGCCGTTCGTACCTGTCCAAGTTCTACGACGACAACTGGATGATCCAGTACGGCTTCGTCGAGCGGACGACTCCGCCGCCCGCCGTCGAGGAGGTGCTCCGCTTCCGCCGGATCGACCACGAGGTCCCGGAGCTCGTGACCATCGGCTCGCACGAGAAGGTCGGCGCTGCGATCGACGTCATGCAGCGGTATGGGATCTCTCAGCTCCCAGTTGTGCGTAACGAGCCGGTTGACTCCCTCGCCGACGTCGTCGGCTCGCTGCAGGAGCGGGGGCTGCTCGAGCGGGTGTTCCGCAACGCCGACGCACTGAACGAGGATGTCGCGGTCGCCATGCAGCCGCCGCTTCCGGCGGTGGACGCGGATGCGTCCCTCGACGAGGTCTACGCGGGGCTCTCGGGGCCGAACGCGGCCGTCGTGGTCGCGAAGGGCGGTCGCCCGACTGGGATCCTCACGCGCTCGGACCTGCTCGAGTTCCTGCAGGCGCAGCGCTCTCAGATCGATTCCTAGCGTCTCTAGGCTGGCGGCGTGATCCTGCGCGATCCTGCGCTTCAGCTCGACCCGCGCGTTCAGCGGCTCTGGGCGCTCGAATGGGGCCTCGCGGCGCTCGTCTGCGCCGGGGCGACCACTGCGCTCGCGATCCTGCTGGCGTTTTCCGACGAGGGACTTGCCGCCGTCGTCGTCGCCCTTGTCGGAGGCTGCATCGCACTCGGTCTCGTCGTCCTCGCGGTCGCACAACCGCGGCTCGCGTATCGCCGCTTCCGCTACGAGATCACCGAGCTCGGCCTGTACGTCGCACGCGGCAGGCTCTTCAGGCAGTGGCAGGTCGTGCCGCATGCGCGCGTGCAGACGGTCGACACGAAGCGTGGGCCGCTCGAGCGGGCATTCGGTCTCGTCTCGGTGGCGGTGAGCACCGCTTCTGCGAAGGGCGGGACCGACATCCCGGGGCTCGACCCGCGCGTGGCCGACACGCTCGTCGAGGAGCTGGCGCGCCGGGCCGGGATCGATGAGGGAACGTGAACGAGGCCGAGCCCGCTCCAGCGGCGCCGCCTGGCCGGCTGCATCCGCTCGCGATCCTCGTCTTCGCTCGCAAGCGGATCGGCCAGAGCATCCTCCCGATCGCCGTCGTCGCGCTCACGTGGAGGGGCGGACTGGCGATCCCCGTGCTGCTCGCGGCCGCTCTCGCCGGGCTCGCGCTGCTCGTCGCAGAGTGGCGCCGGTTCACGTACCGGATCGAGAGCGGCCGCCTCGTGATCGAGCGCGGCGTGTTCCGGCACACGACCCGCGTGATCCCGCTCGATCGCATCCGCGGCGTCGACCTCCAGGCGCCGTCGCTCCACCGGGCGCTCGGCCTCGTGCAGGTCGAGGTGGAGGCTGCTGCGGGCGGCAGCTCCGACTCGGAGCTGACTCTCGCGGCCGTAACCGCGGCCGAGGGAGAGCGCCTTCGTCACGTTCTGCTCTCCCAGCGGAGGTCAGTCGGAGACGCGGAGTCGGAGACGCCGCCTGCGCGTGTCCTCTACCGCGCGACGCCACGGCTTCTGGTCGCAGGTGGTCTCACGAGCGGCCGGCACATCCTCGCGCCGCTTGCGGTCATCGGCGTGATCGTCAACTTCGCCGACGATCTTCCGGGAGCGCCTGGGTGAACGGATCCTCGACTCAGCTGCCGACCGGGCGCCCACCGATACGCTCGGCATCGCCCTGCTCGTTGCGACCGTCGTACTCCTTGCCTTGCTGCTCGCCGCTGCGGGATCGCTGCTCACCGACTGGAACTTCGCGCTGTCGGACGAAGGCGATCGCCTGATTGCGCAGCGTGGGCTGTTGACCCGCCGCGCGGTCGCAATCGATCGGGCGCGCGTTCGCGGTCTCGACCTGCTCGACTCGCCGCTACGCCGACCGTTCGGGCTCGTCGGCGTGCGAGCGATTGCCGGTGGGATCCAGGGCGGACGGTCGGGACGGGCCGCGCTCGCGCCGGTCATCGAGCGGCAGAATGCGCACGAGCTCGTCCGTGCGCTCGATCCGCTCATCGACCCGGAGGCTCCACTCGAGCGGCACCCGCGAGCGGCGCGCACGAGGCGGTACGTGCGTGCGGTGGCAGGTCCCGCGGCGCTCGCACCAGTAGCCCTTGCACTCCAGTGGTGGTGGGCCGCCGCGGCGCTCCTGCTCCTCACCGTCGCTGCCGTTCCGCTTGCACGAGACCGCTATCTCCAACTGGGACACGTCTTCGACGGTCGGCGTCTCACCGTCCGCAGCGGATCGCTCCAGCGCCGGCGCGCAGCACTCGACTCGAGCGCCGTTGTCTCGTATCTCGTGAGACAGTCGCCCGCGCAGACGCGCGCCGGCCTGTGCTCGGTCGTCCTCCGCGTCGGCCAGGGAGCCGGCTCGAGGCGGGTGCTCGACTGCTCGGAGGAGCAGGCGTCGAGCCTGCTCGCAGCGCTCGACGCGCCACTGTTCGCCCCGTTCGTCAGTCCCAGCGACGCGACAGCCTGAACGCGGCGTTGATCAACCCCACATGCGAGTACGTCTGTGGGAAGTTGCCGCTCTGCTCCAGGGTGTCCGGGAGGATGTCCTCGGAGTAGAGGCCGAGGCCGTTGTCGAGCGAGAGCAGGTACTCGAAGAGCTCCCGCGCTTCGTCCGTCCGGCCCAGGATGGCGAGCGCCTCGACGAGCCAGAACGTGCACACGGTGAACGCGGCGCGTGGCGTTCCGAAGTCGTCGGCTGAGGTGTACCGCCGCAGCAGGCCGCCGTCGACCGACAGCGCGGAGCGGATCGCGTCGACATGCGAGCTTGCGCGGGGATCCTCCGGCGTCAGGTAGCCGACGTGGACGGCCAGCAGGAGCGCCGCGTCGAGCTGCGGCTCGCCCGCGACCTGGGTCAGCGCGCCGATTTCGTCGTTCCAGCAGCGGGTCTCGAGCAGCTCCGCCGCGCGCTGCTCGACCGAGCGCGCCTTCTTGCCGAGCTCGTCGGCTCCCAGCGCCTCGGCGACCTCGACCGCCCGGCGCGAGCCCGCCCAGTGCATGAGCACCGAGAAGCTGTGCAAGCGGCTGCGCTCGCGGAACTCCCACAGGCCCGCATCAGGCTCTTCGAGCCGTGCCTCGATCTGGTCGACGAGCGACTCCACGATCTCGACGGCGGTCGACGGCGGGATCTCGCCGACGAAGCGGGTGTCGAGGAAGAGGCGGCTGACCCCGAGCACCATCTCCCCGTAGACGTCGTTCTGCACGTGCTCGAACGCCTGGTTGCCGATGCGCACCGGCCCGTCTCCGTTGTAGCCCGACAGGTGGCCGAGCTCCTGTTCCGTAGCCTCGGCCGAGCCGTTGATCCGGTACGCGGGCTGGAGAACGCCCTCGCGCTCCTCGGCGATGTTGCGAAGGTACTCGAGGAACCGCTCCATCTCCTCGGAGTGCCCCAGCCGCTCGAGCGCGTTCAGCGTGAAGTACGCGTCGCGGAGCCAGCAGAACCGGTAGTCCCAGGTGCGACCCGAGCCGGGGTGCTCGGGGAGGCTGGTGGTGGTAGCGGCCAGCAACGCGCCGGTGTCCTCGTACTGGTGCAGCTTGAGCGCGAGCGCCGACCGGACGACCTCGCTCTGGTAGTCGCGCGGCACGCGCGTTCCCTTCACCCAGCGGCGCCAGTAGTCGAGCGTGCGCTCGAGGAACCGTTCGGCCGTTTCCTCGAGCCCCGCCTCGAGCGGCTCTCCCCAGGTGAGCACGAGGTGCCTGGTCTCTTCGAGCAGGAACGGACGTTCGTCCTCCACATAGGTGAGCGGGACGTTCGTCGTGAGCCGGACGGGAACCGGGAAGCCGGTGTACGCGATGTGGTTCGAGGCGCGCCACGAGCCCGTCTCGGCAAGGCCGTAGTCGTAGGTCGGGCGGCAGCGCACGCGGGCGCGCGGCTCGCCCGAGAGCGGGCGCAGGATGCGAATGAGCATGGAGGGCTTGAAGAAGCGCTGGTAGAGGCTGAAGCGGGGGGCGAAGTCGATGAGCTCGAACTCGCCGCTCGGGCCGCGGAATACTGTCCTCAGGACATTCGTGTTCTCGATGTAGGCCTGCTCCACCTCGGTCGCGTCGACACCCTCGACGACGAACGCTCCGCCTTTCTCACGATCGAGGAGCGGGCCGAAGACGAAGCTCGAGTCGAGCCGCGGCCAGCACAGCCACTCCACCGAGCCGTCGCGGAGGAGCGCGCTGTACGAGCAGTTGCCGATGATGCCGAGGCCACGTGCCATCGAGGAAGCTATTCGCGGGCACGTAGGTTGTACCTACCTACTCGTTTTCGACGGTCGAAGGAGGCGCTCTGGCCCGGCACACCGGACACCACACGCTCGTCATCGCGAGCAATCGCCTGCCGGTGCGCTTCAACCTCTCCGATGACGAGTTCGAGGTGCAACCTTCGGCGGGCGGCCTCGCGGCTGCGCTTCGTGCGGTGCGTGGCGATGCGGTCTGGATCGGCTGGCCCGGCACTGTCGTGCCTGAGCACCTCCAGCCCGAGGCGACGCAGAGCCTCGCGAAGGACAACCTCGTCCCGATCTTCATCTCGGCGGACGAGGAAGAGGACTTCTACGGGCGCGTCTGCAACGACACGCTCTGGCCCCTCCTCCACTACTTCGGCGACCGGCTGAGGCTCACCCCGGAGGCGTGGCAGCGCTACGTCCATGTCAACGAGCGGTTCGCCAGCGCCATCCTCGAGCACTCGGGGCCCGACTCTCGGGTGTGGATCCACGACTTCCACCTGATGCTGGTCCCGGCGATGTTGCGCCGGCGCGCGCCGGGGCTCTCGATCGGCTTCTTCCTGCACACGCCGTTCCCCTCGTCCGAGGTCTACCGGCTCCTTCCCGCGCGCGAAGAGGTCCTGCGCGGTCTCCTGGGCGCCGACTACGTGAGCTTCCAGGTCGGCGACTACGCGCGCCACTTCCGCTCGTCCTGCCTGCGCATCATCGGGCTGGACTCGGAGCCGGATGCCATCGAAGTCGCGGGTCGTCGCGTCGGGATCGGGGTCGATCCGATCGGGATCGACACGGACGGGTTTCGCCAGGTCCTCGACGATCCCGAAACCGCTCGCCTGCTCGGGCAGCTCGAGGAGCAGTACGCGGGACGCACGCTCATCCTCGGCGTCGAGCGGCTCGACTACACGAAGGGGATCCAGCAGAAGCTGCTCGCCTTCGAGCGCCTGCTGGAGCAGGATCCGGGGCGGGCTCGCACGACCACGATGCTGCAGGTGCTCGTGCCGTCGCGCCTCGAGAGCCCGGAGTACCGTCAGCTGCGAGACGAGATCGAGCTGATCATCTCCCGCATCAACGGACGATTCGGGCAGCCCGGGCAGACGCCGGTCGAGTACCTGCACCGCGACCTCACGAAGCCCGGGCTCGTCGCGCTGTACCGGCGCGCGGACGTGATGATGGTCACCCCGCTGCGCGACGGCATGAACCTCGTCGCGCACGAGTTCGTCTTCTGTCAATCGGAGCCGGGCTTGCCCGGGCGCTGGCGCGGCTCGCTGCTCCTCTCCGAGCTCGCGGGTGCCGCACAGGTCCTCCCGGGGGCAATGCTCGTCAATCCCTGGAACGTCGACGGCGTCGTCGAGCGGCTCGGAACAGCGCTCGAGCTCGACCTCCCCGAACGCCGCGGAAGGCTCGAGACGATGGCGAAGCGCGTCGAGGCGCTCGACTGCAGAAAGTGGGCTGACGGGTTCCTCACGCGCCTGGGGCGGTTCTCGCGACAGGACCGGCGCCGCAAGCCGCCTCCCGAAGCCGACGGCGAGGTGCTCGAGCGACTCCTTCGCCGGTTCACGCGCGCGCGAGCGCGCACGATCATGCTCGACTACGACGGGACGCTCCGCGAGCTCGAGCTCCACCCCGATCTCGCGGTGCCGACGCCGGAGATCCGCGCGGTCCTGCGCGACCTCGCTGCGCTCCCCGCAACCGATGTTCACATCGTCAGCGGGCGGCGCAAGAGGAATCTCGAGCGCTGGTTCGGAGCCCTCCCGATCCATCTCTGCGCCGAGCACGGGTACCTCGCCCGGGCGCCGGGAGAGGAGTGGCGGACGCTCCTCGAGCTCGACCTGACGTGGATGCGACCGATCGAGCGGCTGCTTCGCCGGGTGGCCAACGACGTTCCGGGCGCTCATGTGGAGCGGAAGGCGTGCAGCGTCGCGTGGCACTATCGCGAGGCCGAGCCGGAGTACGGCTCCTGGCGCGCGCACGAGCTCCTGAACGACCTGGGCCAGCATCTCGCCGGTGCACCGGCGGAGATCCTCCAGGGGCACCGCGTGATCGAGGTTCGGGCGCGGGGCGTCGACAAGGGCGTCTACGTCAGGGATGTGTTCCCGGAGGGGAAGGAGCCGACGCGCTTCGTCATCGGCCTCGGCGACGATCGGACCGACCACGACCTCCTGGACGCCCTGCCGTCGGGCTCGGTCGCGGGGCATGTTGGCGGGCTCCTGCCGAGTGCGCGGTCGGAAGGCGGTCCGCGTGAGCACGTTCACGTCGTGGGGCCTGGCGAGGTGCGAGCGCTCTTGCGCGAGCTGGCGGCTGCCGTCGGGGCCGCTGCGGCTGCCCGGACGTAGGACCCCGTTGATCCGTCAGACGGGCACCGCGGTTCGTCGCCGAAAGGCGGCGGCGTGCCCGCGCGCGTTCGCCTCGCGCAGCTCGTCGTCGTCGAGGGCGCCGATGCGGCGGAGGAGCTCGAGCTCGTCGCGGAGGTGCGTGCGCATCATCTCGGGGCCGTCGGTGGCGATGGTGAACGGAACCCCGTGCTCCACGAAGCGACGGATCGTCTCCCGGACAGCCTCCTCATCGGGGAGCGCTTTCGTCAGCAGGTTCGAGGTGGGGCAGATCTCGAGCACGATGCCGAGGTCGCGCAGCGTGTGCATGAGCTCCGGGTCGCCGGCGGCGAGGATCCCATGGCCGATGCGCTCGGGCCTGAGGTATTCGACGACCTCGGCGATCTCCTCGCGGCCCATGTCGCCGCCTTCCTCGCCGACGTGGATCGTGACGCCGAGCCCTGCCTCGCGCGCAGCTTCGACCATCGGAACGATCTGCGTGTAGTCGTAGCGCGTGCCGCCAGGACGCGGGCCTGCGATGTCCACGCCGACGACACCGCGGCTCGCCCAGCGGATCGCCTTCTCCACGATGATCTCGTTCAGGCGCCGGTCGAACGTCCTGTCCATCATCAGGATCAGGCCCGCACGCACCTGCGGATACTCGAGGCTCGCGAGGTCGAGGCCGCGAATCGCGGCGAGGATGATGTGATCGAGGTCCCGCTCCCCGCCGCGGTTGCGCTTCATCGGGTTGAAGCGGAGCTCGAGCGTGGTGATCCCCTGGGAGCGGAACGCACCGCCGATCGCGCCGTGCACCGAGCGTTCGACGGCGAGCGGCGAGGACTGGATCAGCTCGGTCCAGTGGTAGATCTTGTCCAGCTCGTCCAGCCCCTTGACCCCGCGGGGGTCGGAAAGCGTGACGAGCGCGTCGAACTCCCAGAAGTCCTTGACCGGAAGCGCGATCCCCTGCTCGTGCGCAAGGCTCCAGAGGATGTCGGACGCCACCGAGCCGCCCAGGTGGGTGTGGAGCTCCGCGAGACCATCGCCGTGCGTCATGCGCGGCGAAGCGCGGCTCGCGGGTCCGGCAACGGCGTCAAGGCCGGCTCGATCTGCGCCCGCATGTGCTCGAACGCGGGCGGGAGCACGAGACGCTCGCCGAGGTGGTCGAGATCCTCGTCGACCTCGAATCCCGGGCCGAGGGTGGCGATCTCGAACAGGACGCCGCTCGGCTCGCGGAAGTAGATCGAGCGGAACCAGAAGCGGTCGATCACCGGAGTGGGGTTGGCGCCGGCGGCGGCTACGCGGTCGCGCCACTTCTCGTGATCCTCCATCGTCGAGGCCCAGGCGACGTGGTGGACCGTCCCCGCGCCTCCCACTCCGCGCCCGGCGGGAGGCTCGTCATACGAATAGAGACCGCCTCGCTCCTCGCCGCGAGCCTCCCAGGCGTCACTATCCGCGGGGACGAAGGCGAGCGCGTCTTCGAGCAGCTCCCGGCTCTCGTCCGGCTCCGCTGCAAACGCGCGAACGCCGTCGAACCCGTGCAGCGCGAGCTCCGACGGGATCTCCGGGTGGTCGGCGACGAGCGGCGCGTCGTCGGTGTCGACGACGGCGAGCTCGTGGCGCAGGCCCTCAGGGTCCTCGAAGGCCAGACTCCCGTCTCGCCGAGTGACGGCGCTTGCCTCTGCACCCAGGCGCTGCTCCCAGAACCCGAGAGCCTCGTCCGAGGCGACGCGCCAGCGAACCGTGTGCACCATTCCCGCACCCGCCTGTCCGCGACGTGCGCCCGGGTACTCGAAGAAGGTGATGTCGCTGCCCGCGTTTCCTTCCTCGTCCGCGTAGAAGAGGTGGTACACGGTCGGGTCGTCCTGGTTGACCGTCTTCTTGACGAGGCGGAGGCCGAGAACGCGGGTGTAGAAGTCGACGTTCCTCGGCGCATCTCCGGTGATGCACGTGACGTGGTGGACGCCTTCGAGGCGCATGGCCGGAATCTAGCGGTCTGTAGTGTCTCACCCGTGAAGATCGGGATCGTCGTCCCGTTCTCGTGGTCGTTCTGGGGCGCGGTCGTCGAGCACGCAGAGCTTCAGGCGGCAGCGCTCGAAGAGCTTGGCCACGAGGTGCACCTCATCATGGGCAACGACCCGCCGGGTCAGTTCACTCGCGTGCTCCACCCGAGGGTCGGACGCCACGGCAACCCGCCGCAGAACGTGATCCCCGTCGGGCGCTCGGTGATCGTCCCGGCGAACGGCTCCCTACCGAACATCGTGCTCTCGCCGAGAACCTACGGCCGGATTCATCGCACGCTGACGAGAGAGCGCTACGACGTCCTCCACCTGCACGAGCCCATGACGCCCGCGATCTGCACGGCCGTCCTCTCCATGGCGAGGTCTCCGCTCGTCGCGACGTTCCACGCCTCGGGCAATCTCGGTTGGATGCGGTATGGGGCGCCGGTCTGGGGGTTCCTCATCGACCGAATCGACTACCGCATCGCCGTCTCCGAGCGCGCACGCACCTCGCAGAACCGCTGGCTTCCCGGGGAGTACGACGTCATCCCCAACGGCGTGCTCGTGCCGGAGTCCGCACCGGCCGGAGATCGCGAGCACCGCATCGTCTTCGCGGGGAGGCAGGAGCCGCGCAAAGGTCTCCAAGTGCTACTGCGAGCCTGGCCGGTCCTTTACCGACGTAGCGGGCTCCGCCTGACCGTCGCCGGCGCCGATCCGCTCGCGGTTCGGCTTCTGCTGGCGAGGCTCGGAGTCTCCGACGAGGGCATCGATGTCGTCGGCTTCCTGAGCCAGGACGAGCTCACGCGCACCCTCCTCGGCGCGAAGGCGCTGGTGGCGCCGTCGCTCGGACAGGAGAGCTTCGGCATGGTGCTCACACGTGCGTTCGCCTGTGCGCTGCCCGCCGTCGCCTCGGACATTCCCGGATATCGCGAGGTCCTCGATCCGAGGGCGTCGGTCGCGGTGGAGGCGGGTGACCCCAGTGCCCTCACCGATGCGATCTGCGATCTCGTCGCCGACGAGCCGCAGAGGCAGGTGCTCGGGGCGGCGGCGAGAGAGCTTGCGGTCGAGCGCTACTCGTGGAGCGTGATCGCTCGCCGCCTGGATGCGATCTACGGTCAGGTCGCCGGAGTCGGCCGCGACGAGGCGCGGGCCGCGTGACGGCTGCCCTTCGGGTCTGGCGGAACGGCTGGGTCCAGGGCGCGACCCTGGTCCTCACCGTGCTTCTCGCGCTGACGCTCCTCTGGTGGCGAGGCCCGGACTGGAGCGACGTCGGAGACGCGTTCCGGTTCGTGATCTGGAGCTGGATCGTGCTCGCGTTCCTCCTCAACATCGCCTCGACGCTCTTTCGCGCGCTCTCGTGGTCGCTCACGATCTCGCAGGCGTTGCCGGCGCAGCACCAGCCGCGGCTGATCCAGGTCTTCTCGTCGTTCGGCGTCGGTCTCCTGGCGAACGCCATCGTCCCCGGGAGGCTTGGCGAGCTGGCCCGCGTCGCGACGTTGCGGCGACATCTTCCCGATGCGCCCCCCGGGACGACGGCGACGCTCGTCGGGACGGTGTTCGCGCACCGGCTCTTCGATCTCGTGCCGGCGACGATTCTGGTCGTCTGGGTGCTCCTGACAGCCGAGGTCCCGCACTGGGCGGTGACCGCCTTGCTCATCGTCGTGGCCGTCGGGCTCGCGCTCTTCACGGTCGCCTGGCTCGGCGCACGGCAGCAGCACCGGTCGATGAAGCACGACCTTCAGGCGATGGGGACGATCCGCCGTCTGCTCGTGATGGCGCGCCAGGGGCTGTCGGTGTTGAAGGCGCCCCTCCCGCTGGCCGGAGCGATCCTGCTCCAGTGCCTCGGGTGGCTGCTCCAGCTCATGGCGGTGTGGGTGACGATGCAGGCGTTCGGCATCGACGCTCCGTTGCCGGCTGCCGGGCTCGTCCTCGTCCTGATGAACGTGGCGACGATCGTCCCGCTCTGGCCGGGCAACGTCGGGCTCGTCCAGGCCGCGGTCGCCCTGCCGCTCCGCAACTACGGGGTCGCGTACTCGACGGGATTCGCCTTCGGGCTCGCGCTCCAGGCGATCGAAATCGCGTGCGGCGTCGCCCTCGGGCTGCTGTCGCTCGCGCGCGAAGGGATCTCGGTCGCGATGCTCCGACGCATGCAGGACGAGGAGGACTCGTCCGAGAACGCCGTCGAGGAGGCGGAGGAGCTGGTGGACGACCTCGAGCGCGAGGCCACCCGTGAGGGTGCTCCTGTGTCCCGCTAGTCTCAAAGGGATTCTCTCGGCGCGGGCCGCTGCCGCGGCTCTCGCCCGAGGCGCTCGCGAAGCCGGAGCCGAGGCGGTCGAGCTGCCGGTTGCCGACGGAGGCGAAGGGACTGCCGAGGCTCTCGAGGCCGCGCTCGGTGGAGAGTGGCATCACGTAGTCGTGTCCGATCCACTGGGACGGCCGGTGCAGGCGTCGTGGCTCCACCTCCCGGACGGCCGCGCGGTGGTCGAAGCAGCGGCCGCGGTCGGGCTGCCGCTCCTCTCCGCCCGAGGAGCGCGATCCGCTCCGGGCCTCGAGTCGCGGGTTCGGCGAGCTCGTGCTCGCCGCGCTCGAACGCTCACCCGTTTCGCTCGTGCTCGCGCTCGGGGGTGTCGCGACCGTCGACGGAGGAGCCGGGCTGCGTGAGATCGTGGACGAGCTCCCGGTGCCGACGATCGCTCTCTGCGACGTGCGGACGAAACTCGCTGACGCTGCGAGGCTCTTCGGACCTCAGAAGGGCGCGTCGGCGCAGGATGTCCCGATTCTCGAGAGCCGACTGGCAGCGATCGAGGAGCTTGGTCCGTACGCAGAGCTGCCGGGGTCGGGCGCGGCCGGCGGGCTCGGCGCGGCGCTGGCGTCGCTCGGCGCGGAGCTCGTCCCCGGGGCGGCGACGGTCCTCGACCTCCTCGACTTCGACTCGCTCGTCGTGCGGATACGACCTGGTCGTCACGGGAGAAGGGCAGGTTGACGCCACCACGATTGAAGGCAAGGCGCCGGGCGAAGTTGCTGCTCGCTGTAGCGCTGCCGGAGTGCGGTGCGTCGTCTTCGGCGGTCGTGTCGAGGTCGAGCTCGATGGCGCAACGACGCTCGCGCTTTCCGGCGACCCACGCCTCGCCGAGCTCGATCTGGAGGAGCTCGGCCGGACTCTGGCCGAGTAGGCTCGGCCCTCGTGTCCGACATGAAGCAGCGAATGCTGCGAGGGCGAGCTGTACCTGGCCGACGATGCGGAGATCGCAGCGGATCAAGCGCGTGCCCAGCGGCTGCTCGAGCGCTACAACGCGAGCGAGCACGACGAACAGGAGCTCCGGGATCAGCCTGCTCCGCGAGCTGGTCGGCGAGGTCGGCGAGGGAGTGGTCGTCCGGCCGCCGTTCCGCTGTGACTACGGGAGCCACATCGCGATCGGCGCTCGTACGTTCGTGAACTACGACTGCCTCTTCCTCGACGTCGCGCCGATCCGGATCGGGGCCGCGTGCCAGATCGCCACCCGTGTCCAGCTCGTGACTCCGACGCATCCGATCGATCCGGAGCCGCGACGTCTCGGCTGGGAGGCGGCCGAGCCGATCACTATCGGTGACAACGTCTGGCTCGGGAGCGGCGTCATCGTCGGTCCCGGCGTGACGATCGGCGCCGACACCGTCGTCGGAGCGGGTGCGGTGGTCACGCGCAACCTTCCCGCGGGCGTGGTCGCGGTCGGCGTCCCTGCACGGGTGCACCGTGAGATCGGGCGCGAAGACGCTGTCCGCGTGCCCGACGCCTGAGCGCTACCGGCTCTCGGCCGCCGCGAGCCGGTCCGCCATCGCCTCGAGCAGCTTCCACGCGACCGCAGGTCGCGCTTCCACGAAGGGGCGAAACACGAACACGGGCAGGCCGAACGTCTTGAGCTCCGACTGCGCGGTGACCGTTGCGGTGCGCGGGCGCCGGTCGATCAGCGCGATCTCGCCGAACGCACTCCCCGGCCCCAGCTTGCCGACCTCGGCTCCGTGAACTTCGACCGACGCCTCGCCGCTCTCGACGACGAAGAACATGAGCCCGCCCTCTCCTTCCAGGGCGATGTTGTCTCCCGGCGAGAACCGGCGCTCGTTGAACTCGTCGGCCAGGCTCTCGAGCTCCTTGTCGTCGAGCCCGGAGAAGAGGGGAACCTTGCGGAGCAGATCAGGTGAGGGCTTCGCCATGAGGCGATTCATACACGAATCGGGCGCCTCTTGTCACGGCGTTTGACGGTCTGACGCTGAGAGCTCCTCGATCCTGAGCTCGGCTGCCTGGAGACGCTCGACGCACGTGCGGTACAGCTCCTCGCCCCGCCGGAAGAGCGCGATCGCGTCGTCGACGGCGACATCCCCTCGCTCGAGGCGGGCGACGACGTCCTCGAGCTCCTTCTGGAGGCTCTCGAAGGATGCGGCCTCGTTCACGGACGCACGTCCTCGACGCGCGCCCCGAGCCCGCCTGCGGCGAGCTCGATCTCCAGCCGGTCCCCGGCTGACACGGACGATGCCTCGCGCAGCGCCTCCCCGCCGGCCCGGACGACCGCGTACCCGCGGGCGAGCGTCGCGAGCGGCGAGAGCGCGTGGAGCCGCGCGGCAGAGTGATCGAGAGCGGCACGCCGGCGCTCCAGAAGGAGCCGCGGAGCAGCCGAGAGACGATCACTCAGCCGCTCGATTCGCGTCACGTCGTGCGCGAGCAGGTTGCGGACGGATCGGTCGAGCCGGTGGCGGCAGGTCTCGAGAGCTGCGTGGAGCTCATGCATGTCCGGGACGACGAGCGCGGCCGCCGCTGTCGGAGTCGCCGCCCGCGCGTCCGCCGCGAGGTCGCAGAGCGGTGTGTCCTGCTCGTGCCCGACTGCGGAGACGACCGGCACCGCGCACGTCGCGACGGCACGGACCACCGCCTCCTGCTGAACGGCAGCAGATCCTCGAAGCTCCCGCCGCCTCGCGTGAGAACGACGACGTCGACCTCCGGGTGTGCCTGCGAGCGCGTGCAGGCCGGCGACGATGGCCTCGGGCGCGCCACGACCCTGGACGCGCGTCTCGCAGACGATCGCCTTCGTCGCGGGAAAGCGGCGTCCGATCGTCGTCAGGAGATCGCCGCGCGCGGCTGCATCCGCGCCCGTGAGGACGCCGATCGCGCGAGGGACGCGCGGAAGCCGGCGCTTCCGCTCGGACGCGAAGAGCCCCTCGGCCGCCAGCTCGCGCTTGAGGCGCTCGAGCGCGACGAGATGCCCGCCGACGCCGATCCGCTCGAGGGTGCTCGCCCGCAACCCGAGCTCGCCCTTCAGCTCGTACAGCTCCGCTCGCCCGGCTGCGTGAATCGTCTCGCCCTCGGTGAGCCCGAGCTCGAGCCGGTCGTAGGTCGTGCGCGCGATCGTGACCTTCAGGCTCGCGCCCGTCTTCGGGTCCTTCAGCGTGAGGAAGACGGTCGCCCAGGCGGCGTTTCGGCGGAGCTCCGTGACCTCGCCCTCGACCCAGACTGCCGGCAGCCGGCCGAGGAAGCGCGAGATCCCGCGGTTGAACGCGGACACGGTGTAGACCTTGCGGTCACCGTAGAGCACCGGCTCGACCTTCACGGCGCCAGGGTATAGCGGCGCCGAAGGCGAGGTCAGGCTGAAGCCTGACCTCGTTACAGCAGGATCTCGGCTGCCGTGGTGTGGTCGCAGCCGCGCGTCACGAGCTCGACCGCGTCGTGCAGGTCGACCTCGCTCCCGGCGAGTCGTTCGGCGAGATGCACCGGGTAGCCGGCCTCGAGCAGGACGTGCAGGCGCCAGCTCTCCACCTTGGCAGGCTCGTTCTCGTTCCACAGGGGAGCTTCGGTCGTCTCGGCCATGAGCGTGGGATTCGGTGTCCTAGAGACGTTCCCTCCGCGTGATAGTTGGCCTTCTGAACGCGTTCTTCAAACGCCGGCGGAGGAGCGAGCGGCCTCGTAGCGTCGCGCGAGCTCGACGATCCGGTCGTCGAGGCGCTGGGCCGCAGCGTCCGCTGCGTGCTGGAGCTGATCGGCGATCAATCCGTCCGCCCGGCGCAGGAACGTCTCGGTGGTTCGATCGAGCTCCTCTCGCAGCCGGCTCGCGGCTTCCTCGCGAATCGCCCGCATCCGGTTCTCGAACTCGAGCGCGCCGGCCTCGCTGAGCCGCTCGACCTCGCGGTCGGTCGCGCGCTCGAGCTCGACCACCTGACGACGCTCGAGCTCGGCGAACGCGATCTCGATCCGCGTTCGCGCCTCGCTCTCGGCGCGCTCGACCTGCTCGGCCACGGCGTGCTCGTGCTGGCGCAGGCGCTCGGTTGCGTCCTCGATCGCCCGGCGGCGGTCGTCCGCCTGGATCTGCAGCTCCTCGAGCGCTTCCGCGAGGGCGTCTCGGGTCGTCTTCTCGAGCTCCTCGCGGAGCCGGATCGCAGCTGCGCGCTGCTGGTCGACGACGCTTCCGAGCTCTCCTGCTTCCGCTTCGATCCGTGCCTCGACGTCGGCGATCCGCTGCTGCTGATGCTGCTCGAGCACCGTGACCTCTCCGTCGAGCGCACGTTGCGCGCGCTCCAGATCCGCCTCCCATGCACGCAGGCGCTCCTCGACCCGGCGCTCGACCGCCGCGACCATCTCTGCGAGCCGCTCCGAGAGCTCTCGCTCCCGGACGGTGAGCTCGCCCCTGCGCTGGTCGGACAGGCGGCGCTCTTCGGTGACGTAGGTGGACAGCGAGTCGGCGTGCGCGCGCGAGATCGCGACCCGGAGCAGCTCCGCCTGCGCCGCCGCCTCTTCGTCTGCGGCCGCGCGGACGGACTTACGTGCCTCCGCAACGAGCTCGTCGACGGACGCGGCATGCGCTCTCGAGTGCCTTAGAGCTCGCCAGAGGACGACAGCAAGAAGCAGGGTCGCGAGCAGCACACCCGCGAGGATCCAAGCGATCACCGGCACGGCGTCATGCTAGAGGGAGGCCGCGAAGGCGCGCCGTAACGCGGACGCGGCGACCGTCTGCGCTTCCCCCGCTGCGTCGAAGCGATCGGCCCGCGAGAAGAAGCCGTGCAGCAGACCGTCGAAGCGCACGACCTCTGCAGGCACTCCCGCCTCGACGAGGCGGGCGGCGTAGAGCTCACCCTGGTCGCGGAGCGGGTCGAGGCCGGCGGTGATCACGAGCGCAGGCGGCAGCCCTCGAAGATTCTCGGCGCGGAGGGGTGAGGCAAGCGGGTTGTCACCGTCCTCGACGTCCGCGAGATAGTGAGACCAGCACCACGCGACGTCCCGGCTTCCGAAGAACGGCTCGAGTGGTTCGGGCACTGGTAGCAACTCGGCGCGGTGGTCGAGCGGCGGGTAGACGAGGACCTGCAGCGCGAGTCTCGGCCCCTCCCGCTCGCGGGCGAGCAACGCGACTGCGGCAGCGAGATTCCCTCCGGCGCTGGTGCCGCCGACGGCGAGTCGATCGGGATCCAGGCCGAGCTCGGCGCCGTGCTCGGCCACCCAGCATGTTGCGGCGTAGCAGTCCTCGAGCCCGGCGGGGAAGGGATGCTCGGGCGCCAGCCGGTACGAGACCGAGACGACCGCGCAGGGCGTCTCGTTCGCGAGCCGGCGGCACACGGAATCGACGGCGTCGAGCGATCCGAGCACCCAGCCGCCACCGAAGAAGTAGACGAGGACAGGGAGCGGCCGGGGCGCGTCGGGCAGGTACAAGCGGACGGGCACGTCGTAGCCCGAGGCGTGCAGCACGCGATCCTCGACGTGTCCGACCGGTTCCGGGACCACGGGCTCGAGTCCGGCGAGCTCTGCCTCGCGTGCCTCGCCGACGGAGAGCTCGTGGAGCGAGTGCGCGCCCGCGGCATCCCGCTCGCGAAGGAACGCCTCGACCTGGGGATGGAGCGCGGGTGTGGACATCAGATCCGACGAGTCGCGTAGTACGCGGCACCGAGGAGCGGCGCGTCCTCGAGCTGCTCTGCGACGGTCACCGTGAGTCCCGGGATCTTGTCGAGCTCGGTCCGAAGCTCGCGCTCGAAGAGGGCCCACGAGCGCGCGATCGAACCTCCGACGACGAGACAGCTCGGTCCGAACGCTTGCACCCACGGGGTCAGGAACTGCGCGAGTGCGACCCCCAGATCCACGAAGACGACGGCGGGCGGCTGGTTCGCCGGCAACCGCTCGATTCGCGATGTGCTCGACGTCGACGCCTGTGTCAGGGCGCGCGCCATAGCCGCGGAGGAGGGCGGCGCTGGAAATCGTCTCCTCGACCGGGGACCCACGGAAGTGGAGCTTGTAGAGCTCGCCGCCCGGGGGGACCTCGGCGCCAAGCCGGACGATCTCACCATCGTCGCTGAACGCCGAGCCAATCCCCGTTCCGAGCGTGACGCCGACGGCGCGTCTGTGGCCGCGCGCCGCGCCCGCCCACCACTCGCCGAGCAGGAACGCCTCCGCGTCGTTGAAGAACCGGATCGCGGCGGGATCCGGCAAGCCCGAGGCGGCGTGCAGCTCCGAGCGAAGATCGACTCCTCGGAGACCGTCGAGCTTGTGGGTCATCTCGGAGACGCCGCTCGTGTAGTCGAAAGGGCCGGGGACGGCCACGCCGAGACCTGCGATGCTCGGCTGTGCGATCGAGCGCGTCACCCGCGCGATGCCTGCGAGCAGCGAATCGCGACCGCCGCGTGGGGGTAACGGCTCGAACAGCCGGCTCCGAGGGTCGACGGAAGCCGAAGCGAGATCGACCCGCCCCGCCGAGACATGCGTCCCGCCGATGTCGAGCGCGCCGACGGTGCCGCTCGTCAAGGCACGAACGCCTTGACGACCTTGCAGGCGCCGCCCCGCGCTCGGCGCAGACGGTACTGCCCGACCGCTGCCGGGACGACGATCGTCTCCGCGAAGGCCAGATCGTGCACGCCCTGTTCCGACTCGAGCTCGACCTGCTCGCCGGCTACCAGGTTGAGGACGTGGAACCGCCCCGCTGTGTCCTCGTCCACCGCCTCCTCGAAGTCGATCCGGTGCACGGCGAAGAAGAGGTCAGGCAGCCTGCCCAGCTCGAGCTCGACCCAGTCCGGTCCTCGACGGACCGCTCGAGGATCGGGAATGAGCTCGCGGCGGACGGATTCGCCCGAGCGGAGAGGATCGAGGTTCGAGAACGCGTGCATGAGGTGCACTGGCCGCAGCTCGCCCTCGAGGTCGCGGCGCAGCCAGTCGTAGAAGCGCAGGGTGTACAGGTACGGCGTGGCGCTGATCTCGAGAACGAGGTTGTCCGCGCCGCTCGCGTGTGCCGTGCCGGCCGGGATCAGGTAGAGCTGGTGCTGAACCGCGGGATGCGTCTGCAGGTATCGCTCCGGCTGCAGCTCGAGTCCCGGGTCCTCGGCGCTTTCGGCTTCTACTCGGAAGGCCTCGAGATCGGCGTCTTCGCGCAAGCCGAGGAAGATCTCCGCGCCGGGCTTCGTGTCCACGACGTAGTACGTCTCGTGCTGCGTGTACGGAAGGCCGAACGTCTCGCGCATGTAGTCCTCGGACGGATGGCATTGGATCGAGAGATTGCCTCCTCCGAACGTGTCCAGGTAGTCGAACCGGATCGGGAACGAGACACCGAACCGCTCGGCAAGCTCTGGTCCGAGAACCCGCTCCCCTTCCGCCGCCATGAGCAGCTCGAAGCCGACCTCGACCGTTTCGCCTGCGCCGAGAACGATCCCGCTCTCGGGCGTGATCAGCTCGTAGGACCACGCGAGGTTCGGCGCTTCGGTCGAGATCCCGAGCGTGTCGCGAAGCCACTGTCCTCCCCACGGCCCCGGCAAGAAGGTCGGGCGGGTGCGAAACGGGCGCCCCGCCAGATCGTGGAGCGACCGTCGAAGCGCGTCTCCGGCGAGTGAGCGTGGCGACTCGGGCTCGCTCAGATCGACGTAGCGGTCGAGTCGCGGAAGGAGCTCCTGCTTGTGGCGGTCGAGGATGGGCCAGTCGACGAAGAGCAGCCGCTGCTCGCTGCCGATCTCGCCCGCGGGCTGCCCGAGGTTGGCTGCCGTCGCCGTCGCGGATGCGCGGCAAGGCTGAGCCCCTTGGGAAGATCGGCGTACCAGAGGAGATCGTGCTCGACGAGAGCGCTGCCCGGGCCGAATACGACGACCGGGCCGTTCGATTCCACACGAGGCAGCTCGTCGAAGAGCTCCACGAGGTCGCCTTCGAAGATGCGGCCGAACACCGGATCGCCGTCAAGGACGCTGGTCGCCGTCCGTCGCTCGATCTCCTCCCATGGAGCGAGAAAGTCGGCGAGCGTCGACCAGCTCCGCCGTGACATCTCGCCGCTCGAGCTCCTCGACGAATCCCGCGAGAAAGCGATCCCAGGAGAGCGCAGCTGGGCCGTCGATCGCGAGGACCCGGCCGTCCTCCCGTGCGAACGCCTCCGCCAGGGGCCCGTAGCCGACCTCGACCTCGCCGTCCGTGACCGGGTAGGAGGGATTCGGGTCGTAGGTCACGCGGGCGAGCGCAGCAGGAGGTCGAGCGTCAGCGCCGCGCTCCAGGAGAAGTCACTGACCCCGAGCGGCTCGCCGCTCCTGGGGTCGTAGTACTCGAAGAACCCGGAACGCCCGACGAGCTCCAGGGTCATCCGCCGCAGCTCGTCCGCCTCGTCGAGCAGGCCGGCCTGCTCGAGGCCGCGGACGAAGAACCAGTTCACGTTCACCCAGACCGGGCCGCGCCAGTAGCGGCGTGGATCGAACGCGGGGCTCGCCTTCGAGGCCGACGTCACGGCCCAGGGCGCCTCGGGCGAAGGGCCGAACCGAGTCGGTGCCCACAGCGCCTCCTCGAAGAGACGGCGCGCCTGCTCTCGCGCCGGCACGCCCGCATAGAGAGGGAAGAGCCCGTCGATGGTCTCGTCTGCCGTCGTCGGCGTCGCCGTCGTCTTCCACGTAGATCGCCCGAGAGTCGTTCCAGCGGGTGGCCAGCGCCTGGACGAGGCGATCCGCCGCAGCGCTCGCCCGAGCCCCGTCCCCGCCGATCTCGGTCGCAAGCCAGGCAAGGTCGGCCTCGGCGCGGGCGAGGATCGAGTTGAAGGTGAGATCGACGAAGACGAACGGCGTGTCCCCGAGCGACGGAGGCCGGTAGCCCTGGGCCTGCAGCCGCCGTACGAGGAACAGATACCGGGCGTAATCGCTGTCGGTCGGCCGCTCGGAGGAGTCGATCTCGCGGCGGTCCGTGCGCTCGAAGTCGAGCTCGTCGTCGACGTCGAGACGTGCCAGCGCTCGGTCGAAGCGCGGCGAGTTGTCTGCCCCCTCCCACGGATGGACGATGGCGATCAGACCTTCGGTCGTGCTGCGGTCGCGATGCAGCCATTCGTGCCACCGCTCGAGCGCAGGGACGACTTCCTCCAGGAACGACCGATCCGGCGACGGTCTCGTGCAGCACGCGAACGGCGGTGGCGAGGACCGGAGGCTGGGTGAGACCGCTCGTGGGGACCTCGGGCGCTCCCTCGCACGCTCGGGATTCCCACAGCTCCGGGCCCGGGGAGTAGTCCGGCGCTGGGATGTGGAACACGATGTGCGGCACCATCCCGTCGCTCCACTGGCCCTTCAGAAGCGACCGAACCTCGTCCCTTCCGCGCTCTGGATCGACGTGCGCGAGGCCGAGAGCGATGAACGCCGAATCCCAGTTCCACTGGTGCGGGTAGAGCTCCCGGCCCGGCCGGAAGAACGGGCCCATGTCGTTGCCGGCAAGGACCGCACGAGCCCCGTCGACGAGCGCGTCTGTCTTCACGTCAGACGGCGACAGCGGAGCGCTCGCGCTCGTGGACGAGAGGCAGTCCGGTGATCGCTCCGATCATCTCCGCGGTGCGCTGCGCCGCGGCCGCCGGGCCGAGCCTGCCCGTGAGCACCGCCTCGAGCATCGTCTGCAGCTGCACCGAGACGCGCGGGTACGAAGGCATCCACGGCCGTGCCACGGCCAGCTCGATGATCTCCGCGTTCTCGGAAAGGAAGGGGAGGTCGGAGGCCACGAGCTCGATTGCGGAGCGGCGGGAAGGCGTTCGCCCGGTCGAGCGGGCGACCCGAGCGAGGGCGTCGGGCTCGACGGCCCGTTGGAGAAGCTGCATCGCAAGCACGCGGCTGAGCCGCCTGGCGAAAGATGGCGAACATCATCCCGCCCGCGACACTCGCCGGCGATCCCTTCGGGCCGGCGGGGACTCGCGTGAAGCCGAAGTGGTCCCAGACGTCGTGGTGATGGACTCCGAGCGCCTCGGCGAGAGCCTGGGCCTCGTAGACGCCACCGAGGCTGAGCGCGGCCCGTCCCTCGGCCAGGAGCTGGACGGCGTGATCCCAGCCGTACCCCACCACCTCCGCGGGGACGATTCGCTCCTCGACGAGCCTGCGGAGGAAGCGAAGCGCCTGGGCGGTCGACCGGGAGCCGAGGCTCACACCCTCGGGCTCGAGCACGTGAGCAGCGTTGGAGGCCAGGACCGCGATCAGGCAGTACGCGGTCGTCTCTCCGGCCATCGCTCCCCCGGGCATGACCATCGGACCGCGCAGGCCGTCCTCGACGAGCGCGTGGCCAGCTCTTCGCAGCTCTTCCCAGGTCGTCGGCGGGTCGAGGCCGAGCGACTCGAGCTTTCGCCTTGCGTACCAGAGCCCGCTGGCATCGGCGAACGGAGAGACGCCGAAGGTCTTGCCCTGGTACCGGTTCGCCCGCACGAGCGGCTCCAGGAAGTCGACCTCGTGCTCGTCGCGCACCCAGTCCTCGTCGACCTCCTCGAGGGCGTGGACGAACCCGGCGGCCGCGAACTCGGGCGCCCAGACGGAGTCCAGCACTGCCAGGTCCGGAGCCAGGCCCTCGGCGACCGCGTGCGTGAGCGTCTGATGGAGAGACTGGAGGGGGACCTTGACGACGCTGATCTGGTTTCGGTCGCCTGCGGCATCCCGGACCATCCGCGCCCATGGGCCTTCTGTCGGCACGATGACGCGGACCTCTGGTTGGTCGGGCCGGCGACTGAGCCAGTGCGGATTGACGAACGACCCTCGCCTCCGGTGGCGGAGGATCACGCCCTCGTCAGCGAGCTCCGAGAGCGCCCTGCTCACCGGGGTCCGGCTGAGCTTGTAACGGTCGCAGAGCTCGTGCTCGGTCGGCAACCTGTCGTCCGCGCCGCCGTAGTGGCCGCTCAGGATCTCCTCCAGCAGAAGCGTTTTCAGCTGGAAGTAGAGGGGGATCGGCTGCTTCGGATCGATCGCCATCGCGTTCTCGATCGGATTCAAGGGCGCACTTTAGTCGCGGGTTGACTCGGACACGGTCATTTGTTATCTGACGAGTGCAATATCGCACGCTCCTGGTCGGCGACGCGAAGGGACGGAGCATGAGCGACGGCTTGCTCGAGACTGACCGGACGGCCGAGCCCGTCGACGACGGGGAGCTGATCGACAGGGCCAAGGCGGTCCTCGAGGCGAACTGGCTCGGCCACGCGACGTCCCCCTCGCGTCGTCTCTATCCGCACCAATGGAGCTGGGACGCGGCCTGCATCGCGATCGGCTACGCCTCCTGGAACCAAG
>CAVRLT010000022.1:0-116305 GCA_963721795.1 uncultured Actinomycetes bacterium
GGCCAACGAAAAGTCGGCTTGCACGGTTCGGGCTCGCGGCAACGCCCTCGCGAGGGCCGCAGCTGTCCGCCCAACGGTTTCGGGCGCCGCAGTGCTCACTTGTTCATTCCGATCATGCTGCCACCGTAGCTCAGTCCTGATGAACTATGGCTAGATTGATGAGGTATCTGATGAGGTATCTGTAAGTAATGATGAGCTATCTCCCAAACGAGAGAGGTTCTGATGAAGTACGATGGTCGTCATGCAGCACGGAGAGTTCGCGATCTACAGCATTGGCGCCGTCGAGCGCATGCTCGACCTCCCCGCTGCGACGATCCGAAACTGGGAGGAGCGCTATGGGCTCGTGAAGCCCAGCGAGAAGGCGGCCATCGGCTCTACACACGCGAACAGGTCGAGCAGCTCCGCTTTGTCAAGGAGGGAATCGATCGAGGGCTGCAGCCCGCCGAGGCCCATCGGCTGCTCGACGAGCAGCTCGCGCGCCGCAGCGGCGTTCGCTCAATCGATGGGAGCGAGCAAGTACCTCGCCTTCTGATCCTGCTCGCCGAGCGTGATCCGTACGCGGCCGAGTTCGCCGAGTTCTTTCTCCAGACCGAAGGCTATGACGTGGCACTCGCCCTCGATGTCGATGACGCCGCGCTCAAGCTCGAGCTACGCCTACCCCAGCTTGCGGTGATCGAGCTGCTCATCTCAGGCGGTACGGGCGCCGAGCTGTGCCAGCGTTTGAAGGAAGCCGGAGTGCCCGCATGCCTCGTGATATCCACGCTCGACGCGCGCGACCAGGCGCTCGCAGCAGGCGCCGACGCCTTTCTGCAGAAACCACTTGATCCGTTGCAGTTCGTCTCGACCGTCAAGGACTTGCTCGGGAAGAGCGCGTTCCTGCAAGGCGCGACATCGCTATGAGCGAGCGTCTCCTGAGCGGCCACTCCCGCCTCGACGGCGTACTCGGGGGCGGCCTCCCGGCGGACGCAATCAACATGCTCATCGGGCTTCCGGGAACCGGCAAGACGATCCTCGCTCAGCAATACCTGTTCGCGAACGCGACGATCGAGCGGCCGGGCTTGTACCTCGCCACGGTGTCGGAACCATTCGACAAGATCCTCCGCTACGGCCAGAGCCTCCGCTTCTTCGACCCCGGAGCGGTCGGCAACTCGGTCTTCTACGAGGACCTCGGCCCAGCTCTCAACGACCGCGGCCTCGCCGGCGTCCTCGAGCAGGTGACCGCGTTGATCAAGGAGCGCCGCCCGGGAATCATCGTGATCGACAGCTTCAAGGCGCTCTCCGCCTACGCGGAGGCTGCCGAGTTTCGCCGCTTCCTCCACGATTTCGCCGGCCACCTGTCCGCCTTCCCGGCTTCGTCGTTATGGATCGGCGAGTACGGCGAGGAGGAGATCGCCGTGGCACCCGAATTCGCGGTCGCCGACGCCATCATCAGCCTCTCGTCGACGCGAGCGTCCGAGCGCGAGACGCGTTCCCTTCGCGTCCTCAAGCTGCGGGGAAGCGAATTCGCTCCAGGCCAGCACGCCTACCGCCTCTCGGCCAACGGGATCGACGTTTTCCCGCGGCTGGCCGACCAGAGCGACATGACCAGCTACCCGCTCGACGGAGCTAGGCACTCATCCGGGATCGCCGCCCTCGACGACATGCTCGCCGACGGTTACTGGCCCGGCGCCTCCACGCTCTGCGCTGGCCCCTCGGGCTGCGGCAAGACCCTGATGGGGCTGCATTTCATCTTCAATGGCGTCCGTCAGGGCGAACCCGGTGTGCTGGCGACGCTCCAGGAACACCCGACCCAACTGGCGCGGATCCTCGAGGGGTTCGGGTGGTCGGTTGATGAGGACGGCGTCGAGCTGATGTACCGCTCGCCTGTCGACATGTACGTCGACGAATGGGTCTATGACCTCCTCGAGACGGTGGAGCGCACCGGAGCACGCCGAGTCCTCATCGATAGCCTCACCGACCTCAAGCTCGCCTCGCCGGACGAGATCCGGTTCCGTGAATACATGTACTCGCTCGTTCAGCGCTTCTCGCGCCAGGGAGTCAGCGTGTTCATGACATCGGAGCTACCAGACCTCTTCCACGTACGGCGACTCTCCGAGTTCGGCGTCTCACACCTGTCCGACAACGTTGTACTCCTCCAATACACCCGCGACCAAGCAACCGTCCGCCGCGCCCTCACCGTCTTGAAGACGCGCGCAAGCCGACACGAACCGGAAACCCGCGAGTTCAGAATCACTCCCGAAGGGATCGTGCTCGGTGACCCGTTCATCCCTGAACAGTCCTTCGACTAGCGCGAACCGCGCGGCAGGCAGACGGACGAGCGCGCATGCGCGTTCCGTCGACCTGCTCCTGTTGCAGGAACTCCACGCTCAGTTGCCCGTTGGCTTGCTCGTCAGCGACGCCGATACACTCGAGATCCTCCACGCCAGCCCCCCGCTTCCCGGTTTCACCGATCATGACCTGCCGCCCGATCAGCTGTCGCTTCTCCCAACAGGTGACCTGGCGGCGCTCGTCGCCGAAGTAGCCGCGTCCGGAAGCCCGCATCACATTCCAGAGTTCCGTCACGACTCCCCAGGGCAGGAGCCGAACTGGTGGAGCGCGACCCTGCGTCGCATCGACACCGAGAGCTGGGGCCAAGTCGTAGTCACCCTCGCGGTTGACACGACCGACCAAGTTCGCGCCCGCCATCTCTTGGAGGAGCGCGAACGGTGGAACGTGGCCTTGCGGCAACAGATCGCGGCCGTTCCCGGCCAGAACCTCGTCTTCTCCCTCCAACAGGTTGCCGATGCCCTGGTCCCCGCCCTACAGGCCGACGTGGCCGCGATCCGACTGCTCGGCGCAGACGCCAAGCTCCACCTCGTGGCGGCTAGCGGCCTTCGCCCCTCGGAGATTCGACGCTTGGCCCTTGACCCGATCACTATTCGTCGGCTCGAGACGATGAGCCGAGGCGCGCCGCCGACTGCGTTCGGATCGCTCGGCCTCCACTGGGTCGAGGTGCGGTGGCTCGAGGCCGGCGGCGAACGGGTCGGGATTCTGACGATCGGTGCGCGCAGCAAGCGACGTCCGCCCGAGGACGACCTCACGCTGCTCAACGCCGCATCGGTGCAGCTCGGCCACGCTCTGGAGAACATCGAGCGAAGTCCGCAGTTCTTACGAAGCCGTTCTCTCGAGGTCGCCCGGGTAAACACGGACGTAGGCGAGGCGGCGCAAGCCCGCAGCGCCGACCTCCGACCACGCGAGCTCGTGATCCTTCGCCTCTACGACGAAGGCTTGCGAACAGATCAGATCGCTGAACTCCTCGTTCTGTCGCCGCACACAGTCCGGACACACGTTAGGAACGTTCGCCGCCGCCTTGGTGTCAGTTCCCGAGCCGAGGCACTCGATCTTCTCAATCTTGCCGAGGCGGAGCCCTCTGTGTGAGAAAGGACTCCCAGCGATTTCGCGGTAGCGACTGAGCTCGTACCCGCTCATGGTGCATACGACTTCGAGCCAGCGATGAGTCGATCTCCCCCTTCAGATGCGTGGCCAGCGTCTTGCATGCCTGAGCAGTTGACCGTGATCTTCTCGACTTTGGGGAACACCGATCCCAAGACACTGTTCTCGTCGTTGTAGTCGTTCGCTGGCTGCGTGTAGTTGAAGCTGCCAGCCAGCACGCGCTCGTGCCGCCGGGTGGGGCGACGAGTGGTCGGAGTGGACGCCTGATCCGGGCGGAGACGATCACGCGGTGGTCGAGCGGTGACCATCGGAGTATCTGACGCCGGCGTCGTCGTTGTCGGCGAGGTCCTCTGTGTCCGGGCGACAGGCGTCGTACTTCGTTTGGTTCTGGGCGCGAGGGGGCATCCCGGCAAGCCATGAAGCCGCGACTGCTCCGCATCTATCTGCAGGACCATCACGCTGCATCAGCTGGCGGCGTTGCATTGGCGAGGAGGGCCCTCGGCGTGAGCCACCCTCTCGCAAAGCGGATTGCTCGCGATCGGGACGCCCTCGAACGCGTAATGCGGCAGCTCGCGGTTACGCCTAGCGCGCTGAAAGTGGGAACCGTGCGCGTGGCGGAGCTCGTAGGCCGCCTGAAGCTCAATGGCAGGATCTTCGAGCGCTCACCTCTGAGTAGCGTCGTCGAACTCGAAACACTCGTCGTCGGTGTTCGCGGCAAGGAGGCGCTGTGGACGGCGCTTCAGCGAGCTGGGATAAGCCTCGAGGACGTAGACCTCGATGCACTTGTCGAATCTGCACGAGCACAAGGTGCCGAGCTCGAGGCGCTACGCATGAGTGCCGTAGCAAAGGCGTTCAGCCGGGTCTCAGGGGGAATCTCGCCCGGTCAGGCAGCCTCGTGACCCTCGCTCGAATGCCCTCTCGTCCTCCTGCTGGTGCATCCGCTTCGCGAAGCGCCTAGCGCCCGTCGAGAGCCGCCGCCGCGCCGATTCCCTCGCGGTCCTCGCGGAGCGCCAGCTCTACATCGCGCTCGTCCTTCATGGCCGTTTGCGTCGCTGCAACGAGGAGGTCGAGCTGTTCCTCCAGCACCGGGACGCGGTCCGGCAATGCCAACGACTTGAGATCGACGAGCGCGGCCTTGAGCCGACGCGTGACCTGTGGCGACCCGGCCCCGGCGAGGCGGATCTCGTCGAACGCGAGATGGACGTACGCGTCCCAGTTCATCGCGAACACGGCAAGCCGAACCTCGCCGTCGTCGTCGCGATGGAGACCGTCAGGAATCGGCCGGCGCGCTAGCTGCCTCAGCAAGTCGTGGAGCCGGTCGACGGCCTGAACGGCGGTGGTCGGATCCTGAAACGGTGAGTCCGCAAGCGAGCGCTCCGCGATGTCGACGAGGAGTCGCATTCCGTACGCGACGTCCTCGTCGAGCGTCGGCTCCAGCGCGAGGATGAGCGCGGCGTGAAGCCGATCCTCGTCGAGATCGGCCGGCTCGCCGTGGACGCGGAAAAGCGGCGCACCCGCCGGCACGAACTCCCCGAGCGCCGGAACAAGCTCAAGCACGCAATCGACTCGCTGCGCCTCCTCGACGAGCTCCTCCGAGCCGATCTTGGTGACGACCCCGGACTTGCGAGCCGCAACCACCGCCGGTGATCCCGGTTCGTTCTCGAGAACAGGGCCTGCATCCGGGTATTTGCGATCGAGCAGCTTGCGCGTCTCCTTCCCGACGAGCTCGATCAACGCTGAGACGCGGAGCGCCTGGCCGATGTGGTGCACGTACACGACGAGCACCGCGATGCTGACCAGAACGAGCATGAAGGCGGTTAGCAACGAGATTCCGGGGACCTGCCCCGTGCCGTCGCCGTTGTTGACGACCTCACGGACGGCGAGGATCGCGTGCACGAACGTCGCGACGAAGAGCCCGATCGCCAGCTGGCTCGGCTTGTCTCGCAGGATGCGTTGCACGATCCGCGGCGAGAACTGACCCATCGCGAGCTGGACGACGACCATCGTGATCGTAAGCACGAGCGCGGCGAGACTGACCATCGAGCCGGCGATAGTTGCCAGGATCACGACCGCGGCATCCGGCCCGACGACGAGTGCACCTGGAAGCGCCTCGTAGTCGAAGTAACGGTCGAGCGCAATCGTCCCGAAGGAGAGCAGCACACCCGCCAGCACGCAGAGCACCGGGACGAACCAGAGGCTCGACTTCAGATGGATGAGGAACTTGGAGAGCTGCACCGCGCACAGAGGCGTACCCTTTCGCGCACCCCGGAAACGACGGGTTGATCGTGACCTCATATCCGAGGCCTGCCCGCGTGAAGACCGAAGGCGCCTCCGGCACAGACGGACGACCGCGAGTCAGGTAGTGCTGGCCTAGGCTCCAGTCGCCGGCTCAGAGGAGTCGGGGACTCGCGGCGGCGGATCCGTCCTATCCCGGAGATATGTATCGAGTAGGTCCTCCCCCATCGCCCCGGCACGCCTTCCTGCCAACTCGTCGCCCTCGCCTGCGGCGACGATGGAGCCCTTCATCAAGATGTGCCAGGAATGCGCGAACGCCTCGGAGTCGGGCACCCCTGCCTCCTCCGCCAGCGTGCGCACAACCGAGCGGATGTACTCAGGGTGTGCTGCGCTCGCCTTTCCGAGCGGACTGTCCAGATCGCTGATCTCCAGGCGACGTTGCCGAATGAGCATCCTTCGAAATCGTCTCGGCGAAACCACTCGTCGAACACGACGAATGAACGGGCACGACGGCCGAGCACGTCGCGAGGGGGAGGAGACGAGTATCGAGGGCGACCTGTCGGTTCAAGGCAACGCGAGCCGGGTAGCCTCGTCACATGGAGACGGCGGGCAAGGTTCTGCTCGGAAGTGCGGTCGTTCTCGGGATCGTCGGGCTGGGTGCGCTCGGCCTCGCCAAGCTCGGCGTCGATCGCGTGCCTGGGACGCTCTCGTGGAAGTCCGACAACGTGACGGTGTTCGTCCCGATCGGACTCATGCTCGTCGTTTCGATCGTGGGGACGATCGTGCTGAACGTCTTCCTGCGGCGATGACCTAAGAGGAGTCCCCGAACCATGCCCCCCGTTGTCCAGGAACTCGAGCACGAGACATGCCTTTCGGCGGCGAAAGCGGCTGACCGTCTTGCATGCCTATGGAGTGTCCGACCAACTCACCTATACGTGCCCACGAGCGCAGGCCACGCGAGCCGGGGTCGTTTCTGAGCGCCGCAGCAGACCCGTCGCGCGTTTTTTCTTGGTCGTGTGAGGCTAGAGGGCCTGTCACGCTCCGTTTTCCCCCCGCGTTCGCGTTTTGCGCAGACTGGGGAGCGATCATGAAGACTGAGCTTTACTGCGGGACGTGCTGGCGTTTTCTCCGGCACGCGACCGGGGGAAGGACGTGATCACTTGGGTTACCTGGCGACTGGTGTCTTTCGCGGCTCAATGGCCGCGGTCGTCTCAGGGGAGTACAGCCAGCGATCTGCCTTGAATGCCGCCAGCCATTCGACGCGTCGAGGCACGCGCAGAAGTACTGCAGCTCGTCCTGGCGCTTCGCCTAAGCCGCCTGCGACCTTACGTAGTCGATAGCCGCGCAGCTCGTCCGAGACGCGAAGCTCGCCCCGCAAAGAAGTAGTCGGCCGACGTTTAGGGCACTAGTGGGGCACGGCGGCATTCGAGGGAACGTGCTTCATCGCCTGCAACCCGCGTGTCCGCTAGATGCGCCCGGCAGGATTCGAACCTGCGACCCGCGGATTAGAAGTCCGCCGCTCTGTCCACTGAGCTACGAGCGCGTTCCTGCAGGGTAGTCGGCAGGTCAGCGGGCCGCGATGACGAGCGGGGCACATGCGACGCCGGTCGCCTCACGCACCGGTCTTCCCGCGACATCGAGGGGAGCGACCGTGAGCGTCCGCGCGGTGACGGTCACCTGGGCGTAGCTGTAGGTGTCGATTGCGGCGCAGCGCATCCCGAGCCCGTTCGGGGGCTGGGGTTTGAAGAAGAGCGCGGCGATCGCGGTGCCGCTGCCCGGCTGACCGAGGAAGCGGTCGATCTCCTTCGCGAAGGTGTTCGTCGCGACCGGGCCGGTGACGATCTCCCACATCCCCGTCCTCTCGGGCGTGACGCCGAGCGTCTGGACGCGCACCTCGTTGATCAGATTCGCGTGCGTGTCCGTCGTGAGGAACACCACGTTCTCCACGTTGGCCCGGAGGAAGCGGAGGAGACGCTCGCGCTCGAACGCGTAGCCCTCCCAGCGGTCGTACGGAAGGGCGTAGTACTGCTGGATCGGCACCTCGTTGACGACGACCTTCCAGGTGGCCTTCGACGCCTTGATCGCATTGGTGAACACCTCGAGTTGGCGCGCGCCGAGCATCGTGCGAGAGGGGTCGTTGATCGCGGCGAGGCATGCCGGCGGCACCGGGTTTCTCAGAGCGGGAGCAAGGCTTGCGAACGCGTCGCGAACCGGCTGCGGCGCGGTAGGCGCGAGGTCGTTGTCGCAGCTCGCCGTCACCTTCCCGCTCCGGAACGAGCGCTGGTCGAGGAAGAAGAGCTCGAGGTGCCTCCCCCATCTCACGCTTCGGTAGAGACCCAGGTCGGGGCTGTACGCGACGGGCGAGTAGTCGCGGAAGGCCCTGACTCCCGCGGTGTAGATCGCCTCGCCGTGCTCGGGCAGCGAGAAATCGTTGACGAACTCGTGGTCGTCCCAGTGGCTGTAGAGCCCGGCCGACGCCCGCAGCGTCCGGAGGGCCGGGAGCGCGAGACCGAGCTTGTACTTCTGCCACTTCTCTGCGGCTGTTCGTGCGGGCGGGCCGGCGACGCCGCTGTCCGAGTAGATGGTGTCGCCGAGGTTGATGTTGAAGTCGTTTCGCGCGGCGGCCATGCGCGCGTAGACCTGGAAGCGGTTGAAGACCGGCGCGCCGCTCGGCCCCGGAGTCGCGTCCGCGTCGCCGGAGATCGCGAACCGGACGCGCCGGTCAGCCGTTGGTGCCGGCGCGGTCGTGAAGGTGCCCGTCTCGCTGACTCGCCGTGCCGCGCGTGAAGTGATACGTGTAGCGCCGACCAGGACGAAGACCGGTGATGCGCGACTGGACGGTCTCGTCACTTGCGGTCGTCGCCTGCAGGACTCTCGCGGCGGCGACCTGCGACCCGAGCCGGACGACGAGCCGCACGTTGCCGGTCGCGGACGCTCGCGTCCAGAGAATGGCCGACGTCGAGGTGACCTCCCCCGCCGCGACGCCGTACCGAAACGCCGGCGTCGCCCCGTCGGCAGCCACGACGGCGACCGCCGAGGGTCGCGACGGCCGCGAGAACGGCGACGAGACGCACTCAGCCGACCCTACCCGGCTCACGAGCGTGCTCGAGATCCTCCCTACTCTCCTCTTCGGTGAGGAACCGCAGGAAGAAGAACGCGAACACCGCGAAGAAGACGAGGGCCTGCTCGAACGCCATCAGGATCCCGGCGAGCTGCTGGTCCTCCAGCGCGCTCAAGCCCCAGAGCCGCTCGGGAGCCTCGACGTAGAAGTCGTAGACCGCATCGGGAACGAGCGCGAGCACGAGCCCGATCGGGCTGCCGAGGATGAAGGCGGCGAAGACGACGCCCGCGCGGATCCCCGCTCCGAGCCGGTGGGGCTCGTCCTGGACGACGCTCCACCACATGAGAACGCCGGTTGCGAAATAGAGCGCGTGCTCGAAGTGGAGCAGCGTATGCGGGTTCTCGAGCGCCGTGTCGTAGAGCCACGGCAGGTGCCAGAGCATGTAGTTCGCGAGCCAGAGCGGGAGCGCGACGGCGGGGTGGGTGAGCGTGCGGGCGAGGCTTGGTCGGGCGAGGCGCGCTGCGAGCGCCGGCGGGATCCCGAGAACGACGAGGAGCGGCGCCCACTCGGCGAGGACGACGTTCTGGAGGAGGTGGATCACGAGCAGGTAGTTCATCGCGATCGTCTCGAGCGGTGTGATCGTGACGACGAGGAGGAGCACCATCGCCGAGGCGAAGCAGACGATCCGCCAGGCGGGCGCATGGAAGCGGCGGATCGCGAGGACATAGCCGACGGTCATCAGGGGCACGAGGAAGAGCGCCTCCGGGTTCCACGACCACCGATACGGGTCCACGGCGCTACGCTAACCGGACGCGGGCGTAGCTCAGTTGGTAGAGCGTCAGCCTTCCAAGCTGAATGTCACCGGTTCGAGCCCGGTCGCCCGCTCTCGAGCCTTAGCCGAACGACGAGGTCAGGCTGAAGCATGAATCCTGCGAGGGAACCGACGCTCTCTGACGAAAGCGGAGGAAACCCCAGGGAGGTCTGGACATGGATCAGCCGCTCAGCGTGCGCCTCGGCGCCGAGGCGCTCGGAACGTTCATCTTCTTCTTCTTCGGCTTCAGCGGTATCGCGATCGTCGTCGACATCGGCGCCGCCGCCATCACGCCGATAGGTATCGCCGCCGGATTCGGATTCGGGCTCGCGCTTGCGATTACGGCATTCGGGCACCTCTCGGGTGGCCACTTCAACCCCGCCGTCACGCTCGGGGTAGCTGTCGCCGGGAGGTTCTCGAGCCGCGACGTCGTCCCCTACTGGATCGCGCAGCTCGT
Source organism: uncultured Actinomycetes bacterium (assembly GCA_963721795.1). GTDB lineage: Bacteria > Actinomycetota > Thermoleophilia > Gaiellales > Gaiellaceae > GMQP-bins7. Next base: position 9,997 of record CAVRLT010000022.1, read on the forward strand.
CGGCGGATTCGGCGCGGTGCTCGTGATGGCGATCGTCTACTCCTCGCAGGTGACGGACGCTCTTCACACGGCACCAGGAGTCGGAATCGACAGCTGGGCGGCGCTCGTGCTCGAGATCGTCGCGACCGCGCTCTTCGTCATGGTCATCCTCACCGTTGCGACCGACGAGCGCGCCGCCTGGAACGGCGTCATGGCTCCGTTCCTGATCGGGTTGTTCATCTTCGTCGCGGCGACGGTGGTGGGGCCTGCGTCGGGCGGATCGTTCAATCCCGCTCGCTCGCTCGACCCCGTCCTCTACAACCAGGAGTGGGGCGACGTCTGGATCTATCTCGTCGGCCCGCTCGCAGGCGGAGTGCTCGGCGCAGCGGTGTGGGCGTTCATCTGCCTGCGGGAACCACCGCCGCCGGATCCGCGGTTCGAGACTGCCCGCGAGGAGAACCCGACGCGGAGCGTCCCTAGCGCCCGCTCGCGGAGAAGTGCTGGTAGTCCTGCACCGACGTCCAGCGACCTCCCCAGCCCCACCCGATCGCATCGAATGCGCGTACGAGGGCCCCGCCCTCGTACGCCATTCCGGGCCGGCGGCGACTGCGGTCGAGGTAGCGGACGCTCGCGCGATGTGACGTGCGACCTCCCGACACGTACGGGTTCTCGATCGGATTGACGTCGATCGCGCGCCCGTACGCATGCTCGGACCACCGGCTCGTCCCTTCGACGTAGCGGCAGTTGAAAGCCGACGTGTTGTCGGCCTCGATTGAGCGAAAATCCGAGGCTCCGTACGCGTCGATCGGGACCATGCGGCGGATAGGGACACGGGCGGCGTAGAGGCGGCGGAAGGCTCCGACGACGTCGCGGGCGACATCGCGGTGCACGACCAGGCGGCCGGTGACCACTTTCCCGTCAAAACGCCAGTGGGTGAGCCGCAGGAGCCGCAGGTCACGCAGCGAGACCGGGCAGCCCGGCCGCCACGAAACCCCCGTCATTCGTTTCGCCTGTGTGGCGTCGATGCCCGAGATCGTCCCACGGAACGACGCTTGGGAGAGAGGCGCTGGTCTTGCGGCGGCGCTGTGCACAGCGAGGGCGAATCCGGCGCAGGCGGCTAGTGCGAACACCCTCCGTCTCACGAGCGTGACCCGCAATGCCGGAAGACTACGCGGGAGAGTCACCGCAAGCCGGATACGCACGTAGCGTCGTCGTCACCGTGTGGCTCGCCATGTGGACGAACTCCTGTTCTGATGGTGGGGAGCCGCTGGCCCCGGTGTAGCGCGTAGATCTTCGGGCGACCGATCGCTCGCGTGCGCGTGATGAGCGCCTAGGTCGCTGACCGAAGACCTGTGCGGCTTTCTCCATCGGGCGGCTCGGTTTCGAGGGTCAGGCACAGGTCACGAGGCCAAGGTCGACCGCGTGGTTGTGGACCGAGACGTCGGGGTACGGCCCGTTACCGCCCGCGTCCGCCCACTCCTGCCAGGCGGCGTTCGCCGCGTTCACCTCGGTCCCGAGCAAGATGCAGCTCGTGACGCCGTTCGAGATGGCCTGACGAAGCCGAGCGCTTAGTGGCTCTCGCCCGCCAGCGGGCGAGACTGCAAGAAGCTTCGCCTCGAACCCGCGCTCGGTCGTTACGACCGAGAGTCGAGTAGCGCGAGGAGCGCCGCCGCTATCGCGTCGGGCGTTGGCGGGCAGCCGGAGATGCGCGCGTCGACCGCTAGCACTGACTCCAGCGGTCCCAGGATCTCGTCGCTGCTTCCTAGCACGTTGCACCCGAGCGCGCAGTCCCCGAGCCCGACCACCAGACGCGGCTCGGGCATAGCCGCGTAGGCCGTCAGGAGCGGGTCGTGCATACGCGTTGTCACTGGCCCAGTGACGAGCAGGAGATCGGCGTGCCGAGGGGACGCGACAATCCCGATCCCGAACCGTTGGAGATCCGTGTACGGGCTTGAGGCGAGGATCAGCTCGTGCTCGCAGCCGTTGCACGAGCCGGCGTCGACGTGGCGGACGGCAAGGCTGCGGCCGCGATCGGGTCGCTCGAGCCCAATGGCTCGGCGGAGGCGGCGGAGGTCTCGGAGGAGCGTGAGCATCAGCGATCCGCGCAGGCGTAGCAGAGCTCGAAGCTCTTGTTGATCAGCGGGAAGTCCGGGAGCATGTTTCCGGCGGCGGCGTGGGCGACGACGGGCCAGTTCGCATAGGAGCCTGTCCGGAGGTGTACGCGCGCGACCCGATCGCCGTCACGTTCGACGACGCACAGCGTGGCTCCGCGCGGGCTCTCGACTCGCGCGGCGCCGAGCTGTCGGCGAGTCCCTCCATTCTCAGCCGCGCTGGGCTCGAGCGGCCGGTCGAGGAGCGTCTCGAGGAGCTCGAAGCACTGCTCGAGTTCGAGGTGACGCTGCTCCAGGCGGCCCTGCACGTCGCCGAGGGCGCGAGTCTGGATCGCAGGCACGAAGCCGTCGTACGCGAGGTTGGGACTGGTCGCCCGCGCGTCCTCTTCGAGACCCGATGCGCGCGCTGCCGGCCCCGACGCGCCGAGGCGGCGGGCGTCTCGCGAGCGAACGACGCCGACTCCCGGAAGCCGATCCTGGAACGAGCGGTTGAAGAGGAGCTCGCGCCAGCCGGAGGACGCTTGCGCCCGGAGCTCTCCGAGCTCGCGCCGCGCAGCCCGGATCGCGCCCTCGTCCAGAGCCAGCCGGCTGCCCCGGACGCTCACGCTTCCGAACAGGAAGCGGTGCCCGGTGAGCTCCGCGTTCAGCCGTCGTGCGCGCTCGGTCAGGCCGGCGAAGCGCTGCGCGCCTGCGGCGAGACCGGTGCCGGCGCATACCGCCGAGACGTCGTTCAGGTGGCTCCAGATCCGCTCGAGCTCGAGGAGCACGGTGCGAGCCCGCGCGAGCTCGCGGCCGGCGCGGTACCCGAGTAGCTGCTCCACGGCCTGGGCGTAGGCGACGCCGTTCGTGACGGCGCACGCCGCGCACGCCCGCGCCATGTAGCGGATGCCGTCGTCGAGCTCCGCGCCCTCGGCCGCGCGCTCGAGGCCTCGGTGCTTGTAGAAGAGGCGGGCATCGAGGTGGAGGATCTTCTCGCCGACCAGGTGGAAGCGAAAGTGCCCGGACTCGATGACGCCCGCGTGGATCGGGCCGACGGCGACCTGGTATGTATCCGGACCCTGGACCGCGACCGTCCAGCTCTCGAGGTCGAGATCGTGATTCACGAGCGGCCGCAGCGGCTCGTGGCCGTCGAATCGGATTCCGTACAGGTCATGAGCCTCGCGCTCGTCCCAGCCCGCGGCCGGGACGAGATCGACGATCGACGGCAGGGCGCCGTCCGTCACCTCGACGGTCTCGAAGTCCATCGTCCCGTCGTTCCGTGCGAACGCGACGCGGACGGGCCCTGTCGACGCGACCGCATACAGGCCGGCGAACGTGCGATCTCCCTCCAGCGCTGCCTGCACGTTGTCGCGGTAGGGGCTCACGTCGTCTCTCCCACGAGGGCTTCCACGATCTCCGACCCTGGCAGCCAGGGGGCGACGGCGGTGAGCGCGAGCAGGACCAGCGTCGCGACCGCGGTGAGCGCTACTACGCCGCGGAGGCCGATCGGCGGTGCATCAACCCGCTTCCGCGCCTTGCCGAGGAGCACGTCGAGCAGCGTGTGCCCGAGCCCGAGGAACCCGAGGGCGAGGAGCACGGCGGCGGCCGTCGCTTCCCACGGCAGCCCTGCGCTGAAGCCTCCCGCGACGATCAGGACCTCGCTCGCGAAGAGCGGCGAGGGCGGCAGGCCGGCAAGGGTGCCGAGGGAGATGCCCAGCGAGGCTCCAAGTGCCGGGCTCGTCCGGGCGATTCCGGAAGCCGCCCGGCTCGCAGCGGAGGGTGCGTGGGCCAGGAGTGGCGTGGCCGCGTAGAAGCCGAGAGCCTTGGCGACCGCGTGCCCGACCAAGTGGATGATCACGCCTGCGATAGCGAGCGGAGTGGCGAATGCGAGGCCGAGCGCAAGCACTCCCATGTGCTCGAGGCTCGAATACGCGAGCAGGCGCTTCCACGTCAGCGCGCGCCAGAGGAAGGGCACGGCGACCGCAAGCGACAAGAGCCCGAAGCCGACGAGGAGGGAGCGTGCCGTGTCCTCGCCGACGGCGGGGGCGAGCGCACGGTCGGAGCGCCAGGCAACGACGAGCACGGCGGGAAGGAGCGCAGCGGACAGGAGCGCCGACACCGGCGGCGGCGCCTCGGAGTGCGCGTCGGGAAGCCAGTTGTGCACGGGCGCCCATCCGACCTTGGCGGCGAGGCCCGCGAGCAGGAGAACGAACGCAGTCGACAGCCGGTCGGAGCCCTCGTCGATCGAGCCGAGCGAGCTCCACGACAGGCCTCCGAGCCCGCCCTCGACGCTCGGTGAGATGAGGACGATGCCGAGGAGGGCGACCCCGAGCCCGAGCGATGTGAGCACGAGGTACTTCCACCCTGCCTCGAGCGCCGTCGCGCGTCCGCTGAAGCCGACGAGCAGGACCGAGGCGGCGGTCGTCGCCTCGATCAGGAGCCACGCGATGCCGAGATTCCCGGCGAGCGGCACCGCGACGAGCACCGCCCAGAATGCGAGCAGGGCGCCGTAGTAGAGGCGCGGGCCGCGCTCCGGCCGGACGAGCTCCGTCGCGGACGAGCGAAGATAAACGGGTGAAGTGAGGGCACTCGCCAGGCCGACGAGGCTCACCACGCCGACGATGAGGCCGGCCGCGACGTCGACGACGAGCCAGTCCGTCGCGATCGGGTCATCGGCGTTCGCGAGCGCGACGATTGCGACCGCTGCCGCGACGAGCGCCGAAGCGAGCGCCGACGCGAGGCCGAGCGTCGGGACGGCACGACGTGGCGCGATGCCGATCCCGAGCGCGCCGATCGCCGGCACGACCGGCACCGCGAGCGCGAGCCATTCGCGGCTAGTCACGGAGCGTCCTCAGCGCGGCTGTGTCGCCAGCTCCGAACAGGCCGAAGATCCGCTCGTGGAAGACGACGGCGACGACGGAGATCAGCATCAGATCGACGGCAACACCCAGCTCGATCGCCGCCGCCGCGGTCTCGCCCGGGAGCTCGAGCGCCGCGAGCGCGAGGCCGTTCTCGACGAGGACGATGCCGAGCACCTGCAGCACGGTCGCGCGCCGAAGGCCGGCCGTCACGATGCCGAAGGCGATCAGGGCCAGCACGGCCCGCTCCGCGTTTCGGGAGTCGAGCCCGATCTCGGGCACGAGCCAGGTGAGCGTCAGCGCGAGAATGACGGCCAGACCCCCTCGCAGGAGCGGCGGCACGCGGGCGTGCACGGGACGGCGCTCCCGCGTGCGCGCGACCACGCCCGCGAAGAGCACGGCGAGCAGGACGGCGCGAAGCGCGAGCGCTCCCCCTGCGACCACGTCGTCCGCCGACTCGGCGTCGATGAGCGCCGCGACCGCGAGCGCGAGTGCCTGAGCGGTGACGATCCCGACGACGACGGACCGACGACGGACGACGACGACTGCGAGTCCGGAGGCGACCAACGTCCAGACGAGAAAGGAGCTCACGTCGTCTCGACCAGCCACGTGAGGATTCCGAGGAGCCCGGCCGCTGCGCCGACAGCAAGCAAGCGCGGGGCGAGCAGGATGCGCATCTTCGCGACGAGGGTCTCGACGAGCGCGAGGGCCGCTGCGAGCACCACCAGGACGACGGGGAGAAGGGCGAGCTGCAGCCAGGGCTCCGTGAAGTGCGGGATGAAGATCTGGGCTGCGAGCACGAGCACGATCCAGTGGCGCGCGGCTGCGCTCCACTGCAGGTAAGCGAGGTCGCGGCCGCCGTACTCGAGCAGCGGTCCCTCGTGGATCATGGTCAGCTCGAGGTGCGTGTCCGGATTGTCGATGGGCTGGCGACCGGTCTCGGCGATGACCACCAGCGCGAAACCGACTGCGCCGAGCGCGAGCCCCGGCGACGACCAGACCGCGGTCCCCGCTGTCCCTGCCACCATCCCCGTGAGGTCGGTCGTCCCGGCGACCAGAGCTGCGACGGCGAGGGAGAGCACGAGGGTCGCCTCGGCGAACACGCTGATCGTGAGGTCACGGCTCGCTCCCATGAGCGAGAAGCCGTTTGCCGTATCCCAGGACGCGGCACCGAGAGAGAAGCGTGCGAGCGCGAGGAGGCCGCCGAGCGCGAGCATGCTGTGCCCGACGCCGAGATCCGGTGCGTCGCCGGCGACGGGGACGAGGAGCACGGCAGCCACCAACGCCGCAGCCGCGACGAGCGGCGCCGCGCGGTAGACGACGGACGTCCCGACGACGTCGATGCTCGCTCGCGTCCACAGCCGGCGAAGCTCGCGATACGGCTGGAGCGGCGAGGGCCCGCGGCGGCCCTGCAGGCGTGCCTTCCAGTGCTGGACGAGCCCCGGGAGGAGAGGCGCGAGCGCGATTCCGCCCGCCACCTGGACGGTCGCGGCGGCTGCGGCGGTCGAGCTCACGCGATCAGCCCGACCCGGACCGCGACGAGGAGGACGACGACGAGCGCGACGAGGTAGGCGACGTAGGCGGTAAGGCTCCCGCTCTGCAGCCGGCGAGCGTGGCGTGCGCCGGCAAGTCCGACGCGCGTGATCGGGCGGTACACGTGGGTGTCGAACAGGTGCGGGACGTGGCCCTCGTAGCGCACCTCCTGCACCACGCCTCCGCGCACCGAGAGGGCGATCTCGCGCTGCGGGCGCAGCACGGCCTCGAGGACGAGCCGCAGCGGCTTCGTGAAGCCTGCGCTCGTCCACGCGAGCTCGGGCTGCACGAGCTGCCCACACGCCCAGCTCGGAGCCGGGGCTGCGCGACGGTGGCCACGCAGGACGGCGAGGATCGTGACCGCTGCGAGGAGCGCGACGGCGATTCCGGGTGCGGGAAGCATGTCGTCCCACGGCACGTCGAGCGACGCGCTCGGCGTGTCGTCCGTCGGCCACGGTGCGAGGCCGGCGAGCGGCCCCGCGAGCACGCCTGGAACGACTCCGAGCACGACGCATGCCGCCGCGAGTGCCGAGACCGCAGCCCACATCGGGAACGGCGCTTCCACGGCCTCCGCGACCCGAGCGCGACGCGGCTGGCCAAGAAGTACGAGCCCGACGACCTTCACGAAGCACAGCACGGCAAGCGCCGCAGTCGCGGCGAGAGCAGCAAGCGCGACCGCACCGGCCAGCCCGGCCGCGACACCTCCGTTGCCGGGAACCGCGAGCAGCGCCTGCAGCGTGAGCCACTCCGAGGCGAACCCGTTCAGAGGCGGCAGTCCGGCGATCGCCATCGCGCCGACGAGGAACGCAAGTCCCGTTCGCGGCATGCGATGGAGCAACCCGCCGATGCGGTCGATCTCGAGCGAGCCCGCGGCGCGCTCGAAGGCGCCCGCACCGAGGAACAGGAGGCTCTTGAAGACCGCGTGGTTGAGGGTGTGCAGGAGCGCGGCCGCGAGCGCAACGCCTGCCCAGTCGTATGCGCCCCGCTCGCGCAGGAGCAGGCACGCGCCGAGGCCGAGCACGATGATCCCGATGTTCTCGATCGAGTGGAATGCGAGCAGCCGCTTGAGCTCGTGCTCGAAGATCGCATAGACGACGCCGACGACCGCCGACGCGGCACCCGCGGCGAGAACGAGGACGCCGAACCACGTCGGCAACACGCCGACCCACTCGACGAGGACGCGGACGAGCCCGTAGATCGCAATCTTGATCATCACGCCGCTCATGAGCGCCGAGACGTGCGCGGGTGCGATCGGGTGCGCATGCGGGAGCCAGATGTGCAGCGGGACGAGGCCAGCCTTCGTGCCCATGCCGACGAGCGCCGCGAGCGCGATCGCGATCTGCGTGCCGGAGCCCGCCTCGATCGCATCTCCGCCTCCGAAGGCATCCGCCTCCGCGAGGAGGAGCACCGCAACCCAGGTACCTGCCCCCATGAGGTGCGTGACGCTGATGTAGACGTAGACCGAGCCTCGTGCCGAGCGGTCGTTGCGGCGCAGGAGGATGATCGCGGCGGGGACGAGCGTCATCAGCTCCCAGCTAGCCAGGAAGAGCAGCGGATCCCGCGCGCAGAGCACGAGCGCCAGGACAAGCAAGAACGCGGCGGAGAGCGCAGCGGTCGCGCGGCCGGTCGGGTCGGGCGCGAGGTAGCGAGTTGCGAAGAAGAGCGCAGGGGCGCCGACGACACCGAGGACGAAGAGAAAGAACGCGCTCGTCGGGTCGACGCCCAGGCGCGGCTCGAGCGAGCTCGTGAACGACGCGCCCAGGTCCTCGCCGGAGGCGAACACGGCGAGCCCGGCGACCCCGACGAGCGCAATGCCGGCGGCTTGTGCGGCGAGCCCGAGAACGAACGCCCGGGCGCTGCACGAGAGCGCTCCTCCCGCTCCCACCACGACAAGCCCCGTGGCGAGAAGCGTTCCGAACATAGGGCCGCAACCCTACCGAGGCGCCCGGCGCAGCCTGTTGATCTCCTCTGCGGTTAGGGCGCCCCCCCTCGACCTCGCCTGCCGTGACGACGCGCTCGTCCTTGTACGCGTCGCCGAACTAGTGGAGGGGGAGCTCGCGGCGCGTCGGAACGGGGCGACCGGGCGCGACCTATCATCGCCCCGTGCAGACCGACAGGAACGTCTGGTTTATCACGGGTGCCGGGGCGCGGCATGGGTGTCGATATCGCGCAGGCCGCGCTCGCCGCCGGACACGCGGTCGTCGCGACCGGCCGCAACACCGACTGCGTGACCGATGCCGTCGGTGAGGCCGACGATCTGCTCGTCGTCGAGCTCGACGTCTCGAGCCTCGCATCGCCTGAGGGCGCGGTGAAGGCCGCCGTCGACGGCTTCGGCCGCATCGACGTACTCGTCAACAACGCCGGCAACTTCCACGCGGGCTGTTTCGAGGAGCGGACACCGGAGCAGGTCGAGCGCAGCTCACAACGAGCCTCATCGGGCCGATGAACGTCACGCGTGCAGTCCTGCCCGTGATGCGCGAGCAGCGGTCGGGGAAGGTCGTCTCGATCTCGTCGACCGCCGGAGTGGTCGGGCAGGCGTTCTGCTCGGCCTACGCCGCCTCGAAGTTCGGGCTCGAAGGATGGATGGAGTCGCTGCGGTTCGAGGTCGAGCTGTTCGGCATTCGAACCACCGCGCCGCGACCCGTGTTCCTGGTCTATGCCGTCCCCGTCGGCGGCAAGGGCTACCGGCGGCCGCTCTACTATGCCGCCGCCGGTGCGCCAAAGGAGATCTGGAGGGCGCCGGGCTCCGGGCACACCGGCGGGCTCGAGGCCCAGCCGGCGGAATACGAGCGGAGAGTCGTCGAGTTCTTCGACGCCGCGCTCCTGGGCAGCCGATGACCTCGGACTCGGTCCACGATGCCCGCCAGGTCGCGAACACCGACTCGACGAACCCCGGGCTCAGCGCCACAACAGAGGCGCTCGTCGCGCGGGTCGCGCTCGGTGTGATCGCGCTCCACATCGTCGACGACAGCTTCCTGCAGCCGGAGCCCGGGACGTCGGCGGGAGATCACGTCGTCGGCGGCCTCGTCCCGCTCGCCGTCGTCGGACTGGCTGCCTGGGGCTATCCACGGCTGCGAGCCGGGCTCCGAGCCACGATGGCCCTCATCTTCGGTGGTTTCGGCGTCATCGTCGGCATCGAGGGTGCCTACTCCACGGTGAAGGGAGGGCCGTCCGGCGACGACTTCACCGGTCTCCTCGCGATCCCGGCCGGGGTCATGCTTGTCGGCCTGGCGGTCGTGACGCTCTGGACGTCGCGGAAGCGAGGCGGCGGCCGCGTCCGCCGGTACGGCCGCCGGGCCCTGCTCGCCGTCGGCGGTGTCCTGGTCGCGTACGTGATCCTCCTCCCCTTCTACATGTCGTATGTCTTCACCCACGTCGCGCGCGGGTTCGTGCCCACGCCGGAGCTCGGGACGGCCTACGAGGACGTCTCGTTCACGACGAGCGACGGGCTCGTGTTGAAGGGCTGGTACATCCCGTCCAGGAACCGCGCAGCCGTGATCGCCTTCCCCGGCCGGAAGGGGCCGCAGCGACCCGCACGCATGCTCGCGCGCCACGGATACGGCGTCCTCCTCTTCGACCGCCGCGGTGAGGGCGTGAGCGAGGGCGACCCGAACATCCTCGGCTGGCAGGGGGAGCGTGACATCAGGGCAGCGGTCGCGTTCCTGCAGAGCCGCCCCGACGTCGATCCCGAGCGGATCGGCGCAATCGGGCTCTCCGTCGGTGGCGAGATGCTCATCGAGGCGGCGGCCGAGTCGGACGGCCTCGCCGCAGTAGTCTCCGAAGGCGCCGGCATCCGTTCCCTCCGCGAGGCGCTGGCGATCCCGGGGACGCGGAAGAAGATCGAGGCGGCCCTGGTCCACATGGCTATGACACCGGGGACGGCGCTCTTCTCGAGCAACCTGCCACCGAAAAACCTGGAGGATCTCTCGGCCGGGATCGCGCCGGCGCCTGTCTTTTTCATCTATGCGGTTCCGGGCCAGGGCGGCGAGGCGGAGCTCACCGAGACGTTCTACGAGGCCGCGCGAGAGCCCAAGGAGATCTGGCTCGTGGCCGGCGCCGAGCACACCGGCGGCATCGAGGCGCAGCCGGAGGAGTACGAACGACGGGTCGTCGGCTTCTTCGACGACGCGCTCCTCGGCGACGAAGGGGCTGCGCCGTGATCCGCGCTGCGGCTGCTGCTTCTGGTCGGAACCCCCCTCGTCCTCGCCGTCGTGCTCTGGTTCCACCCGCCCGGTGGCGAGAACATCTTCGAGGACGTCCGGAAGGACGTTGACGCCTGGCTCACCGTGCACAGGCTGTTCCTGCTCTTCATCCCGCTGCTGGCGATCGCCGTCTACGTGCTGCTGCGCGACCTGACGGGTCGAGCCGCGACCGTGAGTCGCGTCGCGGTCGTCTTCTTCCTGTGCTTCTACACCGCCTACGAGGTGACCGTGGGGCTCGGGAGCGGCGTCCTCGTGATGTACGCGAACGACCTGCCCGCGTCCGAGCAGGCGGTGCTCGCGCCGTAGACGTCGACGGGCACGAGCTTCCGGATCGGGAAGCGCTTGGCGTGGAGCGCACGAAAGACGCTGACCATCGCCCGAGCCACGTTCTCGTGGACGATCAGACGACCAGTCCGTAGCTTCCCGTGGAAGCCCCAGTGCGAGAGCGTGAGCAGGCGAAGGTCGCGGAGGTGCACCGGGCAGCCGGGACTCCACGACACACCGGTCATGCGCTTCGCCTGAGCCGAGTCGATGCGAGCGATCGTCCCGCGGAAGCCCTGCTGACCTTGTGACACTGTGTCACTTGGCTGGGAGCCTGCGGCCGGGCTGAACGCGAGCGCGGCGATCGTCGACAAGGCGAGAAGACGACTCAAGAGGTCGGGGTGGCCGGATTCGAACCAGCGACTTCTTGCTCCCAAAGCAAGCGCTCTACCAGGCTGAGCTACACCCCGATCGGGAAAGTGTAGGCGGATAGCCTGCCGGCCCATGGTCGATGCCCCGCTTCCCTTCCCCGGCGCGACCCAGTACGACCGCCGTGCCGGGCTCGGGTACTCGATGGCGCTCGCCGCGGCCGTTCTCTTCGCCGTGAACGGAACCGTCTCGAAGGTGGCGCTCACGGGAAGCGAGCTGACCGCCGGTCGACTACACCCAGCTCCGAACGACCGGAGCGTTCGTCGGGCTTGCGCTCGGCCTCGCCCTTCTGGCGCGCAACAAGCTACGGATCGCGAAGCGCGATCTGCCGTTCCTCGCGTTCTACGGGATTTTCTCGTTCGCCGTCGTCCAGTGGCTGTACTTCGTCGCGATCGAGAGGCTGCCGATCGGGATCGCGCTCTTGATCCAGTTCTCCGGCATCGTCCTCGTCGCACTCTGGGCGCGGCTCGTGTGGCACGCGGAGGTCCGGCCTCGAGTGTGGGCGGCACTCGCGCTGACGCTCGTCGGCCTGGCCCTCGTCTCCGAGTTCTGGCTCGGCTGGACGCTCGACACCGTCGGGGTCGTCGCCTGCGTAGGTGCGGCAATTGCGCTGGCGACGTATCTCCTCGCCGGCGAGCGCGCGGTCGAGCACCGAGAACCGCTGGGCGTCCTCTGCTTCGCGCTCCTGTTCGCGTCCCTCATGTGGGCGGTCGTCCAACCGTGGTGGGAGTTCCCGACCGAAGAGCTCTCCGAGGAGATCTCGTTGCAGGGCAACCTCGAACACCTCTCGGCACCGGTCTGGGCGCTCGCCCTCTTCACGATCCTGGTCGGCACGATCGCGTCGTTCGGGCTCTCGATCGCCGCCCTGCGCCATCTCGAGGCGACACGCGTCGGCATCACGCTGACGCTGGAGCCCGTCGTCGCGACGGTCGTCGCCTGGGCGTGGCTCGACGAGACCCTCGCCACCCCGCAGCTCATCGGCGGCGCCGTGGTGCTGACGGGCATCCTCCTCGCCCAGACGGCCCGCTGACGTACCCTGTCGCCGATGGTCAAGCGCGTCCTTACTCGCGTCCCCGCGCGGCTACTGCGCCGGCGTCGAACGTGCCGTGGACACGGTCGAACGGGCGCTCGAGCACTATGGTGCGCCCGTTTACGTCCGCAAGCAGATCGTCCACAACATCCACGTCGTGCGCGATCTCGAGGCGCGAGGCGCGATCTTCGTCGAGGAGGAGACCGAGGTCCCCGCCGGTGCAACGGTCGTGTTCTCGGCGCATGGCGTCGCGCCGACCGTCCACGCGAATTCGGCCCGCCTCGAGCACAACGTGATCGACGCGACCTGCCCGCTCGTGACGAAGGTGCACGTGCAGGCACGCCGCTACGCCGACGAGGGGTACACGATCGTCCTGATCGGGCATGCGGGCCACGAGGAGGTCGTCGGGACGACCGGCGAGGCGCCCGACTCGACGATCCTCGTCCAGACCGTCGACGAGGCGGAGGCCCTCGATCTCGCCGCGGGAACGAAGCTCGCGTACGTGACGCAGACCACGCTCTCGGTCGACGAGACCGGTGAGATCATCAAGGTGCTGCGCCGCCGGTACCCGGACATCCGTGCGCCGCGCAAGGAAGACATCTGCTACGCCACCTCGAACCGCCAGTGGGCGGTGAAGGAGATGCTGTCCGAGATCGACGTCCTGCTCGTGATCGGCTCGCGGAACTCCTCGAACTCGAATCGCCTCGTCGAGACGGCGCGTGCGGCGGGGACGCCGGCCTACCTCATCGACGACGAGACCGAGATCGACGAGACGTGGATCGACCGCGCAGAGATTGTCGGGATCACGTCCGGAGCATCCGCGCCGGAGAAGCTGGTCACGCGAGTCTGCGACTGGTTTCGCGCCCGCGGCGTGACGGACATCGAGCCATACAGGCTGGTCGACGAGGACGTCACGTTCCGCCTTCCCGTGGAGCTCCGCCGCGAGCTGGAGCTCGCCGCACAGGAGTAGATGCTTCGCACGCTGCTTGTCGTCGGCGCGGTCGTGGTATTGGCAGGCGGACTGGCCGCCGGCTGGTTCGCCGCTCGCGAGACCGAGGAAGCCGAGACCGTCACCGAGACGACGACCTCGACGACAACCGAGACGGCGCGGTCCGAGTCCGGCCTTCCGGCGGCCGTCGAGGAGACGCGTGCCGAGCTTCTCGCCGCGGCCGAGACCGGCGACTACGAGAAGCTGCGCCCGCTCGTCCCCGCAACGGGATTCGAGTACACGTTCGGCGGTCCGGTCGAGGGTGGCGCGATCGCGTACTGGCAGGAGCTCGAGCGGACGACCGTCGAGCGCCCCCTCGAGAACCTCGCCGAGATCCTGAAGATGCCGTACACGCTGTCACGCGGGATCTACGTCTGGCCGTTCGCCTACGACATCGCCGAGGCCGACGAGATCACCGCGCACGAGCGCGAGCTGCTGCAGCCACTCGGGCCGCTCGACACGCTCTTCGTGCCGGGCACCGGCTATCTCGGCTGGCGCGCGGGCATCGAGCCCGACGGCACCTGGGTCTTCTTCGTCGCCGGCGACTAGCGCTTTGCGATAGCGAGGTCGCCGCCGGCGGCGTTCACCGAGACGGCAAGCGTCTCCCGCGCGATCCAGTCCGCGTGCTCGACCAGCTCGGCGTCTCTCTCCGGGATCGTGAGCTCGATGCGGTCTGTCAGCTCGAGCCCGGCCTCCTTGCGCATCGAGTTGACGCGATGAATGAGGTCGTAGACCCGGCCCTCGCGCTCGAGCTCGTCGTCCAGCCGCGCGTCGAGGGCGACGGTGACTCCGTCGGCCGCGGCGACGGACCACCCCTCCTTGCCCGTTCGCTCGACGAGCACTTCATCCGCGCTCAGCTCGTGCCCTGCCGCGCGGAACCCGCCGTCAGCGAGCTCCTCGAAGTCTCCTGCTTCGAGCGCCTCGCGGACCGTGACGAGCTCTTTCCCGAGCTTCGGCCCGAGGAGCCGCAGGTTCGGCTTCACCTTGAGCTCGCTCGCATCGACGGTGCCGAACGACACCTGCTTGACCCGCAGCTCTTCGCCGACCTCACCGGCATGCGCCTTGGCGAGCGCGGCTCCTTCCACCACGAGCGAGCGGAGCGGCTGGCGCAGGTTCACGCCGGCAGCTGAGCGCGCCTGGCGGCCGAGCTCGACGACGCGCCGCATTGCCGCGACCTCCTCCAGCAGCCGCGAGTCCGGCGTCGACACCTCCGGCCAGCCGGCCAGGAAGATGGACTCCGGAGCGTCCTCGCAAGATGCTGTCAGCTCGCGCCAGAGGTGGTCGGCGAGGAACGGCATGACCGGGGCGATCACGCGTGTCCCCTGCACGAGCGCGTACCAAAGGGTCCGCAAAGCCATGTCGTCCCCGTCCCAGAAGCGCCGTCGAGACCGCCGGATGTACCAGTTCGAAACGTCCTCGACGAATGAGTCGAAGCCACGGACGACGCTGGCCGCGAGCCAGCTGTCGTATCCCGCCGTCGCTTCCTCGACGAGCGCGCCCGTCCGTGCGACGAGCCAGCGGTCGAGCGGCTGGAGCTCGCCGGCCGGGCCGCTCGCGAGATCGGCCCAGGCGGGCGCCATTCGTCGATGTTCGCGTAGTCGACGAGGAACTTCGTCGAGTTCCAGAGCGTGAGAAGGCGCCGCTTGATCTCGTGCGCGGGACCGAAGCCGAACAGCAGGTTCTGGTTGGGCGGTTGCGCGCTGAATTGCCAGCGCATCACGTCCGCGCCCATGCGGTCAACGGCCTCGTTCACGTCGATCGCGTTGCCCCACGATCGGTGCATCTCGCGTCCGGTCTCGTCGAGGAGCTTCTCGTACGTGAGGACGCGCTGGTACGGCGAGCGCCCGGTCAGCGTCACCGACATGAACGAGATCGAGTAGAACCAGAGCCGGATCTGCTCGCGCATCTCCGAGACCCAGTCGGCCGGGAACCACCTGCTCCCAGTACGCGTGGTCGGGGAGATCGGCGGTCGTCAGTCCCTTCCCGGCGCCGGTGGCGTGGCCCTGCGTCACGTACTCGGGGCTCTCCCAGCCGAGCGTCGACAGCGGCACGATTCCGGCGTCGAGCCAGGCATCGCCGACTTCCGGAACGCGCCGCACCTGCTTCCCGCAGCCGGAGCAGGCGATCACGACCTCGTCGATCCACGGCCGGTGGAGCTCCTGAAGCTGCTCGAGCCCTGAGAGTGCTCGCTCCTCGAGCTCGGCGCGCGAGCCGATCACGGTCAACGTCTCGCAGTCGTCGCAGGGGTAGAAAGGCAGCGGCAGCCCGAAGTAGCGCTTGCGCGAGATATTCCAGTCGCCCATGTTGCGCAGCCAGTCGTCCATGCGCTTCGAGTAGAAGGCGGGCGTCCACTCGACCGTCGCGTTCGCGTCGAGCATCGGCTGCCGGATCTCCTCGGCCGAGATGAACCAGTCGTCGACGATGCGGAAGACGAGCGGCGTGCCACAACGCCAGCAGGTCGGGTAGCGGTGGACGATCCGGCCCGAGTCGATGAGCAGGCCGCGGTGCCGGAGGTCGTCGATGATGGGGTCGGCGACCTCGTCGGAGGACAGCCCGTCGAAGCCGTATCCGGGGAGCATGCGCCCCGCCTCGTCGAGCGGCGCGAGCACGGGCAGGTCGTGGACGCGCGAGAGCTCGAAGTCCTCTGCTCCTGCGCCGGGAGCGATATGGACGATCCCGGTGCCCTCGTCGAGAGCGACGTCGTCCCAGGGGATGACCCGATGGACGACTCCCTGCTGCGCGGGGATGTGGTCGAAAGGCCCCTCGTACTCGAGCCCGACGAGCTCGGCGCCGAGCGCGCGCCTGACGAACGTCTCGTCCGGGTGAAGCGCCGTCGCGACCCAAACTCCGCTCTCGCGCAGCCCGTAGTCCGCAGTCGGGTTGACGGCGGCGGCGACGTTCGCCGGAAGCGTCCAGGGCGTCGTCGTCCAAACAGCGAGCGACTCGCCCTCGCGTCCTTTCAGCGGAAAGCGCACGAACAGCGACGGGTGCTCGAGCTCGCGGTACTCGCCTGCGAAGAGCTCGTGCTGAGAGATGGAGGTGCCGCAACGTGGGCACCAGACGGTCGAGCGATGACCCTGGTAGAGCCACTCCCGCTCGTGCACGGCCTTCAGGAAGCGCCAGATGTACTCGATGTTCGTGTCGGTGAACGTGTAGTAGTCGGCGTCCCAGTCCATCCACATCCCGAGCCGCCGCGACTGCTCGGTGATCACCTCGGAGAACTTCGCAACCCGCTCCTTGCAGCGCTCGGCGAACTCGGCGAGCCCGTACTCCTCGATGTCGCGCTTCGAGTTCAACCCGAGCGCCCGCTCCACCTCGACCTCGACCCAGAGGCCCTGGCAGTCGAAGCCGTTCTGGTAGCGCTGGTCGAAGCCCCTGAGCGCCTTGTAGCGCTGGAAGACGTCCTTCAGCGTTCGCCCCCACGCGTGATGGACGCCCATCGGGTTGTTCGCCGTGATCGGGCCGTCGACGAAGCTGAAGCGCGGGCCGCCGCGGTTCAGCTCGCGGAGCTTCTCGAACGTGTTCTCCCGCTCCCAGAGCTCGAGGATCTCGAGCTCGAGACGGTTATGGTCGGGCTTGTCCGGGAACGATGAGAAGATCGGCGCCACCGAGCCAGTGTAAGAGTCGGTGCAGGGAAGGGTTTCGGCGTCGGAAGCGTTTACCAGTCAGGACTCTGATCATCACGAGAAAGGAACCAAAGCTCACATGGCAATTGCAGTAACAGAGGCGACCTTCGAGCAGGAGGTCTTGCAGAGCGAGACCGCGGTGCTCGTCGATTTCTGGGCCGAGTGGTGCGGACCGTGCCACGCGGTCGCACCGGTGCTCGACAAGATCGTCGAGGAGCGGCCGGACGAGCTCAAGCTCGTCAAGGTGAACATCGACGAGGAGCAGGCGCTCTCCCAGCGCTACGGGGTCATGTCGATCCCGACGATGATCCTCTTCAAGGACGGCGAGCCCGCCGCTGCGGCGGTAGGCGCGCAGCCGAAGTCGGCCCTCGAGCGCTCGCTCGGGTTGGCCGCCTGAGACAAGCACGATTCCACCGCGCCGCTTTCGCGCGGAGGCGTATCCTGGTAAGAAGGTCGTTGCAGCACGTTCGAGACTTCCCCCTCCCCTCCCCTAGCCGAAGGGCCGGATTCCGGCCCTTCGGTATTTCGTGGGGGAAACCTACGGTTTCCCCCACGAGCCCCCTTCCCTTTGCGTGGGGTCAAGGCAGCGTTACTCGGGGCCTACGGGCGAATGAATCGCCCTTCGGCTTTCGACTGGGCCGACGACTCAGCTGTTTCGATCTCGTCTGGCTGCTTCGGCTCTCGCCTAACTTCGCAGCCGAATGCAGGAACTCCGCGACCCAGCGAAACGCGCACTCCTCGCGCGGCGGCGGTTCGTTCTGCGGGAACCAGCGAAGCTCGGACACGTCGTCGGCCGGCGAGGGATCGCCCGAGACGATGCGCGCCTCCCACACGAGGTTGAGCACGCTCGTGGCCTCGGGGTCTTCGCCGTACGTGTCGATGAACGCGCCGAGGAACGCTCCCGGCTCGACCCCGAGGCCCGTCTCCTCGTCGAGCTCGCGACGCAGGGCGTCGAGCGGGTGCTCACCCTCGTCGACGAAGCCGCCGAGCACGTCCCAGAGGCCGGCGTCCGGATCGTGGGCGCGGCGCCCGAGGAGCATGCGGCCCTCGTCGTCGAGGACGAGCGCCGACACGGCAGGCGCAGAATGCGCGTAGTGGACGAACCCGCACGTCGGACATTCGACGTGGCCCTCCTGGTGCTTCACATCGGACCCGCAGCGGGGGCAGAAGCGCCAGCCGGTCAGCAGAGCCACGCGGGTACCGTACTCGCGTGTCTCCGCAGCACGTTCCCGCATCGGTGACCGAGCTCGCGCGAGTCGGGCTCTTCGGTGCGCTTCCAGGGGAAATGCTCGGGAAGCTCGCTGAGCGGATGCAGCGCGAGGACGTCACGGCGGGAACTGTCGTCGTCCGTGAAGGCGATCCCGGCGATCGGTTCTACGTGCTGCTCACCGGCATCGCCGGCATCTCCCAGCAGTCGCTAGGTGGGCGGCGCATCCTGCGCTCCGGTGAGTACTTCGGGGAGGTCGCACTTGCGATGAACGTGCCCAGGACGGCGACGGTGACGGCGATGACGCCCTGCGTCGTCGCGAGCTGCGACCGGGCGACGTTCGACGAGCTGCTGAGACCGCTGTTCGCGGACGACGGACAACAGGGGTCTGGCTGAAGCCAGACCCCTGTTCGAGCTTGGGGTCTGACTTCAGTCAGACCCCGGTCTGAGCTCGTCGACAACCACATCAGACAACCTTGGCCACGCCTCCTTCGCCCACTCGTCGAACTCGCGGTCCGTCAAGGCGACACAGGCGACCCGAACGTCGGGGTCGACCCAGAGGAACGTCCCCGATCCGCCGAAGTGGCCGAAGGCGCGCGCGGAGGTCTTCGTCCCCATCCACGTCGGCGAGGCTCGTGTTGAGTTGAACACCGAGGCCCCAGTCCAGCGGGTCGAAGCGCCCGAGATCCGGCAGCACGCCTGAGAGCCCTGGGAACTGAACGGCTGCCATCTCGTCGAGCGTCTCCTTGGCGACGAGCGTGGGCTCGAGCAGCTCGCGCGCGAGTGCCAACACGTCTCCGAGCGACGCATGCATGCCCGAGCCGGGATCGCCGGCTGGATCGAGCGCCGAGGCCGAGCGGCAGGCAGATCGCCGCGCGCACGTAGTCGGCGAAGTACATCTCGGCGCGATCCTCGAGGTGTGCGGCGAGCACGCGGAACCCTTCGTTCGAGTAGATCCGTCGCCGCCCCGGTCGAGCGATCGACTCCTCTCCCTCGAACGGCAGACCGGACGTGTGCGCGAGGAGGTGCCGCACGGTCGAGCCGGGCGGGCCTGCCGCCTCGTCGAGGTCGACGACTCCCTCCTCGGCGGCGACGAGAAGGGCAAGGGCCGCGACGGGCTTCGAGACGGAGGCAAGGCGAACGGCATGGCTCGCGTCTCCCCTGGTCTCCATCCCCCCGTCGCCGGTGACGACTCCAGCCGCGGCGAACGAGACCGGCCAGCCGTCGATCTGGCGGAGCGCCTGCACGCGGCGCGATACTAGTCGCCCCATGGACCGCCGCCTGATCTCGGGGCACTCGCCCTATGAGCCGATCGTGGGGTTCTCGCGTGCGGTCGTCGTCGGGAACCAGGTCTTCGTCGCCGGCACGGCGCCCATTCCGGCCGACGGCTTGCCCCCACCCGACGACGCGTACGAGCAGGCCCGCCTGTGCCTCGAGATCATCGGGAAGGCGCTCGAGAATGCGGGCGCAGCGTTCGAGAACGTCGTGCGCACGCGTGTGTACGTCACCGACCCCGCCCACTTCGAGGGTGTGGGCCGCGCCCACGGTGAGGTGTTCGGGGACGTTCGCCCGGCCAACACGACGGTCGTCACCGCTCTCCTCGACCCGGCCTGGAAGGTCGAGATCGACGTCGACGCGGTGCTGCCGTGAGCGAGAAGCAAGTTCTCCCGCCGTCGATCACCGGCAAGGGAGCAGTCCACGAGGGCAGCGTGCTCGACCACGTCTTCGGGAAGGGCGACCCGTACACCCTCGGCGTCGAGGAGGAGTACCAGCTCCTCGACGGGAGAACGCTCGACCTCGTGCAGCACATCGAGACGATGCTGGACGCAGTGTCGGGCCACGAGCTCGAGGAGCGCATCAATCCCGAGCTCATGCAGTCGGTGATCGAGATCACGACGCCGGTGTGTCGGACGGTCGCCGACGTCAGCCGGGAGCTGCTCAAGCTCCGCGGGTACGTGACCGAGGTCGCGAACGGCAAGGGCCTCAGGGTCGGGTCGGCCGGGACGCACCCGTTCAGCCTCTTCGAGCGCCAGCGGATCACGGCCAAGGATCGGTACCGGGCGCTCATCGACCAGATGCAGTACATCGCCCGCCGCGAGCTGATCTTCGGGATGCACGTGCACGTCGCGGTGGACGACCCGGAGAAGGCGATCAAGGTCGTAAACGGGCTCCTTCCCCAGCTCGGCCCTTTGCTCGCGCTCTCCGCGAGCTCGCCCTTCTGGCGCGGTGAGCCCACAGGGCTCGCGTCGAGCCGGCAGATGGTGTTCTCGTCCTTCCCCCGCTCCGGCCCGCCGCCGCGCTTCCGCGACTACGCGGACTACGCGGAGGTGGTCGGCCAGCTCGAGCGGTCCGGCTGCATTCCGGACTACACGAGCATCTGGTGGGACATCCGGCTGCACCCGCGCCTCGGCACTGTCGAGATCCGGATCTGCGACGCCGTCACGCGCGTCGAGGATGCGGTCGCGATCGCCGCGTACTGCCAGGCCCTCGTCAAGCAGCTCTCCGAGCAATATGACGCGGGAAACGAGATCCCCTCGTATCACCGCATCCTGACGAGCGAGAACAAATGGCTGGCGGCCCGCTACGGGCTCGAAGCGCCCGTGATGGATCTCGGCTCCGGCCGCCGCAATCGCATCCCGGTCGCGCGGCTGGTGCGTCGGACACTCGCCGAGATCGCACCACACGCGCGGGAGCTCGACTGCGACCGCGAGCTCGAGGGCGTCCGCGAGATCCTCTCCCGCGGCTCGAGCGCCGACCGCCAGCTCCGGATCTTCAACGCGAACCGTGACATCGTCGAGGTCGCGCGGGAGATCGCGGACGCGACCGAGCGGCTGCCCGCGGCTCGCACATAGTCTCCTCAGGACGCGAGGCGTGCACGTAGGCTCCCAGTGTTGGGCCCGGCGACAGCGTTCCGGACGTCCAGGTATGGAGCGCACCGCGCGAGGAGGCGCGGCCTCTGAAGCAGGTGCTCGGGGCGGGGTACGCGCTTCTCTGCTTCTACCTCTGGGACTGGTCTCCGACCTGAACGAACGAGATGCTGCTCCTGCGGGACAGGAGCGAGGATCTGGCAGAGGTGGGCGTGCGGCCGCTCGGGATCTCTCGCGACTCGGTGTGGTCGCACGCGGCGTGGGCTGGGACTCTTGGCGTCGACGTGCCGCTGATCTCCGACTGGAACGGCGAGGCTGCCCGCGCTTTCGGCGTCGCGGTCGACCTCGGCGGGATGGAGGACGTCGCTGCACGCTCGGCGTTCCTGATCGAAGATGGAGAGACGATTCGCGAGGCGTGGATGCTCGGCCGCGAGCTTCCCGACATCGACGCGGTGATCGAGGCCGCGACCGAGGACTGACTGGCTCGGACGAGCTCGGCGCTACGGGATACTCCGGTCTGCGAGCCGCTCACGGTAAGCACCGCGGCAACACCGAGAGACCTCGATACGGCCGTTGCTCACTCATGTCTGGCTAGACGGCCTGCTCGTCGCGCAGGATACTGACGCAGTGACCGGGCGCTCGATCGATGGGCTCTCCCGCGGCGCCACGTGTCATCGTGGGGGCCCGGGCTGCTGGCAAGAGGGTCGATGACGCCTGAAGTTGACATCTCGTCCGAGCTCGCGGAGGCGCGGCGGCGGCTCGCCGAGCTAGAGTCGCTCGTCGAGATCAGCCCGGTCGCCATCGTGGTCATGGATACCGACGAGCGTGTGACAGGCTGGAATCCGGCGGCGGCGGAGCTTTTCGGCTACTCGCCGCAGGAGGCGATCGGGGGTCTGATCGACGACCTCATCCTCAACGAAGACCTCCGCGGAGAGGGCCGGGACGTCACCCACGAGGCGCGCGAGAGAGGTCGTGCCGACCGGATCACTCGTCGCGTACGGAAGGACGGGGAGCTGGTCGACGTGCAGATGATGCTCGTGCCGCTCAGGGTCGAGAGTGAGCACGTCGGCTTCAACGCGATCTACCACGACATCACCGAGCTCCAACGCGCACGAGAACACGCTGAGACGCTCCTGGCCTTAACGCAGGTGCTCGGGGAGACGCTGAGCCTCGAAGACACGTTCGAGACGATCCTCCGCGAGCTGCAAGACGTCGTGCCCTACGACACCTGTTCCATACAGGTGATTCAAGGAACCCGCCTGGTGATCGTGAGCGGGCGCGGCTTGGATGATCTGGGGGGTCTGATCGGATTCGGCTTCGACCTGGACGACGAGGCCAACCCCGGTATCCAGGTCCTGCGTTCGAAGCGCCCACAAGTCTTCGCGGACGTGTCGCACCACCCGCATTTTGCGAGTCAGCGGCACGGCAGTGGACGCGTTCGCGGCTGGATCGGTGCGCCGATGATCATCGGCGACCGTGTCATCGGCGTCATCAGCGTCGACAAGTTCGAGCCGGACGTCTACAACGAAGAGCTCGCTCAGCTCGCGACCGCATTCGCCGCCCAGGCCGCGATCGCGATCGAGAGTGCTCGCTTGCTCGAGACCGAGCGCGCTGCGCGCCAGCAGGCCGAAACGCTCCGCTCCGCCGCCGCGTCGCTCGGGAGCACGCTGGGCGTGTCCGAGGTCTTCGACCTGATCCTGTCGGAGCTTCGCAAGGTCGTCCCCTACCGGAGTGCAAGCGTCCAGCGGCTCGACGGCGACGAGTGGGTGATCGACCGCGGCTACGGCTATCCGGACCTCGACGAACTGGTCGGACATCGCTACAGCGTGAGCGGACCGAGCGATCCTGCCTGGGAGCTGGTCGAGCGGCACGGGACCCTCATCGTCTCAGACCCAGCCGCGCGCTACCCGCAGTTCGAGGATGTCCACGTCGACGGAAGCATCAGGTCGTGGATGGCAGTTCCATTGCTGATCGACGACCGCCTTATCGGGATGCTGACGTTCGACTCGTTCGAGGCCGACTTCTACACCGCCGAGCATGCGAACGTGGCGAAGGCGTTTGCCGCGTTCGCCGCCACGGCGATCGAGAAGGCGCGTTACGTCACCGAGCTCCAGCGGGCGCGCGAGGAGGCGGAGGCGGCGACACAGGCAAAGAGCGCCTTCCTCGCCACCATGAGCCATGAGATCAGGACGCCGATGAACGCTGTGATCGGCATGACCGGCCTGCTCCTGAGTACCGAGCTGACTCCCGAGCAGCGCGAGTTCGCGGAGGTCGTTCGCTCGAGCGGAGACGCCCTGCTCCACGTGATCGACGACATCCTCGACTACTCGAAGATCGAGGCAGGCAAGCTCGAACTCGAGAAGGAGGTGGTCGATCTCCGAGACTGCGTCGAGGGCGCACTCGACATCGTCGCGCCGCGTGCGTGGGAGAAGGAGATCGAGCTGGGCTGCCTCATCGACGAAGACGCGCCTGCAGGACTCGTGGGGGACGCCGCCCGCCTGCGGCAGGTGCTGCTCAACCTGGTCTCGAACGCGGTCAAGTTCACCGAGGTAGGCGAGGTAGTCGTCCACGTCCACGCCGAGCCGACCGAGCCGAGCTCGTACCGCCTCGAGTTCGCCGTTCGCGATACGGGGATAGGCATCCCCGAGGACCGGATCGACAGGCTCTTCGCATCCTTCAGCCAGGTCGACGCCTCGACCACCCGCCGCTACGGCGGCACCGGGCTCGGGCTCGCCATCTCGAAGCGTCTCGTCGAGCTGATGGGCGGCAACCTGTGGGTGGAGAGCGAGATAGGCAAGGGATCGACCTTCCACATCGACCTCCCAGTGGAGGCTGCGGAGCTGCCGACCCCCGAGCCCGTGCAGAGCGCGCTGCCGCAGCTCGCCGGCAAGCGGGTCCTCGTCGTGGACGACAACGCCACGAACCGCGAGATCGTGGCTCGCCACGCGCGGTCGTGGGGGATGGGGGCCGTGCCGATCGCGTCCCCCTCCGAGGCTCTCGCTCGGATCGAGGAAGGCGAGACGTTCGACGTCGCGATCGTCGACTTGGTGATGCCTGAGATGGACGGGCTCGAGCTCGCACGCGAGATCCGGCGGCACCGAGACGAGCGCGAGCTTCCCTTCGTCCTACTGACCTCGCTCGGCCGGCTGTCACCGGCTCAGTCATCTGAAGCGTTCGCTGTGCAGCTGGCGAAGCCGGTCAAGGCATCCCAGCTGTACAACGCCCTCCTTGGAGCGCTCGCCGACCACGTGCAGACGCCAGAGACCGGCGAGCCGATGCCGGAGGAAGAGAAGCCGGCTACATCGTCGTTGCGGATCCTCTTGGCCGAGGACAACACCGTGAACCAGAAGGTCGCACTCCGGCTCCTCGACCAGCTCGGCTACCGCTCCGACGTCGCGTCGAACGGACTCGAGGCCCTGGAGGCGCTCGAACGGCAGCCGTACGACGTCGTGCTCATGGACGTGCAGATGCCCGAGCTGGACGGTCTAGATGCTTCGCGCCGGATCTGCGAGCGCTGGCCGGCTGAGGTCCGCCCGCGCATCATCGCGATGACGGCGAACGCGCTGCCCGAGGACCGCGAGGCCTGCTTCGCCGCCGGGATGGACGATTACATCGCCAAACCGATCCGTCCGGATGAGTTGGGAGAGGCGCTGAGCCGCGCGCGACCGCCCAGGGACCGCACGGCGAGCGCGGAGGGCGCCGGCGCCAGCCTCGACGCGAGTGCGATCGAGAGCCTGAGAGCCCTCGACGGGGAGGGCTTCCTTGCGGAGGTGATCGACACATTCCTCGGCGACGCGCCTGCACTCCTGGCGGCACTCCGGGCGACGGACGAGGTCGACACGGAGGAGGTCCGGCGGGCGGCGCACACCTTGAAGTCGAACGGACAGACGTTCGGGGCGAGTCGCTTCTCGGAGCTCTGTCGGGAGCTCGAGGAACGGGCGAGGAGCCGCGAGCTGGACGGCACCACCGAGCTGCTCGATCGAATCGAGCGAGAGTACGCGGCGCTCGAGGAAACCCTCACTGCGCTCCGTTCGACGTCCGCTTCGTGAGCGCTCCCGCGTCTGCGCCCGGAACGATCCTGATCGCCGACGACAACCGGGTGAACCAGCTTCTGCTCGGCCGCGGCTTGGAGCAGCAGGGGCACACCGTCGTCTTCGCGGGACACGGCAGCGAGGCGCTCGAGCTGCTGCGTAGCCGGGAATTCGATCTGATCCTGCTGGATGTCCTGATGCCCGAGCTCGACGGCTACCAGGTGCTGGCGGAGCTGAAGCTCGACCCGCATCTGCGCGAGATCCCCGTGATCATGACATCGTCGCTCGACGAGCTCGACAGCGTGGTCAAGTGCATCGAGATGGGCGCAGAGGATTACCTGACCAAGCCGATCAACCCGGTGTTGCTGAACGCGCGTATCACTGCGAGCCTCGAGAAGAAGCGCCTGCGCGATCAACAGCGCGAGCTGATCGGCAAGTTTGCGACGAAGGAAGTCGCGGAGGATCTGCTGACGTCAGGCTTCTCGCTCGGCGGCAAACATCTCGATGCGTCTGCGATGTTCTGCGACATCCGCTCGTTCACGACGATTGTCGAAGCGCGGGAGCCTGCCGAGACGATCGAGCTGCTGAACGATTACTACACGCTGATGATGGACGCGATCGGCGGGGAGAACGGCATCGTGAATCAGATGGTCGGCGATGGCCTGATGGCGATCTTCGGCGCGCCGATGCCGCGCGAAGACCATCGCCAGCGAGCCGTGGTCGCAGCGCGCCAGATGGTGGACCTGATCCGCCTGTTCAACGAGGAGCGGGCAGCGCGGGACGAGTTGCAGATCCAGATCGGTATCGGCATCGCGTCGGGGCCGGTTGTAGCGGGCTACACGGGCACGCAGCAGCGAGCGACATATACGTGCGTCGGCGACACCGTCAACGTCGCTGCTCGTCTCGAGTCGCATACGAAGGTCGTGAACCGGCCAATCCTGATCGACGAACACACGCGGCGCGGCCTCGACGACGTGATCGAGGTCGAAGCTGAGGGAGAGCTGCTGATGAAGGGAAAGACGCAGCCGGTCAAGGTGTACGCCGTCCGCGTCGACTCGCGCGTCCCGGAGAGCGCGTGAGCGAGACCGCGACCTCCGGTCGAGAGACGCTGGCGCAACTCGTGCGAGCAATCTAAAAGCCGCGGCTTCCGAGGGCGCCCGAAGCGGTTCCTACATGCCCATCGAGTGGTAGCCGGCGTCCACGTAGAGCGTCGTTCCGGTGACGTTGCGGGCTTCTTCGGAGAGGAGGTACGCCGCCGCCGCGCCGCAATCCTCGGCATCGATCTGGCGATGCAGCGGAGCGCGCTCGGCGAACATCTCCTCCATGGTCGTGAAGCCGGCGATCGAGCGAGCGGCCAGAGTTCTCACAGGCCCGGCGGAGATGGCGTTCACGCGGATGTTCTTGAAACCGAGATCCCAGGCGAGGTACCGGACAGAGGAGTCGAGCGCGGACTTGGCGACACCCATGACGTTGTAGTGGGGCACTGCGCGCTCGCCACCGAGGTAGGTCATCGTCAGGATCGAACCTCCTCCGCGCGATTCCATCAGCGGCTCCGCGGCGCGTGCGCAGGCGACGAGCGAGTAGGCGCTGATGTCGAGGGCAAGCCAGAAGCGGTCGCGCGGCGTGTCCGTGAAGCGACCCTCGAGATCCTCCGCGGCAGCGAAGGCCACCGAGTGGACGAGGATGTCGAGCCCGTGGTCGAATGTGTCCGCGACCTCCGCAAAGACTCGTGACACGTCTGCGTCGGAGCGGACGTCGCACTCGGTGACGAGGGGGCTGGAGACCGTTTCGGCCAGGTCTCGGACGCTTTTCTCGATCCGTTCTCCCTGGTACGTGAAGGCGACCTGTGCGCCCTCGTTGGCGAGTCGCTGCGCGATCGCCCACGCGATCGAGCGCTTGTTCGCGACGCCGAGCACGAGCGCGCTCTTCCCCTCGAACCTGCTGGCCACGCGGCGATCCTAAACGGATAGCGTCGCTCGACTCGTCACTCGACGCTCGGCATCGGAAAGGCCCTGGTAATCGGGGCCTTTCCTCGTTCTCGCGACGTACCCGGGTTCGCGGGATGACCAGTTGGTGACCACAACGGTTCGGTCCACCGATCACTGACGTACTGAGCTATGGCGCGCACGCTCAAGGTCGAGATCGTTGGCGATTCCAGGGATATAGACGCTCTCGCGGTCGCCTGTTTTGAAGGCGGCGTCAACCGCGGCATCAAAACGCTTTGCGACTTCCGCATCTTCCGTGCTCGCAAAGACGGGACCGTACTCCGACCGACGCGATGCTCAAGCGGTTGTGGCTAGCCCGGTTGATCACACGCTCGTTGTCTCGCCCATTGTTCGCGTCGCTGTTCGGGCCGATTCCGGTCGGTGCCTAGAAGGCTTGGTTGGCCCCGGCGCTAACGCCGGGACCAACCATATGGCCTGGTCACCAGGGGCTGTCGAAGTGGTGGCAGATGTAGTAATCCCAGCCGAACCGCTCGAGGAGGTGGCTCCACTCGTAGAGCGGCGGACTGCTTGTCGCGCCGGGCGGGCCGCCGGGCGGGTCGGTCGGACAGGGCTGGTTGTGGAAGTGGTCGGCCCGAAGCATGTGCTCGGTGCCGAGGAACGGAGCCTCCTCCGCGTCCACGTCTGGAGTTGCGAACGCGAAGAGCAGTGCGCTCACGGCCTTCCCCTCGACCACTGCTTCCAGTTGGCCGGGCGGGAAACAGTGGACGTTCGGGTTCTCCGGGAAGGCACCCGCGGGATTGAGGCAGTCCCAGCCGGCCCGCTGGAGCTGGGCCGGGCTCACTCCTTTGCCCGATGCGGTTGCCGTAAACGCGACGGTTGCCGTAAGCGCGAAGGTCGCGACTCCGACGACCACGAGGAATCGCTTCTTGCCCATTTCCTCTCCCCTCTGTAGCCGACGCCGTGTCAGCGCCAGCCCGAACGTACTCCCGTAGAGGCATCGTCGTCAACAGTTCCGGAGGAGCGATCTATCGCTCTCTCGCCCATTCTTCGCGACCGCCTGCTGGGGCCGATCCCGGCGGAGGCCTGAGGAAGTTGCTTGACCCCGACCGCGCTAGCTACAGGGGATCGAGCGCGAGCTCAACTACGCAGGGCTCATCTCGCGCTGAAAACGTGCGCCCCGGGATCGGCTTTTTGCCGATCCCCGGGCACTACAAGCTGCGCGCACGCCGGGGACCTTCCCCTTGCCCGGCGCGCGCACGTGCCTGCGATCAGACGGGCGGGTTGCCCGTCTCGAACCGGTGGCAGGCTCGATAGTCCACCGGGAGGTCAAGCAGCCCCCACTCGGACTGCCCGTCCTGCCAGCAGGGCTGTCCCTGGTACAGGTCGGCACGCATCAACGACTCGATCCCTGCGTACTCGCCCGTACTGAAGTCGAACACGCGAAGCTCGAGGCTGGGCGCGTCGGTCTCGCCCGCCAGAAGCTCGGCCACCGAGGGCTTCCCGGGGGAAGCGCAGTGCTGGTAGTTCCCGGCGATCGGGATGTACGGCTCGCAGTCCCAGACCTTGTCCGTCTGCTCGAGATCGGTGAGGCCGGGAGGATTCCCGTACGCGACAGCCGCGAGAACGACGGCCACAATGGCCGGGACGACGAACAGCGTGACTCGAAGGAACATGGTCTTCCCCTCCCCTACGTTTGTCGCGGCGATTTTCGCACCCTGGCACGCCTGTTTCAACTTCGGATCGACGATCTCACCCGCACGCTCCCTGCGGATCACGGCACGTACCTCCTAACGGCGAAGGGCAACCTCGTTAGCTTGGGGGAGGCTGACGACTTCAACGAGGCGAACTGTGCGATTCGCAAGAACAGCACGAATGTGGACGAGATCAGCTTCTTCTCGGACACGCTCAGTGACGTGCGGAACAGCCCGTGGGCGCTGACGGCGATCACCACCGTCCTCACCGGCGACGTACTTAAGCTCTCGTGCGAGGCAGACGCCGAAGCGGACGGCGTCTCGATAAGAGAGGCCAGAATCGTCGGCGTCAAGATCGGAAGTTAGGAGCCTCTAGGTGCGGGGGTCGGGAGACTGACCCCCCGCATCCTGCTCTGTACGGCGGAACGCGACAGTACTGGTCGATCTACCGCGACTACTGCCATCCGGCGTGCAGTAGGGACTGGAGGCCAGCGCTCCGGGCAGCAGGGCTGGAGCATCGAAGCCCGTACGCGCTCCGGCACACCTACGCGAGTTTCGCTATCGCCGCCGGAGTCTCCACCTTCGAGCTGGCTCGCTTCATGGGCACCAGCGTCGCAGTCATCGACCGCACGTACGGCCACCTGCTCCCCGACGCGAGAGATCGCGCGAAGATCGCGCTGGATGCGTTCGTCGCAGC
Organism: uncultured Actinomycetes bacterium; assembly: GCA_963721795.1. Lineage (GTDB taxonomy): Bacteria > Actinomycetota > Thermoleophilia > Gaiellales > Gaiellaceae > GMQP-bins7. Next base: position 39,432 of record CAVRLT010000022.1, read on the forward strand.
CGGGTCTCGTGACCAACTCGTGACCACAACGCAGTGACTGGGAACGATTCAACGACGCCAGATCGCGCTGGCGAACGAGCCGCAAACGTAGCATCAGAGCCACGTCGAGCCAAGTGCGGTCCCAGCGAGCCAACCCCCCGAGCTAGCCTAAACGGATAGGCTCGCGCGGCGATGGCCGGAGGGCGCGTAGCGGTGGTCACTGGCGCCTCGTCCGGGATCGGTGAAGCGACGGCGCGGCAGCTCGCACGACGGGGGTGGCATTGCGTGCTGCTCGCTCGTCGCGAGGATCGTCTCCAGCAGGTCGCGAGCGAGATCGGCGGCGAGTGGGAGCTCTGCGACGTGGCCGACCGTGAGCAGGTGAACGAAGTCGCGGCGCGGATCCTGGCGCGGCATCCAACCGTGGGGCTGCTCATGAACAACGCGGGGATACCCGCGCGTGGGAGTCTTCTCGAGATCGAGCCCGAGCTCATCGAGCAGGTCCTCGACGTGAACTACCTGGGAGGAGTGTGGTGCCTGCGGGCGTTTCTCCCCGGGCTCCAGAGCGCCGCCCGGTCGGGAGGAGCTCATCTCGTGAACCTGGTGTCCGTCGCCGGAACGGTCGCGTTCGCGCCCCTCGGAGCGTATGCGTCGGCGAAGCACGCGCAGCTCGCGTTCTCGCGCTCGACCGCTGTCTTACTTCGCGGGACCGGGGTCCACGTGCTCACGGTCATCCCGGGCTTCGTCGAGACGGAGGGCTTCCCACAGCACTCGACTCTCTCCAGCCGCTTCCTGCGCCGCTTCGTGATCGAGCCGGACGAGCTCGCGGCGAAGATCGTCGATGCAGTCGAGAGCGGGAAGCGCGAGCTCACGGTCCCGTGGTTCCCATATCGGTTGGTCTCGATCGCGCAGGCGCTCGTGCCGGGGATCTTCTCGCGCTTCGCGCCGGCGTCGAGCTACCGCAAGGGCGCCTGAAAAAACCAGGGTCTGACCCTGGACGTGTCTTGCACGGACAGGTGGATTCGTGCCGACTGGGTGGCGAGTTGTCCACAGTTGCTCCGATCGCCCTCCGCGTTCGCTTCGATGTCCAATGCAATGCCGCGCGTGCTTCGGACGACTCTGCCGGACGGCTACTTCCACGTCATCGCCCGTGGTGTCGACGGATGCGCGATCTTCCGGGACGACTCCGACCGGCGCACTTTCCTCGCACATCTGCGCACGAGGGCGGAGAGCCAGCGCTGGGTCGTACACGCCCTCTGCCTGATGACCACGCACTACCACCTCGTGCTGCACTCGACGAGAGTCGAGCTCTCACGCGGAGTGCAGCGTCTGAACGGCCGCTACGCGAAGCAGTTCAACGAGCGTCATGTCCGCTTCGGCCACCTCTTCGCCGACCGCTTCACCTCGCGCGTCATCGAGAGCGAGACGCCACCTTCACCGGGCCTGCCGCTACGTCGTGGAGAACCCCGTGCGGGCGCGGCTATGCGAGTCGGCCAACGACTGGCCGTGGTCGCATAGCCGTTACGGAAACGGCAGCGACGACGTCTAGGGCCCGGGCTTGCGGGCGACGTACCAGCCCACCTCGATCTCGAAGAGCGAGCCTGGCGCGAGCCCCCGCAGCCGCTCCCGCTCCTCCTCCGGGACGTCCGCGAGCTCGAGGCGTTGCTCGAGATCGACCCGCTCCCGCGTGACCTCGTGGGTCAGCAATACGAGGTCGTTCGCGTCGAGGAATCCGTGGATGTCGGCATCCGGCAGGAGTCGCTGGTGGGACGGGTCACGAAGGCGTTCGAAACGATCCATCTCCAGGCTCCGGAGCGGATCGACGGAGCCGAGATGGTCGGCGATGAGCACGCGACCCCCTGGCCGCGTGACCCGAACAAGCTCGGACACCGCGAGCTCCGGGCGGCGCACGTGGTGGAGAACCCGGACGCAGGCCGCGATGTCGAAGGTCGCATACGTGAAGGGCAGCGCGGTCGCGTCTCCCTCGACGAAACGGACGTTCGCCGGGGCGAGCTGGCGCCCGGCCTCCAGGAACTCGGTTCTCGTGTCGACCGCGACGACCTCGCCGACGTGAGCAGCGAGCGCGAACGCGAGGGAGCCGGTGCCCTGAGCCGGAATCGAGCGCGACCTCACTCCCCGTGAAGGGCCCCAGGAGTCGGCGCACGCGGTCGCTGAGCTCGCTCGCGCGCTCTTCCTGGAGCGCGAGCCGCAGCTTGACGCTCACGAGCGGCCCTCACGAGCGAGCGAGTGCGCGAGCGCGAGGGCTTCCTCGCGTGTGGAGATCGTTCCGGTTGCGCGCTCCTCGTCGATGACGGCGAGGATACGTCCGATCTCAGGGCCGGGCGGCAGGCCGAGCTCATCTCCTCGCACGAGCGGCTCGGCGCGGATCGGCCCGACGAGCCTTCTCGACTTCCCCCGAGAACTCGGTCGCACCGACGAACGCGAGCGCATCGAGCGCCCACGGCTCCGTCGCGCGACGAAAGCGGTGGATCGCACGAGGCGACTCGTCCTCGGGCCGGCGTGCACGCAGCAGCGCTGCGGCATACCTGCGGAGATCCCGCGAGATGGGGAACGTACGAAGCCGCTCGCGAAAGACGACGACGAGCCTGAAGTCCGGATCGTCGAGCGCGTCGAGCGGTCCGTCGAGCGACCCTCCGAGCGGCTCGAGCAGCCCAAGCTCCGCAAGGCGGCGGAAGCCCGCCGGTGACAAGCGTAGGAGCTCGCCGAGCGTGCGTTCGCCGGCGGTTGCGGTGACGAGCGCGGCCGACGCGCGAAGTAGCGCCTCGGTACGCTCGTCGAGTCGGAAGCCGAGGTCGTCCTCGAACCTCGCGGCGCGCAGTAACCGCAGGGGGTCATCGACGAAGACGGTGTCCGACACCGCGCGGATCACGCCTGCCGTCAAATCTGCCCGACCGCCGTAGGGGTCGTGCGGATCGCCGCCGCCTACCGGTACGGCGATCGCGTTGAACGTGAAGTCGCGCGTCCCGAGATCGGCGTCGATCCCGCGAGGGAGAGGCGTGAAGTCGACGGTCTCCTCGGCGCCTTCGGCCACGACGCGCCACGCACCGTGCCGTTCGGACAACGGGAATGGCGCACCACCGAAGCGCTTCGCGAATCGATTCGCTGCCGCTCGCGGCTCCCGGCAGGCGACGTCGATGTCGAGCACGCGACGCCCGAGGAGGAAGTCCCGGACCGCTCCGCCGACGATCCACGCCTCTTCGCCGGCCAGGATCTCGGCGATGCGGTCGTCGTTCACTCTCGGATCACCCGTGCTCCGCGCGTAACGGCTCGTGTCGAGGCCGGTCACGATCTCGTACCCGATCGTCTCGGCAACTCGCGCATGCTCCTCGACCCGGAGTCCATCACCGATGATCGTGACCGGGGTTCCGGCCGCAACCTCGTCGGCGAGCTCGACCGCGAGCGCATCCATCGACACCGTCCCGACGACGCGTCGCCGCTCGCCGTCGACGAGGACGTGCGTCCCGGTCATGTCGCGACGGAAGCCGTCCGCGTACCCGACCGGCACGACGCCGATCCACGTCGGGTCGTCGGCGACGTATCTCCGCCCGTACCCTGCGCTGTCTCCGGGCTCGAGACGCTTCGCGAGCGCGACGTAGGAATCCCAGCGCAACGCGGGCTCGAGCCCGTCGAGGGCAGGGTCGACGTCGAACGCGGAGATGCCGTACAGCGCGATGCCGCAACGCACCGCGTCGAACGACGCATGGGGATACCGCAGAGTTCCGGCGCTGTTCGCGATGTGGCGGACGAGAGCGTCGTCGAGCTCGGTCGTCGCCGCTCGAAACCTGTCGATCTGCAGGTTCGTGAAGTCCGGATCCGACTCGGCGGCGGCGAGATGGCTCATGACGCCGACGACGTTCCTCGTCGGGGAAGGGAGCTCCGAGAGGCCCCAGCGGCCCATCCCGGTGTCGATCTTCAGATGCACGGGGATGTCGTCGGGAATGGGCGCTCCGGCGAGGACGAGCTCGAGGCGGGCGGCACGGGCGGCCCTCACTTCGCGACTCGTCGCCGGGCCCATCACCAGCAAGCGCGCCTCGTCGAGCGCCGGCGCGGCTCGCAGCTCGAGCGCCTCCTCCACGGTCGCCACGCACAGAGCAGTCGCACCCCCGGCAAGGGCCCCGCGCGCAACGTCGACCGCGCCGTGCCCGTACCCGTTCGCCTTCACGACCGCCCACAGCTCCGCCCCGCCCGCAGCGCGCAGGAGCGTCTCCGCGTTGCGGCGGATCGCGCCGAGGTCGAGCGTGAACCGCGAGCGCTCCAACTCGCGTCAGCCCTCGAGAGCCAGCGGGATCGCGTCGAGGAGGTCGCTCGCCACGAGCCCCGCACGATGTGGGACCTGCTCCGCCGCACGTCCGTGCGCGACGGCAGCCGCTGCAGCCGCGAGCTGCGGCTCGAGGCCCTTCGCGAGGAACGCCGCCGTGATACCCGTCAGGACATCACCGGTTCCGGCCGTCGCCAGAGAGGGCGGGCCGAAGTCGGAGACGATCACCCCGCTCCCGGGTGCTGCGACGATCGTGTCGGCGCCTTTGAGGAGGAGCACCGCGGCGAAGCGGTCGGCGCCGCGCTGTGCGGCCTCCAGTCGGTGCGCGTCGACCCACTCCGAGCTGGTTCCAAGGAGACGTGCGAGCTCTCCCGCATGAGGAGTGAGCACGGTCGGAGCTTCGCGCCGGAACGGTTCGAGGTCGAACAGCGCGTCCGCGTCGACGACCGCGGGGAGGTCGAGCCGCTCCAGGAGCTCGCGAACGAGCGCTTGCCGCGCGGCGCCGCGCCCGAGCCCCGGGCCGAGCGCGAGCGCACCCGCGCGATCCGCCGCTGCGACGATCGTCTCGACCCCGTCGGCGTCGGTCCAGCCGATCTTGACCGGCTCGAGAACGAGCGTCTCGACGACCGGAAGCGACTCGACAGGGACGGCGAGCGCGACGTATCCGGCATCGGCGCGGAGGGCCGCACGCGCAGTCAGGCTCACCGCGCCGGTCATTCCCGGCTGCCCGCCGACGACGAGCACCGAGCCCGCCGTGTACTTGGTGTCGCCCGGTGCTCGGCGCGGGACGACGTCGAGCAGGGCGGGCGTGGCGCGGCGGTGCTCGGTGTCGACGTCGTCGAGCCCGATGTCCGCGAGCACGACGCGCCCTGCACGAAACCGACCGGGCGCAACTGCGAGCCCCACCTTCGGCGCGTGGAACGTGACGGTGAGGTCCGCTCGGACGACCGCACCGGCGACCTCTCCGGTAGACGCATCGACGCCAGAGGGGAGGTCTACGGACACGACGGGAGCCTCGGCGGCGTTGATCCGCTCGATGACCGCTGCGGCTTCGGCGCGGGGCTCGCCTCGGAATCCGGTTCCGAAGAGCGCATCCACGATCACGTCCGCGCCTTCGACGTCCCCGGTCTCGTCCACCGCGTGTCCGGCGTCGCGCAGGATCCGCGCCGCGACACGCCCGTCCCCCCCGTTCGACCCACCGCCGCAAACGCACGTGAACCGGCGGGCGGCCGGAAACGCCAGCATCGCCTCGCGCGCGACGGCGGTACCCGCACGCTCCATCAGCTCCGGAATGCTCTCCGGATACCCCGCGTAGCGCTCCTCGGCGGCGCGCATCTCCGCGGCCGTGTACAGCGCCTCGAGCATCTACTGGCGCGGAAGGACGACGCAGATCGCCGCAGCGAGCTCCCGCGAGTGCGTCATGGAGAGATCGATCGTGCCGGCGCTCACCTTGTCCGCAAACGCCGCAGTGCGGCCGGACAGGTGCACTGCCGGCTTCGGCCTGCCGACGATCTCGACGTCCTTCCAGGTGAAGCGGACGCCGCACCCGAGCGCCTTGCCGACCGCCTCCTTTCCCGGCAAAGCGGGCCGCGTAGCTCTCGGCCGGGTTCGCCCGCGACTCGCAGTACGTCCGTTCGGCCTCGGTGAAGCAGCGCTCGCGGAAGCCGGGACGCTCGAGCGCGCGCCGCACACGTTCGATCTCGATCAGGTCGACGCCGACCTTCACCGAGCGAGGCCGCCCTTCAGGTCTTCCTCGAGCAGCGCGGGAAATTGCGCAAGGGATGAGACGACGATGTCGGGGGAGGCCTCGGCCGTCTCGAGCGTCTCCGGCCGGAACTTCCCGGTACGCACGAGCGCAGTCCGCATCCCGAAGAGCCGTGCGCCGCGAATGTCCGCCTCGATGTCGTCCGTGACGAGCCAGGTGAGCTCGGGCTCCGCGTCGAGGACGTCGAGCGCCGCGGCGAAGTAGGACGGGCTGGGCTTCCCGAGCACCGTCGCCTCGACGCCAGTCGCGTACTCGAGCCCGGCGACGAACGCGCCCGAGTCCAGCATCGGGCCGCGGCTCGTCTGCCACCACTTGTTCTTGTGCAGGCAGTAGAGCGACGCACCCATCTGGATCTCCGCCGAACGCACGCGCGAGGTTCATGTAGCTGAACACCTGGTTCGGCTCGAGCGTCTCGTCGCAGCCTCCGACGAGCACGGCCTCGGAGTCCTGTCCGACGAGGTCGAGGCCGTCGAGGTCGGGAACGATCGCCGTCATCGCGAGTGCGAGGACGCGTTTGCCGGCAAGCTCGCGGGCCGCAGCGCCCGCGGGCGTCTGCAGCTCGAGATCCTCCAGGGTGAACCCCATCCCGCGAAGCTCTTCGGCCAGGCGGGCTCGAGGCCTCGTCGAGTTGTTGGAAACGAACCGCAGCAAGTGGCCGGAGTCGCGGAGCGTGTCGACGGCTTCGGTCGCCCCGGGAATCGGCTCTCCCGAGACGTGGAGCACCCCGTCGATGTCCAGCAGAATGCAGGCCATGGAGCGTGAGTCTATTCGGGTGACACGCTCCGTCTCCCTGCCCGTTTCGGAGATCGAGCTCCGGGTCTCGAGGTCGAGCGGGCCGGGCGGGCAGCACGCGCAGAAGTCGTCGACGCGAGTGGAGGCGGTGCTCGACATCGAAACGTCGACCGCGCTGACCGAGGTTCAGCGAAGGCGCGTCCTCGCGCGGGTCGGGCCGACGCTGCGCGCCGTCGCCCAGGACGAGCGGAGCCAGGCGCGGAACCGCGAGCTCGCGACGCGCGCCTCGTCGAGAAGCTGCGGCAGGCGCTCGCCGTGCCGCGTCGCAGGGTGGCGACGCACCCCGACCAAGACCGCGCGCGAACGGCGCCTCGCATCGAAGCGGCGTCGAGCGAGGACGAAGAAGCTCGGCGTCCTCCCGAGGACGAGTAGAAGGGCCGCCGCAGCGCTGTGGACAACGTGGAGAAGGTGGCAGACACCGATTCCGTCCGCCTCTCGCGCCGACGCCTGCATAGGATCGACGGATGGACGTGATCACGTTGGCCAGGCTCCTTCCGGAGCTGCCTGTCGCGCGCACGCGTCTGCTCGACAACCTCGGACGCATACGGCGGGAGGTAGGCCCGATCACCCTCGAGCTCTCGGATGCGCTCGCCGACCACATGAACATCCGCCGTGGGGAAGTTCACGAGGTCGTCTCGTTCTACTCGTTCCTCCAGGTGCCGGTGGACACTCCGCGCGTCTGCACCGGGCCCATCTGCGACTGCTACGGCGCACGCGACCTGCTTGCGAGCACACCAGGCGCGATCGAAGTCGCATGTCTCGGCCACTGCGATCTCGCCCCGGTCATGACGCGTGGCGACGAGATCGTCCCCGCCGTGACGCATTCGACGAACGAGGGGCCGGCGATCGGGCTCGGGCAGCGCGACGCGACGCTCGCGGATTACGCAGCGCGCGGCGGCCTCGAGCTCGTGCGCAACCCACCGCCGCCGGAGCACATCGTCGAAGAGCTCAAAGCGTCGGGTCTCACGGGCTACGGGGGTGCCGGCTTCCCCACCGGCATCAAGTGGGAGGCGGTCTCGCGCGAGCCGGGCCCGCGCTTCGTCGTGGTCAACGCCGACGAGGGTGAGCCGGGAACGATCAAGGACCGCTTCGTGATGGAGCTCCGCCCTCACCTCTTCCTCGAGGGCGTCCTGATCGCGATGACCTTCGCCGAAGCGACGGATGGACTGATCTACCTGCGCGAGGAGTACGCGGCCGCTCGCAACAGACTGTTACAAGGCATCGACGAGCTCCGCGCGGCCGGACTCCTCGAGGGGCGCTCGCTCGGGCTCGTGATCGGCGCCGGCGCCTACATCGCCGGTGAGGAGACGGCGATGCTCGAGTCGATGGAGGGTAGGCGCGCGATGCCACGGCTCCGCCCTCCGTTTCCCGCGCAGGTCGGCTACCTCGGCCACCCGACGCTCATCAACAACGTGGAGACCCTCGCGCACCTCCCGGCCATCCTTCGAAACGGCGGCGAGTGGTGGGCCGGGCTCGGGACGCGTGGCGCTGCGGGCACGCGACTCTGGTCGGTCACAGGCGCGGTCGGCAAACCAGGCTGCTACGAGGCGCCGAACGGCGTCACCACGCGCGAGCTCGTCGAGGAGCATGCGGGCGGATTCGCGGAGGAGGTCGGCGCGATCGTGCCGGGAGGCGCCGCGAGCGGGATCTTGCCGCCCGTCGGCGATCGACACGCCGCTCACCCGCGACGGGCTCCGCGAGTACGGCGCAGGCGTCGGGTCGGCCGCCGTCCAGGTCTTCCCCGCCCGCTACTCCCCGCTCCGCCTCCTCGCCGAGACGATGCGCTTCTTCGCCGAGGAGTCGTGCCAGAAGTGCACGCCCTGCCGGATCGGGAACCGCGCCCTCCACCACCTCTGCGAGGAGCTCGAGCATGGGCGCGCCCCGATGACGCGCGAGAAGGTCGACGAGTGGCTCGCTCGCAATGGAGAAGACCTCGATCTGCGGTCTCGGGCAGGCCTCGCCGATTCCCCGTGCGGAACGCGATGCGCTGGTGGCCAGAGCTCTTCGCGCCGCTGGATCGGACGGCGGTACAGTGACCTCCGTGGTCGAGTTCACGCTCGACGGCCGGACGGTGAGCGCGCCCGAGGGGGAGCTGCATCGTCCACGCAGCGGCGCGGCACGGCACCTTCATCCCCACGCTGTGCCACGACTCGAAGCTCGACTCCGTACGGCGGGTGCCGCATGTGCGTCGTCGACGTCGAGGGCGCGCCGCGACCGCTGCCCGCCTGCGCCACGCGCGTCACCGAGGGCATGGTCGTCTCGACGAACGGCTCAGATCACCGACTTCCAGAAGACGCTGACCGAGATGCTCCTCTCCGAGCACCTGAACCCGTCGCCGGGCGGGCGCCCGAACGAGCTCCTCGATCTCGCGAACGAGCTCGGCGCGGAGGCGCCGCTCGATCCTCCCCGACGCAAGCGCGAGGAGTACGACGACCGAAACCGGCTGATGGGCTACGACCCGGACGCCTGCATCCTCTGCAATCGCTGCGTGCGCTACACGCAGGAGGTGATGCAGTGCTCGGCGCTCTCGCTCGAAGGCCGCGGCGGTGAGGCCCGCATCGTCCCGACCTGGGGGCTCTCGTGGCTCGACACCGAGTGCGAGCTCTGCGGCGGCTGCCTCTCCGTCTGCCCGACGGGCGCGATCTACGAGAAGTTCGAGGAGGGCACGAAGCAGCCGGAGCGCGCGCTCGAACAGGTGCGGACGACGTGCACGTTCTGCGGCGTCGGCTGCCAGATCGACCTCAACCTCGACCCGCAGACGAAGCACATCGTCAAGGTCACCTCGAAGGACGAGTACCTCCGAACGAGGGGAACCTCTGCGTCAAGGGGCGCTTCGCGTTCAACTTCGTCCACCACCCCGACCGGCTGACCGAGCCGCTCGTCCGCGGCGAGGACGGCGAGCTGCATCCGACTACCTGGGAGCACGCCATCGAGACGGCAGCGGCCGGCCTCGCGCGGGGTCATCGAGCGCCACGGCCCGCAGGCGGTCGGCTTCCTCTCCTCGGCGCGCCTGACGAACGAGGAGAACTACCTCATCCAGAAGCTCGCGCGCACGGAGTCGGTACGAACTCCGTCCACTCCTGCGAATCCACCTGACACGCTCCCACTCTTTACGGCCTGGTCAGGTCGTTGGGCAGAGGAGCCAGCACCAACTCGATCCCGGAGATCGAGAACGCCCGCTTCCTCTTCGTCATCGGCTCGAACACGACCGAGGCGCATCCGGTGCTCGCGCTGCGGATCAAGAAGGCGGTGCGGAACGGGGCGACGCTCGTCGTCGCCGACCCGCGCAAGATCTGGCTGACGAAGCTCGCGACGCGCCACCTGCAGCTCCGCCCCGGAACGGACGTCTGGCTGCTGAACGCGATGATGCACATGATCCTCGCGGAGGCCTCCAGAACGAGGAGTACATCCGCGAGCTCACCGAGGACTTCGACGCGGTTCGCGAGGTCGTCGCGCGCTACACGCCCGAGGACGCGGAGAAGGTCACGGGCGTCCCGGCCGACGACATTCGCGCGACTGCCCGCGAGTACGCGAGCGAGCGGCACGCGGCGATCTTCTACACCCTCGGCATCACCGAGCACGCGTGCGGCGTCGACAACATCTGGTCGCTCTCGAACCTCGTGCTCATGACCGGGCACCTGGGCTACGAGTCCACGGGACTGAACGCGCTGCGCGGCCAGAACAACGTCCAGGGGCTGAACGACTCGGGCGCGAACCCGTCGTACCTGCCGGGCTACCAGCCGGTCGACGATCCCGAGGTGTGGCAGAAGTTCTCGGACGCGTGGGGAGTCGAGGTGCCGAAGGCGACCGGCTACCGGCTCGACCAGATGATGAGCGGGCTCCACGACGACCGCGTGAAAGCGATGTACCTGATCGGCGAGAACCCGGCGCAGACCGAGCCGAACGCGCACCACGTGGAGGAGGGGCTCGGCAACCTCGAGTTCCTGATCTCGCAGGACATCTTTCTCCACGACATGACCCGGAAGCACGCGGACGTCGTGTTCCCGGCATCCTCGTTCGCCGAGAAGGACGGCACATTCACGAACACCGAGCGTCGGATCAGCCGCGTTCGTGAGGGCGCGCCGCTCCCCGGCAACGCCAAGGGCGATCGCGAGATCGTCATCCTGATGGCGAAGGCGCTGGGGGCGAACTGGCCGGAGTACCCGGACGCCGAGGCGGTCTGGAACGAGCTCGCCGACCTCGCCCCGAACTGGTACGGCGTCCGCTACGACCGGATCGAGGAGAACGGGGTGCAGTGGCCCGTGACCGAGATCGGCGGGCCCGACACGCCGCACCTGCATGCGCCCGCGCCCGCGCGACCGCCGGGTAAGGGGAAGTTCTTCCCGGTCGAGTACCAGCGGCCGATCGAAGAGCCGGACTCCGAGTACCCGCTCGTCCTCTCGACCGGGCGGACGCTCTACCACTACAACTCGGCGACGATGACCATGCGCGAGTCGGGCATCACGGACAAGCAGGAGGAGCCGTTCTTCGAGATCTCGGCCGAGGACGCCTCTGCGCTCGGCCTCGCCCAGGACGACCTGGCGCGGCTCGTCTCCCGACGAGGAGCGCTCGAGGCGCGTGCGCACATCTCGGATCGCGTGTTCCCCGGTCTCGTCTGGATGGCGCTCCACTTCGCCGAGCAGAAGGTCAACTGGCTCACGCACGACGTGGCCGACTCGCTGATCGGGACGCCGGAGTTCAAGGTGAGCGCCGTGCGGGTCGAACGCGCGGCGTGACGGGCTCGCTCGCGCCGGCGGCCGTCGAGCCGCACCTCGAGGGCCGCTTCGGGAAGCCGTACTGTACGAGCCGGAGTGCGCGTCGACACAGCAGCTCCTGCTCGGCTCGGAGCTGCCCGAGGGCGCCGTCGCCGCGACCGATCACCAGACCGGCGGGCGGGGGCGGCTCGGCCGCGCGTGGGAGGAGCCGGCCGGGAGCTCGGTGCTCAGCTCGGTGCTGCTCCAGCCGCCGCCCGGCCGGCGGCTGCCGGAGCTCTCGCTCGTCGCCGCGCTCGCGGTGGCGGAGACGATCGAGCTGCGATCGGCGCTCTCGGCGCAGATCAAGTGGCCGAACGACGTGATGCTCAACCGCCGCAAGGTCGCCGGCATCCTCTCCGAGTCTCCGACGGGACCGTCGTCGTCGGCATCGGGATCAACGTCAACCAGACCCGCGACGAGCTCCCGCTCGACGCGCCCACCGAGCCGGGCTCGCTGCGAACCGCGACCGGGACGACCTTCGACCGTGCGGTCCTGCTCGGATCGCTGCTCTCGCGTCTCGAGCGCATGTACGACATCTGGCAAGAGGAAGGGCTCGACGGGATCTACGGCGGGCTCGGCGCGCGTGACTTCCTGCGCGGGCGCCGGATCACTGCGGACGGCGAGGCTGCGACTGAGGTCCAGATCCTGCGCGACGGAAGGCTCGAGATCGCGACCGACGCCGGCGAGGTGAAGGCGCTCGAGTCCGGCGAGGTGCTCTTCGAACGCTAGGGCGAGGTACGCCTCGCTACCGGTCGGAAAAGAAGTACGAGATCGCGAAGTACACGAGCAGCGCGAGCGGGACGATTGCGGACGTCCACTTCGCTCGGCGGCTTCCCTCGGGCGCGTCCTCGGGCCGCGCCTCGATCTCGGTCTCGAACGGCACGGGCTCGAAGGTCTCCGTCTCGACCACTTCGGGCTCGAAGGTGTCCGGCACGTACGCCTCGGGCTCGGCAACGCTTCGCTGGGGGAGGTCGTAGTCGACGTCCTCGACGACGCTGTCCTGCAGGTCGAAGAGGCTCGGCCATTTGCCGCACGTGCGGCACGAGTTGGCGACGGGCTCGTTGACCGTCCCGCATTGGGAGCAGCGCCAGGGGGCGTCCGGCATTCGCGAGAGCTTAGAGAGGGTGTCGGCTAGCGCGTCATCCGGAGGGGGATCTCGGCGACGTTGATGCGCGAGCCGTCCTTCGCGGAGCTCTCGAAGACGACGAGCGTCCCTCTCCCGCGAAGTCGAACGGCACGGTGAACTCGAAGGCTCCGCGCGTTCCGGTGCCCGAGGTCGCCGTCACGAAGTCCTCGGCAAGGATGCGGCCGTCGTTATCGGTCAGCTCGTACTGGAAGTTCGCCTCGAAGGTGTTGGCGGTGCCCGTGACGCGGAGCGGGCTCGACACCTCTTCGTCCGCGAGCGGCGACTCGACGAGAATCGCGGGCGTCTCCTCTTCGAAGTCGGAGCGGTCGAGGCCGGTGACGACCTGGGTGGGTCGGTCGAGATCGACCGAGCGAACGGTCGGCAACCCCGTGAGCGTGTACACGAGCTGGGCGAGGGCCTCCGGAGTCAGGTTCGTGTCGAGCGGGACGTTTGCAATCCCGTCCTCTACCACGATTCCCGTGATCTCGAGATCGTCGGGGAGAGCCGTCGTCATGCCCCGTTCGAGCTCCTCGTCGCTCGGTCCGAGAAGTAACTCCGCGACGATCTCGTCCGCAGCGTCGCCGGTAAGCGGGGCGTCTCGGAACCCGGCCAGACCTTGCCGTCCTGGAGGAGATAGACGCGTCCGCCTGATGCCTCCGCGGGCGGCGTCACGTCGTCCTCTCCGCAGCCGACGGCGAGGAGAATGACTACGACGGCTACGAGGCCCCGCCTCACGGCCAGAGCGTAGAGGCGTGGCGGGGATCGGGCACGACCTCAGCAATCCGCCGGCGCAGGTCGGGATGGTCGAGAGCGAGCTCCAACGCGAGCCGTCTCGCCGTCTCCTCCTCGAGCCCCTGCCACAGATCCATGGTCTCCCAGAGCGCGCGAGCGACGTCACGCACGTCGTAGTGCGCGTACGCCTGCTCGAGGGCGGCGAGCGCGCCGGGATCCGCCCAGCGCTCGAGGAAGCGACCTTCGTGCCACGTGTCCACCGACGGGTCGACGGAGCGCGCATGCCATTCGAGCAACGTCACGAGACGATCCTTCATGTACCCGTCGAGGCAGCCCTTCGCCGTGAACACCTCGCCGCGCCGCAGCTTCTTCGCCGCCCAGAGCGCGTGGTACCAGAAGTCGGAGGCGAGCTGGGTGAAGTCGGCCTGGCTCGGCCGTAGCGAGTGCTCCACCGCGGCTGCGACCCGCGCAAGCCGCTCCTCGAGCCCGATCCTGTCGAGCAGCACCCGATACCCGCGGGCGAGCAGGTGAGCGGCGTTCTCGCTCTTCTCGAGGAGCTCGAGCGCGGTCACGGGGAAGAGCGGGAAGTCGACGTCCTCGCCCGTTTCGTACAGCACGCGTCGCTCGCGCTGTCCGACCGGCGTGCCCTCGAGGAACGTCAGCACCGGCCGCCCGAACTCGGCGACCCAACTCGACTCCTCGGCGTAGGGCTCCGGGTCGTCGACGATCAGGATCAGGTCGAGATCCGACCAGCGGTCGGCCGGAACGTCCGAGCGCGCCTGGGAGCCGACGACGAGAAGCGCCTGCACGTCCTCGCGCTCGCGAGCCCAGTCCGCGACCGCGGCGGTCATCAGCTCCACTCGCGTGTTGACGTTCAGCAGGAGGCGCCCGTCGACGTCCAGCACCTTGGAGTTGACGCCTCTCAGCGAGAGCTCACCGCGCTCGACGCGATTTTCGAGCTCCGGGAGCATCTCCTTCGTGTAGACGCCCGGCAGCGGTCCGGTGTGCGGGACGGCAACTGCCTCGACGAGCTCTCGGAGCAGGTCGGCCGTCACGAGAGGGACATCGACCGGGAGCACGAGGCAGACGTCGTGCGAGGCAGCGTGCAATCCAGCGATCACACCGTGAGCCCGGTGCTCGGTCGACCGACCCGTCGTCGAGCACGGGGAACGGCAGCACGAGCTCGCCCTGCTTCCCGACCGCGAGAACCTCGTCGCAGGCCTCGTGCAAGATCCGCCAGCCACGCTCGGCAAGCGTCTCCCCCCGAAAGTGCGCGAGTGCCTTCGGCGAGCCGAAGCGCTCGGACGCACCGCCCACGAGGAGAATCCCGGTGGTGGGCGGGGTCACTTGCGGGAGAGGAACTCCTTGCGCGCCTCGACGAGCTCCGCGTTCGGTCGGCTGGGGGTCCAAGAAGCGGGGGGCGAGGATCGGTCGAGATCCTCGACCGTGCGCACCGACGGAGCGAGGGCCGACGTGGGATCCGGCTCTCGGGAAGGCCGAAGTAGAGGAGTCCGAGGTAGCGCATCGCCCGACTCGAGCCGCTTGAACCGTTCTTCGCCCGAGCCCATCCGCGCCGTGGAGATGGCCGCGAATCCCTGCTTCTGCTGCGGAAACTGCTTCGCCGCACCGAAGTCGAACGCGTCGGCGGGGAACGTCGACGAGTACAGGATCGAAGGCCGTGACGCCGAGAATCGTCGCGGGCAAGATACCCCGGGCGTCCTGGAATGCTCGTGCGAGCTGATCCGCGACGGTGACAGCATCGACTTGCTCGCGCCGGTGATCGACGGCCGACGAGTCGAGCCGGAACGACGGGGTCACACATGCCTGAACCGGGGCCCTGCGAGGAAGCGCGCGAGCCAGGCGCGTCGCGTCTGCCTCGCTGGCCGAGTCGATCGGCACGACGTACACGCCGCAGGCGCGATCCGGCGCGAACGGCTGAGCGGCGGCACCCAGGGTGAGAGCGACGCTCTCTGCGGTGACCGGGAGGGATCTCGGGGAGGGGACGAGCTCGCCACCGCAGGGCGACCGTGCGCCGATTAGAGCAGCGACCAACGACGACGACCGCGACTGCACGAGCAGCGCCGACCTTCCTTTCGAGCTCACGTTGCTACCCGCCATGGCTCGGCATAGATCGTCAACCTCCCGTCCCGAACAAAGCCACAAAGAGTGATCCCGCGATCCTGCGCGAGCTCGACCGCGAGCGATGACGGGAGCGCCGACAGCGGCGAGCACGGGGCAGCCGGCGACAGACGCCTTCTGCACGAGCTCGAACGAGAGCCGTCCACTGACGCACAAGGAGGAGCTCGCCGAGCGGGAGCAGGCCCTGGAGGAACGCCCAGCCGACGACCTTGTCGAGTGCGTTGTGCCGGCCGACGTCCTCCCGCGCGCACAGGAGCTCACCCCGTGGTGTGAAGAGCCCGGTCGCGTGCAGGCCGCCAGTCGCCGCAAACGCTCGCTGAGCGTCGAGCAGCCTCTCCGGCAGCGCTGCGACGACCGACTCGGGGACGAGCAAGCCGCCCTCGATACGCGGCGCGTCGACCCGAACCGCCTCGATGGCGCCCTTGCCGCAGACTCCGCAAGACGACGACGTATAGAAGTGTCGGCGGACGCGCTCCGGGTCGAATCCTCGAGGCCTCCACGTCAACCGTGTTGGCCGCGAGATCGTTCGGGAACGCGGGCGGAGACCGGCTCGAGCCCTTCGGTCAGGCAGAACCCGAGGGCGAGCTCCTCGTCGTGGCCCGGGGTGCGCATCGGTGACGGCGACGGGCTCGCCGCCGATCCGGATCTCGAGCGGCTCCTCGACCGCGAGAATCTCGTCACCTTCGATCTCCGCGCCGGCAACCGCAGGGCCCGCACGCCGGCGGTCGAGTACGGCGGCGCCTTCGAGGAAGACGTCGCCCGCCACGCGGCTCAGGGTACTCGCAGAAGCTCGCGCGAGCCACGCCGGGGCCGTAAGCGTCAGGTCGCGATGGCGCAGATCGCGTACACCGTCAGCGACCAGTTGGGGATGTACGCGTCCGTCTCCGTCGCTCTCGCCCGATAGACGTTGTCGTTGTCCGGGTACGACGCCCAGAGCGCGACCTTCGGGGTTCCGCCGTTCACGCGCGCGCCGCCACCCATGAGCCTCTTCCCGGCGGGACACGTGACCTCGAGGACCTTGGGCGTGACCGAGTTGTTCGCACTCGAGGCTTCGATCCGCTCGACCGCGCTCAAGCCTGGCGCTCCGGCGGGGCCTTGTGGACCGGTCGGTCCTGCGGGCAGCTGCCCGGGCGCGAAGTCGGCCTTCAGGAGCGAGCCGTTCCGCACCTTGGCCGCACTCACCGCGTTCGGCGCGATCTTCTTCGCCGTCACCGCGTTGGTCTTGAGCTGAGCCGGCCCCACACTGGCCCTCGGAACCTGCAGGACCGTCGCGTAGCTCGTCCCCCCGAGTGCGACCACGAGCGCCACACATGCCACAACCATCGCCGGCGACGGCCGGCGGACCGAGATCCTTCGCATCGTCTACCTCCTCTGGCTGGCAGCCGCCGACCGTACCAGCGGCCCCGGAGGGCGCTAGGCGTCGCGCGGAGGGCGAGGCAAGCCTCCCGCCCTACTCCACGGTGACGGTCTTCGCGAGGTTTCGCGGTTGGTCGACGTTCAGCCCGCGGAGGCGCGCTATCCGGTACGCGAGGAGCTGGAGCGGGACGATCGCCATCACCGCTTGCAGGAACGCAGGTGTCTTCGGCACGAAGATCACGTCGTCGGCGTGATGCTGGATGTCGTCGTTACCGTCGGTCGCGATCGCGATGACGTGCGCGCCGCGCGCTCGCACCTCCTGCATGTTGGAGACGATCTTGTCGTACACGTGGATGTTCGTCGCGACGACCACCACCGGCGTGGCTTCGTCGAGCAGCGCGATCGGCCCGTGCTTCATCTCTCCCGCGGAATAGGCCTCGGTCGGGATGTACGAGATCTCCTTCAGCTTGAGCGCCCCCTCGAGCGCCACCGGGAGACCGATGTGGCGGCCGAGGTACAGGAAGAACGGCGCCTCGTAGCAGCGGCGCGCGATCTCCTCGATCGGGTGGTCGGCCTCGAGGAAGGACTGAATCTTGCGCGGAAGCTTGTAGACGTAGTCGAGGATGAACTCGATCTCCCCGGGGGGAGCGTCTCGCGTACCTCTGCCAGCTTGAGCGCGACCAGATAGAGGAGCGCGACCTGGGCCGTGAACGTCTTCGAGGATGCGACCGACATCTCGAGCCCGGCACGCGTGTAGAGCACGGAGTCGACTTCGCGCGTGATCTGCGAGCCCATCATGTTCGTGATCGCGACCGTGCGCGCGCCCTTCTCCCGTGCGAGCTTGAGCGCCTCGATCGTGTCGCGTGTCTCCCCGACTGAGAGATCCCGATGACGAGTGTGTGCTCGTCGATCACCGGGTTCCGATAGACCCACTCCGACGCGATGTCGAACTCGACCGGGATGCGCGCCCACTCTTCGATGACATAGCGCCCGACGACGCAGGCGTGGTACGCGGTGCCGCACGCAACGAGGACGATGCGCTGGAGCTCCTTGACGTCCTTGCCGGACATGTCAAGGCCCTCGAGGACGAGGGTGCCGTGTCGCACGCGATCGCCGATCGTGTCCGAGACGGCGTGCGGCTGCTCGTAGATCTCTTTCAGCATGAACGTCTCGTAGCCGCCCTTCTCCGCACCCTCGTCATCCCAGTCGAGCTCGACCCTCTCGTGCTCGGTCGGCGTCCCGTCGACGTTGACGTAGGTCGAGCCGTCGGGCGTGATCGCGACGATCTCGCCGTCGCCGGGGAACTCGACCGAGCGCGTTTCCTTGAGGAAGGCGGCCGCGTTGGAGGCGAGGAACATCTCGCCGCTGCCGATCCCGACGACGAGCGGAACCTGGTGTCGGGCGCCGACGAGGAGGTCGGGATGGTCCCGGTGGATCACGACGAAGGCGAAGTGGCCCTCGAGCTCGGCGAACGCGAGCCGCACTGCCTCGACGAGGTCACCGGCGTAGTGGCGCTCCACGAGGTGGGTGACCGTCTCCGCGTCGGTCTCGGAGGTGAAGGTGTGGCCTTCGGCGGCGAGGCTTTCGCGTAGCTCGCGATAGTTCTCGACGATGCCGTTCAGGACGATCGACACGCGGGTTGCATCGCAGCCTGCGAGAGGATGGGCGTTCTGCTCCGTGACCGCACCGTGCGTAGCCCAACGAGTGTGTCCGAGGCCAGTGGTTGCAGCCGAGCCATTCGTCGCGAGCTTGATCAGGTTCTCGAGCGGGCCGACCGCGCGCACGTAGGCAAGGCCCTCGTCCTCCAGGAGCGCGATCCCGGATGAGTCGTAGCCGCGGTATTCGAGTCTTTCGAGGCCCTGTAGGAGCAGCGGCTTCGACTCACGAGATCCAACGTATCCGATGATCCCACACACCCGAAGACCTCCCGTGGAACGCGTAAGTGCCCGGCGGCGCCCTCCGTCGGGCTAGCCGAGCTCTTTCCTGACGAGCGCGGCGATGCTAGCACAGATTTTGCCTGCTTCCTCCGCAGTTTCGGCCTCGGCGAGCACTCGAACAAGGGGCTCCGTGCCGGAGGGGCGCACGAGCACGCGGCCCTTCTCACCGAGCGCTTCCGTGAGGCGGTCGGCCTCGTCGAGGATCGTCTGCGGGAGCTCTCGACGCAAGACAGGGACGTTCAGCTTGGCCTGCGGAAGGCGAGTCATGACGGCAGCCGCCTCGCTGAGCTTGCGGCCGGAGAGCGCTCGACAGAGGAGGAGCGCAGCAGCGAGCCCGTCGCCGGCAACGTGGTTCCCGAGCCAGACCACATGGCCGGACTGCTCGCCGCCGAGAAGGCCTCCGTCCCGATGGAGCGCCTCGAGCACGTAGCGGTCTCCCACCGGAGTCGTCACGACCCGGATGCCGTGCTCCGCCATCAGCCGATGGAAGCCCAGATTCGTCATGACGGTCACCGCGACGAGGTCGACGCCGAGCGCGAGCGCGAGGATCGCGAGGATCTGGTCGCCGTCGAGCGGCTCGCCTCGCTCGTCGACGGCGAGCATGCGGTCTCCGTCTCCGTCGAACGCGACTCCGAGGTCGAGCCCGCGCTCGAGCACCTTGTGGCTCAGAGCCACGAGGTCGGTCGCGCCGCAGCCGACGTTGATGTTCTCCCCGTCGGGCTCGTTACCGAGTGGATGCGCCTCGGCCCCGAGCTCCTCGAAGACGCGCGGCGCGAGACCGGAATACGCGCCGTTCGCGCAATCGACGCCGAGCCGAAGTCCCGTCAGGTCGGAGCCGAAGCCTTCGACCACGTGTCGGAGGTAGCCCTCCGCCGCGTTCTCGAACCGCTCGACCGAGCCTCCGTCGTCGGCCGGCGCGTCCAGCAGCGCCTCGACGGCCTCCTCGTCCTCGTCCGTGAGCTTGCGCCCGTCTCCGTCGAAGAGCTTCACGCCGTTGTACTGCGGCGGGTTGTGGGACGCCGAGACGACGACGCCCAGGTCTTCAGCGAGCAACGCCACTGCAGGCGTGGGCAGCACGCCGGCGAGGACGGCAGTGCCGCCCGCGGAGACGATGCCACGCGCCAGCGCCGCTTCGAGCTCGGGCCCGGACCCACGGGTGTCCCGTCCGATGAGGACACGACCAGGGTCTGACCCTTTGTCGCTCGGAGCGGCATTTCCGGCCCAGAGCGTGGCCGCGCGGCCGATCCTTTCCACAAGCTCCGGAGTCAGGTCGTCGCCGACGACGCCGCGAATCCCGTCCGTTCCGAAATAGCGCCGCGCCATGGCGGCAGTCTCTAACGCTTCGAGAATTGAGGCGCCTTGCGGGCTTTGTGCAGACCGGCCTTCTTGCGCTCGACGATCCTCGCGTCGCGCGTCAGGAAGCCCTGGCGCTTGAGCGGAACGCGCATCTCCGGGTCGGCCTCGACCAATGCCCGCGCGATCCCGTGCCTCACCGCGCCGGCCTGGCCGGAGACGCCGCCGCCGTGCACTCGAACCCGCAGGTCGTAGCTCGCCGCCGCCTCCGCGACCTCGAGCGGCGCCATCACCATCTTCCGGTGCGCCGAGCGCGGGAAGTACTCCTCGAGCGTGCGGCCGTTGATCCAGCTCTTGCCGTCGCCGGGACGCAGGATAACGCGAGCGATCGACGTCTTGCGCTTGCCGGTCCCGAGGTACTGGGCGATCTCGCTCACGAGAGCGCGAGCTCCTTCGGCGACTGGGCGGCGTGCGGATGCTCGGTGCCCGCATAGATCTTCAGCTTGCGGAGCTGAGCGGCGGCGAGCTTGTTCTTCGGCAGCATCCCCTTGACTGCCTTCCGCAGCACTTCGGTCGGCCGGCGCTCGAGCTGCTCACGAAGCGTGCGCTGCTTGATCCCTCCCGGATAGCCGGAGTGCCGGTAGTAGATCTTCGTGTCGAGCTTGGAGCCGGTCACGGCGACTCTCGGCGTTCACGACGACGACGAAGTCGCCGGTGTCGACATGCGGCGTGTACTGCGGCTTGCCCTTGCCGCGGAGCGTGTCAGCGATACGCGTCGCCAGGCGGCCGAGCGTCTGTCCGTCGGCATCGACGACGAACCACTCGCGCTCGATCTCACCGGGCTTGGCCGAATACGTCTTCATCACAGAAAAGAGGGCGGAACACCCGTCCGCCGGCGGCGGATTCTAGCATCTTCGGCCTATACGAACTGGCGGTGCGGACAGGACCTGCGTGCCTTGAATTAATCCCTGGTCAACCTTAACTGTGCCTAGGCGACTGGGATGTCGCCCTTGCGGCTAGGGGAGGAGAGAACTGTGGCAACACCTGAACAGGCCAGGGAGCGCACGTGGCGCTTCAGGCTCAGCGACGCGACGACACTCGAGGTGTCGTTGCCACGACTTGCGACAGAGAAACAGATACGACGGAGAGGGCGCTGGTCGCTCATCCTCGGGACGCTCGTGGCGGCGGCTGTGCTCGTCACGGTGGCGAGCGCGGCGGACGATGGATCTGTGGACGGAGATGTCGGAACCCCTGGAAACCAGAACTCCGTGAGCATCGCCACGAATGCGGGAGCTACCGTAAACACGGCGGCGGGCTTGGTTATCGAACGTGCGGGTAACCAGGCGCACCTCGCCGTAGGCAACGTGGTCGTCCTCGAGTACGACTCTGCAACATCGAACCTGCCTGCGGGCGCAACCGTCAGCGATGTCACGTTGACAGTTCCAAGCCCCTGGACCGTCAACGGGGAAAAAGTCTCCGGAACGTCGAACATCGCGTTCACCGCCCCCGCGACGTCAACGTCATACACGGTGAAGTGGAAGGTGAAGAGCGGACCGACTTGCGTGAGCGCATCAGGCAACGCCGACTGCTTGAACATCAGCGGAGCGTTCACGATCGATCTGACGATCACTGCGCCGCCGTCCAATACGCCTCCCAGCATCACGGTCACCGGCGTTGCCCATGGTGCGACGTACGAGATCGGGCCCGTTCCGACCGCCGGGTGTTCGGTGACTGACGCGGAGGACGGCCCGTCAACGTTCTCGGCAACGCCGAGTGCGATCAGCGGTCCGCTTTCGACGTACGGGTTGGGATCTCAGGCGGCCAGTTGCTCGTACACCGATGCTGGAGGCCTTTCCGCAAACGACTCGGCAACCTATTCGATCGTGGACACAACCGACCCGCTGATCACCTTCGTGAGCAGAACGCCTGCTGCGAACGCAAACGGCTGGAATAACACCGACGTCACGGTCAACTGGTCTTGCAGCGACAGCGGCTCAGGCGTGCTCTCCGCGACGGAGACCGAGACCGTCTCGACCGAAAGCTCCAACCAGTCGGCGACGGGCACCTGCACCGATCACGCCGGGAACACAGCCACGGATACGCAGACCGGGATCAACATCGACAAGACGGCACCCAGCGTTGCCTACACGAGCGCAAGTCCGTCTTCGAATGGTGCGGGCTGGAACAAGACCGACGTGGTCGCGACGTTCACGGCTACCGACACACTCTCCGGCTTCGCAGGATCTTCGACGATGAAGACGGGCACGAGCACGACGTCGAGTGAGGGATCGGCCGTGACCGTCGGTAGCCCGGCCTTCACCGATCTCGCCGGGAACACTGCACCCGCCGGCACCGCGACGAGCGATGCCTTCATGATCGACAAGACGACCCCCACCGTCTTGGTTACCGGTGTGTCGAACGGTGCCACCTATACGCTCGGTTCGGTTCCGGCCGCCGGTTGCAGCACAAGCGACTCGCTCTCCGGCGTCAAGACGAACGCGAGCTTGTTCGTGTCGGGCGGCACCGTCAACGGTGTTGGCTCCTTCACCGCGACGTGTAGCGGTGCCAGGATAACGCCGATAACTCGCTTGCCACGCCGGTGAATGCCTCGTACTCGGTCATCTACGACCCGGCGGGAATCAGCGGGATCTTGCAGCCGATCAACCCGGACAACACGAGCCTGTTCAGTCGCGGCAGGGCCGTACCGGTCAAGTTCCGCCTCGCTGGCGACGAGCCGAGCGGGTTCGACTACAGCGGCTGGACGCTCCAGCGGATCAAGGTCGCCTGCAACAGCTTCGCTCCTGAAGACGCAGCGATTGAGGCGGTGGCGGAGAACCCGTCGAATGCGTTCCGCTACGACGCGGGCGACGACCAATACATCAACAACGTCAGCTTCAAGGATCAGGCGGCTGGGACGTGCTGGAAGGTGAGAGTGACGCTCGACAGCGGCCAGACCATGGAGTCTGCAATCTTCAAGCTCCAGAAGTAACAACCGCTACTGCTAACTCAGAGGGGAGCGCCACCGGGCGCTCCCCTCACCATTCACGAAGAGGGCGCCGCGGCGCTGTTCACTCCGTCAACGCGGGGCGCCAAGCGGGTGCCGGAGCCGCGGACTTGACGGATCCAGGCGAGCGCCAGCGTCCAAGTGCAGCGCGCTCCGGGAGAAGTGAATCCTGTGAGGGCGTAGACCACGCCGCACCTGCGCTGGACGAGCGATGTCGAACGTCGAGATCGCCTTCAGCGTCTTTGGAGCTCCCGAGGGCGGTTACGAGGCCAGCGGGCTTAGCCCACCGGCTCGGGCGCCGCCGCCGGCCGGCGCGCGAAGAGGAGGGCAAGCGCGGGCGCCAGGACCGCGACGGTCGCCCCCACTGCGATCGCTGCGACACCCCACTCCGTGTACGCCAGCCCGCCGAGGAGCGCCAGCGCAGCGGCGAGCAGCCCCGCGACGAGGTCGGTGAAACCGACCAGCCGGCCCCGTTCGACGGGGGCCGCGTGTGTTACAAGCTCGGCCGAGGCGGCCACGTAGGAGACGTTCCAGCCGAGCCCGAGCAGGAAGAGTGAGAGCGACATGGCGGGGATGGAGACGGCCCACGCGAGCATCACAGTCGACACAGCCATGATGGCGAGGCCACCGATCAGCGCCCGGTGCCGGCCCACGTTGTCGATGAGCCGGCCGACGACGAGGACGAGGCCGAACATCCCCACGATGTGGAGGCTGATGACACTGAACACATCGGCTTGCGCGTGCTGGTGACCTACGACGATGTAGCCGGTCAAGTTCATCACACCCGCCATCACCGCGAAGCTCGCGAGGGCTGCGAGGACAGCCGAAGGCACGCCGGGACGCCGCAGGATCTGTCCGAGCGGCGCGGCCGGCTCGCTCGTGTGCGGCTCGCCCGCCGCGAGGCCGGCATGCTCGAGCTCCAGCGCGATCGTGCGCGGATCAGGCCGAATCGAGACTGCGATCGCGAGACCGACGACACACATCGCCGCCGCAGCGAACCAGGGGATGACGAGGGTGTCCAGCTCGAGATCCTTCCCGGCGAAGAGCGGCCGGAAGACGAGTGGCCCGAGCGCGGCACCGAACAGAGCTCCGAAGAGGACATATGAGATCGCGCGAGCCTTCTTCTCCGGCGGATACATGTCCGCTGCTGCCGTTCGCGCGAGCAGAACGCCCCCGTTCATGGCGCCGACGCCGACGAAGCCGAGGATCACGAGCGGGGCACTGTCCACGATGCACCCGAGCGCAGTGAACAGGCAGGCGACCATTCCGATGACGAAACCGCCCGCAATCACGGGAACGCGACCGAACCGATCCATCAGCCGTCCGGCGGGCAGCGCGGCGAGGGCGCCCGCCGTCAAGAAGATTGCAGGCCCTAGGCCGAGGATCGACTCGACGCCGGTGACGAGGACGAGGGTGATCGTGGCAACGGCCACGGCGAGCTGCAGAACCCCCGAGAGAAGAACCAGGCAGAGGGCGAGCAGTGCGGTGTTGCGCCGTACCGGATAGGCGTGCGCCTCGATCGCGCCATTCAACCAGCCAGACGCGGAATGTCCGCGCGCCGCGACGTCGTCCGTTCTGCGTGAGATCGTCCGGGCGGTGCCACAAGGCCTGCGACCGCTCGAAAGCCGCGCCCGCTGGGCGGTCGCCGCCATCGCCGTGGTCATGCTCGTCGATCTCGTCGTCATCTGGTCCGACCTGCGGGAGATCGCCCTGATGAACAGGTTGCTGGAGGACGGCGAGGTGCTCGACGCGCTCTCGCCGCCTGCGTTCGAGGACGTCGAGTCGAACGACACACGACAGCTCGTCGCGGTGTTGGCGTTCACCGTCGCGTACATCGCGGCGATCGTGTTCTTCATCCGCTGGTTCCATGCGGCCTATTCGAACCTCCGCGTGCTCGGCCAGCCGGAGATCCGCTACCACACCGCCTAGGCGATCGTGGCCTGGTTCGTGCCCATCTTCAACATCTGGCGTCCGAAGCAGATCGCGAACGACATCTGGCGCGGGAGCGATCCGGACGCGCCGTCCTTTGGCAAGTCTGCGTGGAAGGACGCGGCGCGGATCGCTGCGGGACCGCAGCCTCCAGATAGCATTCCTACGGCGTAACGGGGAGCTCGGGCGAACCGGGCTGAGAGGGCGGCTAGCGCGCCGCCGACCCGAAGAACCTGATCTGGGTAATACCAGCGGAGGAAGGGACGCGTGTCGGATCGAGTAGTCGTGGTCGTGGCGGGCGGGGAGTCCCCCGATCCGGAGGTCATGCGCGCGATCCCCGAGGACGCAGTCGTCATTGCCGCGGACGGCGGCCTCGAGCACACACGCGCTTGCGGACTCGCCGTCGCAATCGCAGTTGGCGACTTCGACTCGGCTACACCCGAGACGGTCGCAGCCGCAGAGGCCGCGGGAGCTCGCATAGAGCGGCATCCCGCCGACAAGGACGCCACCGATCTCGAGCTCGCGCTCGACGCGGCCATGGAGCTTCGTCCACGACGGGTCGTCGTCCTCGCCGGTGTCGGCGGCGACCGGCTCGATCACCTGCTCTCCCTGTTCTTGCTTCTCGCCTCGCCTGGTTACGCGGCTATCGAGCTCGATGCGCACATCGGGTCCGCGAAAGCCCATGTCGTACGCGACGAGCGGACACTCACCGGACAGCAAGGCGAGCTGCTTTCGCTCTTCGCGCTGCACGGCCCCGCCGAAGGTGTG
The DNA here is from genome assembly GCA_963721795.1 of uncultured Actinomycetes bacterium. Lineage (GTDB taxonomy): Bacteria > Actinomycetota > Thermoleophilia > Gaiellales > Gaiellaceae > GMQP-bins7. Next base: position 65,282 of record CAVRLT010000022.1, read on the forward strand.
CGCACCGAAGGGCTCGCCTTCGCCCTCGACGGCGAGACGCTCCACCCGGGCTCGAGTCGCGGAGTCTCGAACGTCCTCGCCGATGAGACAGCGCGAATCAGCCTGCAGCGAGGGGTCCTCCTCGCCGTTCGTCCCGGCCCCGAGACGGGGGTCACCAAGTGACACAGTGTCACAAGGTCACTTCCAGGGTGGCGCTGGCGCTCTGCCTCGCATTCGCCGTCGCTGCCTGCGGTGGCGGCAACGACAATCCGACCGAAGTCGTTCTCGTCACGCATGACTCGTTCGTGATCTCGGACGACGTCAGGAGGGAGTTCGAGACGTCGAGCGGCCTCGAGCTCGAGATTCTCCAATCGGGTGACGCGGGGGAGCTCGTCTCCAAGGCACTCCTCACCGCCGGGAATCCGCAAGGCGACGTCCTCTTCGGTGTCGACAACACGTTCCTGTCTCGCGCTCTCGAGGGCGATCTGTTCGAGCCATACGAGTCGCCGCTCCTCGACCGCGTGGACGAGAGCTACGTGCTCGACCCCGAGCACCGCGTGACGCCGATCGACCACGGAGAGGTGTGCCTGAACTACGACAAGACATGGTTCGCGACGCGTGACATCGAGGCTCCGCGCTCGCTCGACGATCTCGACGACGGGCGCCTCGAGGGCCTCCTCGTCGTCGAGAACCCCGCCACCTCGACTCCTGGACTTGCGTTCCTCCTCGCGACGATCGCGCGCTTCGGCGAGCCGGGCTGGAAGGACTTCTGGCGCACGCTGCGGGAGCACGACGTCCTCGTCGTCGACGGCTGGGAGGAGGCGTACAACGCGCGGTTCACGAGAGCCGCCGGCTGGCAACCGGCCGATCGTCGTCTCCTACGCGTCGAGCCCGCCGGCCGAGGTCATCTTCGGGAACCCGCGGCCGAAGGAGGCCCCCACGGCGGTCGTCGCGGACAGCTGCTTCGGCCAGATCGAGCTCGCCGGGGTGCTCCGGGGGGCGCGGAACGAGGAGGGAGCGCAAAAACTCGTCGACTTCATGCTCTCGAAGCGCTTCCAGGAGGACATCCCGCTCTCGATGTTCGTCTTCCCCGTGAACAGAGAGGCCGAGCTGCCGCCCGAGTTCGTGAGCTACGCGGTCGTCCCCGAGGACCCGCTCGAGCTGCCACCGGAGGAGATCGAGGCCAATCGCGACAGGTGGGTGAAGGAGTGGACACGCATCGTCCTTCGCTGAGCGCCGGCGCGTGGCGTGCGCTCACCTATGGCGTCCCGCTCGCGTTCCTGGCGCTGTTCTTCGTCTTTCCACTGGTCTCGATCCTCGAGCGAGGGCTCGGCGCAGGCGGCGATCTGGCCGTGCTCACGGACTCGCTGACGCGAGAGGTGCTCTGGTTCTCGGTCTGGCAGGCGGCCGCGTCCACGGCGCTCACGGTCCTCGTCGCATTGCCTGCTTCGTACGTCCTCGGTCGGTACACGTTTCGCGGTCGCGGGCTCGCTTTCGCGCTGGTGACCGTCCCGTTCGTGCTCCCGACGGTGGTCGTCGCGCTCGCATTCCTCGCAGTACTTCCCGAAGGGCTCGAACGCGGCTGGACGGCGATCCTCCTCGCGCACGTCTTCTTCAACGTCGCCGTCGTCGTGCGGATCGTCGGGACGTTCTGGGCCGGGCTCGACCCGCGGGTCTCCGAAGCCGCTGCGACGCTCGGCGCCGGCCCGTGGCGCAGCTTTCGCGAGGTGACCCTTCCCCTGCTCGCGCCGGCGCTCGCGGCCGCGGCCTCGATCGTCTTCCTCTTCTCGTTCACATCGTTCGGCGTCGTCCTCATCCTCGGCGGGCCGCGCTACTCGACCCTCGAGACGGAGATCTACAACCAGGCCGTCCGCCTCTTCGACCTCAGGGCCGCCGCCGTCCTGGCGCTCGTGCAGCTGGTCTGCGTCGCGCTCGTCGTGTGGGCTACGACGCGGCTCGAAGCGAAGCTCGCCGTCAGCGGAGGGCGGCGGCGAGAAGGAGATGTGCTGCGACCGCTGCGGACGCGCGGCGAGAAGGCATTCGCGGCCATCTCGCTCGGCGCACTCGCGCTGTTCCTCGGCATTCCGCTCGCGGTGCTCGTCGAGCGCTCGCTCGCCGTCGGCGAGGGCTACAGCCTCGAGGCCTACCGCGCGCTCACGCGCTCGACGAACGCGCTGCTCGCGAGCCCGTGGGAGGCGATCGTGAACTCCCTCGTCTACGCGGCGGGCGCGGCGGTCATCGCCGTCGTCGTCGGCGGCCTTGCGGCCTTTGCGGTCGCGGGCTCGAGAGGCGGCCGCACGCGGATCCTCGACGGGCTGCTCCTGCTCCCGCTCGGCGCGTCGGCGGTCATGCTCGGCTTCGGGCTCATCGTCGCCTTCGACACCGAGCCGCTCGACTTCCGTTCTTCCCCCTGGATCGTCCCCGTGGCTCAGGCGCTCGTCGCGATCCCGTTCGTCGTCCGCATCGTCGCCCCCACGCTGCGCGCGATCGACGAGCGCCAGCGGGAGGCGGCAGCGGTGCTCGGCGCCTCGCCCGGACGGGTGCGGCGCGAGATCGACCTTCCGATCGCCGGGCGGGCCCTGGCGGTCGCGGCCGGATTCGCCTTCGCGATCTCGCTCGGCGAGTTCGGCGCGACGGTGTTCCTCGCCCGGCCGGAGAGCCCGACCCTGCCGGTTGCGATCTTTCGTTTCCTGGGTCGTCCGGGCGAGCTGAACGTGGGCCAGGCGTACGCGCTCGCCGTGATCCTGATGGTGGTGACCGCGACGTCGATCCTCGTCATCGAGCGCATGCGCGCGCGACCGCCTGGGCTGGTTTATGTCTGATGCTGCGGATCGAGGATGTCAGCGTCGACTTCGGCGACACGAAGGCCCTCGATCGCGTCTCGCTCGAGGTCGCCGCCGGCGAGACCGTGACCGTGCTCGGGCCGAGCGGCTCCGGGAAGAGCACGCTCCTGCGGGTCGTCGCCGGGCTGCTCCGCCCCGACTCGGGCCGCGTGCTCCTCGACGGCGACGACCTCTCCGCGGTGCCGGCGCATCGCCGTGGGATCGGGCTCGTCTTCCAGGACCACGCGCTCTTCCACCATCGGGACGTCTGGGGAAACGTCGCCTTCGGTCTCCGCATGCGCGGCGATTCGCGCGGCGACATCGAACGACGGGTGCGCGAGTGCCTCGAGCTCGTCGGGCTCGAGGGGTACGAACGACGGTCCGTCGTCACGCTCTCGGGTGGAGAGCAGCAGCGCGTCGCGCTCGCGCGGGCGCTCGCTCCCGAGCCTCGCGTGCTCCTGCTCGACGAGCCCCTCGGCTCGCTCGACCGGAGGTTGCGCGACCGCCTGCTCGAGGACCTGACGGCGATCTTCGACCGCCTCGACGTGACGGCGCTCCACGTGACGCACGACCGCGCCGAGGCGTTCGCCCTTGGAGACCGCGTCGCCGTGATGCGCGCCGGGCGGATCGTCCAGGTCGGTACGCCCGATGAGGTCTGGGAGAGACCGGCCGACGAGGACACGGCGCGCTTCGTGGGGCTCAATGTCCTGGACGGGCGGGCGATCCGACCGGAAGCCGTCGCAGTTCTCCAGGCGGCCGAGGGCAATGGTGTCGTGACGCAGGCCGTTCGCCAGGGCCCGACCGTGCGACTGACGATCGCGCTCGACGGAGGGGATACGCTCGACGCGGTCATCGCGGCTCTCGACCATCCGACCCGCGGCGACCGCGTCAGTGTCGAGGTCGACGAGAACGGGGTGATCCCGCTCCCGTGATCCGGTACCGCGTGATCGTGCACGGCTTCGTGCAGGGAGTGTTCTTCCGTGACACGGTTCGGCGTCGCGCGGTCGCTTCGGGCGTGTCCGGCTGGGTGCGCAACAACGCGGACGGAACCGTGGAGGCGGTCTTCGAGGGCGAGCCGAGCGAGGTCGAGCGCCTCGTCGCACTCTGCCGCGAGGGCCCTCGCGGCGCCCGCGTCGATCGCGTCGAGTTGACGGCCGAGGAACCAGAGGGCATGACGGGGTTTCGGGTCATCTAGGCGCTTTCGCGAAGCGAAAGTGCCTTATTCCCACTCGATCGTGGCGGGCGGCTTCGACGAGACGTCGTAGACGACCCGGTTCACACCCGGGATCTCGTTGATGATCCGGCTCGAGACGGTCTCGATGAGCTCGTACGGCAGCCGCGCCCAGTCGGCGGTCATCGCGTCCTCGGACGTGACGGCGCGGATGACGACCGGGTAGGCATACGTCCGCTCGTCGCCCTGCACGCCGACCGAGCGGATCGCGGGGAGCACGGCGAAGCTCTGCCAGAGATCGCGGTAGAGGTCGGCGCGGCGGACCTCCTCGAGCAGGATCGCGTCCGCTCGGCGCAGGATCGCGAGACGCTCCTCGGTGACCTCGCCGATGATGCGGATCGCGAGGCCGGGGCCGGGGAACGGCTGCCGCCAGACCATCCGCTCGGGCAGCCCGAGCTCCTCGCCGACACGCCTGCACCTCGTCCTTGAAGAGCAGCCGCAGCGGCTCGACGAGCTCCATCCGCATGTCCGCGGGGAGGCCGCCGACGTTGTGGTGCGACTTGATCTTCGCGGCGACGCCGTCTTCTGCGCCTCCCGACTCGATCACGTCCGAGTAGAGCGTCCCCTGGACGAGGAACGGATGTCGCCGAGCTTTCGCCGCCTCCTCCTCGAAGACGCGGATGAACTCCTCGCCGACGATCGTCCGCTTCTCCTCCGGATCGCTGACGCCCGCGAGGCGCGAGAGGAAGCGCTCCTGCGCCTGCACGTGGACGAGCGGCACGCGGAAGTGGCCGGAGAACGTCTCGACGACCTGCTCGGCCTCGTTCTCGCGCAGCAGGCCGTGATCGACGAAGACGCAGGTGAGCTGGTCGCCGACGGCCTTGTGGACGAGCAGCGCCGCAACCGCCGAGTCGACGCCTCCCGAGAGGGCGCAGAGGACTCTTTCGGTGCCGACCGCTGCGCGAATGCGATCGACCTGCTCCTCGATGACCGCCGCCGGCGTCCAGGTCGGAGGAACGGCCGCGACCTCGTAGAGGAAGTTCTTCAGGATCTCCTGCCCGTGCGGCGTGTGCACGACCTCGGGGTGGAACTGGACGCCGTACAGCCGCTTGCCGCGGTGCTCGAATGCGGCGATCGGCGTCGACGGCGAGGACGCCGTGACGGTCGCGCCTTCGGGCGGAGCGGTGACCGAGTCGCGGTGGCTCATCCAGACGGTCTGCTCGGGAGGCAGGTCGTGGAAGAGCTCGGACTCCGCCGCCTCGAGGCCGGTCTTCCCGAACTCGGAGACCCCGGTCCGTTCGACGGCGCCCCCGAGGTCCCGCGCCATCAGCTGCATCCCGTAACAGATCCCGAGCGTCGGCACGCCGAGCTCGAAGATCGCGGGATCGAGGTCGGGAGCGTCGTCGCTGTACACCGAGGCCGGCCCGCCGGAGAGGACGAGTGCCGCGGGGTTGCGCCGCGCGATCTCGTCGGCGGACAGCCGGTGCCCGACGAGCTCCGAGTACACGCGCGCCTCGCGCACGCGCCGCGCGATCAGCTGGCTGTACTGCCCGCCGAGGTCGACGACGAGGACCGGCCGCTCCTCCGGTGTGGGCTCCGGCGTCGGGAAACGGGACGACTTCGGCCATCAGCTCCGCCGGTAGTTCGGCGCGTCCTTCGTGATCGTGATGCCGTGCGGGTGGCTCTCCTGCAGGCCGGCGGGCGTGATCCGGTTGAAGCGCGTCCGGGCCTTCATCTCCTCGATCGTCGCCGCGCCGCAGTACCCCATCGACTGACGAATGCCACCGATGACCTGGTGAACGATGGGGCCGAGCGGGCCCTTGTACGGGACGCGGCCTTCGATGCCCTCGGGCACGAGCTTGTGCACGTCCTCGACGTCGCCCTGGAAGTAGCGGTCCTTGGAGAACGAGCGCGCCTTCATCGCCCCGAGCGAGCCCATTCCGCGGTACTCCTTGAACCGCTCGCCCTGGGCGACCATGACCTCTCCCGGAGCCTCGTCCGTCCCGGCGAGCATCGACCCGAGCATGACGACGTCGGCGCCGGCGGCGATCGCCTTCGCGATGTCGCCGGAGCTGCGGATCCCGCCGTCGGCGATCACCGGTATGCTCGTGATCCTCGAGCGCGCGCGCCGTGTCGTAGACCGCCGTCACCTGCGGGACGCCGACCCCGGCGACGATCCGGGTCGTGCAGGTCGACCCGGGCCCTGCCCGACCTTCACCGCATCCGCGCCGGCATCGACGAGCGCCAGCGCGCCGTCACCGGTCGAGATGTTGCCGGCGACGAGCTCGATCTCGTGCGCGCTACGAATCTGGCGCACGACGTCCAGAACCCCGTGCGAGTGCCCGTGCGCCGTGTCGACGACGAGCACGTCCACCTCGGCCTCGACCAGCGCAGCCGCGCGCTCGAGCGCGTCGGTCCCCACTCCGACCGCCGCGCCGACCCGGAGCCGGCCCTGGTCGTCCTTCGTCGCGTCCGGGTACTTGATGCGCTTCGAGATGTCCTTGACCGTGATCAGGCCCTTGAGGCGCCCGTCGGCGTCGACGACCGGGAGCTTCTCGATCTTGTTGCGGTGGAGGATCTCCTCGGCCTCCTCGAGCGTCGTCCCGACCGGCGCGGTGACGAGGTTCCGCGCGGTCATCAGCGCCGAGACGGGCTGCGACGTGTCGGTCTCGAAGCGGAGGTCGCGATTCGTGAGGATCCCGACGAGGACGTCGCGGTCGTCCACGATGGGAACGCCCGAGATCCGATAGCGCTCCATCAGCTCGAGCGCGTCCGCCACCAGGTCGTCGGCGCGCAACGTGACCGGCTCGACGATCATCCCGGACTCCGAGCGCTTCACCTTGTCCACCTCGGCGACCTGGTCGGCGATCGAGAGGTTGCGGTGGACGATGCCCATGCCGCCCGCGCGCGCGAGCGCGATCGCAAGCCGCGCCTCGGTCACGGTGTCCATCGCCGCCGAGACGAGCGGGATGTTCAGCGAGATCGACGGCGTCAGGCGGGTGACAGTCGAGACGTCGTTCGGCAGCACGCGACGACTCCGCCGGCACGAGCAGCACGTCGTCGAACGTGAGCCCTTCCTTGCCGAACTTGCGCTCGAACGCGACGAGGCGCTCGATCTCCTGGGCGCGGAACTCGGTCTCCATCAGATGACGTTAGCAGCGCCGCCCGAAGACCGATCACGGCGACCTCGATGCCAGAGCGGCGAGTCGCTCGCGCGCCCGGGCAGCGCCGGTCGACGTCGCCCTTGGCCTCGTAGTGGGCGAGGCCGGCGGCGGCGTTCTCGAACTGCCTCGTCCATTCGCCCTGCGAGAGCGAGCGTCTCGGCGAGCATGAGCCGTGACCGCAGGCGCGCGACATCGTAGAAGTCGGTCGTCTCGCGCGACCGCAACGGCCTCGACGGGCGAGCTGCTTCGGCGTCGTCGTGACGCCCACGCCGTGCGAGCAGCCAGCCCTCGAGTCCGTCCAGCCTAGACGAAGTTGATGAGATCGTCTGGCCTGCTGGCCTCGCGTGCCGCCTCACACAGCTGACCGACCTCGTCGTAGCGCTCCTCCTCGTAGAGACATGCCGCTAGCTGCAGTGACGGCCGTTGGATAGTACGAGCGGTCGCCGATGCGCTCGAGGAGCTCGAGCCCCTCGCGCAGGACTGCCTCCTAGGCGAGCAGCATCACCGGCGCGGAGCTCGACGTCCGCCTCGCGCATGCGTCATTCCGCCGGCTGGCGTCATGTAGAGGCCAGCGTCGAAGTACGCCTGACGCCCGCCACGAACGTGCTCGCGCGCGTCATCGATCTCCCCTTGCATCGCGAGCAGAACGCCGAGAACGGTGTCGTCGCACCACGCCTTCGCAAGCGTGCCGAGCTCGCTGCGCCGGATCGCCTTCACCCGCTCGATCGCCTCTCCGACGGGTGTGGGCCCGAAGAGTAGGACGAGATCAGCCTTGACCGGACCGTCGGATTGGCGAGGCGGGTCCCGGCTCTCTCGAGGTGGGCGAGCCGACTGCTCGCAGGCAGCTGGCAGTCTCGGCTGCGCGGAGCGAGAACCAGGCTTCGAGGGCGACGCCCCACCAGTAGAGGGCGAGCCCTTCGTCGTTGCCGGCCTCCTCGAGAACGGCGCGAGCCTCGTCTCTCAGCGCGCACCGCTCGTCGCGCTCCGATGCCGGTCGGACCGCCGCGAGTGCCCAGATCGTGCTGCTCGAGCGCCGCCGAGCGCCCTCGTCACCGGGTCGGAGGCTCTACGAGCCTCGTCGAGAACCGCGTTCCGCTCGGAATGCTCGCCGGACTCGCCGAGCACCCTCATCGAGATCCGGCGCGAGGGCGAGACGCCGCTCGTCTCCGGACGGAAGGACGGCTGCTGCTCTACGCAGGAACCCGCCTCCCGCATTGAAGTCGCCGCGGTCGAGCGCGCCGCGCCCGGCCGCGGCGAGATGGGCGGACGCACGACGCGCGAGACCGTCGAGCGCCGGATCTGACGCGGTCGAGCTCCGCGCGATACGGGTGCGCCTGCTCGAGGTGATAGCCGACGATCTCGTCGCCCTCTGCGAGGTCATGGCGCGTCGAGCCAGTCGGCGAAGCGCTCGTGGAGCTCGGCACGCGTCGCCTTCGGCAACGAGTCGTAGGCGGCATCGCGGATGAGGAGGTGCCGGAAACGGAAGCCTTCGTCCTCGGGGAACGTCGGGGTCGTGGAGCGGATCAGCTCCTTCCGTACGAGCGTCGTCAGATGCGACCCGACCTCACTGCCGCACGGGATCTGGTGAGAGCTCGGCGACCGCGCTGCGGTGGAAGACCTCACCCTCGACCGACGCCTCGCTCCATGACAATGCGCACGTCGCCGTCGAGCGAGTCGATGCGGGCCTGCAGGAGCGCGTGGATCGTCGGCGGCACGACGATCTCGCCGCCGCCGCCGTGCTCGCGCACCATCGCGAGCATCTCCTCGACGAAGAGTGGATTCCCGGCCGACGCAGCGGTGATGCGCTCACGCAGGTCGCCGTCGAGAGAGCCGTCTCCGAGCAGGTTCTCCATGAGCACGCCGCACTCGTCCTCGCCGAGGGGCTCGAGCAGGACCGAAGTCGCGTTGAGCTTCCCGCCGCCCCAGCCCGGCCGCTGGTCGAGGAGCTCCGTGCGCGCGACGCAGAGAAGGAAGATCGGCGCGTCGCGCGAGAGGTCGGCGATGTGCTCGACGAGGTCGACGAAGACCGGCTCCGCCCACTGCAGGTCGTCGATGACGACGACCTGCGGCCGCTCGGCAGCGCGGGCCTCGAGCAGCCGGCGGAAGGCGAGCTGCGTCTCGGCCGGCGAGCGTGCCGATGATGGAGTCCGGCTCGACGCCGATCGCGATCAGGATCTCCACGAGCGGCCAGTAGGTGATCCCCTCGCCGTAGCGAGAGGCAGCGGCCGCGGAGGACGTCGGCCGAATCGCCGACGCGCTCGAGGAAGTCGGCGACGAGGCGCGACTTCCCGATGCCGGCCGGGCCGAGGAGCGTGAAGAGGCGGCAGCGTGCGGTCGGCGACCGCGTCCTCGTAGGCGCGCCACAGGCGCTGTCGCTCGCGCTCTCGTCCGACGAGCGGAGTCTCGAGGTGACGCGCGAGCGGCGCCGCGTCACGCGATGCACCTCGAGCGAGGCGGAAGGCCTCGACGGGCTCGGACTTCCCCTTGAGCGCGAGCGGCTCGACGGCCTCGACGCCGACGGCGTCGCGGACGAGCAGCCGCGTCTCGGCGCCGATGAGCACCTCGCCGGCTGCCGCGGCCTGCTCGAGGCGCGCGGCGACGTTGACGGCGTCGCCGGTGACGAGCGTCTCGCCCTCGCCGCCGACGACGACTTCGCCGGTGTTGACGCCGATCCGCGCCTCGAGCCCGTGCTCCGACGATCGCCGCCCGCATCTCCGCAAGCGGCTCGCACGGCGCGGAGCGCGTCGTCCTCGTGCGAGACCGGGATCCCGAAGACGGCCATCACCGCGTCGCCGACGAACTTCTCGACGCTGCCACCGTGCCGCTCGAGGATCGCGCGGAGATCCTCGAAGTAGCGGCGCATGCGCGCGCGGAGCGCCTCCGGGTCGGTCGACTCGCCGAGCGCGGTCGAGCCGACGAGGTCGCAGAAGAGGATCGTGACGACCTTGCGCTGCTCGCGGGCCGGCTCGACGCCGCGCGAGCGCGGTTCCGCACGCGCTGCAGAAACGCGCGTCGTCCGCGTTCTCCCGCCCGCAGCTCGGGCATGCCGACACGCGCGGAGTCTATGAGCGCCGCGCCGAGCGCAGCTCTTCCAGCGCAGCGCGCGAACGCGCGGCCGAGACGACGTTGCCCTTCTGCTCGTGGAACGCGATCGCGCGCTCCACGGCGCGCGCCGCCTCGTCGACGCGGCCGACGCGCACGAGCGTCTCGCCGAGAACGTCGTGGACGAGCCCCTTCAGCTCGAGGAAGTCGATCGGCTCGACGAGCGCGACCGCCTCGTCGAGAAGGGCCAGCGCCTCGTCGTGTTCTCCGCGAAGCGAGAGAGCGCGAGCTCGGGCAGCCCTCCATCTCGGCTGTGAGTCGAGGTCGTCCGCCGCCGCGATAGCCCTGCTCGAGTCGGCGAACTCGAGCGCTTCGTCCGGCCGGCCCTGGATGGCGAGGACGTGCGCGAGCATCGCGTCCACCGTCGACCGCACACCGACGTCGCCGATCTCGACGAGCACGTCGTGCCCGCGTCGCAGCTCGAGCTCCGCGCGATCGAGATCCCGCCCGATGAGCTCACTGACTCCGATGTCTGCGCCGTAGAGGCCCTTGAGGAGCGTGAAGTCGAACTCGTCGAGCAGGCTCCGCGCAGCGGCGGCGGCGCTGCGAGACGCCTCGACGTCGCCGAGCATCGCTCGGAAGAGCGCGAGAATCTGGAGCGCCTGCGCCCTGAGCGCCGCGTTCGCATCGTCGGACGAAAGGAGTCCCTCACATAGAACGACGCCCTCGGATGCCGGCATGGGGCCCCAGCCCGCCGGTCGTAGCCGCGATCCCATCACCTCGCGAAGGAGCACTGCGTCGCCCATCTCGCGAGCGAGCTCGGCCGCTCGCTCGAGGTCGACCTCGCCTTCGCCGGCGCGGCCGAGCTGGAACTTGCACATGCCGATCTCCGTGTACGCGGAGACGAGCGCCGCGTGCTCATCCGATCCCTCGAGCGAATGGGCGATCTCGAGGGCCTGCGCGAGCTCGTCCTCGACGGTCGCGTCGGAGTCGACGCGTACGCGGAGCGAGTTGTAGGCGAGTCGGGCTCGTGCGAGAATCCCGCTGTCTCCGATCGCCCGCGCGAGCTCGATCGTCGCGTTGAGCTGCGAGTCGGCTCGCTCGAGCTCACCCCGGCGGATGAAGACTCGCGCGAGCTCGAACATCGCCCGAAGGTGCATCCGGTCGTCTGCGCTGCGCACGTCGACCGCCCGCTGCAGGAGGCCGGCGGCGGCGGGCTGGTCGGCGCGACCCAGCGCCCGCGTCCCGGCTCCGAGCAGCCGCCGCGCCGCGCGCGTGGCGAGCTCCTCGTCCCGCGTCCCGAGCTCCTGTCGAAAGACGAGCGCCTGCTCCAGGTGGTAGCCGACGATCTCGTCGAGCTCGAAGGCGGACTCGTCCGCCGTGCGCTCGAGCCACTCCGCGTACCTTTCGTGGAGCTGCGCCCTGAGCTCCTTCGGCATCGTGGCGTAGGCGGCTTCGCGGATGAGCAGGTGCCGGAAGCGATAGGCGTCCTGCCCGGCGATGAGCGATCGATCGAGCCGCACGAGGTCCTTGCGGACGAGTGCTGCGAGGTGCTCGTCGAGCGCGGGTCGAGCCGAGTCGGACGACAGCTCGGCGATCGCGCCGACGTGGAACACCTCTCCCTCGATGGCCGCCCGTTCGAGCACGAGCCGAAGCTCCCCGTCGAGCGAGTCGATGCGCGCCTGCAGGAGCGCGCTGATCGTCGGAGGCAGCGCGAGGTCGAGGTCGCCGTCGCTCTCGCGCACCATCGCCACCATCTCCTCGACGAAGAGCGCGTTCCCGCCCGAGGCGGCGACGATGCGCTCGCGCTGCGTCGGTGCCGAGCTCGTGGCTGCCGAGCAGGTTGGCGATCAGCGCCCCGCACTCGTCGGCGCCGAGCGGCTCGAGCAGGAGCGACGTCGCATTCAGCTTGCCGCCGCTCCAGCCCGGTCGTGCGTCGAGCAGCTCGGTCCGCGCGATGCAGAGCAGGAAGATCGGTGCATCGCGCGAGAGGTCGGCGACGTGCTCGACGAGGTCGACGAACTCCGGTGCCGCCCACTGCAAGTCGTCGACGACGACGACCTGCGGTCGCTCGACCGCGCGCGCCTCGAGCAGCTTGCGAAACGCCACCCGCGTCTCTGCGGGGGTCGAGCCGACGACGTTCTCCGGCTCGATCCCGAGCGGCACCAGCATCTCGACGAGCGGCCAGTACGTGATCTCCTCGCCGTACGAGAGGCAGCGCCCTCGGAGCACGTCCGCCTCGGTGCCGACCCGCGTCCAGGAAGTCGGCCACGAGCCGTGACTTGCCCATCCCCGCAGGCCCGAGAAGGGTGAAGAGCTGGCACGTGCGATCGGCGACCGCGTCCTCGAAGGCGCGCCGGAGCCGTTGCCGCTCCCGCTCGCGTCCGACGAGCGGCGCGGCCAGATTGCGAGCGATCGGTGCGTCGCCAAGCACGTCGAGCAGGCGATAGGCCTCGACCGGTCGAGACTTCCCCTTCAGCTCGAGAGGTTCGAGCACCTCGGCGTGGACGGCGTCCCGGACGAGCGCCAGCGTCTCGGCTCCGACGAGGATCTCTCCGTTCGGCGCCGCCTGCTCGAGGCGGGCGGCGACGTTGACGGCATCGCCGGTCACGAGCGTCTCGCCCTCCCCGCCCACGACGACCTCGCCGGTGTTGATCCCGATCCGGGCCTCCAACTCGTGCGCTGCGATCGCCTCGCGCATCTCGGCGGCGGCGCGGACGGCCCGCAGAGCGTCGTCCTCGTGGGACACCGGAATCCCGAAGACGGCCATGACCGCATCTCCCACGAACTTCTCGACGGTGCCGCCGTGACGCTCGATGATCGCGCGGAGATCCTCGAAGTAGCGGCGCATGCGCGAGCGCAGCGCCTCCGGATCGGTGGACTCCCCGAGCGCAGTCGAGCCGACGAGGTCGCAGAAGAGGACGTGACGACCTTGCGCTGTTCGCGGGCCGGCTCGACGCCGGGGAGCGCGGTCCCGCACGCGCTGCAGAAACGCGCGTCGCCCGCGTTCTGGCGCCCGCAGCTGGAGCATGCCGACACGCGCGGAGTCTATGAGGCGCGGCGCCGAGCGCAGCTCGTCGAGCGCAGCCGCAAACGCGCGGCCGAGACCCTCCGTACGTACCGTTCGAGCCACCGCATCGCGCCTTCCCGTACTTCGGCGACCCGCGCTCGGGTTGATCTACGTACCGCGGAAGCAGAGGATTATCTCGTGAGCCCGTGCCTCGCCCGCTAGCCGTCGCCGCGGCGATCGCCGTCGCGCTCCTCGCCGGCTCGGGAGCGGGCGGCGCGCAGGCGCAGGGGCCGAAGCGCGGCGGCACGGTCGTTATCGGCGCGGGCATCGAGCCGGCGTGCCTGAACTGGCTTCGGAACTGTGGCCCGTTCCTACAGCTGAACATCGAAGAAGTGTTGGAGGGGGCGTTCGAGATCGGCCCGCGCCACATACGGTCGAACCTCGTTCGACGTGTCGATTTCACGACGAAGCCGCCCTTCACGCTCACGTACCACATTCGACCCGAGGCGCGTTGGAGCGACGGCGTGCCGATCAGCGCCCGCGACTTCGTCTTCACGCACCGCGCCATCCGTACGTACGTCCCGCCGAGCACTGAGAACCCCGACCTCCTGTACCACCGGGCGAAAGTGCGGAGCGTTCGAGCGCTGGGCTCGAAGACGGTGAGGGTCGTTCTCAACAGCCGCTCCGCGAACTGGAAGGGGCTGTTCGGGTTCGTCCTGCCGCGCCACGCGCTTGCGGGGGCAGACCTCGACGAGGTCTGGCGTGACCGCATCGACAACCCGAAGACGGGGGAGCCGATCGGCAGCGGCCCATTCCTCGTCGAGCGGTGGGAGCGCGGCAAGCAACTCACACTCGTCAGGAACCCCGCCTACTGGGGGTCCCACCCTGCGTATCTCGACCGAATCGTTCAACGTTTCGGTCTAGGTGACGCTGCGCAGGCGCTGCGCGAAGGTGACCTCCATGTCGTGAATCGCAGACCCGACCCCCAGACCGAGCCCGACTTCCGTCGGATACCTGGCGTCAGACACCTGTACGCGCCTGGACGGGCCTGGGAGCACTTCGAGATTCGAATCGGCGCCGGTGGTCACCCGGCCCTCAAGAACAAGCTCGTGCGGCGTGCGCTCGCTTACGGGATCGATCGCGTGGCGATCGTACGCGCCGTCTACGGCGACTACCTTCCGAACTGGCGACCGAGTGACAGCGCTCTCTTCCTGACTTCCGACCCGTATTACGAACCGAACTGGAGCGGCTACCGCTACCGGCCTGCCCTCGCCAGACAACTGCTCGAGCAGGCGGGCTGTCGCCGGGGCGCGGACGGCATCTACGTCTGCTCGAATCGAGCGGCTCTCGCTCCGCTTCGTGACGGCGGCGGGAGCCACGCGTCGAAGCCTCGCGCTCGAGCTCGCCCAGGCACAGCTCCGGCGAGTGGGAGTCGAGGCTGTCGTCAGCTACGCACCAGGCCCCGCGTTCTTTGCGCAGATCGTCGGTCCCGGCGAGTTCGACGTCGCCCTCTTCACCTGGTTCTACGCCCCCGAGGGCGTGCCGTCCGACGTCTTCGCATGCGGTCGGCCTCAGAACTACACCGGTTACTGCCAGCGGTTGGTGACTCGCGACCTCGATCAGGCGGAGCAGATTCTCGATCCTGCCCGGCGAGCTCCTGTCCTCGGTCGAGCCGACCGGCAGATGGCGAAGGACGTGCCTGTGATCCCGCTCTGGGTCGAGCCCGCAGCGGCAACCGTCGACTCGACGATCCGACGCTTTGTGCCGCCCTTTCCGCTCTTGGCGTGGAACGCGGAGAACTGGTGGCTCGCGGAGTAGGCTGCGCAGCCTCGATTGCCACGGCTCTCGCCGTTTCAGCTTCAGCTCGCCCGCCTCGAGCTCCCGCTCCTCATTAGACCCGGAGTCTAGGAGCGGACGGGCTGGAGCTCGGCGAGCTCGATCTCCGGCGAGAGCGTCGTCGCGAGCTCCGGGTCGAAGCGGCCCGCTCCCACCTCCCGCACGGAGGCGGCGCCTGCAGCGACGGCGAGCCGAACTGCGTAGTCCGGCGATCGCTCCTCGACGATCGCCGCAAGCAACTGCGCGAGGAGCACGTCTCCGGACCCCACACCCGAGACAGGCTCGACGTGCGGAGCGAAGGCGCGCAGGCGGCGCGTCTTGCGTCCCATTCGAAGCAGCGCGAAGCAGCCGTTCTCGAGCGTGATGACGACGTTCCGCGCGCCCATCTCCGCAATCGCGTCGAGCGCCATGAGAAAGTCGTCGTCGTCCTCGAGCTCCTGTCCCACGAGCTGCTCCGCTTCACGCTGGTTGGGGGAGACGAGGTACGGCCCGGCCTGTACGCCGAGGTGTAGCGCCTCGCCCTCGCTGTCGAGGACGACTCGCACGTCGCGCCGCACGAGGTCGCGGATCGCGTCCGCGTAGAACTCGGTCGGGACCTTTCGCGGGAGCGAGCCGGCAAGGACGACGAAGTCCGCGCCGCGGGAGAGGTAGTGCAGCTTCTCCATGAGGGTCTCGAGCTCCACGGACGTCACCTCGGGCCCCCACTCGTTGATCTCGGTGTACGTGCCTGCCGTGGGGTCGACGACGGCCGTCGAGGTGCGCGACTCCCCCGCGATGCGCACGAGATCGTTGAGAATCGCCTCGGCGGTCAGCTCCTCGACGATCCTCGTTCCCGTCCGGCCTCCCGTCAGCCCCGTCGCGACGACCGGGACGTCGAGAAGCTTGAGCGCCCGCGCGACGTTGATCCCTTTCCCGCCCGCAAGCGTCAGGACCTCGCTCGAGCGGTGGCGGTAGCCGATCTGGAACACGGGCACCGTGAGCGACCGGTCCAAGGCTGCGTTGACGGTAACGGTGACGATCATGTGACGATTTCCCACGCATTCGCCACGGTCGTCCCGACGAACCACCAGGCTTTCCCGAGCGTGCTCGGCTCCGAGACCGATCCTGCCGCGATCAGGTTCGACGACGCCACCAAGCGATCACCCTCCCACACTTCGACCCGCCCGAGCCGCTGCCCCGCTTGCACCGGCAGCGCGACTCGTGTCGGCCGGACGGTCCGCTCGAGCAGCGGCGTTCCCTCTCTCACCGTACGCACGAGCGTGCGTTCTGCAACGAGCTCGAGCGACGGCTGGTCGTACCTCGTCTCGACCTCACCGTACACGCGGCTCGCTTCGACGACCGCGACGCGGCGGTAGCGATCGAGCCCGAACTCGAGCAACGTTCGCAGTGCAGTGTTGCGACCTGCGCGCGTGTCGGCGCCGAGGACGGTTCCGTACACGGTCGCACCGCGCCTGGACGCCGCGGCGGCCTCGGACCAGCCCGCTGACTGCGTGTGTCCCGTCTTCCCGCCCAGGAGCGGCGGCCAGCTCGCGAGCAGGTCGTCGGTGGTCGGGAACTCCTGCCGACCCGGGAGCGAGAAGGAGGAACGGTCGAGCGCGTCACGGATCAGTGGCACTCCGAGCGCGTAGCGAACCAGGGCGGTCGTGTCTCGTGCGCTCGACTCGTGCCCGAGCTCGTCGAGCCCGTGCGGGTTGAGGAAGGTGGTGTCCTCGAGCGCGAGGTCGCGGGCCTTCGTGTTCATCAGCGAGACGAACCGCTCCGTCGATCCTCGGCCGACGTGAAGCGCCAACGCAGCGGCGGCATCGTTCGCACTCGGCACGAGCATCGCGCGCACGAGCTCTGCCACGGTCAACTCCTCGCCCGCGCGCAGGAAGACGGTCGACCCGCCGATGCCTGCCGCGCGGTCGCTCACGCGTACGACGTCGGAAGGGCGAGCGCGCTCGAGCGCCACGATCGCCGTCATGAGCTTCGTGATGCTTGCGATCGCTCGGGGTCGTCGCGAGCTCCGCTGAGCCAGGACCGCTCCGTCCTGGCCGACGAGGTACCAGGCTGCGGCATCGAGAGTCGGAGGCTCGGAGGATCCGGCGGAGGCCTGGACCGGGCCCACCAGGAGAACGAGAAGCGCGACGGCGACGGCGACCTTGCGCATCAACGGCGCGAAACTCTACCCGTCTGCCATCCGGACGCGGCCCACACCTGCGACGAGAGTCGTTCCGCGGCCCCCGCCGCCGCAACCCGCCAGTCCTCCTCCGTGTCGCGAAACGCGAAGATGACGGAGCGCGATGCAGTCACGAGCGCGCTCGCGGGCCCGCTCGTGAATGCGCGGGCGACGTCGGCCGGTGTCGCTCCCTGAGCGCCGACCCCTGGGAGTAGAAGCGGCGTCTGAGGCAGCAAGCGGCGCGCCTCCGAGACAGCGCGTGGCGAGGTCGCGCCAACGACGGCGCCGACGCTCGACATGCCACCTTCTCCTATGAGTGGCTGCCCCCATTCGCGGACGAGCGTCGCGAGGTGCTGCCACAACGGCCTCCCGTCGGAGAGCACGGCGTCCTGCACGTCCGCCGCTCCCGCGTTCGAGGTGCGGACGAGGAAGAAGACGCCCGACCCGTGTCTTCTGCAGGCTGCGAGGAACGGCTCGACCGAGTCGAGACCGAGATAAGGGCTCGCGGTCATCGCGTCCGCAAGCGGGACTCCGTCCTCGTTCGGCTCGAGGTATGCGGCGACGTATGCCCGCGACGTCGAGCCGACGTCTCCTCGCTTCGCGTCGAGGATCACGAGCAGTCCGATCGATCGCGCGTACGCGCATACCTCTTCGAGCGCGCGCATTCCGTCCGAGCCGAGCGCCTCGAAGAACGCCGCCTGCGGCTTGACCGCGACCACGTACGGGCCGACCGCGTCCACGATTCCCTTGCAGAAGCGCGCAACCGAGCTCGCCGCCGCCGACCGACCGAGAACTGCTTCCGCGCGAAGCTCCACCGGGAGGACGTCGAGTCGAGGGTCGAGCCCGACCACGAGCTGGCTCCGCTTGCGTTCGACCGCTTCGGCAAGACGGTCCGGGAAGGCGGCGACGTCCACGCCCCAAGGCTACGCACCTGCCGGGATTGCACGCGTCACGCGGCGAGGATCTCGGCGGCATCCAGCGAGACGATGCGGAGCTCGGGGCCGGGACGCTCGAGGAAGCGTGCAACGACCAGGAGCTCGTCCGCATGCTCGGGAGCGAACGACGGTTCGGTGAGCGCCGCCTCGGCGATGCCCGCCTCCAGCTCGAGCCGGCCTGCGACTCCAATAGGGATCGTCCGAACGGCGGCAAGACGTCCGGCTGCGATGAAGAACGCCCGCCGAAAGCCGGGCTCGCGTGCGGGAGCGAGCACACAGATGCGCACGTCACGCAGCCGGCCGAGCTCGGCGAACCGCTCGACGGCCTCCTCGAGCGCTTTCAGCCGGTCGCGCACCCGCGCCGCATCCTCGAAGCGGAGGTCGCTCGCGTAGCGCCGCAGCTTCGCGCGCAGCGGAGGAAGAGCGTCCGCAGGGTCTGCACCCTCGAAGCCGTCGAGCGCCCGCGCCACGGCGCGGGCGCGGTTCTTGCTCCCAAGAGGGCCGAAGCGGCCAGGCTCCGAGACGACCGCCCAGCGCGCGCCGCGCCGAGCGAGATACGCGCACCGCTCCGGACGTCCGACGCGTGCGTTCGCGGGCGGCCGCAGCTCGCGGATGAGCCGAAGCTCCTCGAGCGCGGCTTCGAGCTCCGAGCCGAGCTGCCGCCACTCCACGCGCTCGAGCGCTCCGAGCGCGGCCTCGACGGCCGGCCGCTGCCGGGAGCCGGAGAAGTACGAGCGAAGCCGGGCGCGCAGATCACGCGCCTTTCCGACGTACAGGACGAGGTCGTTCTTGTCGTGGAAGAGGTAGACGCCCGGCCCGGTCGGCGCGCCTGCGATCAGCGATCGCTTCGAGTGGAGCTTGCGCGCTCGGGGCGCAGCGAGCTCGAGGACCTCCGAGAGGGTCCGGGCACCCCGTTCCTGGGCGAGGCCGAGCAGCGAGACGAGGATCTCGGCAGTCGCGAGGGCATCGGGCAGCGCCCGGTGGCACGGGTTGGTCGACGTTCCGAAGAAGTGCGCAAGCGAGGCGAGCGAGTAGCGCTCGCTCCGCTTGTGGAGGAGGCGACGCGCGAGCCAGACGGTGTCCACCACCGGCGCCGCAACGCGCCTGCCCGTGAGCCGCCCGACCTCGTGCTCGAGGAACGCCATGTCGAAGCGCGCGTTGTGCGCACCGAGGGGCGCGTCGCCGGCGAAGGCGAGGAAGCGGCGGACGGCCAGCTCGGCGCGCGGGGCGTTCCGGAGATCGGAGTCGCGGATTCCGGTGAGAGCCGCGATGTACGAGGGGAGCGCCGAACCCGGATTGACGAGCGTTTCGAAGGTGGCCTCGATCGCGAGCGCACGTACGCGAACCGCGCCGATCTCGCAGATCCGGCAGCGGCTCGCGGAGAGACCGGTCGTCTCGAGGTCGAAGACGACGAACTCGGCGTCCTCGATCTGGATGTCGGCGTGCGGTGGGTCCGTGAGCCCGACGCGCGCTCCGAGCCAGGCGAGCCGCGCATCGCCCTCGACGACATCCTCGAGCAGCGAGCGAGCGAGCGCAGCCGGCGCCCGCTCGAGCGCGAAGAGGACGTGCGCCGCGTCCTCCGGAGCGACAGGCCCACGACGCGCCTGCACGAGCTCGACGAGCCGATCCGCAGCGTCGAACGTGAGCTGCATGGCCGAAGAGCCTATCGAACATATGTTCGTATCTCAAGCCTCCGTGTCAGACATGGGTGGCGTCTCGAGCAACGTGTGCAGAGATCGAAACTCTCCATCCACAGCAAAGTCGGCTGCCGACGCGACCGAGGCCTCACGGACGTGTCCGTTGCGTCAGCGCCGGCCGCTGCCGCGAAAACCCGTGTCTGACACGTGGCGTTTCGCGTCGACGAGCGCGCAACGTCGAGGGGCCGCCTTGCGGCGGCCCCTCCGAAACCTCCGAGTGAAGCCCGCGCTTACCCGCCTTTGACGGCGGCCTTGAGGGCGCTGCCGGCTGAGAACTTCGGCACGGTGGTCGCCTGGATCTGCACGCGCTGGCCGGTGCGCGGGTTGACCCCCATGCGCGCCGCGCGCGCCGAGGTCGAGAACTTGCCGAACCCGGTGAAGGTCACCGAGTCGCCCTTCTTCAGGGTCGAGGTGATCGTGTCGAGCACGGCGTCCACTGCAGCGCCGGCGTCGCGCTTGGACATCCCGGCCCTGTCGGCAACGGCGTCCACGAAGTCTTGCTTGGTCACTGTCCCTCCTCCTAATGTCGGAATCTGGGTCTGTTGGGACTCGAAGACCCTAACAGCCCTTCTCTTTTGGCTCAACCATCGCGTTTTGCGGCGGTTTTTCGCAGTTCCAGCAGGTCGGCGGCGCGAAAGAGCGGCCGTAACCGCACGCCGAGGCGCGCGAGAGCGTCCGAACCGCCCTCCTCCCGATCGACCACGCAGACGGCGTTTCTGACCTCGAGACCCTCGTCCCGAAGAGCCGACACCGACTCCGCGAGAGCGCCGCCGGTGGTGACGACGTCCTCGAGAAGGCACACGAGCTCGCCCGGTTCGAAGGGGCCCTCGATGCGATTCGCCGTCCCGTATTCCTTGGCCTCACCACGCACGATGATGAACGGCAGCCCGGACGTCAGCGATGCCGAAGCTGCCAACGCGACGGCGCCGAGGGCGGGTCCCGCGAGTCGCACGGCGTCCGGCTCGAACTCGCGGACGGCCTCGGCGAGGCTCTCGCCCACCGCACGCAACACCTCCGGCTCGGTCTCGAAGCGGTACTTGTCGAGGTACCAGGTCGAGCGCTTCCCGGACCGCAGCACGAAGTCGCCTTCCAACAGCGCCCGCTCGACGAGCAGGCGCCCGAGCTCAGCGTTGTTCACGACGGCGAGATGGAGCCGCGTGCGACGGCGGTCACGAAGGCGCCGCGCGCGATCGACGCGAGTCGCTCGAAGTCCGGCGATCCGGGTTCGAGCACGAGCACCGAGCCATCCGAGAAGGAGATGCTCGCGCGCTCGTGCGGCTCGCGACCGCTGACGAAGTGGCGCCACGCCCAGACGGCGGCGCCGATGAGGACGGCCAGGCGGACAAGGCGCATCATGCGTCGTCGGCCTCCTTCGGCTTCTTGGTCGCGCGGCGCCGCTTCGGCTTCTCCTCGTCGATCCCCTGGAGGCACGTGCGCAGGTCGTAGACGACGAGACCCGACGTGGGGTTCGGGCCGGTGGTCGCGGCGATCGTCCGGCCGGCCTCGCGGAGGACGAAGAGCCCGCCCTCGCCGAGCTCGACCTCCACCCGCGTCACCTCGTCCGCCGAGGCGTGCAGCTCTCCTGCTGACGAGAGCACGTCGAGTGCGGCTCGAGTCAGCGCTTCACCGGCTTCGTCCGTCGAGGCGAGCAGCGCGCCGCTCGCGTCCAACACGACCGCGCGCTCGACCTGCGACGAGAGCTGCGTGAGCTCAGCCAGCGCCTGATTCGCGTCCATCGCCCGACGCTACCACGGTATCGGCCAACATGGCGCAAGCGCACGCGCGGCCTGGGCGCGATGCGAGTGCTCGGCCTTCCACTCGTCGCCGAGCTCGGCGACCGTACGCGACTCGCCGCTGGGCACGAAGATCGGGTCGTATCCGAACCCTTCCTCGCCGCGACGCGCCTCCGCGATCTCGCCGTCGAGACGCCCCGTTGCGCGCAGCTCCGACCGAGCGGGCGAGAGCACGACCAGCTCGCACACGTAGCGAGCCCGCCGATCCTCGACACCAGCGAGCTCGCCGAGCAGCCGCGCAACGCCATCCGTCGCCCAGCGCGCCGACTCGACGCCCGGACGACCGCCGAGCGCAGCCACCTCGATCCCCGAGTCCTCGCCCGCGACCCACTCGTCCGGCCGAGCGCTGCAGCCGGCCGTGGCGCGCCTTGATTCGCGCGTTGTCGACGAACGTCGCGCCGTCCTCGATCGGCTCGTCAGGCGCGTCCAGGAGCTCGATCTCCCACTCGGGAAGCGCACGTCGGAGCTCGCGGAGCTTGTTCGGGTTGCGCGACGCGAGGACGAGCTTCACACGCGCGCGACCGCGGCGGCGTCGAGCTGAGCCGCGGTGAGCTCCTCGATCCCTCCGGCCGCGAGATCGAGCAGCTCGTCGAGCAGCTCTCGCGAGAACGGGTCTCGCTCGGCCGTCGCCTGCACCTCCACCAGCGCGCCGTCCCCGGTCATGACGACGTTCATGTCCGTCTCCGCCGAGGAGTCCTCCACGTAGTCGAGATCGAGGACCGCCTCGCCGCCGACGATCCCCACCGAGACCGCGGCGACCGAGTCCTCGAGCGCCTTCGAGAGCCCGAAGCGGTCGAGCGCGCGACGGGCGGCGATCCAGACGCCGGTGATCGACGCGCAGCGCGTCCCGCCGTCCGCCTGGAGCACGTCGCAGTCGAGCCAGAGCGTCCGCTCGCCGAGCGCCTCGAAGTCGCAGACCGAGCGAAGCGCGCGGCCGATCAGCCGTTGGATCTCGACCGTCCGCCCGTCCGGGCGTCCCCGCGACACCCCACGCTGCGTCCGCTCGCCGGTCGACGCGGGAAGCATCGAGTACTCCGCGGTCATCCAGCCGCGGCCGCCGCCCTTGAGCCAGCGCGGCACGCCTTCCTCGATCGTCGCGGTGCAGAGCACGAGCGTCTTCCCCTGCCCGTAGAGCACCGAGCCGTGGGGCTGCTCGAGGAAGTCCGTCTTGAGGTCGAGAGGACGAAGCTGCGCGGGCTTCCTGCCGTCGGGTCTCATGCCGCGGCTTCCAGGGTCGCGACCTCGACGTGCTCGGCGGCCGCGATCGGGAGCTGGAGGAACCGCTTCCCCATCTCCCGGAAGAGCGCAGGGTCGCCGGTCGTCAGGAACCGGTACGCGCCCTCCCGCGAGGCGTCGTTCTCGATCCGCTTGCGGGCGAGCGTCTCGGCGACCTCGCGCGCGGTCTCGTCGGCGGAGAAGACGAGGGTGACGTCGCGCCCGAAGACGCGTTGGAAGATCGGCCGGATGAGCGGGTAGTGCGTGCAGCCGAGGATCACGGTGTCGACGCGGAGATCCTTCAGCACCGCCGCGTATTCGCGCACCGCCGCCGTCGTCTCGTCTCCGAAGGGGTCGGGCCCCTCGATCAGCGGCACGAGGCGGGGGCAGGCGACCGGGATTACCTCCGCGCCCGCGTCGAGCGCCCGCACGAGCTCCGCATAGCGACCGCTCGCCACCGTCGCCTCGGTCGCGAGGAGCCCGATGCGGCGATTGCGCGTGGCAAGGACGGCCGCATGCGCCTCCGGCGCGAGCACGCCGACGACAGGGACGGAAAGGCTGCGCTGAAGCTCGGGCAGCGCCGCTGCCGTCGCGGAGTTGCAGGCGGCGACGATCAGCTTGACGCCCTGACGCTCCAGGTAGCCGGCGATCTCCGCCGCGAAGCGTCGGATCTCCTCGAGCGGGCGAGGGCCGTACGGGAGTCGAGCGCCGTCGCCGAGGTACACGAAGTCCTCGTGCGGGAGGGTGACGAGGCACTCGTGCAGGACGGTCAGGCCGCCCATCCCCGAGTCGAAGACGCCGATAGGGCGCGAGTCCATCCGCGGGATTCTACGGCGGCACGGTGTCGTCTACCCTTTCCGGGAGTGCTGAAGACCTGGACTCTGGCCCTCGCGGCCGCACTCGTCCTGCTCGTCGGGGACGCCACAGGCTCGACTCTCTCCACGCAGGACGTGTCCATCCCGATGGACGACGGCGTGTCGATCTCGGCCACGCTGTACGTCCCCGACGGCGCCCCGCCTGCCGGCGGCTGGCCCGCTCTCGTCTTCCTGCACGGTGTCTCCGGGAACAAGGAGCAGATCAATGCGCTCGTCGAGACGTCCGGCTTCATCGGGCAGAGCTACGTCGTCCTGACCTTCGATGCTCGCGGACACGGTCAGTCGGGAGGGCTCGTCTCGATCGACGGCCCGCGCGAGATCGCCGACACGCGGGCGGTTCACGGCTGGCTCGCCTCGAGGCCCGACGTCGCCGACTCGAAGATCGGCGCCTGGGGCATCTCTTACGGAGGCGGCGCCGTCTTCAACTCGCTGGTCGCAGGAGTGCCCTGGGGAGCGGTCGCGACGGTCCAGACGTGGACCGACCTGTACGCCGCGTTGATGCCGCAAGGGCTCGTGAAGTCGGGTCTCGTCGCGGGTCTCGCGGGCTCGATCCCCGAGGCGAAGCGCGATCCCTCCCTCGCGCCCGTGACGCTGGCGGCCTTCGCCGGGAACACCGCGGTCGTGCGCCCCTGGGCGGCACAGCGCTCGAGCCTGGCGAAGCTCGGATCGGTCACGATACCCGTCTTCATGGCGCAGGGCCGCCGCGACTTCCTGTTCGGGATCGACCAGGCGTCGCTCGCGTTCAAGCGCCTGCGCGGGCCGAAGGCGCTCTACCTCGGGCTGCACGGCCACGCTCCCTCGACCTTCCCAGCGGCCGACACCGGATACCTGCTGAGCCAGGCCCGCGCGTTCTTCGACTGTCACCTCGCCGCGAGCCCGTGTGCTCGCCCGGCGACGGCGTTCGCGCTGGCGCCGGAGGGATTCACCGGCGGGCAGCTGACCTGGAGCACGTCTCAGCCGGGAACGACGACGAGCACTATCGCCTTCCCAGGCGTGACGACGTTCGCGAAGACCGGCAAACTCGTGCGCCGCAGCGCTCCGCTCCGGAGTGCGATCGAGGTCTACGGCTCGCCGACGGTCACCGCAAGGGCGGCGGCGAGCGGCGGCTGGTCCCGGCTCGTCGCCGTCCTGACCGCGCGCACCCCGCAGGGCAAGGAGATCGTCGTCAGCGCGGGAGGAGCTCCCACGAGGAACGGCGTGCAGAAGGTCACCGTACGGCTCTCGAGTCAGGCGACTTTCGTCCCACGTGGATCGCGGTTCACACTCACGCTCGGGTCGTCCTCGCTGGCGCAGTCGCCGTCGAACCTCCTGTATCTCGACCTGCCGATGCCACCGACTGCGCGCGTGCGGGTGGGTAACGCCGTGCTCACCGTTCCCGGCCTCCGCAAACAGGTCTCGAAGTGACACGCAGGCTGCTCGGCGCCGGGCTCGTCGCGCTCGTCGTCGCTGCCGGAGCGGGCGCTCGTCCAGCCCAGGATCCCGGCGTCACGCCCGCCACGATCCTCATCGGCGGCACCGTCCCGCTCACCGGCGAGGCGGCGGCGTTCGGGTCCGTCGGCGCGGGCGCAGAAGCGTACTTCGACTACGTGAACGAGACCACGCGGGTGCACGGGCGGCGGATCACGTACACGTACTACGACGACGCCTACAACCCCGCGCAGACGGTCCAGCTCACCCGCAAGCTCGTGGAGCAGGACAAGGTGTTCGCCGTCTTCAACACCGTCGGCACCGCGAACAGCCTCGCCGTGCGCGAGTACCTGAACGCCCAGAAGGTGCCCCAGCTCTTCGCCGCCGACGGCTCCCAGGCGATCGGGCGAAGCTTCGCGCAGTACCCGTGGACGATGGGCTTCCTGATGAGCTACCGCGGCGAAGGAGACGTGTACGGGAAGACCCTCGTGCAGACGCGGCCCCGTGCGCGCGTCGCGGTTCTGTACGAGAACACCGAGCTCGGCCGCGACATGCTGACGGGGCTGACGCGGGCGATCGCCGGCAAGGGGCCGAAGATCGTCGCCAAGCAGTCGTACGAGTTCACCGGCTCGGACGTCACCTCGCAGATCGCAAGGCTGAAGGCGTCGCGCGCAGACACCCTGATGCTCTTCGCGACGCCGAAGTTCTTCATCCAGGCGGTCGTCTCGGCACACAAGCTCGCCTGGAAGCCACGCCTGTACATCGCGTCCGTCTCGATCGAGCCGACGATCATGGCCATCGCCAGGGTGAACGCGCCGGAGCTGACCAGGGGCGCCCTCTCGATCGCGTTCGTCAAGAACCCGAACGACCCGATCTGGAGGAACGACCCGGCGGTCGCTCTCTATCGCGAGGTCATGCGGAAGTACAACCCGACCGGCCGGATGACCGACGTCTACAACTGGTACGGGATGACCGTCGCCTGGACGATGGTCGAGACCATGCGCAAGGCCGGGCCGAATCTCACGCGAGAGAGCCTCCTGCGCGCAGCGCAGAGCCTGAATCTTCCGAGGAACCCGTTCCTGCTGCCCGGCATCCGCCTCCAGACTTCGCGCACCGACTACCGGCCGATGGAGCACGTGTACCTCTACCGCTACGACAACAAGCAGTGGGTGAAGGCGAGCAAGCTCCTGCATGCCAAGGGCTAGAGAGAAACCAGCATCGAACTCGAGGAGGACTGCATGAAACGTATCTGGACGGTTGCCGCAGGGCTCGCATCCGTGGCCGCCCTCATCGCTGTCCCTTCGGCGTTCGCTGCCTATACGTCGGCGAAGCTCGAGGTGAGGCCGACGCCGACGGGGGTGAACATCCGGGCCACCGGTAACCCCGACGACGACCCGACGGCGAGCGTGCGCATCTTCGCTCCGGCAGGAACGCAGTTGACCACGAACCAGGCACCCGGAGCGGTACTCGGGACCATTCGAGTGCTGGCGAGGATTCTGGATCTTGCAGGCGCCGAAGTTCCGCTCGTAGGACAGATTGTCGTAGCAACCCCAGGACAGGTATCAGCGGCCGACCAGGCTTCATGTCTCCAGGGCGCGGCCCCGATCGCGACCTGGGTACTAACACTGAGTGCGGCCGGCCAGAACCTGCCCGTTCCGGCGTTCCTCGTGGCAACCACAGGCGCGCAGACAGCGCTCGGGTCGGCGTACATCCAGGTCTGCCTCCGACCCCCCGACGTGCCGGAGGGTACTCCTGGTCGCCAGCCCTTGGGCGCGAAGGCTTACCTCGTCGACGCAACCGTCAACGGCGTGTTCGGCGCCTCGTCCGGGACCTGGATCGCACTCTGGACTCCGTACCGGCCCGGCGTCGGGCAGGTCAACGCAGCGGGGACCATCGGCACTCCGGCGGCGGTCGCTGCCGGCTCGATCACAGCGGCGGCGAGGACTCGTGCAGCCGGCGTCGCCGTCACGGGCCGCGTGACGCAGGGGGGCCAGTCTCGAGCAGGCGCCGTCGTCACGATCTTTGGCGGCCCGCGGTCCAACCGGCTTCAGCGGCTGGGCCGGGTGCGGACCAGTGCGAGCGGCGCGTACACGTTCCGGGCGAGGTCGGGCGTGTTCTTCCGTGCCAACGCCGCCGCCGCGGCTGCTGCCGCGCCTGCGGTCTGCAGCACGATCTCGGCGGCAATCTCGCCGATTCCGTGCGTGAACCCGACCTCGAGCGGGTTCACCGCCGCGAGCCGGGTCATCCGCAAGCGGTAATCGGTTGACGTAGGGGGCCGGGCGTGCCCGGCCCCCCTACGCTTCGACCATGCCCGCCACGATTCGCCTCGGCACGTGCAGCTTCGCGGACGAGGGCCTGCTGAAGCACTGGTACCCGCGCGGCGTCTCGTCCCCGAAGGCGCGGCTCGGCTACTACGCGGAGCGCTTCGACACGGTGGAGGTGGACTCGCCCTTCTACCACCTGCCCGACCCGGACGTCACCGGCCGCTGGGCGCAACGGACTCCGCCGGAGTTCGTCTTCCACGTGAAGGCGCACGCGACGATGACGGGGCACGAAGAGGCGGAGCAGGAGCGCGCCTTCGCCGACTTCCGGGCCTCGATCCAGCCGCTCGAGCTCTCCGGGAAGCTGAAGGGGATCCTCCTCCAGTACCACCCGCGCTTCGTCAAGTCGCCCGAGGCGAAGGCGGAGCTCTCGGCGGTGCGAGACCTCCTCGATCCGCTCGTCCCGCTCGTCGAGTTCCGGCATCGGTCGTGGCTCGAGGAAGACGAGCGCGCCGACACCTTCGAGTTCCTCGAGCGCCACGGGCTCGCGTACGTCTCGGTCGACGCGCCCCCGACTCGCGCGTCGAACGTCATGCCGCCGGTCGCGGCCGCGACGCACCGGGTCGCCTACGTCCGCTTCCACGGCCGCAACGTGAAGACCTGGAACATCAAGGCGGAGAAGTCCTCGGACCGGTTCAACTGGATGTACTCGCCGGAGGAACTCGCGGAGTGGGTCGAGAAGCTCGCTCGCCTGGCCGAGGACGCGGACGAGGTCTACGCGCTCTTCAACAACAACCGCGACGACTTCGCGCCGCGGAGCGCGGTCCTGCTCCGAGGCCTGCTCGACGAGGCCGGGCTGCCCGCGGCGGGCGGCATCGAGCCTCCGCCGCTCGCGCCGACGCTGTTCTAGCGCTTCGGGTTGCGAGCTGGATCAGAATCGCGCGCCGAACGCTTCGAGTTGACGGCGTGCGGCGGGGAAGAACCGTTCGAGAGCACGCAGCAGATCGGCCGGGCCGGCGATCTCGTACGCGTTCTCGAGAGCGTAGAGGCGGAGTGCGCAGTCGACGTCTTCCGGCTCCCCGAGCGAAACGAGAGCCTGGACGCCCTGATTGTAGGCGCCGTCGATGAACATGGCGATGTCGAACTGGTCCCAGAAACGCATCGGCTCTCCGAGCCGATTCCGAACCGGCTCGGGAATCGAGCCGGCAGCGATCTCGACGAGCCTGCTCGAGAACCGCGCTTCCCCCCAACTCGCAAGAGTCTCGTCCAGCCAGGGATCTCGGGCCTGGTTGTTTCCGACCAGTGAGTAGAACCACTGGTGGGCAACCTCGTGCGCCGTCCCCTGGCGCGGCGTCGGCTGGGTCGTGCTGGCGAACACCAGCGTCGGATACTCCCAACTGAAGCGACCCGTGTCCGCTCCGACCAGGGAGAACGTGCTCCACGGGTAGGGGCCGAAGCGCCGTGCGTGCGCCTCGAGGGCAGCCCGTGCCCACCCGAGGTACCGGCGCGCCGAAGCGCGCGTCCCGCGCTCGACGCCGACGATCAGACGAACTCGACCGGGTGCGGCTGCGGTCCCACGGACTACCGTGAACCTGCCGACAGCGAGGGCGAAGTCCCGAACGGCGTGCGCTCGCCAGCGGCCGCTCGCGACCTGCTCGCCCGACGCGAGTACCTGGAGCCCTTGCGGGGCAGTCACCTTCACGTCGAAGTCGGCAGTCGGCGACGTCCAGGTCTCCCATCCAATCGACGAGGGCGCATCGATCTGCCAGCCCTCGCCCGGATTCCAGGCGAGGAGCGGGAAGAACGACCCGAGCCGGGCCATCGACCCGCCGTCCAGGCGGTTGGCGGAACCGTCGGGCAGCCTGAGCTGCCACGGCATCGACATCACAACCACCTCGCCGGCGGCGAGCGTGCGCTTCAAGACCAGCGTCGTGGGATTCGGCCGGACTACGGGGAATCTTGCTCCGTCCAGCGTCACCTCCCCGACGGTGAGTCTCGAACCCTGTCTCGCCAAATACGGCATGTTCGGCCACAAGCGAAAGACCACTCGATCGGTGGCCCGTTCCGGCGCGAACCGCACCGAGAGCCTGCCGGTGACCTCGCGTAGCCCTTCGAGCACCCGCACCGTCAATGTGTATCGATGCGTCTCCGCCGGCAGGGGCAGCTGGCCGACCGCACAGGAAGGGTCGGGCTCCAGCGGCGCAGCCGCCCCCACCGGGGCTGCCGCCACGGCCGCAACGAGGACGATGACAACGACGCGCCTTTGCACCCGAGCCCCAGTGTCGCACTCCGTCTCCCGCGAGACGAGCCGCGTCACTCCGTCGAATCCGCGAGCCTTGACGCAGGCGCTCTTTACAGTGCCTGGCACTGTAAGCGTCAAGACAGGGCACCGAAATGTCCACAGGGCCTCTGGCTAGAGTCGCCGGCATGCGTGTCCTTTCCGTCACGCACGGGCCAACCGTGCCCGGCGGGATCTTCGACCAAGTCGTCGACGAGGCGGGACACCAGCTCGAGCGCTGGGTGGTACCGCTCGGTGGTCTCCCGCAGCCTGTCTCGAGCTTCGGCGCCGTGATGGTGTTCGGAGGCTCGATGCACCCCGACCAGGACGAGCACTTCGGTTGGCTGGAGCAGGAAGAGAAGGTCCTGCAGGACGCGCTCGCCGAGAACGTTCCCGTGCTCGGGGTCTGCCTCGGCGCGCAGATGCTCGCGCGAGCGGCCGGCGCTCGAGTGAGGCCGGCGCGCGAGCCCGAGGTCGGCTGGTTCGGCGTCGAGCTGACGCAAGCCGGACAGGAGGATCCCGTGCTCGGCGTGCTGCCGCCAACGTTCGAGGCGTTCCAGTGGCACCACTACACCTTCGACGTACCGAGCGGCGCCACCGAGCTCGCTCGCAGCGACATTTGTACGCAGGCGTTCCGCGCGGGCGATCGGGCGTGGGGCATCCAGTTCCACGCCGAAGTGACCTTCGACATGGTGCAGGCCTGGACCGCCGAGGAACCGGACGACCTTCCCTCGCCTGCAGACGACTTCCTCGCGGAGACACGAGCTCGGATCGACGGCTGGAACGCGCGGGGCAGAACGCTCTGCGGGGCGTTCCTCGACACCGCCGCGCAGTGATGCTCTCGCTACCCGAGGAAGCCGATGTTCTCGCACGACTCGCCGCCTGGGGTCGGGCCGACCCCGCGATCCGTGCGCTCGTCCTCACGAGCTCGCGTGCGCGGGCGGACGAGTCCGTCGACGACCTGTCCGACTACGACCTGATCGTCGCCGTCGACGACCCGGTGGCGTTCCTCGCCAACGACACTTGGGTGGACGGATACGGTCGACCGCTCGTGCGCTGGGGCGACGAGCACGAGCTCTACGGATCGACGGCGACCTTCTGCGGAGTCGTCTACGCAGACGGCGTCAAGGTCGACTACACCATCTGGCCGGCCGCTTCCCTCGAGCACGTGGCGCAGGCAGAGAAGCTGCCAGAGGATCTCGACGTCGGCTACCAGGTGCTCCTCGACAAAGACGGGCGGACGGCTGCTTGGCCGGCGGCGACCTACCGAGCCCACATACCCGAGAAGCCAGCGGCGACGGAGTACCGAGCCCTCGTGGAGGAGTTCTGGTGGGACACGACCTACGTGGCCAAGGCTCTCTGGCGCGGTGAGGTCGTCTTCGCGAAGTTCGTGCTCGACTACGACGCCAAGCACGTCGCGCTTCGACGCATGCTCGAGTGGCGGATCGAGCAAGACCACGACTGGTCGCTGCGGCCAGGGGCGTACGGCCGAGGCCTCGAGCGACACCTCCCCGATGACCTCCGGTCCGAGCTCTCCGCGACGTACGTGGGTACGGACATCGAGGACAACTGGAATGCGCTCCTCCGAACGACCGCGCTCTTCAGGCGGATCGCGACCGAGGTCGGTCACGGTCTCGGCTATGCGTACCCGCTCGACGTGGACAAGGCCGTCACCTCACACCTCGAAGCGGTCCGGCTCATGTCTGGCTCGGCTCCTTCCACTGCTGGAGGAACTCGAGAAGCAGGTCGTTGAAGCGCAGCGGCTGCTCGATCGTGAGCAGGTGTCCCGTCCCTTCGAAGATCTCCAATGAGCCGCGGAGCGCGCTGTCCGCCAGCGCACGTGCCTCGTCCACCGACACGATCTCGTCACCGTCTCCGACGCAGACGAGGAGTGGCCCCCCGAACGACGCCGCCACACCCGACAGGTCGAGCCGGTCCCGCATCGCCTCCTGCGCAACGGCCAGGTCCCGCGCGTCGACCTGCGTGTCGAGATCCTCGGGAACGCCTCTCTCCCGCAAGCGGGCGATCAGCTCGTTCCGAAAGACGCGGCGGTCCATCTCGTCGGCCGTCGCCTTGGAGCCGGCGAGCACCATGCCGACGACGCGCTCGGGCGCGCGCCGCGCGAGCGCCAGCGCGCAGTACCCACCCATGGACGCCCCGACCGCGACGAAGGGCCCGTCGAGCTCCTCGAGGAGCCGTGCCGCCCAGCCGTCGATCGACGCTCCGCGTCCGTACAGCCGCGGAGCAAGAACCTTGAAGCCCGAGCGCTCGAGAGCGGTGATTTGCCGCTCCCACATCATTTCGTCGGGCGGCCACGCGTGGAGGAGCATGACCTTCATCGGCGCTCGATTCGGATCGCGCCGTCGATGTCCTCCGCGTCGGCGTAGCCGTGCTCCGCGCCGGTGATGCCGAGCACGCCGGCGAGCTCCGCGAGCAGGTCTCGGGCGGGCGCCAGGTCGGCAGGCGCGGAGGCGGTGATCGCGATTCGGCGCACCGCTTCGGGATCGGCTCCCGTGAGCCGTGACACGACCCTCGGATTGGCGGCGAGCCCGACGACGTCCCCCGGCGGAAGCGGCCCGTAGAACTCGGGGACGGAAAGGTACTCGTCGACGATCCGCCCGCGCTCGAAGAGGATCATCCGCAAGAGCTCGTCCCGCTCGACTCCGAGGAGCAGCGTCACCGCGCCGATCCGGTCGGACAGCTCGCGCGCGAGCCGGCGCAGCATGTCCGGGTTGCGGTCGCAGACGTCGTCGTAGACGGCGATCCAGCCGCTCCGGGGCGCTGCGACAAGCGAGCCGCGCGAGCCGCCGGGAAGCCGCGGCACGAACTGCCGAACTGCGTGCTCGACGGCGCTTACGTTGTCGGACTGAAGGTGGATCGAGCCGAAGGACGAGGCCTCCTGGCTGCCGAGCCTCGCCTCGAGGGCTGCGATCGAGCCGGTCATGACCACGACCTCGTCCCGCAGACCCCAGCGCGCATACAGCGACCGCGCTCCCGCGTTCGCCGCGACGACCTCGAGGTCGAGCTGCTCGACCCCGCGCTCGCGGAACGCCGCGAGCACCTCGCGCATCAGCTCCGTCCCGACGCCGCTGCGCCGATCCTCGCGGTCGACGAAGAGATCGGTGAGCGTGCCGAAGCCGGGCGCACGCTCACGGGCGAGCGCGAAGCCGACGGGATCACCATCGTCGTTGAGCGCGACGAAGGCGATCTCGTTCTCGAGGATCTCCGCGATCTCGGCGAGCTCCTTCTCGGGATCCGCAGGGCCCTCGTGCGTGGGGGGCGGGATCTCGTGGTCGAACTCACGCCAGAGCTTGGCGACGGCGTCGAAGTCCTCGGGCGTGGCGCGACGGACCGTCATCCGGCCATCCTCGCGCCGGCGAGCAGGAACTGCGCGGACAGATTCTGGAACGGGGCGAAGCGGTCTCCCATGGCGCGGACCTCCGGGATCGAGAGCGGGCGGCCGTCAGCGTAAAACGTGGACACGGCCTTCCGCACGCCGAGGTCGCCGGCGGGCCAGGCGTGCGGGCGCGCGAGATGGCGTGCGAGGAACCAGTCGGCCGTCCAGCGTCCGAGTCCGGGAACGGCCGTCAGCGCTGCGATCACGTCCTCGTCCGGAAGCGCGGCGAGCGCCTCGAGGTCGAGGTCGGAGCGCGCGAGGCCGATCACGTATTCGGCCTTCTTCCGCGAGAACCCGAGCGCGGGAAAGTCGCCGGGATCTGCCCGCGCGACGACTTCTCGCGCCGGGAACTCCCACGCGATCGTCGTGTCGAACTCCGTAGCGCTGCACGAACCGCCCACGAATGGCTGCCGCGGCGCGGAGCGAGATCTGCTGCGTCGTGATGGCGACGACGAGCGCCTCGAACGGGCGCGGGTTCAGCGTCGGCCGGAAGCCGCCCAGAGCCTCCGCGACCGGCCCGAGCGCCGGATCCCGTGCTGCCCATTCGCGAAACGGGTCGAGCTCGAACGGCAGCCCGAGGAGGCGCGAGACCTCAGCCGCCGCCTCCGGGTTCGCCGAGTCGATGCGAACACCACCGTTCGCGGGCTCGATCCGGATCTCCCGGCCGGCGACGACCCGTTGGAGGCCGTCCTCGTGCCACACCGTCGCCCCATCCGTGCCGAAGTCGCGGAAGCGCACGGTCGAGAGACGGAAGTCGTACGGCTGCGGGACCGCGAGCAGCATTCAGAGCGCGCGGGTCACGTGGTGGAAGTCCTCGAAAGGCTCGAACGAGACGCCGCACGTTTCGAGGTAGTCGGCCAGGCCGTCGCGGGCGAAGACGCGAGACGCCGCAAGCGCGACGCAGCGGTCGGAGAAGCCGTCGCCCGCGTACGCGAACTCGCCGAGGTCGGCGACATCCGCGCGCTTGCACGGCTGGCCGCAGACGGCGCAGGGGTTCGCGTTCCTGAACTGCGCACGCCAACCGTCCGGCCGTGCCTCGATCCGGTTCGCGACGACCTCGAGCTCGAGACCTTCCCGATCGAGGATCGGCTCGATCAGCTCGTGGAACCCGCTCGACACGATCAGCGGTCGGTGCGCGCGGGCGAGCTCCGCGAACCCGTCGCGGATCCGGACGTTCTCGACCATCCAGGCGACGACCTCCGTCGAGCGGCGCGCGCACGCTCTCGAACTCGAGCGCGATGACCTCGTGCAGCGTCAGATCGCGCCCGAGCTTGTTCTCCGCCGCGTCGTAGATCCTCTCGTCGCCGAACTCGAGCAGGACGAGATGGAGCCCGTCCGTCTCGGTGACGGTTCCGTCCCAGTCGACGACGAGCTTCACGACGCGAGGCTCTGGGAGAGCACTCCGATGCCGGCCACCTCGAGCTCGACCTCGCTTCCGGGCACGGGATCCACCGCCCCGAGAGAGGGGCCGACGAGGAGATCACCTGGGCGCAGACTCGTGCCGTCGGCCGCATGTGCTCGTGCCTCCTCCCAGTCGAATCCCTCGAACCGTCCCCGCAGGAGCTCGGCCGCGTCGACGCGGACGGCCGCCTCGCGCCCGTTCGGGTCGAGCTCGTCCGGGGTGACGACCACCGGGCCAAGACCGAGGGCAAAGTCCCGATCCTTGGGCTCGGAAACCCAGGGACGGCGCCAGTCGGCGACGGCAGTGAACCCACCGAGCGCCTCGTCGGCACCCACGACGGCCGCGAGTCGCGGAAAAACGGAGAGCACGCCTTGTGACACAGTGTCACAAGGCATTCTGGTGGGCACCGCGGCCCCTTCACCTACGATCGCGGCCGGGTTCGCGAAAGCGAAGTCTCGCTGATCCTCGAAAACACGTACCGAGGGCGGATAGAGCACGGGCGTTAGAAAGTGAACGCCGCTCAGCGGAAACACCGCGTGCTCACGCGCAGATCCTCCCCCGGTGAAGAACGCCTGCAGCGTCTGCGCCGCGAGCTGGATCACGTGCTCGCCGTCGATGCGCCCGACCCAGCCCCGCTTCATGGGGTGGTCGACCGGGTGGAACATGCAGAGCTTCACGGCTCCGTGTGCACCACGACGTCCGCGATGCCCGGCACCGCCTCCCGCACGCGCTCCTCTACCGCGCTGGCGAGGGCATGCGCGTCCGAGAGGGATGCGTCCCCGCCGACACCGAGCGTCAGGAAGGCGACGAGGCCGTCGTCGGTCCCCACGAAGCGAAGCTCACGGGGTGCACGGCCAGTCTCCGCCCGCACCACCTCCTCGACCGCGCCGACGTCGACGTCGACCTCGCGCGCTGCCGCAGCCTCAGTCAGCGGCTCGAGGTGCGTTCGCACGTCCTCGACCTCGGAGACCGCCGAGAGAATCGCGCGCTCCACCTCTTCGGCGATGTCGTGCGCCGCTTCGAGCTCGAGATCGCCCGGAAGCTTCAGATGGAGGGAGACCTCGATGCGACCGTCCACCTCGAGGACGACCAGGTTGTGGATCTCGCGCACCTGCGGAACACACAGGGCTGCCGCGAGCGCGCGCTCACGGATCTCCGCATCGGCGCTCCGCGGCTCCACGTGCACGACGACGTCGGCGTGGGGAAGCCGCTCGCGGACCGCATCCTCGACCCGATCCGCCGCGGCGTGGCCCTGCCCGACCGCGGCGCCCGGCGCGATCCCGATGACGACATCCGCGAAGTGCCCGCCACCCGACTCGCGCACGCGAAGCCGCCGGAGCTCGACCGGCGGGTCGAGCGCGTCGATCGACGCCCGGGCCGCGTCCTCGGCGTCGACCGGCGTCTGGTCCATGAGAACGTGCACGTTGCGTCGAAGCAGGCGCACCGCAGCCGCGATGACGAGGGCGGCGACGAAGAGCGCGGCCACGGCGTCTCCCCCGGGGAACCCGAGCGCCGCCGCGGACAACCCCGCGAGCACGGCGAGCGTCCCGGCGAGGTCGCTCCCGAAGTGCAGCGCGTTCGCGAGCAGGGCATCGCTGCGGTAGCGGCGCGCCGCCCGCAGCGAGACCGAGGCCCGCGACGCGTCGATGGCGATGACGAGCCCGATCGCGGCGAAGGTCCACCAGGTCGCGTCCACCTCGGTCTCGATCACGCCGGCGAGGCGTGCGACCGCGAGCCCGGCGATCACACCGCTGACGAGGATGAGGAAGGCGGCCTCGGCCAGCGCCGCGAGGTGCTCGGCCTTCCCGTGCCCCCATGGATGACCCGTGTCGGCCGGACGCACGGCGACCGAGACCGCGAAGAACGTGAGCAGCGCGGCCGCGAGATCGGTCCCCGAGTGCGCCGCCTCGGCGAGGAGCCCGAGGCTCCCGCTCGCGAGACCCGCCACGAGCTTGATCGCGATCAGGAGGCAGGCCGCTCCGACCGATACGAGCGCAGTGCGCCGCTGCGGTGACATGGCGGGCATCGTAGGGGCCGGGCATGCCCGGCCCCTACAGACCGCGAAGCGGGCTGCTTCAGGGGTTTGTCGCGCGAGCGGGATCCGCGTGAGCGGATCCGGCTCTGGCGCAAGGACGAGGGCCGGGCACGCCCGGCCCGCCTATCCTCCGGTGGGTGAAGACCTGCCCCAACTGCGGCCGGGAGAACGCCGACGACGCACGCTTCTGCTCGCAGTGCGCGACGTCGCTCGAGGCGCAGGTACCTGCACGAGAGGAGCGCAAGGTCGTCACCTGCCTCTTCTGCGACCTCGTCGGCTTCACCGCCCGCGCCGAGAGCATGGACCCGGAGGACGTGCGACGGCTGCTGCAGCCGTACCACGCGCAGGTGCGCTCGGAGCTCGAGCGCTTCGGAGGCACCGTCGAGAAGTTCATCGGCGATGCGGTGATGGCCGTGTTCGGGGCACCGGTCGCGCACGAGGACGATCCCGAGCGTGCGGTGCGAGCGGCGCTCTCGATCCGGGACAAGCTCGCCGAGCAAGGCGAGCTCGAGGTCCGCATCGGGATCACTACCGGCGAAGCGCTGGTCGCGCTCGACGCGCGGCCCGAGGCAGGCGAGGGAATGGCCTCGGGCGACGTCGTCAACACCGCAGCGCGGCTCCAGAGCGCAGCCTCGCCCGGTGCCATCCTGGTCGACGAGACGACCTTCCGCGCGACCGAGCGCGCCATCGAGCTCGAGGAAGCCCCGCCGGTAGATGCGAAAGGGAAGTCGAGTCCCGTGCCGGTCTGGGAGGCGCTGCGCGCTCGCGCACGGGTCGCCGTCGAGCGGACGGGCGGCGCTGCTCTCGTCGGCCGCGAGGAGGAGCTCGCGCTGCTGCGCGGGACGCTCACCCGCGTCGTCCGCGAGCGCGCGTCGCAGCTCGTCACACTCGTCGGAGTCCCTGGGATCGGCAAGAGCCGGCTCGTCTTCGAGCTCTTCCAGACAATCGAGACCGGCGAGCACGGGCTCGTCTTCTGGCGCCACGGCCGCTCACTCCCGTATGGCGACGGGGTGACCTTCTGGGCGCTTCGCGAGATGGTCAAAGCACAAGCGGGGATCCTCGAATCCGACAGCGGCGAGCAGGCTGGACAGAAGCTCCGTGAGGCAGTGGAGCGGTTCATCGACGATCCGGCCGACGCCGGCTGGATCGAGCGCAACGTACGCCCGCTCGCAGGGCTCGAGACCGACGATGCATGGGCAGGCGACCGGCGCGACGAGTCGTTTGCCGCCTGGCGCCGCCTGCTCGAGGCGATCGCCGACGAGCGACCGCTCGTTCTCGTCTTCGAGGACCTGCACTGGGCCGACGACGTGCTCCTCGACTTCGTGGACTACCTGGTGGAGTGGGCGAGCGGCGTTCCGATCCTGGTGCTCGCGACCGCTCGCCCCGAGCTCCTCTCCCGGCGGCCGGGTTGGGGCGGCGGAAAGGTGAACTCGTCGACGATCCTGCTGTCTCCTCTCACCCTCGAAGAGACCACTCGGCTCCTGCACGCGCTCCTCGGCCGCTCGGCGCTCGACGCCGACCTGCAAACGCGGTTACTCGAGCACGCCGGAGGCAACCCGCTCTATGCCGAGGAGTTCACTCGAATGCTCGTCTCTCGCCCGAACGAGGTCGTGCTTCCGGAGACCGTGCAAGGCGTCATCTCCGCCCGGCTCGACACGTTGCCGTCCGAGGAGAAGGCGCTGCTCCAGGACGCAGCCGTCATCGGGAGGACCTTCTGGTTGGGAGCCCTTGGCCGCGAGCGTTGGGCGCTCGAAGGCCGGCTGCACTCGCTTGCGCGAAAGGAGTTCGTGTCGCGAAATCGCCGGAGCTCGGTCGCAGGCGAGGACGAATACACCTTTCGGCATGCGCTCGTCCGCGACGTTGCCTACGAGCAGATCCCGAGAGCGCAGCGGGCCGACAAGCACCTGGCTGCCGCGGAGTGGATCGAGTCGCTCGGCCGTATGGAGGACCACGCTGAGATGCTCGCGCACCACTACGTGTCCGCTCTCGACCTTTCTCGGGCCGCCGGACATCCGATCGCAGATGTCGCCGAGAAGGCGCGCGATGTCCTCAGGAACGCTGGGAACCGCGCCTCGTCGTTGAATTCCTTCGACGCGGCCGTCCGCTTCTACGAGAAGGCTCTGGCACTCGGTGGCTTCGACGACGCGAACCGCGCAGATCTCCAGTTCCGGCGCGCACGTGCCCTCAGCCTGCTGGAAGATGAAGGTGCGGGCGAGGCGCTCGAGGAGGCCCGAGACGCGCTCCTGGAAACAGGTGACTCCGAAAGGGCGGCAGAGGCGGACGCGCTGCTGACGGATGTCTGGCGATACCGCGGAAACCGCGATCGCGCGCGCGACCACCTCGATCGCGCGCACTCGCTCGTGCAAGATCTCCCGCCCTCAGCGGGCAAAGCGCACGTCCTCAGTCAGGTCTCTCGCTACGACGCGCTTGCCGGCAAGGGGCACGACGCGATCCGGATCGGCCGGGAGGCGCTGGCAATGGCGGAAGAGCTCGGCTTGGACGAGATCCGCGCACATGCACTCATCAACATCGCGATTGCGAAACAGGACCTCGGCGATTGGACGAGCCTCGAGGACCTCGAGCGCAGCATCGCGATCGCGCTGGGAGTCCGGTCTTCCGAGGCGGCGCGCGCATACAACAACCTCGGTGTGTTCGTGTGGCAACTCGGGGACTTTCGCCGCGCATGCACGCTTTTCGACGAGGCTGTAGCGACGGGCGAGCGCCTCGGGAACGTGCCCATCGCACGATTCGCGCGTGCGATGCAGCTCTTCCATCTCTTCGAGAAGGGTGAATGGGACGAGGGGCTGCACCGCGCGGATGGTTTCGTAGCGGCTTGCGAGGCGGGGGAGCCGCACTATCTCGAGGCCGGCATCCGTCGAGTGAGAGCGCACGCTCGCTTTGCCCGAGACGATACGGCGCGCGCGCTCGGCGACGTCCCGCGAGTGCTGCGAGCCGCGCGGAACGCCGGAGATCCGCAGGTCATCATTCCCTCGCTCGTGAGTGTGGCGCGCCTCTACGCAGAGTCGGGGCGGGTCGCCGAGGCAGAGGAGTTTGCTCGCGAGGCGCTCGCTACGTCGACTTCCTCCTTTTCCTCCTTCTGGCTGGTCGGGCTTGCCTCCGTAGCCGACGCGCTCGGGTGCGCAGAAGCCCTCGCACGGAGATTCGAGGAGGATGCGACTCCGACGAAGTGGACCGAGGCTGCACTTGCAGAGCTCCGCGGAGACTTCGCGACGGCAGCGGCTGTCTACGACACGATGGGTGTTCTCTTTTCGGAGGCCCTCGCGCGCCTGCGTGCGGCCGAGCAGCTCGTCGCAGCTGGTCGCCGCGCCGAAGCCGACGAGCAGCTACAGCGCTCGCTCGCCTTCTGGCGCTCGGTGGGCGCGACCCGCTACATCCGGGAGGGCGAGGCGCTGCTCGCGATGACGGCATGATCTGCCCTGCCTGCGGAGCGGAGAACGCGGACGGCGCGAAGTTCTGCTCGGAGTGCGGCGCGTCGCTCGCTCGTGCGCCGGCGCGGGAGGAGCGCAAAGTGGTGACGTGTCTCTTCTGCGACCTCGTGGGCTTCACGGCCCGGGCCGAGCAGATGGACCCGGAGGACGTGCGGCGTCTCCTGCAGCCGTACCACGCACGCGTCCGCTCGGAGCTCGAGCGCTTCGGCGGCACCGTGGAGAAGTTCATCGGCGATGCCGTCGTCGCGATCTTCGGCGCCCCCGTCGCGCACGAGGACGACCCGGAGCGGGCGGTTCGAGCTGCGCTCACCATTCGGGATGCTCTCGGCGAACAGGGCGAGCTCGAAGTCCGGATCGGGATCACGACCGGCGAGGCGCTGATCGCCCTCGACGCACGCCCCGCCGCCGGCGAGGGCATCGCCTCCGGCGACGTCGTCAACACCGCAGCACGAATCCAGTCGGCCGCCACCCCGGGCTCGATCCTCGCCGACGATGCGACGTTTCGCGCGACCGCGACCGTCGTCGACTACGAGGAGCACGACCCCATCGAGGCGAAGGGCAAGTCGAGCCCCGTACGGGTCTGGGAGGCCGTCCTCGCCCGAGTCCCGGTGGATGCAGAGCGGGCCACGTCGGCGCGGCTGGTCGGGCGTGACAGCGAGCTGAGCGTGCTCCGCGACGCACTTTCCCGGGCTCTCGAGGAGCGTGAGCCGCGGCTGGTGACGCTCGTCGGAGTTCCCGGGATCGGGAAGTCGCGCCTCGTCCACGAGCTCCACACGATCGTCGAGAGCGTCGCGCAACCCATCGCGTGGCTCCGCGGCCGATCTCTGCCGTACGGCGAAGGTGTGAGCTTCTGGGCGTTCGGGAGGATCGTGAAAGCGCAGGCCGGCATCCTCGAGACCGACGCCGAGGACATCGTCGAGACGAAGCTCGCGAGCGCCGTCGCAGCCGTCCTCGTCGACGACGGCGAGGCGGACTGGGTGCGACGACACCTCGGCCCGGTGGTCGGGCTACGCGGTGGCCAGGAAGGCGACGACCGGAGGGCCGAGCGGTTCGCTGCTTGGCGCCGCTACCTGGAAGCGTTGGCAGGCGTCCAGCCGCTCGTCCTCGTCTTCGAAGACCTCCACTGGGCCGACGACGGCCTCCT
Source organism: uncultured Actinomycetes bacterium (assembly GCA_963721795.1). GTDB lineage: Bacteria > Actinomycetota > Thermoleophilia > Gaiellales > Gaiellaceae > GMQP-bins7. The sequence goes on from CAVRLT010000022.1 coordinate 106,352, forward strand.
CGACTTCTTCGCGTCGCTCGGGGAGTGGCTCACCGACCTCCCCATCCTCGTGGTCGGTACGGCGCGACCCGACCTTCTCGAGCGCCGCCCGGCCTGGGGTGCCGGGGACCAAATGACCCTGCTGACAATCGAACCTCTCTCCGACGCGATGATCTCGGAGCTCATCGACGACCTGCTCCCGAGCTCTGGCGTCTCAGCCGATCGACCCGCACTGCTCGTGCAGGCCGGCGGCAACCCGCTCTACGCCGAGCAGTACGTGCGGATGCTGTCCGACCACGGCGAAGCTCAGAAGGTTCCCGAGACCGTCCAGGCGCTCATCGTCGCACGGCTTGACGGGTTGCCCGAGGCCGAGAAGCGAGTCGCGCAGGATGCGTCCGTGACCGGCGGCGTCTTCTGGTCCGGAGCGGTCGCGGCCGCAAGCGGCGAGGATCGCTGGACCGTCGAAGAGCACCTGCGGGCGCTCGAGCGGAAAGTGCTCGTGCGCCGTTCGCGCGAGGCCTCCGTCGCGGGCGAGTCCGAGTGGATCTTCGCCCACGCGCTCGTCCGGGATGCCGCCTACGCCGCAATCCCACGAGCAACGCGCGCCGAGAAGCACGCCCGAGTTGCCGAGTGGATCGAGTCTCTCGGGAATGTCGACGATCACGCCGAGCAGCTCGCGCACCACTACTCGAGCGCGATCGAGCTCGCGGGAGCAGCGGGCATCGACGTCACCGAGCTCGGGCGGCGCGCCTCGGCTGCGCTCCGGCAAGCCGGCGACCGGGCGCTCGCGCTCCACGCGTTCGCTGCGGCCGCCAGCTTCTATCGCGCGCGCCCTCGATCTCACGACCCCCGATGATCCGGCACGGCCGAGGCTACTGCTCCAGCTCGGGAGAGCGTTGTGGATCGCCGAGGCCGGAGGCGAGGAAGAGCTCCTTGCCGCGAGTGCGGCTCTACACGAGGCGAACGATCGCGAGGGAGCCGCCCAGGCCGAGGAGCTGCTCGTCGACAGCTACTGGGGCCGTGGCCAGCGCGACGAGGCCGCAGCTCATCTCGAGATCGTTTCGGCACTCGTGGAGGCGCTCGAACCCTCGCCCGCCAAGGCCGCGGCGCTCTGTTTCCTGGCCCGCACGAGGAGCCGCGCGAGCGAGCACGCCCAGACCGCGCGGATCGCCCGCGACGCGCTCGCACTGGCTGAGTCGCTGGGACTCGACGAGGTCCGGGCTTCCGCACTGTGGATCCTCGGCGCAGCGAAGCTGGAGCTCAGCGAGGACGAGTCCGGCTTCGCGGAGCTAGAGGAGAGCGTCGAAGTCGCCCGGTCGATCGGCTCGCCCGAGGCGATCCGCGCCAACGCCACGCTCGCCCATCAGCTACGCCACCGGGGACAGTTCACTCGCTCGGTCGTGTACTTCGAAGAGGCGCTTCGCCTCAGCGAGCGGTACGGAAGCACGCCCCAGCGACGGATGCTTGCCGGCATGCTGGCTCAGCAGCGCTTCCGACAGGGCCGCTGGGACGAGGCACTCGAGGCCGCCGACGCTTACCTCGCGGAAGTAGGAGGCGTGCACTACCACGCCTGGCACGCGCTGCAGACACGCGCACAGATCAGGCTTGCACGCGGCGACGAAGCCGGGATCGACGACGCGGTGGCCAGCATCGAAGCGGCGAGATCGTCCGTCGATGCGAGCGTGCTCTGCGCGGCGCTCGCCGTCTACGGGCGGATGCTCGTGCTCGTCGGGCGCACCGAAGAAGCTCGTGAGGCGCTGGACGAATCCCTCGCGCTCTTCGACACCCTGGAAGGACGCTCCGGGTTCGACCTCCCCTACCTTGTCGTCCTCGCGTTCGAGCTCGGCGAGGACGGAACGCGCGTTCTCGGCCCTCGCAGGCACCGCGCCTGGGCCGAAGCGGCGAAGTCGTACTTCGCCGGCGACTTCACTCACGCCGCCGACGTGTACGAGGCGACCGGATCACGCACCGACGAGGCCGAGGCGCGCTTGCGCGCCGCGAAGAGCCTCATGGAGAACGGGAACTTGGCAGAGGGCGAGATCCAACTCGAGCGGGCGCTCGGCTTCTACCGCCCGGTGGGCGCGACGCGCTTCATACGCGAGGGTGAGGCGCTGCTCCACGCCCCGGAGGGCGAGGCAAGCCTCGCCCCTACAGATTCCCGCGTAGCGCCTGCTCGCGCTCGATCGCCTCGAAGAGCGCCTTGAAGTTCCCGATCCCGAAGCCGCGTGACCCGTGGCGCTCGATGACCTCGAAGAAGAGCGTCGGGCGGTCCTGCACGATCTTCGTGAAGAGCTGGAGGAGGTAGCCCTCCTCGTCGCGGTCGGCCAGGATGCCCATCGAGCGGAGGTCGGCCCAGTCCTGCTCGATCTCCCCAACCCGCTCCTCGACGATGTCGTAGTACGTGTCAGGCGTGGTGATGAAGAGGACACCGTGCTCGCGTAGCGCCGCGACCGTCTTCACGATGTCGTTCGACTGCATCGCGACGTGCTGGACGCCTGGCCCACCGTGGAACTCGAGGTACTCCTCGATCTGGCTCTTGCGCTTGCCCTCGGCCGGCTCGTTGATCGGGAACTTGATCTTCCCCTCGCCATCCGTCATCACCTTCGACATGAGCGCCGAGTACTCGGTCGAGATGTCCTCGTCGGAGAAGTGCGTGAGCTGCGTGAAGCCGAGCACGCGCTCGTAGAACCCGACCCACTCGTCCATGCGGCCGAGCTCGACGTTGCCGACGACGTGGTCGATCGAGATCAAGCCGACTCCTGGTGACGGATTCCCGTTCGGCGAGATCGAGACGAAGCCCGGCAGGTACGGCCCCGAGTACTCCGAGCGGTTCACGAAGGAGTGCACGTTGTCGCCGTACGTTCCGATCGACGCCAGCTCGACGCGGCCGTGCTCGTCGTCGACCCAGTGCGGCTCGGTCACGCCGCGCGCACCGCGCTGGACCGCCTGCCGATAGGCGTTCGTCGCGTCGGGCACGGCGAGGGCGACGTCCTTCACGCTGTCGCCCTTGACCGCCGCCCACTTGCAGATGTCGCTGTCAGAGCGGAGGCCGCTCGTCAGGACGAGGCGGATGTCGCCCTGCTCGAGCACGTAGGAGGCGCGGTCGCGGACTCCGGTCTCAGGCCCTGCGTAGGCGGTGCGCGTAAAACCGAACGCGTTCTCGTAGAAGTACGCCGACTGCTTCGCGTTCCCGACCCAGATCTCGAGGTGGTCCCAGCCGTCGATCGGCATGAAGTCCTGGTCGCTCATGCCTCGGATTCTAGGCGGCCTGTGCCACGGGCGCGCGCCGCCGGACGACGAGGATCCCGAGCGCGATCAGCACTCCTCCGGCGATCTGGAGCCACGAGAGAGGCTCCGAAAGGAGGATGACCGCGAGCACGGCGGCGACGAACGGCTGCAGGTTCGCCGCCAGGGTGGCCTTGTTGGCTCCGATTCGATGGATCGAGCGGAACCAGAGAACGTTGGTGAGGACGAGCGGGCCGATCGTGGCGAAGACCATCAGCGCCCAGATCTCCCACCCGAGGTCCCACTCCTGGTCGGGGGTCTGTGTCAGCCCGGCGAGCGCAAGGGCGACCCACGTTGCAGGGATCACGACCGCGCTCACGTGCGACGCGGAGTACGTCTGCATGAGGGGCCCGACGACGACGGAGTACGCGGCCCACGTCGCGGCCGTCGAGAGGCCGAGGAGGATCCCGGCGACGCTGCTCGTCGCCTCGCCGCCCGAGCCCGCCGCAACGAGACCGACCCCGAGCGCCGAGATGAGCGCCGCGATCCAGAAGCGCCCGGTCGGCCGCTCCGTGCCGAGCGCAAGCCCGAGCAGACCGGCGAAGATCGGGATGGCGCCGAGGACGAGACCGATCGTCGACGCGGTCGTGAGGTCGAGGGCGAAGACGAACGAGAGCTGGTTCAGGCAGAGCGTGCCGGCGGCGAGCGCGAGGATCGGCAGATGCCTGCGTTCGACGCGAAGCGTCCGCTGCACGTAGAGCGTGAAGGTGACGAAGATCAGCCCTGCGAGCCCGTAGCGCACGGTCGCGTACGGCAACGGCAGGAAGCCGTGCGTGAGGATGTACTTCGTGACGCTGAGGTTGAGCGCCCAGAGCAGGATCGTCGTGGAGAGCATCAGCTCCACGCTCGTCGGGCGGCGCATCATCGGACGCTACCGAGGCGGCTGCTCTTAACAGTGCCTGGCACTGTAAGCGTCGAAGGTTCGCACCAATCTCTCCACGGTTAGGCTGTCGTGCGTGGCTACGCCGACTCGTGACGACATCGACGCGCTCGTCGGGCCGGCGACGCCGCATTTCGCCTACCAGCTGCGGGCACGCGTGCGCGAGCTCGTCGCCGACTTGCCGGTAGACGATCCGATCCGTCGCTACGGCGAGGAGAAGGCGGAGCTGCTCGACCGGCTCGGGCACGCATCCTCGCTGGCAGCCGACACCGCTCCGGAGCCGCGGAGTCGAATCGGCTGGGAGACGATTCCCTCGTCGGCCCCCGCGTCGGATCCACAACTGCCGCGCGAATGACCTTCGAGGGAGCTTCGGTCCTCGTGACCGGAGGATCGCGTGGCATCGGAAAGGCCATCGCCCTCCGCTTCGCCTCGTTCGGCGCGCGGCGCGTCGCGATCGGCTATATGCGGGGAGACAAGGCCGCTGAAGACACGGCTGCGGAGCTGACGAAGCTCGGCGCGGAGCCGGTCCTCGTTCGCGGGAACGTCGCCTCCCAGCGCATCGCAGACGAGGTCGCGGCGCTCGGCCCGCTCGACGTGCTCGTCCACGGCGCGGCGACCGGAGTTATCAGGCCGGCGCTCGAGACGGACGACAAGCACTGGGACTGGACGTTGTCCGCGAACGCACGCGCGCTGCTCTCCCTCACCCGAGCCGCCGCACCCACGATGCCGGCCGGCTCGTCGATCCTCGGCATCTCCAGCCTCGGTTCGAGTCGCGTCCTCGCCAACTACTCGCTCGTCGGCGCGTCCAAGGCTGCGCTCGAAGCGCTCGTCCGCTACCTCGCGGTCGAGCTCGCGCCGCGCGGGATCCGGGTCAACGCGGTCTCGGCAGGAGTCGTCGAGACCGGCGCCCTCGAGCACTTCCCGAACAAGGAGCAGATGCTCGAGATGGGCACACGCAATCCAGTCGGGAGGATCGTCTCGCCCGACGACATCGCGGCGTGCGTCACGTTCCTCTGCTCTCCCGAGGCGGAGATGATCCGCGGCCAGACGCTGGTCGTCGACGGAGGCTGGTCGCTGCTCGCGTCGCTCGGCGCATCGTCCACCCCTACACCGGGGTCTGGCTGAAGCCAGACCCGACGCGCTATTGCCGCATGAAGCCCTGGCGAGCCGCGGAGACGAGCGCGACCGCCTCGGGGAAGAGCACGCGCATGGCGTCGCGGAGCGCGAGCGCCTGCGCGTCGGACGGGCCGTCGACTTGAATCCGTGACAACGCCGCCGCGGTCAGCTCGACCGCGGTGTTCAGGGTCAGCGTCGCGTACTGCTCCTTCTGCGCGTCCTGCACCGACTCCGCCTGCTTCTCGGCGAACTCGCGCAGCGCGCCGAGGAGATCCTCGGGATCGCCACCGAACGGAAAGAAGCCGCCGCCTTCCACCGCCGCATTGTACGGGCGGGCATGGCCTCCTCAGGACAGAGGCACGCGATAGCCGGCCTCGACCTCCCGCTGAAGCTCGCTCACGGCTTCCTGGGACGACTTCAGCGCCGCGGTGAAGGGCGATGCGGCTGTGGGATCGAGCTCGCGCTCGAGGCGTCGCGTGGCTACACCGATCGTGTCGAGCCGGCCCGGAGAGGCGAGCTGGGGTGGCTCCCCGAGCACCTCACGGAGACGCTCGGCGGCCTCCTCTGCCAACTCGATCCCGTCCGGCGCCTCGGTCGTGCGCAGCTCCCGGAGTCGCGCGATGAGATCGTCCAGGTCTCCACCGCCGGCCGCGTCGGAGGCCACCTCACAGAGCGCAGCGATGGACACGGCCTCGCGGAGCTCGGCCCTGCTCGCAACGGGCGTTCCGTCGACTCGCACTGCGAGCCAGCTCCGCCGGCCGGCGCCGTCGTCGAAGGCGCACAGGTACACGCGCTCCCCGGGAGCGGGCTCGGTGGGTATCACCCCCGACACCTCGCCGCCCGAGGCGTGGGCCCGCGCGAGACCGGCGATCCGCTCGAGCTCGGCCGCGAGGCTCACGCCGCCAGAATACGCCGGGTGTCGTCGAGAACCGCCCACGCCCGCGAGCTGTTCGCACCCCTCGGGCCCTCCTATGACCGTGTCGGAGCGACGCTCTCCTTCGGCCAGGATCCGCGCTGGAGGCGCTTCCTCGTCTCCCGGATTCCACCCGACGGCGGACACGTGCTCGATGTCGCCACCGGCACGGGGCTCGTGGCCGCCGAGCTCCTCCGCCGGGGCTTCCGCGTCACCGGGCTCGACCAGAGCGCAGAGATGCTCGCCGTCGCGCGCCGGCGGCTCGAGAACACGGTCGAGCTCGTCGAGGCAGCCGCTGAGTCGATGCCGTTTGCGGACGAGTCCTTCGACCACCTGACCTTCACGTACCTGCTTCGCTACGTCGACGATCCCGGCGCGACGCTCGCCGAGCTCGCGCGGGTCGTACGCCCAGGAGGCATCGTCGCCTCGCTCGAGTTCGGCGTGCCTCGCCGCCTGGCGCGCCCGCCCTGGGAGCTCTACGTCCGGCTCGCGCTTCCGCTCGCGGGACGGATCCTGCGAGACGGCTGGGACGAGGTCGGCAGCTTCCTCGGCGGATCGATCCGCGGCTTCTGGGCGCGCCACCCGCTCGAGCGCCAGCTCGAGCTCTGGCGCGCAGCGGGCGTGCACCAGCTCAACGTCCGCCGTCTGAGCCTCGGCGGAGGTGTCGTGATCTGGGGCAGAAAGCAGTGAGGCCTTCGTGGTACGCCCTCGACCAGGGCGGTTGGCGCGACTACATCACGCTCCTCCATCTCCCTTACACCGCCTGGCACCTCTCGTACGTCGTCATCGGCGGCTGCCTCGCACCCGCGATCGCCTGGGGAAGGCTGGGAGCGGCGGTTGCGGCATTCGCCCTGGCCGTCGGCATCGGCGCGCACGCCCTCGACGAGCTCCGCAGTCGGCCGCTCGAGACGCGGATCCCCGATGTCGTCCTGATCACGCTCGCCACGGTCTCGATCGGGGCGGCCTGCGGTATCGGAATCGTCGGCGCGCTCATGTTCCGCCCGTGGCTCCTCGCGCTCGTGCCTGTCGGCCTCTTCCTCGTCGTCGCGTACAACCTCGAGCTCTTCGGCGGGCGCTTCCACTCGGATCTCTGGTTCGGGCTGGCGTGGGGAGGCTTCCCACTGCTCGCCGGCTACGCGGCGGTTGCCGGTGAGATGCACGTCGCAGCGGCGCTCGGGGCAGCTTTCGCCGTGCTGCTGTCGCTCGCGCAGCGCGTTCTGTCGAACCGTGTTCGTTTCGTCCGGCGCGGAGTAGTAACCGTGCACGGTGAGCTCGAGTTGCATGACGGCGGCCGGGAGACCCTCGACGAGGCGCGCCTCGTCGCCGCCGAGGAGCGCGGCCTCCGCTTGCTCGCTGCGACCACCGTAGTATTAGCGGCAGCTCTCGTCGCCTTTCGGCTCTGAGGCGACGGGTCATCGAGCTCCTCACGCTTCCTCGTACCAGCCTAGGGGTGACTGCGGGGACGACGTCGTGTCGAGCGGCGACGGCTGCCTGCGCGCCCAGCGGACGGCATTCGCGAGCACGCGCTTGATCTCCGGCTGGTGGTAGACGGGAAACGTCTCGTGGCCGGGACTGAAAAAGAAGATCCTGCCGTTACCGCGAGTCCAGCAGCAGCCGCTTCGGAAAACCTCGCCGCCCGCGAAGGAGCTGATGAAGACGAGCTCCTCGGGCGGCGGGATGTCGAAGTACTCGCCGTACATCTCGTGCTCGGGAATGACGAAGGCGGGCGGCACGCCGTCAGCGATCGCGTGCGCGGGCGCAACCGTCCAGACGACCTCGCGCTCGGCGTCGTTCCGCCAACGAAGGCTGCAGCGGGTTCCCATCAGGCGAAGGAACGGCTTCGAGTAATGGCTCGAGTGGAGGACAACGAGGCCCATCCCGTCCAGCACATGCCGGACGACCCGGTCGACGACGGAGTCGTCCACCTTCTCGTGGGCGCGATGGCCCCACCAGATGAGCACATCCGTTTCCGTGAGCGCGTCGTTCGACAGTCCGTGCTCCGGAGCATCGAGCGTCGCCGTCCGGACAACGACGTCAGCAAGCTCAGACCGGAGCGCGGCCGCGACTGCCTCGTGGATTCCGCCCGGGTAGATCCGCTTGGCCTCCGGCTTCTCGTGCTCCAGGCCCTCACCCCAGACCGTGACTCTAAGTCGAGCCGCGGTGCTCACGTGACGGCCGACGCCTCGCTGCGCGTCTCCGTCGTGCCCAGAAGCGCGTCGATCCGACGGCGCACCGCCGGGACGTTCTCGAGCCGCATGTGCTCCGAGACCAGGTCGAGATCGGGCCGGCGGTCGCGCAGGAACTCGAGGAACGGACGCTGCGAGAACGCGCCGGTGCCGAACTCCGGAGTCCCGGCCTGAGCTCCGTCGGGGGAGACGTCCTTCAGATGAGCGAGCACGAAGCGGGGCTCGAACTGATCGAGAAGCTCGCTCGTCACACGGTCCTGGTCACGCACGAGGCCACTCGAGAGGTAGTTGTAGGGGTCGCATACGACCTGTAGATGCTGCGTCGGGAAGCGATCGAGCAGCCCGGTGAGCTGACCCTGGGTCTTCAGGACGTTTCCGACGTAGGTCTCGAGGGCGAGGATCACGCCCTGCTCCTCCGCCACGGTGAGAAGGGTCTCGAGCGCCCCGTAGAGCAGCCTCCACGCCTCCTCGCTCGAGTTTCTCGGCGTGTCGGCCCAGTCGGCGTCCGAGCTCAGCGTCCCTGTTTCGGTGGCGACGACGTAGGAGCCGAGCGCGGGCGCGACCTCCAGGCATCGGCGAACGTGCTCGACGTTGGCGCGTCGCTTCTCTGGATCCGGCGCAACGAGGTTCCGGTAGCCGCCGAGCGCCGGGATGGCGAGCCCGCGCTCCTCGAGAAGCTCGCGCCCGGGCTCGGCGCAGCCGGGGTCGTCTAGGCACTCGTCCAAGAGCGGCCCCATGAGCTGCACGGACCCGATGCCCAGTCGATCGAACTCGTCGGCAAGCCGCTCCCATTCGCCCTCGCCGAACTCCGTCGAGAATGCACCGAGACGTGGCCAGCGAGGCGTCCCGTCGAGCGAGGAGAACACGGAGCGCGTGAAGCTCAAGTCGCGGGAGACGAGCGGCGGCGGCGCGGGCGGCGTCTCGAGGGTGAGCCAGCCGTCGTAGCCGATCTCGGAGAGCGCAAGCGCGCACGCCGCGAAGTCGACGCGGCCGGTGCCAGGCCGGCAGTCGCCCGTGCGAACCCGCGTGTCCTTCACGTGGACACGTTTGACGAGCCCACCGAGCGCCCGAATCTCGGTCGGAGCGTCGAGACCCTTGTGAGCCAGTGGATTGGCGAGGTCGAAGTAGCAGCCAAAGGCGTCCGACCCGACGCGAGCGGCGATCGAGGCGATGCGCTCGGCGGGGAGCGAGCCTTCGAAGCACAGGGTTACTCCGTGCTCCGCGGCTGCCGGACATAGCGCTCGGAACGCCGCCACCGCCCGCTCGTCGTCCGCCTCGCTCAGGAGCTCCGCTCGCATGAAGAACGGGACGAGGATGACCTCGGTGCCGAGCTCCCGTGCCCACCTGATCGCATGTCGGACCTCTGCGAATGCTCTTCTCGAGATCTCGGGGCTCGCGTCGGCAACTCCACCCTCGTTGTGCTCGGCGAGCACGAGCGCGGGAATCTCGAGACCCGTCGCCTGCTTCGCTCGACGCAGGTTCTCGAGGCGTCCGTCGCGCGAAGCGGCCAGATCATCACTCGCCATGACGGCCTCGACACCCGAGAAGCCCGCTCGCCTCGCGCGTGCGAACACCTCGTCGTCGTCGCGACCGCC